>JAKFUF010000059.1 GCA_021732845.1 Planctomycetaceae bacterium | reverse complement strand
GGTCAATCATCTCCCGCTGCTCCCCACCCCGCCTCACGGCGACGCAGTTGCGGTCGACTACAGGATCAAACTTAAACCTCCTGGCTGGGACTTTCACCCGCCGATTCAACAAACGTGCAAGCGCACGAGGGCTCCAGCTCCTGCTGAGCCACGGTGAACTCACCTCTGAACCGGCAGCCGAATCAACAGCCTTTATTCGCGTCAATTCGCGTTCAGTCGCGGTTTCTCCCCGCGGATCTCATGGCCGATGGCGGTCAGTTGAATTGCTGGAACCGCGAATGAACGCGAATTGACGCGAATCGGCTGACTTGGCACGGATTGCGACACTTGTTCCTGCCACGTGCTAAGGAATATCCGAGTTCCCGGTACGATTTGGCGGATTTTCGCGGGCGAAAAGGGCCCGTGAAACCATCGTCCACTGTTGACCGCGGCTCAGCAGGAGCTGAGGCCCTCCCGTCGCGTCAACCTGCGTAGCCCGTGCCGGTTTAGTTGATGTGTAGTTCCGCCGCGAAGAACGCGCACAGGCGTTTCAGCAGGCGGCGGGCGCGGGCGTCAAACAGATCGCGGCTGCGAATGCGTCCCAGCGGGGTCACCTTGGCAGTCACCTGCACAAAGCCGTTGCGGGACATGGCCCCCTGACTTTCCTTGGGGAGTTGTTCCTGGCCGAACAGTATCTCCAATTGCACCGGCTGCGAACAATCCGTTGAGCCCCAGCCGCCAAAGAAGCCGGCGGAACCCGACGTGAGCACCGCCCGGTTGGAGTCGACGGAGACGATCTTCGCATGTTCGTCCCGCACAAAGCCGCCCAGCTTGTGGACCACCATGTCCAACGGAATGCAGGCCGCGAAGCCGGCACACATGACAAAATCAACTGATTTGGGAGCGATGACTGGAGCAGGCTTGGCACTCAGGGCGGCCATTTCTTCCGCCGTGATCGAGCAGGTGCGGTTTCGTCCCGTCCGTTTGGCCGTATACAGGGCCTTGTCCGACCGGCGGAACAGGCTCTCCAGCGTGTCGCCCGGCACAGCCTCGGTCACACCGAAGGAGGCTGTCACCACCCGGCCCTTCAAGTCCGGAATCTTCACGCGGCTCAGGGCCACACGGATGCGGTTTGCCCGGTTGACGGCCTGTTCCTTGGAGGTTTCGGGACAGAGGACGACGAATTCCTCGCCGCCGTAGCGGCCAATGATTTCGGCAGAGTAGGTTTCCCGCTGTACCAGCCGGGCCACCTCGATCAGCACCTTGTCGCCGACGACGTGGTCGTAATTGTCGTTGATCTGCTTGAAGTGGTCGACATCCATGAAAATCAGGCTGAATGGTTCGCGCCACTCCAGGCGGGATGTTTCCGCCAGCAGCAGCGTCAACTGTGCCTCCAGCTCTCCGCGGTTGGCCACGCCCGTCAGGGCATCCCGCGTGGCGGCCAGCTTCAAATCGCGGTAGTCCTGGGGTTTGTGCGCCACCCGGCTGCGGTCGCGGAGAATCTCGGCGACGCCGTGCAGCCGCCCCTGGGCATCCAGCAGCGGGACCGTCTGGATTTCCACGTTCAGAAACTGGCCGTCGGCCGTTACGACCTGGCCGTAGATGTTCATGGCCCGGCCGGTCTGCAGCACCTGCCGCAGGGGGCACTTGTCTTCGTCGATGGGGTTGCCGTTCTCGTCGGCATACTGCAGTTCGCGGGCGCTCCACGGATGGTAAAGCATCTCGCTGACACTTTTGCCGAGAAGCGTCTCAATCCCCGGATTCCAGACAACCACCTTCAAGTCGGAATCGACAATGTAAAACCCGTCGTACAGGCTTTCGAGAAAATAAAGGTAAGAAAAGATGTGGCACAATGTGCTCGACTGCAGGGCATCCGCCGCATGTGGCGAGTGGAAGCAGCCGAAGGCCGACTGGTCGTTGGAGCCGGAATCCGAATCCGGTTCGAAGTCCGGCGTCTGATGGCCAGATTCGCGCATCCAGCGGTCAAGCGCGGAGACGATGTTGCCGTCGAACTGTGTGCCCGCCTTGGACATCAGCACGCGGATCGCATCGTCGTGCGACCGGCCCTTGCGGTAGGACTGGTCTGTCCGCAGAGATTCGTAGGCATCGCTGACGGCCAGGATGCGCGATCCCATCGGCACCGCCATCAGCCTGCCATCCGCGCCGCCGGCCCCCAGGGTGTCGCGGGCATGCCCGACAATGTTCAAAACTTCCTTGTCGACATGACAGGCCTGGAGCACGTCGTAGCCGATGCTGTGATGCAGCGACATCAGTTCGGCTTCGTCGGGGTTCAATGCGCCAGGTTTGAACAGGATGTTGTCTGGAACGCCGATTTTTCCAATGTCATGCAGCAGCGCGGCGACTTCGAGAATCTGCAGGTGCTTGCCTTCCCACCCCAGGGTCTGAGCCACGCCGACCCCCAGTTCCGCGACACGGCGGGAATGCCGCATGGTGGCGGGATCGCGAAACTGGACGGCGGACAACAGGTTCCGCAGGACGCGGGGGGAAATCACTTCCACAAGGTCGTTGTCGTGCGGCAGCAAGGGGCTCTCGCCCCAGCCTCCGCGGGCAAGCTGCATCAAGCCAACCAGAACGCGTGATGTCTCCATCGGGTGCGCGGGCTGGACGCCGGCGTCCGGGAGTATCTGCTCGAGTTTGGCAAGGTCGCTGGCAAGCATCTTCGGGGCGGCTCCCGGGAGTGGCAACGGACTCAATTGCAGCAAGGTTTCACAGAATCTGGGAAAACCCTACGTCGTCCTGCCGGTGCGTCAAATCGCCCATCGAAAATTCAGACGCTGCGAATGCGAGAAATTCGCGGCGTCGCGTCCGGTTGTAGGGGTCTTGCCGCCAAATTCGTGGATGCCTGCGCCCAGCCGCTGCCGGAACCATGTGGCTCGCGGCCTCCGTCATCCTCCGGGGCCAGGACTGGGAAGACGCCCGCCACCTCCTGGTCTTGCTGTGGTTTGAACGGACGCGTCAATCCGCATCTGGCAGGAGCCGTTCGTCTTCCAGGAACAACCGCTGTGAAGCGGTGGACGCGGCCTTCACAAACCCCAGGCCGCGCCATCCGTCCAGCATTTCCTCCCGGCTGTGGATGCCGCGCGCCCATTCCTCCATCAGGGGACCATTGGCGTTCCGACGCACCTGATTGGGGCGATGTGTTGGCCACCAATAATTGCCGCCGTGAAATAGCGTGACCTGCCAGGGGACGGCCAGATGTGCGGTCAGCCCACCGGGCTGCAGGCCAGGAACCGCCCCCTCGCGGTCGTCCGCATGACGGATGCGGAGCGGGTCGGACGGGCTCATGAGGTTGGGGTTCCGGACGATCCGGCTGACCTCAAAACCGGGATGGAACGCGCCGCCGGCACAATTCTGAAGTGCCGCCAGATCCAGCCCGCGGGCCGTGATCTGGCTGCTCATCTCGGCCGCGTAAGGCGGCCAGTCGGAAGTGAACTGCCCGGTGCTCCATTGTTTGAGGAGGTGATGTTGCAGGGGGGTGAGCGTGTGATAGCTGTCCCGCCCGGCATCTCCCCAGAGAAATGGCATGCCGGTGGAATCGGCATTGTTCCACTCGTGAGGCGGACGAATTCGTTTAAAGATCTGCCGCGGTGACCAGCAATAAGGGCAAGTGGAGGGGAACGGGTTTTGGGCCAGGGCCGGGTAGTCCCACTGGTGCCGTCCCGCCGCGGACGAATTGACCCAGCCGTAATCCGTGGCCGCCTTTAACACCGGATAAATTTCGCCGACGAACGACGGCCGGTAATCCGGCCGAAAGGTTTGCGTCTCGGAATCGAACAGTTCTGGCCGCAGACGGTGGTGCCGCACGGCGCCGTCTTCCAGCACATCCCACAGTGTGACCAGGCTCCGCAACCCCGGCGCATAACGTGGCGGAGCGACAATGACCCAGGCCCCGGCGGCTCGGACGACACGTCCATCGGCGAACACCACCCGGGCATTCACCGGCCCATCAGCCGTGTCATCAAACCAGCCGTCATTGTTCGCCATGTGGCAGAGTTCAGAGCCGCTGATCGATCCCGCGCGGCCCTCTCCTCCAACCACCGTCATCCGCCCGGTCGGATCGCAGAACATGGCCCCCAGACTGGTGATCCCCGAGCCGTCGGCAAACGGACCAGGCCAGGCCTCTGGGGAGTTGCCACCCGAGCCTCGCGTGAACGAAACTTTTCCAGCCCCGGCCAAAGTGCGTGGTCCGGGGTCAATCACCAGGCGTTGTGAGCGGTCGGGACCGGTGATTTCCGCATTCCGCAGGCGTCCTTCCGAACTCGTGCCGGATGGCGACCGCGCATCGAACGCGACTGCCGCCGCTTTGGCATTGGCCAGATGCACTGTCCATTCGATCCGCGCCACGGTCGTGTCAATGCGCACTTCACGCGGCTGGGCCAGTGGTTGTTCCGAGTCGTATTCGAACACTCGAAACCGTGCTCCCTGCCGCGGGATGTGGCTGTGTTCGTCACGGAAACGACCGTCCCGATGGATCACCGCACCCGGAACTTCGGGACCGACACGGTAATGTTCCAATGCGCCGTCGCCCACGCGGGCGACACCGATCGCGGGATGGACTCGGTACGTTTTTGCCATGGCCTGCAAAAATCTCGGCGTGAAAATTGACAACCGCACTTCGCTTCCGGGCGTTCAGGAACTCGTTTCGCTCATCTTGAAGCCCGCATTCCCAAAGTGAGGTGCTCTGCAACTAAGACTTCCGTCAACCCCCCGGTTTTGGACAACAATTTCCGGCTCAGCGCGCGGATTTTTGAAATCTGCCGAAAAAACCCATTCCCGAAACCCGGCCCGCCTGAGATACTGCCGGGGTTCACTTACCAGTTCCTCTCAACCAGCAACCACTTACGGAATTCGTCTGGCAATGCGCGGCATTGACACAGAAGAGACCCTGCCAGATTTTTCCTGTGACGCATCGGTCACCGAGTGGATCCAGCATCTGAAATCTGGCGACCATGAGGCTGTGAGCCGACTTTGGGAGCGGTATTTCGGGACTGTGGTCGCCATGGCCCGCAAGCAACTGCTGTCCTCCTCCCGGAAGATTGCCGACGAGGAGGATGTCGCCAGCCGCGTGTTTCAGACCTTGTGGACCAATGCGTCAGCCGGAAAATTCGAGCAACTGCAGCATCGGCGCGACTTGTGGCAGCTTTTGTTTCGAATCACCCAGAACAAGGTTTTGCACCACCGCCGCCGGATGGCGGAAAAACGCAACCGCTTCCTGTCGCTCGATGCCCGGCCCGGCTTGGCCACAGCCTCAGTCGTCGATGTCAACGCGGAGCTGGCCGAGCTGCTCGGCGTTCTGCTGCAAAGCTTGGAAGACCCGCGACTTCGGGAGATCGCCATCCGGACGATGCAGGGGGAGACTGTCGAATTGCAGGCGGCACGTTGTGGGGTCAGCGAGAAGACAATTCGGCGCAAACTGAATCTCATTCAGAAGACCTGGGAACATCGCGTCGCCTAAAGCGAGCCTTGCGGAGCCGTCACGTCGCGGAGCAAATGATGCGAGATGCCGATGCGGACGATGAACTGGAGATGCTGTACCGGATTGACCGCATTTGCGACGAATTCGAAGACGCTTTGAATCGAGGGTTGGCGCCACAAATCGAAGAGTTCGTGACGCAGGCCGTGGTGTCGGACCGCACTGTCCTGCAACACCACCTGCAGGAAGTGCAGGATGCGTGCCTGCAGCGTTCGGCTGACAGTTCAGCATTTCCCGCGTCGTCACGGTTTCAGTTTCGGAAGCAGTTGGGGGAAGGGGCGTTTGGCCGGGTGTTCCTGGCCCTCGACCAGGTGTTGCAGCGGCTGGTCGCCATCAAGATTCCACTGGCGCAGGAGGGCGCTCCAGAGGCGTTGGCCCGTTTGGCGGATTTTGCAATTGCAGAGGCCCGCCGCGTGGCTGCCCTGGACCATCCCGTGATCGTGCCTGTGCTGGATGTCCTGCGCGAAAACGGAGTGGTTTGGGTTGTTTCGAAATACGCCGAAGGGGAAAGCCTCTCCAACCGTCTGACTCGCGGACCGCTGCCGGTCACCCAGGCCGTCGACCTGACCATCAAACTGGCGGAAGCCCTGCAGCAGGCCCACTTGAAGGGGCTGGTCCATCGGGATGTCAAACCCAGCAATATCATTCTGGGCGTCAATGGCGAGCCACATCTGCTCGATTTCGGACTGGCGGCACCAGTTGGGCAGCCCGGACGCGCGGAGGAGGGTTTTACCGGGACGCTGCCCTATCTGCCGCCAGAGGCCCTGACTGGCACCGCCGAGGCAGATCCACGGCTCGACATTTACGCCATGGGCGTGGTTCTCTACCAGATGCTGACCGGCACCCGGCCCTATCCAGGAACCAAAGCCACGATGGCCCACGCCATCGAAGCTCCAGCTACCCGCCCCATGATTCCGCGGTCCGCGGGCGTCGACCGGAGGCTGGAAGCGGTCTGCCTGCGGGCCATTTCCCACGACCCTGCCCAGCGGCAGGCGACCGCCGCCGAATTCGCCGAGGATCTGCGCCGTTGCCGGCCCGTCGACGCTGCACGCATGAGCCGTCGCCACTGGCTGGCGGTCGCCGCCTGCGGTTTGACCGTCGCCGCGCTGGGCACCTGGTTTTTGATCCCCGGGACCACGCGGGTGGTCATCGGTACGGTTCCCGCCGGAGCCACCGTGAGTTTTGTTCCGGTGGACAATGAGCTGGCGATCGTCCGGGCGAAGGCCCGCACCTGCAAGGCAGGACAATTCATCGATCTGCCACCCGGTGACTACCGGGTGGTGGCGCAGCTCAATGAATCCTTCCATGAAGTCTTTCGCCGAGTTCCCTCAAACAATGACAGTCAAACGGGAGCGCTTCAGCACCTCCGCTGGAAACGTCGTCCCGACAACACTGTCGAGCTTCCCAGGATCATGCTGCCCTCCGCCGCTGTTGACTCAGGGATGCTGAAACTGGGCGGGAACGTGCCGGCCTTCCTGCTGGATCCCAAGCCCGTCACGATTGCCGACTACCGGGCGGTGATGGAAGAACTGCCGCTAAAATTACGCGGCATGAAAAAATTGGACGAGAGCGCACCGGTGACGCAGGTCTCGTTTGACGAGGCAGTCCTGTTTGCGGAAATGCGCGGCAAGCGCCTGCCAGAGGTGGCCGAACTGGCTTGTCTGATTGCGTCCGAAGGCCAGCCGCCCACGCAGCACTCGAACATGCACTTCGTGACGGCTTCGCTCTCCATGACACGCGACCACGCTGGCAACCACCTGCGGCGAATCTGGCACGTCTTGGATGCGGATTCCTCGCCCATCAAAGCCGCCACGTATTCCATTCCGCGGCAGATGAGGCACACGCAGTTGGGCATTCGCCTGGCACGCAGCGTCAGGCCAATCCCCTGACGCCGCAGCCATCGCTTCAGGGGCGGCCTGCTTTGAGGCCACCAAGAATCACGCGGTGCCATATGGGGCTTTCAGCCGGTAGTGCGGATGCTTCTCGGCGTAGGCTGCCGCGCGGTCGGTGCGGGCGAACGCCGTAGGCAGGAAGGCCAGGGCCTGCTGGAGACGTTCATTGGGCTCGGCGCAACTGAACCGCAGAAATCCCGCGCCGGCCTCGCCGAAGCATTCGCCGCCGAGGCAGGCGACGCCGAACTTGTCGTCGGCTCCTTCCAGCAGGTACATCGCCAAACCGTGGCTCGTCAGCCCCAGCTTGTTGCAGATCGGGGCGACATTCGGGAAGACGTAGAACGTCGCCTGCGGGTCGAGGGCATGCACGCCGGGAATCTGGTTCAAGCCGTTCGCCAGCAGGAGCACCTTCTCGCGGAACAGCCCCATCACCTGATCACGCTCAACGACGTCCTTTTGCAGTGCCGCGGTGCCGGCCAGTTGCACGATTGGTGGCACGCACGAGAGTGTCGTGTTGATCATTTTGCCGACGGCGTTGGCAATATCGGGAGATGAGACGGCGAACCCCAGCCGCCAGCCGCTCATGCTGTACGACTTGCTGAAGGTGTAGGCGGCCAGGCATTGGTCGAGCATGCCTGGCTGTTCGAGCAGCGACCGGTGCCGGCCCTGCCAGATCATGTGGCAATAGGGCTCATCACTGAAAATGGCGATGTTCTTTCCCCGAACCAGATCGGCGATATCCCGCAGATCCTGTTCGGTGGCCACGCCACCGGTCGGGTTGTGTGGGAAATTCAAAAACACCGCCCGCGGCGCGGCGTCGGTGTTCATGAACTTTTCGATGGCAGCCGGATCGGGACGGAACTGCCGCTGCTGGGTCAGCGGAGCGAGAACCGCGCGGGCCTGCCGGCGCTCGATGTTGGGAATAAAGGTCGGAAAATGCGGGCTGAACACCAGCACGCCGTCTCCCGGGTTCAGGAACGCTTCGCAGAAGAACTGCTGGAAGACCTTGGCACCCGGTGCGGCAATGACATTCGCGGCCGTGGCCGGAATGTTGAACTCATTCTTGACCAATTCTGCTGCTGCCGCACGAAATTCCGGCAGACCTGGCGACGGGCAGTAGTGCGACTGATCGTCACGAATCGCCTTCTCTCCCGCGCTCTTCGCCGAGGCCGTGCTGGGGAACGGGCTGTCGCCGATTTCCAGTTCGATCACATCCTTGCCCTGCGATTTCAGGGTCTTGGCCACCGCCAGCACCGTGAAGGCTGTTTCAACGTTCAGGTTGCGGGCGAATTGACTGAGTTCGAGCATGGTGGTCCGTGGAATGTCGGGGATCAAAGAACGGGCGAACTAGGAGGAGTATACAGAAGTCGTCCTCGACTTCGGAGGGAGCGGACACACACCCACCCCAGCGGGCAGCGCCACGATGGAGGCCCAGAACTGTCTGGCGAAATTGGCCGATTGACGGGGAAGTCAGGCGATAATGTCGTGGATCACCTGGCCATGCACATCCGTCAAACGATAGTCGCGGCCAGAATACCGGTAGGTGAGCTTTTCGTGGTTGAGGCCCATCAGGTGCAGGATGGTGGCATGCAGGTCATGCACATGCACGCGGTTTTCCACCGCCGAGCAGCCGAACTGATCGGTGGCTCCGTAGCTGATACCGCCTTTGACACCGCCACCGGCGAGCCACACGGTGTAGCCGTAATGGTCGTGGTCACGTCCCTTTTGACCTTCCGAGGTGGGTGCCCGGCCAAACTCGCCGCCCCAGACCAGCAGCGTTTCATCAAATAGTCCGCGCTGCTTGAGATCGACAATCAGCGCGGCGATTCCCTGATCGCAGGCTTTAGCCAACCGTGCATGTCCGCCTTGGATGTCGTCGTGACCGGTGTCCCAGGCGATGTCATAGCCGTCGATGGAATGGGACAGTTGAACAGCGCGCACGCCGCGTTCAATCAACCGCCGCGCGAGCAGGCAGCCCTTGGCATACTCGCTGTCGCCGTACAGCTCGAGTGTCGACTTGGTCTCTCCCGAAACGTCGAAGGCTTCCGGAACCGAGAACTGCATGCGAAACGCCATCTCCATGGCGGCAATCCGGGCTTCGAGCCCCGCCTCGTGCTGTTCCCGGTCGGCATGCAGGCGGTTGAGCCGCCCCAGCAGATCGGCCTGTCGGCGCTGGCTGCCTGGCGAGACGAACTGGTTGCGCAGGTCGTGCAGGACCGATTCCGGCCGCATCTCGGCGATGTTCACGTAGCAGCCGCTGTAAGCCCCGGGCAGGAAGCTGTTGCCCCAATTGGCGAGGCCTCCGCGCGGCTGCGCCCTGGGGGACATGGCGACAAAACCGGGCAGATTCTGATTCTCGCTGCCCAATCCATAAACCATCCACGATCCAAGGCTCGGACGGTTCGGCTGCAGATGGCCGACATTCATCATCATCATCGCCCCGGCATGCTCGGGGATGTCCGTGTGCATCGAATGAATGAAGCAGATGTCATCGACACATTGAGCCACGTGCGGAAAGATGTCGCTGACCCAGCGTCCAGATTCGCCATATTGTTTGAAGCCAAACGGCGACGGGAACAGCCCGTTTTTGGTGTTTCGCAGCGATTTCCGGTCGACCTCGCCGGGCCGCTGCCCGGCATATCTGGCGATTTGCGGCTTGTAGTCGAAGGTGTCGACCTGGGACGGGCCGCCGGGCATGAAGAGTTGAATGATCCGCTTTGCCTTTGGAGCAAAGTGCGCGAGCCTGGGAGCCAGCGGATCTGCCAGTGGCGGCACACCGGGCGCGGCCGACAGCGATGGACCATCTGCCAGAACAGAAGCCAGCCCAAGCGTGCCAAACCCCGCGCCAATTCGCTGCAGGGATTCACGGCGGTTGAGTGGCGGCAGCGGATTCCAGTGGGACATGGGCAGGCTCTTCGATCCAGCGTCTGGGGTGTGGGAAAAGCAGTCCGCGTTATTGAAGTCCAGCTTGCTGTAGTTTTTGCCGCAGGGCTTCGATTTCAGCCTGGGCGTCAGTCAATTGCTGACGGACCGCCTCGCGGTCACGCTCCGCGGCGATCCGCTTCTGTTCCGCAGAGACACGCTTCCGTTCCTCGGCAATACGCTTCCGTTCTTCAGTGGCTCGCGCCTGTTCCTTGACCATCAACTCACGATCAGCGTCCACCCGCGTGGTGAAGGCTTTCCCATCGGGTCGATAGAGCTTCAACCCCAGATCCGTATTCTCAAACCGGACCTGCATCTTCGGGCTGATGAATTCGAGAGTTGGTGGCTGTTCCTGTAGGTGTTCCCCATCGCGGAGCCAGATCGACAACTCGAAAGACTCGGGATCATAAATGTAGTACTCTTCCACGCCATGCCGGTCGTAAAATGCCAGTTTTCGCTTCATCTCGGCGGGCGTGTTGCACGGCGACATGATTTCAAACGCCACTTGAGGGGCAACGCCGTCTTCAAGCCACTGAATGTAGGATCCCCGATCCACTTTCGGACGCCCGAAGACGACCATCACATCCGGCGCTCTCCGCGTCTTATTTTCGCCGCGGACGGGATACCACAGCATGTTGCCAATGACGACGACATTGGGGGAGTCGATAAAGGCACTCGTCAAGTTTTGATGAATCAACTGGATCCAGTCAAACTGCGGAGAGTTGTCGGCCATGGGCAGACCATCGTCCTGAGGGTATTCAATCCCGTCCTCAACATAGCTGCCGGGGATCACCGTATAGCTGCCCGGGATGACCGTTGCGGTTGACATGGAAACCACCTGTCTGTGTCACAAACTCATTGTGCATTTCGTCAACTTCGAACAGCTTCAATTTTACGCGACTGAGCTGCCAGCCAACAGCCCTCGCGGGTAAGTCTTGCACGCTTTGGAACCCCTGGCGCGGATGGGTGGCTCCGCCACCTTCCTCATCCGCTATCGGGGTTCCTCGCGCTGGTAGTTATTGCTCGCTGCGGAACCCCTGGCGCGGATGGGCGGCTTGCGCCGCCTGCTTCATCCGCTGTTGGGGTTCCTCGCTCGCGGGTCAGTTTTGCTCGCTCCGGAACCCCTGGTGCGGATGGGTGGCTGCGCCCCCTTCTTCATCCGCTGTCGGGGTTCCTCGCTCGCGGGTCAGTTTTTGCTCGCTGCGGAACCCCTGGCGCGGATGGGTGGCTGCGCCACCTGCTTCATCCGCTATCGGGGTTCCTCGCTCGCGGGTCAGTTTTTGCTCGCTGCGGAACCCCTGGCGCGGATGGGTGGCTGCGCCACCTGCTTCATCCGCTATCGGGGTTCCTCGCTCACTGGTCAGTTTTTGCTCGCTGCGGAACCCCTGGCGCGGATGGGTGGCTGCGCCACCTGCTTCATCCGCTATCGGGGTTCCTCGCTCACTGGTCAGTTTTTGCTCGCTCCGGAACCCCTGGCGCGGACGGGTGGCTGCGCCCCCTGCTTCATCCGCTGTCGGGGTTCCTCGCTCGCGGGTCAGTTTTTGCTCGCTGCGGAACCCCTGGCGCGGATGGGTGGCTTGCGCCACCTGCTTCATCCGCTATCGGGGTTCCTCGCTCACTGGATGTGCATGAATTCGTTGGCGCTCAGCAGCACTTGGGCATATTGCTCCCATGGTGTAAGTTCATTGCCTGCTGACTCTGTTTCCGTTGCCAGAAATTCGATCCCCAGTCGCCGCTCTTCGGGCGTAGGCAGCCGGCCATAAAGCAGGCCATACGCCAGTTCGACCCGCGCCGGATCATCCGTGGCTTCCCGATTCAATCTGGCCGCCAGCGCCCGGGCCCGTGCCGCCATGAACGGGCTGTTCATCAAGAACAGTGACTGCTGCGGCACGACGCTCGACTTGCGTCCCTCAATCGTGGCGCGTGGCAACGGGAAATCAAACAGCCTCAGAAAGGCATCGGACGCAAAGCGGTCGCCGTTGCGGCTCACCGCTCCGTACAGTGTCCGTCTGGAACTTTGCAGCAACTGCTCGACAGATGGACCTCCCAGCGTCCGGTCCAGCTCTCCCGTCACACACAGAAAGGCATCGCGCCAGGCTTCCACATCCAGACGGCGCGGATTCATCCGCCACATTTTGAGATTGTCGCCGTCAACGGCGAACGCCTGCGGGTTCAGGTCGCTGCTCATTTGATAGGTGGACGAGAGCAGAATCAGCCGGTGGAGCGTTTTGAGGGACCAGCCACGTTTTTGTGAAAATTCTGCCGCCAGCCAGTCGAGAAGTTGGGGGTGGGTGGGCGGTTCCCCCAGTTTTCCAAAGTTGCTGGGAGTTCTCACCAGTCCCTGGCCGAAATGGTGCTGCCAGACGCGGTTCACAAACACGCGGGCGGTCAGCGGATTGGCGGGGCTTACGAGCTGGTCGGCGAGTTCGAGTCTCCCACTGCCACGGGTGAACCTGGCACCTTCTGGCCCATTGATGATTCTGAGAAATCGCCGCGGCGCAACCGGTCCCGGTCTTCGCAGATTGCCGCGAATGGCAAGGGCCATGTCGGCCGACCCGGCCTCCGCGATGGTGTGAGCCACGGGGTAGGCGGGGGGCGCAGTCTTCTTCAGCATCTCCAGAGTCTGTGTGTCGGCCGCGCTTTGTTGCTTTTCGGCGTCGGTCAGTGCCCGGTTGTCGCGCTTGGCATTGTCCGCCGTCTGCCGGAGTCTCTGTTCAAGTTCACGAATGGACTGCTGGTGATCCTTGAACGCCTTCACCGTCGCTTCGGGCACCAGGGGAAAGTCGTGCAGCTTGGAATTCTGAAAGATGCCCGCCAGCGAGTAATAGTCCAACTGGGGGATCGGATCGAACTTGTGGTCGTGGCAGCGGGCACAGGAGACGGTCAGTCCCAGCAGCCCGCGTGTCAGTGTGTCAACGCGGTCATCCAGAGTTTCGGACATCGCCTGCGCCGTTGCGTCGGGGTCGCCGCCATCGGAGATGTAGGTTGGACCCAGCGCGAAGAACCCTGTGGCGATCGGCTGTGGTGGTTCAACAAGGTCTCCTGCCACCTGGAGCCGCAGGAACTGATCGTAGGGCAGATCCTGGTTGATCGCCTGCACCACCCAGTCGCGATAGCGCCACGCGGCCGGCAGGGCCGCTCCGTCCAGGAAACCGCCATAACCGTCGCTGTACCGTGCCACATCCAGCCAGTGGCGTCCCCATCGCTCGCCATAGTGCGGCGAGGCCAGGAGTTCATCCACCAGCGCCGCCCAGGCTGCCGGCCGGTCGTGGCTCGCGGCAAACACAAAATCGTCGATTTGCTTTGGCGATGGCGGCAGTCCCAGCAAATCAAACGACAACCGCCGAATCAGGACGCGCGCGTCCGCCAGCGGTGCCGGTTCCAGTCCGCTGGCCTCCAGTCCGGCCAGCACAAACCGGTCGATGTCATTGGCGGTCCACGCGGGATTGCGCACTTTCGGGGGCGCGACTTGCTGAATTGGCTGCCAGGCCCAATGTTGGGAACGCAATGCTTCCCAGTCATAGTTGATGGGTGGTGCTGCAGAGACATCGTCCTGAACCTTGGGCCAGGCGGCACCCGTGTCAATCCAGCGGGTCAAAATGGCGATTTTGTCGGCGGAAAGCTTCCCCTTGGGCGGCATTTCGAATGTCTGCCAGCGGACGGCATCGACGATCAGACTCTCGCTGGCTTTGCCAGGGACGGCACCCGCACCAGAATCACCACCCTTGAGGACTGCTTCGCGCGAGTCCAGCTTCAAGCCCCCTTTGACGGCCTTGGCGGTGGAACTGTGGCACTCGAAACAATGTTCGACCAGCAGCGGCCGCACTTTCGACTCGAAGAATTCGACCTGCTCGGTGGAAAACTCCGCGGACGTGGCGGCCGCGTCCTCCGCTCGCCCTATTGATGCGATGGACAGCGGGATGAGCAGGAGACCCGCGGCAGCCGCCGAGATCCGTGTCTTGCCGTGCTTGCTGCCAGAGTGTGTCAAGCGAAAACTCCCTGCGGGTTTGGCACAAATCCAGCGGTGCCAGCCCAAGTGCATCGAATAAGAGATGCTTGATGGTACGGCATCAACCCGTGGAATTGAAGGTGGGAGCAAACGGCACGGGAGGGTAACACGGTAACACCCCCGACGACTCGGTGACGGTAACCGAGTTAGGACCGGACAAAGAATAAAGCACGCTTCAAGATGCTAACCGAAGGCCGGTCTTAGGCAACGAGAAGGGGGAACCACGAATTTTCACGAATAAGACGAATGTCACGAATAACAACGCACAGGATTCCATCACCCGCGAAGCCATGCCGGTTGATCATTCGTGATATTCGTAAGATTCGTGAAAATTCGGTGCGCCAGGCCAAGCCTGGTTGATCTTGTGGACTGAAAGGAGTTCACCATGTGAGTTGCTCGATACGCATGTAGCCTGTCCAGCGTCGGTGCGAGCAATCAGCCGGCGGAG
>JAKFUF010000210.1 GCA_021732845.1 Planctomycetaceae bacterium | reverse complement strand
GAAGGCGCTGACCGACTCGCTCATCAAACATGTGGTGGGGGATCGTCCCGACAGGGTCGAACCCCGGGCAAGAAAACGCCGCCCCAAGCCCTTCCCGAACTTGACTGAGCCCCGCACCAAGGCCCGAAAACGCCTTACACGTCAGCGCGTCGTGCCAAAGCATTAACCCCCCATAAGATCGGTCCGATTAAGTGCCATTCGACTTCAGTCCACCCGGCTAATAAGCGATCAACATCAACCGAAGTGGGTTGAAACCCACGCTATTACGAGGCCACCCGGCCAGGCAGTCAACATCAACCGGGGTGGGTTGAAACCCACGCTGCTACGAGGCCACCCGGCCAGGCAGTCAACATCAACCGGGGTGGGTTGAAACCCACGCTACTGCGAGGCCACCCGGCCAGGCGATCAACATCAACCGAGGTGGGTTGAAACCCACGCTACTGCGAGGCCACCCGGCTAGGCAGTCAACATCAACCGAGGTGGGTTGAAACCCACGCTACTGCGAGGCCACTTGGCTGAGCGATCAACATCAACCGCTACGAACTAGTTTTTCTGGGTTTTGCCGCTGCCGGCCGGTAGCCCGGCGTTCCCGGTTTTGTCACAATCGGTTCCGTGCTCTCTCAAGATCATTGAATGATTCCGGTAAACGCCCCCCCTCCACCCGAGGCTGCATGAGCACCCGACATCCCGACCATCTGGCCTCATCTCCGCCACCTGTCTTCGATCTCGAAGGCAGCAGGCGGCCGACGATGGTGCGTTTCGGGGTGCTGGGCTACATGGCGGCGCTGGCGTTTGTCATGTACCTCGACCGGGTCTGCATCAGCGTTGCCGCAACCAGCATGCAGAACGACCTGCACATCGGCAAGCCGATGTGGGGCTATGTCGCCAGTTCGTTTACGCTGGCCTACACACTGTTTGAGGTGATCACCGGCCATTGGGGTGACCGATACGGGTCGCGTGGCATCCTGCTGCGGATTGTGCTCTGGTGGTCGGCGTTCACAATGCTGACGGGCTGCGTCTTTCATTTTACGCTTGGGGGCAGTGGAAGCTGGCTGGCTGGCATCAACGCCTCCTTCCTGGTGCTGTGCCTCGTGCGGTTCCTGTTTGGAGTCGGCGAAGCGGGCGCATTCCCCAATGTGGCGCGAGTGGTGTCCGTCTGGTTTCCTCCCGCGTCGCGCGGACGGGCACAGGGCTTTGTCACCACTTGTTCGCTGATCGGCGGAGCCACGGCCCCCATGGTGGCCGCGTACATCATTGAGCTGACCGGCAGTTGGCGGATGATGTTTATCGTGTTTGGACTTGTGGGAGTCGTGTGGGCGATCGCCTTTTACGCCTGGTTTCGTGATGACCCCGCCACCCACCCCTCCGTGAATGATGCCGAGCGCTCGCTGATTGCACAGGGGAGAACCTCGCAGAGTGTCGCCCACCACGCCGTCCCGTGGGATCTGGTGCTGCCTTCTGCCAACTTGTGGCTCATGGGCGGCATCATGGGGTGTGGCTCCGCCGTCTTCTACATGCTGATCAGTTGGTATCCCAATTACCTTGAAGAAGCGCACGGACTGAAAGGAAAACTGCCGGGCTTTTTCATGAGTCTGGTCATGGCAGGTGGTGCCACTGGTTGTTTCTCCGGGGGGTGGCTCAGCGACTGGTTGATCCGCACCACAGGCGAGCGTGTGTTAAGCCGCCGTATTCAAGCCTGTCTGGCCTACGCAGGCGCTGGCACGGCGCTCGTGCTGGCCGCGCAGCTCCATGACTACCGGCTCTCGGTGCTGTGCATCACGCTGGCCTACTTCTTTGTGCAACTCCAGATCCCCTGCTGGTGGGGCACGGTCACAGACATCAGCGGATCGCATGTCGGCGCGCTCTTTGGACTGATGAACTCCCTGGGGGCGCTGGGGGCGATCTCCTCCCCGATCTTCATGGGCTACTATGTCGAGCATCTGAAACAGGCTGGTGCTGTGGGCCGCGCACAGTGGGATCCCGCGTTCTATCCGTACGCTGGTCTCATGTTTCTGGCCTGTGTGTTTTGGCTGTTCGTGAACCCGGCGCGGTCGCTTGTCACGCGGGCGCGGGTGAGCAAGGATGTGGAGGCCGTGTGACGAACTGTTTGGGCTGGTGGTGTGTCTGAGAGGAGAATGACAAATGACAAATGACAAATGACAAATGACAAATGCGCCGCTGGTGGGGAACGTGGCTCAAGGATTGGGACCCGAACCAGTTGCGAGGCTTACGCTGCTTTTCTGACAGTTCCTGTCACTTTCACCGTCTACGAACCGCCCTCCTGTGACTGCTCCACCACGCACCGCAACCATCAGCCGTAAGACGGCCGAGACTGGCATCCATCTGTCATTGAATCTGGACGGGACCGGGCAGTGCGAACTGGCCACCGGTGTCGGGTTTCTGGATCACATGCTGACACTGTTCGCGCGGCATGGACTGTTTGACCTCACGGTGCAGTGCAATGGCGACATCCAGGTCGACTTTCACCACACGGTCGAAGATATCGGCATCTGCCTGGGCCGCGCGCTCAAAGATGCGGTCGGCGACAAAAAAGGCATCGTCCGTTACGGCAGCTTGAGCCTGCCAATGGAGGAAACGCTGGTCACCTCGGCAGTGGACCTCAGCGGCCGCATGTGGCTCGTGTTCGATGTCAAATTCCCGACCGAAAAAATCGGCCTGTTCGACACGGAACTGGTGGAGGTCTTTTGGCAGGCAGTCGCCGCCAACGCCCTGATGAACCTGCACCTGGTGCTGCACCATGGCAGCAACAGCCATCACATCTCGGAGGCCACCTTTAAAGCCACGGCCCGGGCGCTGCGGCAGGCAGTGACGGTCGACCCGCGGCAGGTCGGCGTGCCATCTTCGAAGGGCACGCTAACGTGAACAGTGCACTGCTTGCGGGATGTCAGCACAGCAGGCGGCGAGGACCCAACACGTCATTCTTCCGGGCTACGCCTGTGGCTTGCGCGGCGGCGCGAACTTGATCTTTTCGACGTACCGCACCACCTGCTTCTGCTGGGAATTGGGGTCGATCTGCACCTTGCCAGTGCAGGCGTCGATGGCGTTCACCAGATCCTGGAAGTTCAGGTTGTAGGCGGGGTCCAACTCCACTTCCTGCTCTTTGGCGGCCAGGCCTCCGGGCTTCCCGATCGCCTGACGGATTTCCCGGTTCAGTTCGGCAAACGCCTTGGGGCCATTGCCCAGATTGCGGTTGCCGATGTACAGCGCCGAGAGCGTTCCATCGCCATTGGCCTCCATCCGGACCCTGATGTCCTGGATGTTCTTGACCTCCTGCTTGTTCGACGGCCCCTTGATGGGCATGGTGATGTCGAAATTCCCCTCGGTTTCCGAGATTTTCAGCGTCAGCATGAAGAAGATCATGAGCTGAAACACAACGTCGATCATTGGCGTCATGTCGACGGCGACTTTGGTCGACCCCGAACGGGATTTGATTTTCATGGTCGTGTCAGTCAAGTTTGAGCGATGGATGCAGGGCCGTTGCCTGGGGAAATGCACCGGAGGGGCAGAACGTCAGTCCGACTTGGCGGCGGCCTTCACGGAAAATTTCTCAAACTCGCTTTTCTGGCAGAATTGAATCAGTTCCTGAACCTTGCCGGCCGGACAATCCTGATCGGCGCGGATCACCACGACCGTTTTGATCGGCTCGGGTTTCGGATGCCGCCGGCGGTAGCGAAATTCGTTGTCCTTGATGATCGGTACGATCGACTTGTAATTTCCGCTGGCGGTCTCGGAAATCAAGAAGGCATCGCCGTTAAAGAAGACAAACGGATCTTCCCGGCGGCCCTGCAAAACACCGTTGGTGTTGCGGATGTACCCGATTTGCAGGATCAGTTCATCTTCAGGCGTGCCCACCGGCGGACGGGCCAGTTGGCTGGTCGCCATCTTGACCCGCTCGTCCAGGTCCGCCGCTTCGAAATTGATCACCACCATGAAGAAGGTGATCAACTGAAAGACAATGTCGATCATCGGCGTCATGTCGACATCGACGGATGGCGGATCGCCACCTTGCTTGATTTTCATGTGCGGCTCTGGCTGGCGCTTTCCGGTTGAGATCTTGACCGACATCGGCGTGGCTTCAACAACAGACTGAGGCCTGTGCGGGGTTCGGCGGACTGGGCCAGCCCCGCAACCGGGCCTCGATCAAGCCTCCGCCGTCGCCGGAGCAGGCCGCTTCATGCCGGCGAAGCGGCTGACCAATCCTTCGGCCACGTTGCCAGCGTCATACTGGAGGCGCGCCTGGCGGTTCTTGATCAGGCTGAAGCCGATGATGGCCGGAATGGCGACGACCAGACCTTCCAGCGTGGTCACGAGGGCCATGTTGATGCCCTCGGCCAGCTTCCATGGCTTCGGCGACTCGGTGCTGGCCGCGATCACGGCGAACGCCTGGACCATTCCCTGCACCGTTCCGAGCAGCCCCAGCATGGGGGCCGTCGTGCCAACCAGCGAGATGATGGAGACCTTGTGATCCAGCGCCAGGGTTTCGTCCTCCGCCACTTCCTGCATGCCCTCCATCGCTTCGTCGTAACCCTTTGACAATTTGGACATGAAGCCGGCGAGGATTTTTCCCAGGAAGGAGTCGTCCTTCTTCGCCAGTTCATAAGCTCCTTGATAGTCTTTGGCTTGCAGCCTCTGGTCGAACGCTTCGATCAGGGCGGTCGGCATGAAGTTCTCGCGGCGGAATTGCATGATGCACATGGACAGCATGGCAATCAGCACGAAGGATTCGGCCAGAATGCAGTAGCCGAAGGGACCCGAGGCTTCGTGCAACCACACCAACAGATTCTTGTCGGTTTGCGGCCCTTCAACCTTGGCGGCTTCCTTGGTGCCTCCGCCTTCGGCGGGGGCGTCGCCTTCGGCGGCTTCAGCCTCCGCAGGTTCGGCGTCGACGGCCGGGGCCGCCGCCTTCTCCGCGTTCTTCTCTTCCTGGGCGGCGGCCTGTGATGCGAGCAGGGTGGTCACCAGCCCCAGCAGCAGGCTCAGTCCCAGAGCGACATACCAACCGTGGAGTTTCTTTGGCCCAAGTACGAGACGCGCTGACATCGAAGACTCCTGCCGTACGTTTGGCTGCGTGGGGGGTGATGGGTGTTCTGGGCGAAAGCGGAGGCAAGCCCCTGCCGGAATAGGCAGAAACTCGAATTTCTCAAAATGAATTATGAGGGTGCGAACTGATCGGTCATGCAGGGAATTTGAACATCATAAAGCGACCCCAGAGGGGATTCCAGTCCCTTCCCGCACTTGGACGCGAATTGCTGCCGAATCGGGAGCGTCACAACAAAAATTAGGTGCCGGCCTTGAGGCGCCGGGTCCACTCGCTTTGAGGATACAGCTCTTCGAGCCGGGCCCGCGATTCTTCGGCCCGGTCCTTCTTGCCGTCTTTCTGCCACAGTTTTGACAGATGATACAAAGACTCGGCGTGCAGCCCGGCTTCCTGGGGAAAGAGCACGTCGACATGCAGGTACGCCAGCAGGGCCTCTTTTGTCTTGTTTTGTGCTTCGAAGCAGTCGCCCTGACGGACATAGGCCTCGGCCTGCAGGGCAATTTCATCGGGATTGGATTTCGCCAGCACCTCGTCCAGCAGCGTCGAGGCATCGGGGTACTTCATCTGGGCGGTCAGCACCTTGGCCTTGCCCAGCAGTGCTTCCTGCCGCTGGGTTTCTTCCGCGGGAGTCGCCCCGGCGATCACCTTGTCGAATGCCGTCACGGCTTCGTCCGCCTTCCCTTCGAGCTGCAGCAGCTTGCCGACATTGATGTCCGCCATGAGCTGATAGTCCTTCCAGGGGGCCTTGGCCAGCAGGTCGAACGTGGTTCGCGCCTTGGCCAGGTCCGCCTTGGCGACGTAGGCCAAACCCAGAAGCCGCAGCGCGTCGAAGTGCGTATAATGGTTCGGATTGGCCTTGTTGAACTCTTCCAACTTGGTGATGGCGGCATCGACCTGCGCGGAATTGGATTGCGCCAGCTTCGCCGTGACCCGGACGACGGCCCATTGGAGGTCGATCTTCAATCCGGCGGGACTGGCAGGGGCATCTGCCAGGGATTCCGTGTAGTTCTGCAGGGCGGCGTCATAGCGGCCCGTCTTTTCCGCGCTGCGCCCCAGGCCGACTTTTGACGGCTCTCCCTTCCACTGAATCTGCACGATGTCGTTGGCCTCGACCTTCGTCGTGTCGTTGCCCTTCTTGACGGAAATATCCTTCTGGGTAATTTCCGTGACGTCCCCTTCCAGCGGAGCCTTGACGCTCTTGCGAATGACGGTCGCCTGGCCGAACAGGGCCGTGGCCTGGGTCAGGACTGCGATGGCGAAAAACGCCGCAAAAACACGCGCCGTGCGAATGCTCATCAAGGTGTTGCTCCTCCGGGTGGTCGGCCCGGTGCAGGTGTCTGTTCCAATTGGTAACGGAAGATTTTGCCGTGAAGCGTGGGTCTGCCGCGTGGCGACTTGCGACTGCCGCAAGGATCGCACCGCTGTCCTCCGGAAACGGTTCATGACGACTTTGCCCTGACCCGCTTCGCCGGCGGACGGGTGCCGGGCAGCTCCAGAGTCTCTGGAAGAACCGACTTCTTCGTTGGCTTTCTGAAGAGGAGCGCCACGCACGCCAGGCCGCCCAGCAGGACGAGGCCGCCCAAAATTACGGCCGTGTAATTAAACCCTGGTTTTGGCGGCGGGGCCTTGGCTTTTGCCGTTGCCTTGGGTGTCGCGGCCACCTTCCTCTTTTTTGGGGCTTCCACCGATTTTTCGTGCTTCTTCGGCAGATCTGTGGTCGGTTCGTATTCATCTTCCCGCTTGAGCGCGGTCAGCACCGCCAGCAGTTCCTGCTGGACGGTTTTGTACAGTTCGTTGAATTGCTCATATTGGGGCTGGTCACCGAAATCTCCGGTTTGACTGGCCGTGCCCTCCAGCGTTCTGCGTGCATAGGAGATGTTTCTCTCCTTGTCCTCCATCTTGGGAAGGGCCATGCCATATTTGAAGTGGCAGGTGGCGACATGCAACTGCGTGTCGAAATACTCGCTCTTCAACTGGTCGCGCCGCGTTTGATCGGCCTGATTTTGAACCGCATTGGCCAGTTTCTGGGCCAGCAGTTTCCAGCCCCACACCACCTGGTCACCGCTTTTCGGTCGATCGCCGTCATTGGCCAGCTTGTAATACTTCCAGTCATCCGGCCCCCCCTGCGCCGCCCGACTCTCATAAATGAGCGCCGCTTCGGACTGGCCATCCAGGAACATCGGTCCCGCAGTCAGCAGTTCCGTGATCAGCGTGTGCGCCTCGTCAAATTTCCGCTCCTTGCGGCGGGCGGTCACCAGCTTGAGTTTGACCCCTGGCGTCGCGCCTTCAGGAATAAATTTCGCGTCCGCGGACCCGCGTTCCAACAGCGCCTGGTACGCCTGGCCGGCATTGGAAAAATAGGTGGTGGCGCGCGTCGCGTCTGACTTCTCGACGGCCTGGCCCAGCGAAATGTAGGTCTGGCCAACCCACATCAGCGAATGGAAGTCCTGCCCTTCCTTGCGGTTGAACAGGTCTCCCAGGAAGTTCTCGAACGACTGCAGCTTTTGCGGCAGTTGCGGATTGGCGGAGGCAATGTCGCGGTTGATTTCCTCCTCGAGCTTCTTGCCGAGCTGCACCAAAATGCGGGTCAGGCCCTCGCCGCCGCCACCGATCTTTTCCAGTTCCTTAAGCTCCGCCCGGGCTTTGTCGACCTGCTGCGAACCCACATAGGCCCGCAGGGCCTCGCGATGCGCGGCACTGGCGATGTCCACCGATCGGGCACCGCGTTTTGGCCGGCTTTCCTCCTTGCCATCGGGCGACTTGACCCCCTCGAACACCGACCGTGGACCCTCCGTCAGCACTTTGAGGGCCGCCGGATAGTCGCCCGTGAGATTCAACATCTGGACCAGGTCGACCTTGGCCAGCGTGATGTTCTCATCCGGACCGGCACCCTCCGGCAGTTTTGCCTCCAGTTTGGCGATCGATTCTTCAATCGTCTTTCGGGCCAGGGCAGGCCAGGTGGCCACCTCCTCTTTTTTGCCGCGTTTCTCTTCGGGCAGGAAGGCGTCCGCCAAGTAGCCATTCCAATAGGCCCGGCCCATCCGCAGGTGGGCTTCATTGTATTGCGGGGCAGTGTCGGGAACGCCGCCGTAAGCCACGACAGCTTCCAGCGGGCGCGAAATTTGGATGCACATGTCGCCGAGATTGATGCGCGCGTCGTTGGTTTTGTCCTCGTTGGGCCATTTTTCCGTCATGAGCTTGGCGATTGACATCACGCGGCCGATGTCAAACTCCTTGTCGTCTTTGTCGGATGTGGCATACCCCTGCTGCGCCGCGGACATCGCCAGAAAGGCCGAATCCAGCGACTGGGTGCCGGGAATGTCGGCATACTTTTTGGCGACATACTCCGCGATGATCGAGGCGTCGTAGCTGTAGTGCCGCGAGGGATGGCTGTAGTACGCGAAGGACAGGAAGTACCGCACCCGGTTGACATCGTTGATGGGGGTGATGTTCTTGGGGTCGGAGACATCCTGCGGTCCCTTGGCCAGGTTCAGCGCCAGCTTCAAAATCCGGATGGTTTCGGCCACATAAGCTGCATATTCCGTTTGCTTCGCCGCCTTGTCCGCCTTCTCGTCGTCGAACTCTTTGCGTTTGGCGGGGATCCCCTTGACCAGGGTCTGGGCCGCGGAGAACGCACTGTCGAACGTTTTGGGATCTCCCGATTCCTTCTCCAGGAACAAGTCAATTCGCTTGAGCATCGCTTCGGCCGGGGCGCGATATTCACTGGGGAACCGAGCCACGTAGCGGGCGTGGGACTGGGCCAGGCGCATCAGGGCGTCGGCGTTGGCGAGCGCCTCGTGGGGCAGCACATCCTCGGTGTCTTCTGACTCGGCTGCCGCGGCTTCACCCTCTTTGGGCTTCTCTTTGCTCTTGGGCTTTTCTTTGGCCTTCTCTTTCTCGCGCGCCTTGGCGTCGGCCAGTGCCCGTGATTTGAGCGCGAGTTGTTCATCGGCGCGGGCAATCTCCCAGCGGATGCCGAGCCCAACCGATGTCCGGTGATACCGGTCCTGCCGCGACTTCAGCCAGTCCGCACCGGTCTGGGCGACGACTTGGTAGTCCTTGCGCTGGTCATGGTTCAGGCAGATCAGTTTGAACTGCAGCACGTGATCCTGCAGTTTCTGCAGAAAATCGGGCCGTTCATTCTGCCCGTGGTCCAGCAACTCGTCATAGATCCCCAGGGCCTTTGTGATGTCCTGCATTTCCTCGAAGCATTTGCCCTGATACATGCGGGCATACAGGCCGGCCAGCACGCTGCGATGTTCCTGGTGGATCTTTTCAAAATCATTGGCCGCCTGCAGCAGGATCTCGGTGTATTTCGGGTCTTCCTTCTCGTAGGTCTGGGACTCGTCATACCACGTCAAAGTCACGTTAAAACTGGCCTGGACGTAATTGGCCAGCGCCTTTTCCCGCGCGGCATGTTTGACCTTGTCTTTGACGGGATCGATGAACGTTGGGTACTGCTTGTAATCGGCAAGGTATTTGTCATAGGCGGTTTGAAACATCTTCCGCGCTTCGGCGAAATATCCCCGGGCACGCTGCTGAAACTGGACTTTGACCGCGGCGTTGCTCGGATTGCGCGACTGAATCAGCTCCACGCGTCCCTTGCGGACCAGCACCTGGGCCAGGTCGGCACTGGCCTGCGCCGATTCGGCATGGTCTGGGCTGGCCTTCAAAAACTGTTCCAGGAACAGTCTGGCGGTGTCAAGCTGCTTCTGCATCGCCTCGGGACTGCCCTGATACTGAGCGCCCTCCAACAGCGTTTTGGCTTTTTCAAACGGAATGACTTCCTTCAGCGCGGGATCGATGTCCGTCCGCTGCTCGAGCTGTTCCAGGAACAGCACCGCGTAGTCGAAGTACCGCTGGTCGCGGAGGCCCTCGAGAAACTCCATGTGCTTCTCGGCACCATCCAGGCGGCGCGACGGAGCGAACCACCCCAACAGGAGACACCCTGCCAGGAGGCAGGCAATCCGACCGCGAAACATCATGGCATCTTCCGGGAAGGGGAAGAGGAAGCTTGGGAAATGTCGAGACTTGACCTTCATGACTTTGAACGATCCCGGCACACCTGTCGGCGATCGCTTGCTGGCGCTCGCGGCAGATCCGCCGAGGGTGTCCCCAAATCATGTATAGGCTAAAGATACGGAGCCTGCCGAGTCGACGCAAGCGGCGCGACACCCGTAACGTGAGCATGTGAAACTTCCGGCGGTCCCGCGTGCGGGCGGCGGCACGAACAACGGCTGACGGGCGCAAGAGGGAATGCCTGGACACACACGTTGTTCAGGTCGGCCGGCAGGCGAGGGGCGCAAACTCATGCCGGCGAGAAATGGGGCGAAATATGCCCGTCTTGCTCCCCGCAAGGCGGCATGACCGTCAAATGTGGGATTGGACTGGACTTCGTTTGCGAACATTTCCCGGACACCCCTTGACCGCGCTGGACTCCCACGGGTTTAATTCATGATGGCAACAAGCGGCAACCTATGAGAGTTGCGTCGTGACTGACCCGCGTCAAATGAGCTTGCGTGAGTTACTCTCCACCTCTGACCACTCGGTCCGAGAGTTGACGGAGCATTTGTCGCAGTCATTTATTCCGCGCGTGGCCCGACTCGCAAAGCAGACCAAGTCTTACAACCGCCCCGAAGAACGGTCGCAAATTCCAGATGTGACGATTCGCAACTCGGCGGCGGAAGTGGTCCAGAGTGACGATTTTTCCCAGGCTCTATACGAGAAACTGAATACCGTGTTCTGGGTTCTGGAACAGGCGGCCGGACGGGCTGTGGGAGAATGAACCGAACTGAGTGCCGCCGCCGTCCGCGAGTGGCGAGTGCGAAGACAAGCAGATGATGACAATCATTCCGGCTCCTCAAGCTGCGTTCGCAGGCCGGAAGGATGAGGGCTCATTCTGAGCAAATTTGAAATTCCTGTCGTACAATACACTGCCTGGATGAGGTGCTGGCCGGGTGGGGTGTTGTTCTCTGGCGGGTGCTGGCGTGGATTCCAGTCCAGACAACGGAAAGTCACAGGCGAATGAGTGTGCATGAAGCACTCACCATGATTTTGCGGCAAATCGCCGCTCAAACAGGTGTGTCGCGTGGAACGCGGGTGGTCTATGGGTGAATCTTCAAAAACGATCGATCCGCTGCCGCCAACGGTGATCCCGCGGGCCATCCTCGCGCAGGGTCCGGAAACGGTGATCAACCCGGAGGGGCGCCCCGCGCCCGCCCCCAAAACCGACCCTGCCGTTCCCGCCTCCAGCATCGTCCGGATGCTCTTTCCCTCCACCGAGTCGGAGTTTCAGCACTTCCGCGGCGAACTGGGGCTGATGGTTGGGCACTTCCGCATTGTGGACCGGATCCGCAGTGGCGGCATGGGAGCCGTGTTCAAGGCGCTGGACACGCGGCTCAACCGGATCGTGGCGATCAAGATCCTTCCGCCGGGCCAGTCTCGGGACCCTGCCGCGGTACAGCGGTTCAAAAACGAGGCCCAGGCGGCCGCCCAGCTCGACCACGAAAACATCGCCCGCGTGTTCTACATCGGCGAGGAGGACGGGCTCAACTTCATTGCGTTCGAGTTCGTCCAAGGGACGAACATTCGCGAGTTGATCCAGCAGCACCGCCGGCTGCCGCTGGAAGACGCGGTGAACTACACCCTGCAAATCGCCTCGGCGCTGCTGCACACGTCGGCGCAGGGGATCGTCCACCGGGACATCAAACCTTCGAACATCATCATCACCCCTGGCGGCCGGGCGAAGCTTGTCGATCTTGGGCTGGCACGAACTGAACGCCCCGGTACCGGCGATGACCTCACCGTGCCGGGGACCACGCTCGGAACCTTCGACTACATCTCTCCGGAACAGGCCTACGATCCGCGGACGGCGGACATCCGCAGCGACATTTATTCGCTGGGATGCACGCTGTATCACATGCTGACGGGTGAGCCACCGTATCCCGAGGGAACGGTGATGCAAAAGCTGCTGCAGCACCAGGGCGACGACGCGCCCGATCCCGTGGGCAAAAATCGCCGCGTGCCGGAGGGGCTGTCCGCCGTCACCCGAAAAATGATGGCCAAAGAGCCCCGCCGCCGGTACCAGACGGCGGAACAACTGATGCGCGACCTGATGCTGGTGGCAGGGTCGATGGGGCTGCGGAGTGTCAGTCCCGAAGGCCTGTTGTGGATGTCCTCTACCGCCGCCCGCGGACCGTTCTGGGAGCGGCACCTGGCTTGGATGGCGACGGTCGCGGCGCTCCTCGCCATGGTTGGCTATTTGGAATACGGCCGCGACCCCGCACCCAACTCGCCGCCGCGCCCCCACGAGAGTGCACAGGCGGAAGCGAAAGGCCCGCTTGTGGCGGCCAACCTCCCCAATCGCCAGAAACAATCCGACAAGGAAACTGAGGTTCACCCCGTAATCCCGGCCTCCGTGGCCGAGACGCCGGAGGAAACGGTCACCGAGGTCGTGCCAGTTCCCTTGAAGCCGCCCGCGCCCAGTGCCACAAGTTCACCCGCCGCGTTGCTGACGATGAACGGCACCGTGGCCTTCGGGCCGGCGATGACCGACGGCCAACATGGACTGCAACCGCTGTTCAATCCCGACACATTGACGAAACTCGGTCCCGAACTCCTGTCTTCGAAGGCAGTCGCGGTGGTGGAATCCGTCAAGGTCGAACCACCGTTGGTGCCAGAGATCCCCTTGCCGTCCGAAAACTCGGTCAAGCCAGCCTTACCAGCGCCGCCAGCCGATCTACTGGCCAGTGCGCCGATCGTGATGCGGAGCAGCTTTGGACCGCCGCAGATGATGTCGACATTGGCCGCCGCGTGCGCCCAGGCCGATGATGGCACCGTGATCGAACTGCGTTACAACGGCGCGCGGACGGAGGGGCCGCTGCGGATCAGCAAGAAGGTCACCATCGTCGCCGGCAAGGGGTTCCGGCCCAAGGTGGAGTTCGTGCCACGCAATGAGCTGGCCGATGGCGACCTGACCCGGATGATCACCGTGACCAGCGGTGCCCTGGAAATGGTGGGCATCGATCTGGAAATGTCGCCGGACGACCTCGTCCGCACGGAATTCTGGTCGTTCTTCACCCTCCATCGCCCCGACAGCCTTAGGCTCAAATCGGTCACGCTGACGCTCCGCAATCCCCGCCAGCTTCCCGCGGCCTTCATCGAACTGCCGGCCGGTCTCTCATCCAGCATGGCGGACATGGGCGTCGAAAGCATGGCCCGGAGCCCGCTGCGGATCGAAATGGAAGGCAGCCTCATCCGTGGCTCAAGTGATTTCCTGCTGACCCGGACGCTGGAACCGCTTCGCGTTGAACTCCGCGATTCCGTCGTGGCGATCCAGGGGTCGCTCCTGCATTCCCGCGGGGAAATGCAGCCACGGGCTTCGGAAGCCAAGGTGGAACTGAGTCTTGACCATCTCACGGCCGCATTAGGAAAAGGCGTACTGCAACTGGAGTGCGGAGATTCCACCCGCCGCGTGCTGCCGGTGCAGATTTCCGCCTCCAACAGCATCATCTCCACGCCGACGGGAGACCCCCTCATCAGCATGTCCGGCAACCTGCCCGCGGCCGAGTACCGGCGAATGCTGGCTTGGAGCGGCCAGAAGAATTTCTATGACCAGGTGCGGAGTTTCTGGACGACCACCTCGACCCAGGCTGGAAAGGACCAACCCGAAGTCCTCGATTTTGCGGGTTGGCAGAAGTTCTGGGGACCGGCGGCCGATGTCGACCCGCGGGCGACGCCGGTCATCTGGCGGGTCTACTGGGAAAGCCGTTCGTTCGCCGACCTGTCACCGGCCGACTTCGCGCTGGACCGCGCCTCCAACAACCCAGCGGTTTCTGGAGCCTCAACCAGGAACGACGCGGGAGCAGACCTCGACGCCCTGCAAAAACTCGGCATCCGCCCGGTCGCCAGCCCCGCCAGTGGCTCTTGATCCACAGCCTCGACGACAGCCTCAACCATGAACGAGTCTGCACAGTCAGTCTCCGCCCGACGGCAAACCTATTCCACCGGAACCCCGTGGGAGAAGTCGGTCGGTTATTCACGGGCGGTGCGGGTGGGAAATCTGGTGTTTGTTGCTGGAACGACCGCCTCGGATGAGCGTGGCGAAACGGTGGCCGTGGGGAGCGCCTATGACCAGACGGTCTTTGTGCTGACCAAAATTGAACGGGCTCTGCGGGCCGTCGGAGCCGGTCTTTCCGATGTCGTTCGCACGCGGATGTTTGTCACCGACATCGACGACTGGCCAGCCGTCGGCCAGGCGCACGGCGAAGTCTTCGCCAAAATTCGCCCTGTGGCCACCCTGGTGGAAGTCAGCCGCCTGGTGAACCCCGACCACCTGGTGGAGATTGAAGTCGACGCGGTTTGCCAGCAGGCATGAGCGATTGATGCGATCAGGTGGTCTGAAGTTGGTTCAACTGGAACAGAGCCTTGATCCAGCGCAGGAATGACACGGCTTGGGGAGAATCGGCCCCAAGAATGCGGTCGTTGATGGCCGCTCCAAGTTGGACGCCTGGCTCTCGCTGCCAGGCGAGCCACGTGCGGACTTCGGCTTTGATGAGCGAAGCGTCACCAAATCGTTTGGGTGTAACCGGTCATCCGCTGTGGAAAACGGCGGGTTTTTCGGTGTTGACGGTGGAAGAAAGTGCCTCCGTTGGGGAAACATAGGGGAGTTGTCGAAACGTCCCGTGTGTTCACACCCAAGGAGGC
>JAKFUF010000261.1 GCA_021732845.1 Planctomycetaceae bacterium | reverse complement strand
GGTCAATCATCTCCCGCTGCTCCCCACCCCGCCTCACGGCGACGCAGTTGCGGTCGACTACAGGATCAAACTTAAACCTCCTGGCTGGGACTTTCACCCGCCGATTCAACAAACGTGCAAGCGCACGAGGGCTCTGGTCCTCCAGAGCCGCGGGCTACCTGTAGACGCGGCCAACATTTCGTCTCCAAGCAGTCGCTCCCAATCTGTTGATCCCCGCCCAGAAGTCTGGCATTATGGCGTGCGAATCTTATACGCCGCGCATTCAACCGCAGGCGATGACATGCTGGATCCCCGCCCCGAATTCCCCCAACGAAAACATCCCGCTAATGGAGTCCTCCATGTGGAGGGCCAGCCCACGGTCGTGTTTGACACGATCTGCACGAAGGACCGGAAGCCGTGGCTCGCTTCGGCCGACGTGCATGATTTGCTGCGTGAGGTGTGGACAGGTGCCTCGGCGTGGCTTGTCGGTCGATACATTGTGATGCCCGACCACATCCACATGTTTGCGGCGGCGACCGCGACAGACATCAAATTCGAGAACTGGGCGAAGTATTGGAAATCCCAATTCACCAAACGCCACAAGGCTGCCGACCATTGTTGGCAGTACGATGGCTGGGATACCAGGATGCGGAGTTTCCGGCAGTATGAGGAGAAATGGGAGTATGTCCGTCTCAATGCGGTGCGGAAGGGATTGGTGCGGCGTCCCGAAGACTGGCCGTATCAGGGTGTGTTGAATGACTGGCGCTGGGAATGACGGTTGCGCCGCGGCCCCCGTCATGTCGTACGAACGTGGACGGAAGCTTTTTGGGGCACTCGGCGTGTCGAACTGTCGGCGATGTTCACCATAGCTTGCGGCTCTGGAGGACCAGAGCCCTCCCGCCACGCCGTTTGGTTGCGGGCGAGCGCCTTAGCCCGCTCGTCGCATCTCTCTGCGGGCAAAGTCTCACTGGCTCGCGAGCAGCCGCACGATTTCCGGATGTGCCCGTCCGATCTGCATCGCCGTTTTACCACTTTTGTTGCGGGCGTCGCGGTCGGCGCCGTGCGCCAGGAGCCACCGCACCGCGTCAGCGTGGCCCTGTCGCGCGAAGTGCATCAGGAGCGTCGCCTGTTTTTCATCCCGCGCATCCAGCAAGGCTCCGCTGGCGGCCAGCAGTTCCATCACCGGAATCGGATCGGCTTTGGAACGCGTCTTGGACAAGTGGAGCAGGGGAGTCACGCGGTTTTCATCGAGGACATTGGCATCCGCCCCGCGTTCCAACAGCAGTTGGATCAACGGCAGCTTGCCGCCCCGCACCGCATAGTGCAGCGCGGTGAGGCTGTAACGGCCGCAGTCGTTGATGCTCGCGCCATAATCCAGCAGCACCTTGACCCGGTGCAGTTCGTTGGTGCTCACGTCGGGGCGGCAGGCCCGGGGCATCATCCAGTTTGGAACTTTCTTTCCACGGGCGACAAGCAGATCGGCGATGGGGCGTTTGGCGTCATCCAACCGCCCCAGAAACTCTGTCCGCTGCACATCCGCGCCGTGTTCGATCAGGAGTTTCACCAAATCGAGGCGGTTCAGCACGACGGCCAGGGTCAGCAGCTTTCCGCTGTGCGGCATCACCGTGGCTCCGCGTTCCAGCAGCAGTTGGACCGCGTCGATGTTCCCACCGCAGACGGCGTGGCACAGCAGGGTCGATTCCCGAAAATCTTCCGCGGGATCGAAGGTATTGACGAGTTCGGGATGGCGGTCGAGGTATTCCGTTAACGCCGGCACGTCCCCAACCCACGCGGCGGTGAACGGGTCGTCGATGGCACCGTGCTGGAGCAATTGAGCCACGAGGGCCGGATGCCATTTCTTCGCCATCGCGAGTGGTGTGACCGCGACGCCGGTCCCCAATTGAACGATGTCGCAGGCCATGGTGGCCTTCAGGGGATCGCAGGCGGGCGAATGGCAGTCACCACCGCAGGCCAGCGCCAGTTCAAGAACTTTTGGTCGGTTCCGATACGTGGCCACCCAGGCCAGGGTGCGGTTGTGCATGCCGCGCCGCTGGGCGAGTTCCGGAGCCTGTTGGAGTGCAGCACGAACCGTCTCAGTGCGGCCCTTGGCGGCATCGTTCAGCAGTGCTTCGAACTGGAACTGTGCCCGATCCTGAACTCCATCACAGTTTTTGCTCAGATCATCGCCGTCCACTTCCGGACTGTGGATCATTGCCTTGGCGATGCGATTCAGGGGCGGCATGATCTGCTGCGTGTTCAGTCCACGGGCAGTGAGCGCCTCGCGCATGCAGCGGAGCCACGCCGCGGCCGCTTTGGGGCTGATGTAGCGGTGCTGGTGCTGCCGCATCAGTCCGCCAGCCAGGTCATCCGCATAGGAGCGGTCGCCGCCGAACCACTGCTGGAAGAAGGGGATGGCATTTCCACTGATGAAGTGCGGAAAGGCCACCCGCAGCAACTCGTCCTGCTCAAAGCGGCGATAGAGATCTTCGATCAGTGCCGCCACACCGTCACTGCCACCGACTGCCGTCCAGACTTCCGCTGGCGAATACTCAACCCGCAGTTCCCCGCGATGTCGCAGCGCCTGGTGAATGGAGGCGGGCACTTGCATGATTCTGGGACACCGCCAGTGGATCTGGAGTGAGTGTCAGCGAGCGGATCGACGACAAGTGTGCCGGAATCATGCAATTTGATAGGGAATCCCTAGAAGATCCCCAGTTGGTCGCGGGCCTCGTCGGTCATCCGGTCGGGGGTCCACGGCGGGCTGAGGGTCAGCTTGATCTGGGCTTCCTTGATCCCCTCGAGCTTCTCCAGCGAGATCTTGGCCTGCTGCACAATCTGTGGTCCGGCCGGGCAGGCGGGGCTGGTGAGGGTCATTTCGACCAGCACCTTGTTGTCGTCCTGGGACTGGACGGAATAGACGAGGCCGAGGTCGACGACGTTGATCATCAGTTCGGGATCGATGACCTGCTTGAGCGCCTCGATCATCTGCGCTTCATCGGGCATCGGGATGGCGGCGATTTCCGTGGCGCTGGCCGTGCCTGCGGTCGCGTCACAGCAGGCCCCTTCGTCCGCCGGGGCGGTCCCGCCGGTTTCGCTCGAGCATTTTCCCAGCAGGGGCAGTGGCGATTCCGGATGCGGATGCTGGCAGCCTTCGTGTTTCAGTTCGCCCTCAGCCATACGTCACCCCCCTCAACCTGGACTTCGAATGTGGCAATTCCCTCGACGGCCGGCATGCACAACGCGCGGCCCGAGCGGATGTCGAACTTCGCGCCATGCCGTGGACACTCGATCGCGCAGCCAACCAGCTTCCCGTCCGTCAGCGGCTGACCATCGTGCGAGCAGATGTCCTCGACGGCGTAGAACTGTCCCGCCGCATGAAACACCAGCACCGCCCGCCCGTCACACACAACCGACAGGCGTGCGCCTTCAGGAAGCTGGGCCGTCGTCGCAACTTTTTCAAAGCCAACCAGCATGGGTGATTTTCGATTTTCGATTTGTGATTTTCGATTGGCTGCGGCCAGCGTCATCTAAGAATGGCTTCGATTTCTTTTAGACCCCGATCAACGCTTGCGCGTCCAATCGAAAATCATCAATCGAAAATCGAAAATGCGTCAGCCAATTCCCAGCTTGCGTTCCACCGCGAGGCTCAGCGTTTCCCGCACCGCTTCCACCGCAATGCGGTCATAGACGCCGTGGAAGAACCCTTCCACAATCATGTGCATCGCCTCGTAGCGGGACAAGCCCCGGCACATGCAGTAGAAAATCTGTTCGGCGTCGACGCGGCCGGCGGTGGCCCCGTGCGTGCAGCGGACGTCGTCCGCTTCGATTTCCAAGCCGGGAATGGCATCCGCCCGGCAGTCGGGGCTCAACAGCAGGCTGTCGTTGCGCTGATAGCCGTCGGTTTTCTGGGCGATCTTGTCCACGCGAATCATCCCGCGCCAGACGACACGCGCCCGATCGCGGAGCACATCTTTATACAGCAGGTCGGACTGGGTGTTCTCGGCCTTGTGCGTCTGCTGGGTGTAGTACGAAAGCAACTGCCGGTCGGTCGCGAAGGTGACCCCGTTGACCTCGCCGCGCGACCCCTTGCCCTCCAGCACCACATCCTGATGGATGTGTGCCAGCCGCGACCCGATGCCAGCGACGGTCCACTGCAGCGAAGCATCGGCCCCGACCAGACCCGCCTGATGAGCCAGGTGCCACGACTGCTGGTTCCAGTTCTGCAACTGGACGTATCGCAGGTTCGCCCGCTTTCCCACCAGCAATTCGACCGCTCCGACATGCAACCCCGGAACGTCTTCCGTCGCCGAGTTTGTCTCTTCGAGGAGCGTGGCTGACGCTCCTTCTTCGAGAATCACCAAGGTGTGGCTGAAATCGGCCGCACCCGCGTGGCTCAGACCGATCGAACTGTAAAGCGGAGCTTCGACCTGCACATTCCGGGGCACATACAGAACCGTGCCGCCGGTCCAGAACGCCGCGTGCCACGCCGCGAAGCGGTCGGTCTCGGCCTGAACGGCTCGCGTCATGAAGTGCGGTTCGAAGATCTCGCGATGATCGCGGAGCATCTCGCCCAGATTGCCGAACAGCACCCCTTTGGCGGCCAGCTTTTCATCGAGCCGGTGGCTCAGGCAGGCCCCATCGACGTGCGAGACCGCGCCGCCGAAGTCCGTCTTCTCGCCCAGAAGAGAGGCGGCGAGCTGGCCCTGTGCAGCATTGACGGCCTGCACGCCAAAGCGGCTGGGCTGGAACGCCCGCAGGTCGACCCGCTTCCATTCTTCCGGGTTGAGCGGCTGCCCCAACTTGGCTTGGTAGAGCGCGTACGCTTCACGCCGCCGCGATGTCACCCATTCCGGCTCCGACCGTGTGGCCAGAAACGCCTCAAACGCCTCCGCACCAAACCCGGCGATGCCCTGCGATGCGAGCGGGGACGACAACTGAGACAACACAACACTCCACGGTGTTCAAAAGATTCACGAAGAGGAAGTCGAGGGGAGCTTCAATCCTCCCCTCATATTCGATTGTATAGACCTGCAATCGAAAATCCTGCTTCGAAAATCGAAAATGCCGCTCAGGCCTGCTTGCGAGCCGGACGGCGTTCGACCAGACGGGTGGCCTTGCCCAGACGGTCGCGGAGGAAGAACAGCTTGGCGCGGCGAACCTGGCCATGCCGCACGACTTCCAGCTTGGAGATCTTGGGCGAGTTCATCGGGAAGATGCGCTCGACACCTTCGCCATTGACGATCCGGCGGACGATGAAGTTTTCGCGAGTCCCTGAGCCACGGCGGGCAATGACCACGCCGGTGAATTTCTGAATGCGCTCTTTGTCGCCTTCCAGAATTCGCGTGTGGACATCGACGGTGTCACCGATTTCGAACTCCAGTCGTTCGGCGCGGATGCTGGAATTCTCCACCAGCTTCATCAGGTCCTTCTTCGGTTCTTTCTTGGTTTCAGCCATCTCCGCCTCGACTTTCTGACGTTACGTTCTGACCATGAGTTCTGGCAGGACGGCCGCTGCGGACCGTCTGCGAGCGAATCGAATTTCAAATCTCAGATTTCAAATTTCACAGTGACGTGAACTGTACGGCCACATTGAGGTTCGACGAGTCTGGTGGAATGACTCAATGAACAAGGCTCCAATGACCAATACGTTGCACCAAGACCGCCGGACGTCGCATCGTCAAATCTGAGCAGTCATTGTCCCCACAGTTCGATTCCGAATGTCAGACTGTGAAATCTGAAATTTGAAATCTGAAATTCTCCCACCACCCCTCAACCTCGGCACTGCGTCAGCCGCTTTCGCCACGCCGTTCTTGTGTTCGTTCGAGGCTTGCCTGCCGTCGCCAGCGGGCAATCTCCTCGTGATTTCCGTTCAGTAGCACCTCAGGCACCGTCATCCCGCGGAAGTCGCGGGGCCGGGTGTACTGCGGGTATTCGAGCAAGTCCGCCTCGGCGAACGATTCGTACTTGCTGCTTGTTTCGTCTCCCAGCACTTCTGGAACCAGGCGAATCAGAGTGTCGATCAGCAGCATGGCTGGCACTTCGCCGCCGTTGCAGATGAAATCACCCACCGAAATCTCGCGTGGCTTCAGCCCCAGCCGGATCCGTTCGTCAAATCCCTCGTATCGTCCACACAACAGCACAATCCGCTTTTGTCCGGACAACTCTTCCACCAGCCGCTGATTCCACCGCTCACCCTGGGGGGTGAGCATGATCAGCTCGCCGGGATCTTCCACCTGTTGCCGAACCGCCTCCACACACTCGTAAACCGGCGGACATGCCAGCAGCATGCCCGGCCCTCCCCCGTAGGGTGTGTCGTCGACAGATCTGTGCTTTCCAACAGCCCAGTCACGAATGTTCCAGCAATGAACGGAAACCAGTTCCCGTTGGATCGCCCGCTTCAGCAGGCTTTGCTGGAGATAACTTTCGAAGAGCCCCGGAAACAGGGTGAGGACATCGAACCGCATGGCGCGTCATCCTTCCCACATCACCCTTCGGCGGGTGCTGCTTCACCTTCCGCAGGGGCGGCAGGTGCTTCAGGCACCGGCACAGCCTTGGGGGCGAGCATGGCGGGTGGTGCCGATGCCGCGCCGAACTTGTTGTTCTTCACCTTCTTGATCAGCGTCGCCACGCGGTCGCTGGGGGTGGCACCGACCGACATCCAGTACTCGATCCGCTCGAGATTGAGCTTCACGCGCTTGGATTTGTCTTCGACGTGCGGGTCGTACGTGCCAACCTCTTCAATGTGCAGGCCTTCACGGGCCTTTTGGCGGTCGATCACGCAGATCCGGAAAAACATCTGGTGCTTCCGCCCCAGCTTCTTCATGCGAATACGAACAGACATCGTGGCTCTCTACTGGGTTGGCCGCAGCCAATGGTGGCGGCGACTGTGTCTCATGGGGATTTCAAATCTCGGATCTCAAATTTCACAGGACGGCTTGAAAGCTGAGACCTGAAACCTGAAATCGCCTGATCATTACTTCCGATTCTTCCCTACTTCCGATTTTTTTTGCGCTGCTTCTTCGCATCCTTCCGCTGTTTCTTTTTCTTCTCCGCTTCCGCCCGGAAATCTTCCGGCCCGCGCTTGCTCCGCATCTTGGCGGCCTGAAGCTGGGCATCGGGGTTGAGCATGCCGCTTTGTCCCATCTGCTGGAACATGCGGAACTGTTCCATCTTGCTTTTGCCGGCCATCTGCTGCATCAGCCCGGCCATGTCTTTGAACTGCTTCAGCAGTTTGTTGACATCGTGGGGCTCGCAGGCGCTGCCCTTGGCAATGCGGCGACGGCGGCTGTTGTCGATGAGGTCGGGATTTTCGCGTTCGCGGGGGGTCATCGAATCGATGATCCCCTCGATCTTGCGCATTTCGTCTTCCGCCCCGTCCAGTTCTCCGCTGGCCGGCATCATCTGGCCCATACCAGGGATCATCTTCATGATGTCGCTGATGGAGCCCATCTTGCGGATGCCCTTCATCTGCTCCTTGAAGTCCACCAGGGTGAACTTCCCCTTGAGCATCTTCTGCCGCTGGGCCTCCATCTGCTCCGCGTCGAACTGCTCCTGGGCCTTTTCAAACAGGCTGACAACGTCGCCCATTCCCAGGATGCGTCCGGCCATCCGCTCGGGATGGAATTTTTCGAGCTTCTCCAGTTGCTCGCCGACACCGATGAACTTGATCGGCACGCCGGTCACCGAGCGAATGCTGAGCGCCGCGCCGCCGCGGGCATCGCCATCCAGCTTGGTGAGAATCACGCCGTTCAATTCCAGCGCGTCGTTGAACGCCTTGGCGGAATTGACCGCGTCCTGCCCGGTCATCGAGTCGCAGACCAGCAGCACCTGATGGGGCTGCAGCTTGCGGTCGATCTCTTCCAGTTCGTTCATCAACGCCTGGTCGACGTGCAAACGTCCGGCGGTGTCGAGGATCAGAACGCTGACATCCTGCGACCTCTTGGCCGCGGCCAGCGCGTTTGCACAAACCTTGAGGGCCGTGGTCGGCTGCGCCTCCGAATAGACCGGCAAGCCAATCTGTTCGCCAAGAATCTTGAGCTGGTCGACGGCACCGGGACGCTGGAGGTCGGCAGCCACCAGCATGCAGCGGCGGCCCTCGGCCTTCAACATCGTCGCCAGCTTGCCGCAGGTGGTGGTTTTCCCACTGCCCTGCAAGCCACACATCATAATGATGGTGATCTCGCCCCGGCGGATGTTCAGCGAGTGGTCGACCGGGCCCATCAGGTTGACGAGCTGCTGGTGGACAATGCCGACGATCTGCTGTTCGGGGTTCAGCGACTCCAGAATCTTCGTTCCGGCCGCTTCTTCTTCGATCTTCTGGACGAACGTGCGCGCGACCTGGTAGCTGACATCGGCCTCGAGCAGTGCCTGTTGCACAGCGCGCAGCCCGTCCTGCATGTTGTGCTCTGTCAGTTTTCCACGGTTGAAAAACGACAGCGCACCCTGCAGACCTTTTGTAATGCCCTCAAACATAAGCCACTTACGATCGAAACCCGAAACAGACCGGGACCAGCACGCCAAACCGAAACGGGCATTTTAGAGTCGCAGCTCGCCGTTGACAACGGGAGACACGGATTTTCGATCGTTCTCCTGCCTGCCGTGGCTCCATTTCGAGTTCCACCTGAGTGTTTGCAACTGTTTTGTGCAGTCCGGGAATGACAAGCGGGACGTGTCCGACAAAAGTCCATTTGCTGGCTCCAACGCAATTTCAAATTTCAGATTTCAAATTTCACAGTAAAATACTTTGTCGCAGCATCCACACTGTGGGGCAACAGTTACATTCGCGCCATTGAAGCTCAGTCGACAGTTCGGTGTAGCTGAACAGACTGTGAAATTTGAAATTTGAGATTTGAAATTGGCTTTTGTCGGACACGTCAAGCGGGTAAATGCCCGCTCGCTTTCGACGCGATAAATCAGCGACGGATTTGTCATTTGTCATTCCCGGTAGCACCAACCCCTTGGCTGCTGGTCTACTGCTCAACGCAGTCCACCCGAGATATACAGCGTCTCACCCGTGACCCACGACGAATCCTCCGACGCCAGGAAGACGACTGCGGGGGCGATGTCCTCGACTTTTCCGATCCGACCCAGCGGCGTCTGCGATTCGATCTGCTTGCGGAAATCGCTGTCGATGATCCCCGCGCCGTGTGCCCCTTCGGTCTCGACCAAACCCGGGTTCACCGCGTTGACGCGGATTTTGCGGGGACCCAGTTCCTGGGCCAGCGACCGGGTGACCGCCACGACCGCGGCTTTGGTGACGCTGTAGACCGACGTGTTGGGCGGTGCCAATGTGGCCACCACCGAAGCGATATTGATGACGCTGCCACCCTCCGGCCCCATCAGCTGCACCGCTTCCTGCGTCGCGAGGATCAGCCCCAACACATTCAGGTTGAACTGCTTGTGGTAATGCTCGGCAGTGATCGCCTCCAGCGGAGAAAATTCATAGATTCCCGCGTTGTTCACCAGCACGTCGACTTTTCCGTAGGCCTTCTTCGTTTCGGCGAACAACTTTGTCACGTCCGCTGCCTGGGAGACATCGGCCTGCACGGCCACTGCTTTGCCGCCGTTTTTTGTGATCGCGGCGACAACCTTTTCGGCCCCCGCCTTGCTGGAGGCGTAATTCACCACAACCGAAGCTCCGGCGGCCGCCAACTGCTCCGCGATTTCGGCCCCAATACCCTTCGAAGCGCCCGTCACGACCGCCACCTTGCCTGCCAGTTTCTGCGACATGATTCAACCTTTGGTCATATTGAAGTGGATGTTATGTACTGATGGGTATAGAATAGACGCGACATGCGGTTTGGCAAGGGCTGTATTGTACTTTTCAGTAAGAAAGGTGAGACGTGTCGACCGGTCGGCCCCGCGAATTCGATTTCGACACCGCCTTGGAAGCGGCGCTGCTCGTCTTCTGGCGGAAGGGGTACGAAGGAGCCACGCTGCCGGACCTGACCGCCGCGATGGGGATCAATCGTCCAAGTTTGTACGCCGCCTTCGGCAACAAAGAGGCGTTGTTTCGCAAGGCGCTGGACCGGTATGTGGAGACCCACGCCCAGCATGTCCGCGACGCCGTGGCTCAGCCCACCGCGCGCGGTGTTGCGCAACGGCTCTGGGCAGGCACGATTGAACTCACCACCGGTTCGCGGTTTCCTCGTGGCTGCTTCCTCGTTCAGGCAGCGCTGGTCTGCGGCGATGCCGCCGACTGTGTCCGCAGCGAGGTGGCCCGCCAGCGCGCGCAATTGGACGAGGTGCTGCGGACCCGCTTCGAACGCGCGCTGGCTGAGGGGGAATTGCCGCCTCACGCGTGTCCCGCCGATCTCGCCAAGTATGTCGCCACGGTCAACCACGGCATCGCGGTCCAGGCCTCGGGCGACGCCACCCGGGAGGAACTGCTCCGCGTGGCGGAACTCGCGCTGCGGGCCTGGCCGGCCTTCCCTGAAACAGGGCAGGGCGGGTCGTGACGTATGCCGCAGGGCTGGCAAGTTTTTGAAAGTGGCGAAGACCAATCAGCCGGAGGCCATTTGGCCCCGGTTCTGACTTCGTTAGAAAGCGGTGATCGCGCAAGCTCCGGAACCGGATGCTAACGCGCGCTAACGCGTTCCGGCTGATTTTTTTAGAAATTGGCCAGCCCTGTCTCCAGCCGGGGTGTGGTGGTGCGGCTGATTGTTTTTGCTCCCGTCCGTGTTATCCTGAAGCTGTTGAACCGGTTTGAAACTGCGCTGTTTCAACCACGTGGGGGCCGAAAGCTCGTCGGTTTGCGTTCACACCAACGAGGAACAAGGAATGACGTGGCTGGTTGCGGGGGGCGGCGTCATTTTGGCGCTGGTCGCTTATTTCCTGGGGAGACATCAGGCGGGACGGGCAAAGGTCTACCAGGTTTTGGCAAGCCTGCGCGGCCGGCTGACTGAGAACCTCGCCCCCGTCCTGCGTTCGACACCGGTCGATGTGGAACTCTCCAAGCGGTTTGAGCGTGAGTCGCTGATCCATGTGGAGGCGTTTCTCGACGAACAGTCGCTCGAAGAAATGCGTGCCGAGGCGCTGTCGGTCGCGGATCGGGCCGAGCGAACGTTCATTCCGCTCCACAAAAAGGGCGGGACGATCTCCTACGAGCGGATCCACTACTGCGCCCCACGGTGTCTGGCGTTCTATCACTCCAAACTGGTGCAAAACTGGGTCTCTGCCGTGGTGGGCGAACAGATTGGTCCCACGGCCGACCACGACCAAAGCTCGTTGTCGCTGCTCGTCTACAGTCAGGCCGGCGACCACATCAACTGGCATTACGACCACAATTTCTACAAAGGCCGGCACTTCACGGTACTCCTGTCGCTGGTCAACCGCGGCCGGCAGGGAGGAGCTTCTTCCAGCCAATTTTGCCGGCGAACTCCGCAGGGTGACGAGGTCGTGAGCACCGTCGAGAACAACCTCGTGGTGTTTGAAGGTGCCCGCTGCCTCCACCGAGCCACCTCCGCCAGCGACGGCGACCTGCGGATCCAACTCAGCATGACCTTTGGAACAACGCCCAAAATCGGCTTGTTCAAAGAGTTCATCCGCCGCATCAAGGACACCGCCTTTTACGGGCTCCGCGTGTTGTGGGATTGATGGAGCCACAGTCGCCGAGTCACTTCATGCTCTTGCCGGTCCGGCTCAGAGCCACACGGAACCCCAACCCGAAGTAGCGGAACGACGGTGAGGTTGCGTCGCGGTAGGCGGACCGGCAAAGTCGGGCGGAGTCAAACCAGTCCCCACCCCGGAACACCCGGTCCGCCCCCGGGCTCACGACTTGTGGATCGGTCCCCCCGACCGTTTCGCCTCGTACCCATCGGCGCACCATTCCTGGAGATTGCCGTGCATGTCGCGCAGTCCCCCGGCATTCGCCAATTTCGCTCCGGCAGGATGCGCATAGACCGCGTGGTGTTCGAGCCAGAATACTGGTCCGCGCCACCCATTCTCACTGTTCCCTTCAAACCAGGCGTACCGGCCGATCTCGGTGGCATCGTCGCCAAAACTGTAGGCGGTCGTTGTCCCAGCCCGGCAGGCATACTCCCATTCCGCTTCGGTCGGCAGCCGGTATTCCCAGTCTGCAGGCAGGTTCCCCGCCGCACGCTCCTGGGTGGTGAGGCGTTCGCAAAAGGCCTCAGCGCTGTCCGCATTGCCACTGTGCCTGACGAAAGCCGCCGGATAGTTCCACCCTTCGTTGACCTCCTTTTCCCCTCTCCACGGCGTGGTCCCCATCACGCTTTGCCACTGGCCCTGCGTGACCTCCGTCTCACCCAGCCAAACGCCCTGCGTCAATGTCACGCTGACCAGGTCTTCATCGGTCCCCCGATCGGCTTCTGACTCCGGACTGCCCATCTGAAACGTGCCCGGCGGGCACCGGCGGAAGGGGATGTGGAGACTATTGCCGCTCCACAGCTCGCCGGCGTAGGTTCCCGGTGCCGCCGGGGTCAGGCGGTTACTCCACAGGATCGCGCCGACGACAACCGGCAGTACGAGTACTCCGCTCGCGACGGTCAACAACCGCTGCCTCCATTGCCGTGACATGCCCAACTCCCAGTCGTTCGCTTTGTTCCTTGTCAACCGCCGCTGTGGCTCATCATTTGTCGAGATGCTCCGCAGAGTTGCCAGTCGGACTTAGTGCCAGGCGGAAGCCAATGAAGTCCCCGTGGCCCGCCGGCGAGCACGTGGAGCGGATCGCAGTCCGGCAATGTGCTGAACCGAGGAACCAACAGCCGCCACGAATCACGCGATCCGAGCCAGGTACCATGTCCGCGCACCATTCCCAGACATTGCCATGCATGTCCCGCAGGCCCCAACTATTTGGCAACTTGGCACCGACAGGGTGAGCGTACAGCGCACGGTCGTTGAGCCACGATTCCGTTCCGCTCAAAGCGCGCTTGCAATTCCCCTCGAACCAGGCGTGACGGCCCAATTTTGCCCCATCATTCCCAAAGCAATAGGCAGTCGTGGTGCCGGCCCGGCAGGCATACTCCCACTCCGCCTGCGTCGGCAGCCGGTACTCCCAATCTGGCGGGAGACGTCCCATCGCCCGCTCGCGGGCGGTGAACCGTTCGCAGAATACCGTTGCACTGTCCAATTCTCCGCTGTGACTCACATGAACCGCCGGATAGTTCGCTTCTTCATTGATTTGCGGTTTCGATTTCCACGGTGTCGTCCCCAATACGCTCAGCCACTGCCCCTGCGTCACCTCTGTCTGGCCCAGCCAAAAGCCTCGTGTCAGCGTCACGGCGACTTGGTCCTCATTGTCCCTGCGGTTGGGTTCGATCGCCGGACTGCCCATTTGAAACGTGCCCGGGGGACACCAGCGGAAGGGGATGCGCAGGCCGTTGCCGCTCCAGGCCTCGCCGGCGTAGGTTCCCGGCACCGGCGGGGAGATGCGGTTGTCCCACAGAATCGCGCCGACCACCGCCAGCACAAGCACCGCGGCAATGATTGCCAACCGCCAGCGTCTCCCTCGCAACATGCCCGACCTCCTTCTGTTTTGGCGGTCCCCTCACAACCGCAACCGTGGCTCAAGCGGATTGTACCAACCGACCCGTATGAGTTGGGTTGGCGGAAAAGGGGGAACCGCAGAGAGCGTTGAAACGACGACCGCGCCGGACTTCTGCGCCGGAACATTGCAAAGTTGCCCCGGATCTGTCATTTGGGTGTTTTCGCCTCTCTGCCAGTTTTTCGGAGCCGCTTCATCATGCCACTGATCGTTCTGCAGGATGCCGCCACGGGATCAAAGGCCACGGTGTTTCCGGAGCTGGGGTTCAACTGCTTCCAGTTCTCCGCGCAGGTCGGCGGCAAGACAATTGAAGTGCTCGATGCCGACCCGGGGTTTGAACTGGGCGACAAGCGGCCGACGCGGAGCGGGATTCCGCTGTTGTTCCCGTTCCCCAACCGGATCACGGTGGGCAAGTACGAATGGGAGGGGAAGCAGTATTCGATTCCGCTGGGACAGAAGCCACATTCGATTCATGGGTTCTGCCTGGACCGGGCGTGGCGGGTGACCAAGACGGAAGCCACGCGGGTGGAGGCGGAGTTCCAGTTGAGCCGCGACGCCGCGGACTGCGTGGCTTACTGGCCGGCGGATTTCGTCCTGACCGTGAGCTACGAGTTGCGGGGGACGGCCCTGCACAGCGAGATCACGATTCACAACCCCGACAGCAAGCCCCTGCCCTGGGGGTTTGGCACGCACACTTACTTCAGCGTGCCGCTGGTCCCGGGTGGCCGCTCAGCCGACTGCGTCGTCCACCTGCCTGCCGGCGACCAGTGGGAGTTGAACGACTCGCTGCCAACGGGCAAGCGGATCCCTGTGCCGGAGAATCTCGATTTTCGCCAAGGCCGGGCGCTGGAGGGGCGGACCTTTGACGATGTGCTGACGGGCGTGACCAGCGAGAACGGCGTGCTGACCACACGCGTCGTCGACCCGCAGGGCGGAGTCCAAGTGCGGCAGACCTGCGACAGCATCTTCCGCGAGCTGGTGGTCTTCACCCCGCCGCACGGCCGGGCCGTCTGCATGGAACCGTACACCTGCGTCACCAACGCCATCAACCTGGAGAAGCAGGGTCTCGACACCGGCTGGCGCGTCCTGCCGCCGGGCCAGACGGTGAAGACATGGATCACGATTCAGGCGGAGGCGGCTGAATAAGAGCGATAGTTGGCTCAACGGAATTTCAAATTTCCTGACCGTAACGGATTTTGGGGGGCACAAACGCCGAGAATTGCGTGGTTTTGCCCCGTTTTCACAGAATTTCTGGGGGGTTAACGTGGTTTGGCTACAAAAACAAGAATAAAAAGGCCATGATCTACCGCTGGGTCTCGCAAACCACAGGAGGTGGATCATGGCTGATGGATCGGCAAGCAAGTCGCCA
>JAKFUF010000168.1 GCA_021732845.1 Planctomycetaceae bacterium | reverse complement strand
GGGTGAAGCAGGCGGGCGGGGTGCGATGAGTTGTTGATCGACCGACTGGGTCCACTTCAGGGGAAACGCGGACACGCTTGATGACTTGAAGGATGGTGAGTTAAACAATTCACAATTCATCCAGGAATTGCAGCGACAAAGCGATGGCGAGATTCCTGTGAGATTTGAGATTTGAGACTCCACACTTCAATCGGGTTGGTGTTTGATGCAGTTGCTGGTCAGTGTGCGCAGCGCCGCGGAGGCTCGAATGGCGCTGGAGGGTGGATGTCAGATTGTCGACATCAAGGAGCCCGCGCACGGTGCCTTGGGGATGGCCCGGCACGAGACCATTCGTGAGATTGTGGCGGCCTGCCGCGAAGTGTCTCCTTCTACGCCGGTCAGCGTGGCTCTCGGAGACGCCGGTGATTGGGAGGATTGGTCAGGATCACCGTCCGCCACAGGCTTGCCGGAAGTGGCCTACATCAAGTTAGGCACTCAGGGTCTGTCCGGGACAGACTGGGGAGAGGCCTGGCAGCGAGCGTGTCGGCGCGCGGCGGGACCAGGCACGACTGACAGCGCGGTCATACTCGTGGCTTACGCGGATGCGGCCGAAGTCGACGCGCCGTCGCCATTGAAAGCGCTGACGGTTGCCGCAGCCTTGGGGTGTGAGGGAGTCCTGATCGACACCGCACAGAAACAAGGGCCGGGGTTGTTCGGCTGCCTGTCGGTGGAGGAACTTCTGCCAATGCGTGAATATGCCGCTGAACTGGGGCTGTCCTTCGGACTCGCCGGCCGATTGTGTCTGGCGGACATCCCGCAGCTCCGTTCCATTGGGCCTGACATCGTCGGAATTCGGTCCGCAGCCTGCGCCGGTGGGCACCGCAATGGAATGATTTCGCCAATGTCGATCCGGGAGTTTTACCAGACACTCAAGGGCGAACTGCCAGTTGGTGAATGTCTGAGCGGCAAAAGTTCGGCAAAGTGGTGAACTCGCGGCTTTCGGGATAGCCGTTTGGCCTGAAGGTTGCTATACTTCTCCCATCGAGGCATTGCCGCACTGGATCCTGGGACGGCGAGAGCTTGGCTTTTTGGCTGCTGTATGCAGCTTTGGCTCTCGCCTCGGATCATTAGGCGTGCATGTCGGTGCAGGCGTTTTTACGTCTCCCGCTCGCAGGCCTCAGGGCGAGGCCATCTCTCGCGGGAGAAGTTATGACGTTTGCCGAACTCGGGCTCGCTGAGCCCATTCTCAAGGCCATCCATGCGGAAGGCTACGACACACCGACGCCGATTCAAGAACGGGCCGCTCCAGAAATCCTGGCCGGCAAAGACATTCTGGGCTGCGCCCAGACTGGCACCGGCAAGACGGCGGCCTTCGCGCTGCCGATTCTGCACATGGTCAGCACCACGGGACGCCAGCCCAAAGGCCAGCGCCGCAAGGTTCGCGTGCTGGTGATCGCGCCCACACGCGAACTCGCCCAGCAGATCGCCGACAGTTTTCGCGTCTATGGCAAAAACACCGGTCTGTCGGTGGTCGAAGTCTATGGCGGCGTGAACCAGAAGAAGCAAGTCCAGGCATTCCGCGACGGGGTGGAGATCCTGGTCGCCACGCCGGGCCGGCTGCTCGACCTGCATGAACAAGGGGTCATCGACCTCAAGCACATCGAGTTCTTCGTGCTGGATGAAGCCGACCGGATGCTGGACATGGGGTTCATGCCCGATGTCCGTAAGATTGCCGCACTGCTGCCCACCCGGCGGCAGACGCTGCTGTTCTCGGCCACGATGCCGCGGGAAATCGTGCATCTCGCCAACGAACTGCTGACCGATCCGGCCGAAGTGGAAGTTGCTCCGGAAAAGGTGACCGCCGACCTGATCACCCAGTCCGTCTACTTCGTCCACAAGAAGCACAAGCCGGTTCTGCTGGCCCACCTGATTTCCTCCAAGGCCCTGACCCGCGTGCTGGTCTTCTGCCGCACGAAGTTCGGCGCGGACATCTGCGTCAAGTCGCTGCATCGCGCCGGCATCAAGGCCGAGGCGATCCACGGCGACAAGTCGCAGTCGATGCGGATGAAAGCCCTGGCGAATTTTAAGACGGGCCGGGCCCATGTCCTGGCGGCGACCGATGTGGCCGCCCGTGGCATTGATGTGGATGGCATCTCGCATGTCATCAACTACGATGTCCCGTTCGATCCCGAATCGTATGTTCACCGCATCGGCCGCACCGGCCGGGCGGGGGCCTCCGGCGAGGCGATCTCGTTCTGCACAAACGAAGAGCGTCCAATGCTCAAGCGCATCGAACGGCTCATTCGCATGAAGCTGAACCTGCTGACCGACCATCCGGAATACCCAGACCTGCCGCCGGAAGCGATGGTTTCCCCCGAGGACACGAGCGACAGCGAAGCTTCGCCGGCTTCACCCAGCCAGCGGCGACCGCCACGCAAGTTCGGTGCGCCACGCGGCGGGAAGCCCGCTGGCGGAGCTGGCGGAAAGTTCCCTTACGGACAGCGGGGACGGTCTTCCACCGGCTCGCACGCCCCGGCAGCCGCATCGACGGTGTCGACGGGTGCTGCTGAAGGTGCGGCCGCGACCGGCGGTTCGACCGCCTCGGCCGGACCACGAAATTACGGCCCACGCGGTGGCGCGGGTGCCGGTCGGCTGGGTGGCCGGTCGACGTCAGGCCACACGGCCTCCACCGGACATGGTGGAACCGGCGGCTCGGGCGGTGGACCGAAAAAGGGCTCTCGGCTCCGATCCCGCCGCAATCGCGGTCGCTCCGAATCCTAGTGGTGCGGTGCGGCTGAAAGCATGAACAAAGAGCAGCCACTCATTGGTGAGTGGCTGTTTTTATTTTCGATTTTCGAAGACGGATTTTTGATTGCGACGGCAATCCAATGTTTGGGCGCGCCGCAACCATCGCAGGTGCCATCTGGCTCCGGTTGCGTCCGCGAGATTTTCTGCGAAGATTGATTGAGTCCAGCGTAGAATCTCCATTGTGAATTCCCATTGTGGCAGCGCATCCGGGTGTGCCGGGGGAGGCTGAGCCACGCTTTGTGAAGAGTCTGATGACGCGCCGCAGCCGAGCCCGCGAAGTTGTCCTGCAAATGTTGTTTCAGCAGGATCTGAATGCCGATGTCCCCGCGCAGACCGTGCTGGAACAGATGCAGGAACGCCTGGAGGATGAAACCCTCAGCCGCTTTGCCTGGGGACTGTTCGCGGGTGTCATGGAATTTCGCACGGCGCTGGACGCCCGCCTGGAAGCGATTGCCGCCAACTGGTCGGTGAAGCGGATGGCCCCCACGGACCGCAACGTGCTGCGGCTGGGTGCCTACGAACTGATGCACACGGACACGCCGGCGCGTGTGGTCGTTGACGAGGCATTGGAACTGGCCAAAAAATTTGGCTCCAACAATTCTGCTCAATTCGTCAACGGCATCCTCGACCGCCTGATGCCAGCCTCCTCGCGGACGGCCGCGCCGAGTTCCGCGGAAACAAAACCGGCCTTGTAACCAATATGCTTGAAGCGGGCATTGCCTGGCTGGAAACGGCCAGTTGGCTGGAAATGACGGTCGCTCTCGCGGCGGAGAACTTTCTGCTGCTTCTGCTCGCGATCACTCTGGGGGAATGGGTCGCGCGGCGCTATGCCGCGGCCCGGGTGGCGCCTCCCGCTCCGCCACTGAGCCGGTTCGAAGTCGGATTGGCAGTTTTTAACACCTTGCTGAATACGGCCACCACGCTGCTTGGATTGGCATTGTGGCGTGCAGGCATCATCCGTTTTCGCCCGGACACCGGCCTCTTTGCCTGGCTCGATGTTTTCGCCCTGGTGGCGATCATGGATCTGGCGATGTATCTGCTGCATCGGCTGGCCCATCACCCGTGGCTCTTTCCGTGGCTGCACCGGCTGCATCACGCATACGACCGCCCGCGGCCGCTCACCCTGTTCGTGTTGCACCCGTTCGAGAACATCTCCTTCGGACTGCTGTGGCTCACCGTCATCAGCGTCTACCCAGCATCGTGGCTGGGAATGAGCGTCTATCTGGCCTTGAATCTGTTTTTCGGCACCGTTGGACACCTGGGTGTCGAGCCCCTTCCCGCGGGTTGGCCGAACTGGCCCGGCCTGAAGTGGCTCGCCGGCAGCACGTTTCACGCCTGGCATCACCAGCGGCCGGAGACAAACTTCGGCTTCTACACCCTCACCTGGGACCGCCTGTTTGGGACGCTGGAGGCCAACTATTGGCGCTGGTTTGGCCGGTTGCCTCCCGCCGAGGTTCCGACCGCGCCGAATAGGGTGGAACCGAATGCGCCCTGAGCACAAGGCCAGGAACGAGGTGCGATGACTTTCAGTCCATGGACCGTTCACGATGGTCGCTGACCCTGCACGCAGGAAAATCCATCCCGGCACCAACTTGCCTCGAGAATTTTCGGAGGAAACGACCGCATAAACCCCACAGCCTCAATGCCACCGACGGCACTGGTTGTGTCACCGGTTCTCACGCCGCTCCGTCGGTTGGGGGAACATCCATTCCCAGTGTCTTCAGCACCATCGACTTCGCGGGCTTCCAGACCACGGTGACGGACAACACCACCAATAGCAGAGATTGGAGGTGCGGCCAGACATTGCCTGAGGTGTTCGGTGCCGGGGTCTCAACCGCAGCGAAGGTGGGAGCATTTGCTGGGCCATTGGCGGGGGCCGGAGCCACTGGCGGAACGGGGACCGGGATTGCCCCGGGAGTGGATTGAATGGCCGGTGCCGGGACTGCCTGTGCTGGTGGCACAGTCTCACCTTCGCTCAAGGGGTGAGCCACGGTGGCGGAGGGTGTCGATGTTGGGGGGCGGCTGGAGACCAGCTCCACCGGGTCCCGGAGCGGATTCTGGTCGTTGGAAGCCACTGGTTGCCCAGAGCGGGCCACCGTTTGGACCGCCGCGGCATTGGGGGCAGCCAGTGCGGGTGGTGCAACTGGCGGGGTGCCGACCGCCTCTGTCTCGGACAAGGGGTGTTGCGGCATGGCTCCCAGGGGATGGGCGTCCGACTCTGTCTCCAGGGGATGGACCGCTGATTCTGGAACCTCGGGAAGTTCTTCGCCTCCGTCGAGTGGATGGCCTTTGTGTATGGCCGGTGGATCGTTCCAGTCATGCGTCTCATCGTCAGGATCCACCGGAGTCAGCGGATTCGATTCCTGCCGAGCCATCGCTTCACTCATGATCCGCTGGCGTTCCTCATCGGTGAGCGGAATCGCGTTGGGTGGCGGGCTGGGCTTTCCCAGTTGCGCGACCGATTCCCGGGCCTGCTCCAAAGCGGTCGCGCGGGACTCCTGCGTCGCCTCTGAGGGGGGCAGCGGAGTCATCTTCGATTTTTGCAGCACGAGTTCCTTGTCTTCTTCCTTTTTGACCTGTGTGCCGGGCAGGGTCACAGTGCCCATTTCGGAGAGGATGCCGCCGATCGCCAACGGTTGATCGTGCTCGTCGACCGGCGTAAAGCGCATCCGCAGGGTACAGGTTGTCTGCTGCAGGCCGGGCCGCGTGTAGGGAATAAACAGCCCATAGACTCCGCCAAGTTGGGTCTTCTGGAAGCAGGCATCGAGGGTGTCGGGGGGCAGAACATACTCATGGATCGGCTTTGTCTGCTCGTCCTTCGCTCCCTGGTCATCGAACAGGTAGATACGCAGGGTCCCGCGGACTCGAACGGGCGTTCCGCCACGGCGTTCGCTGACGAACATCACGGTGCCGATGCAGCCACGGGTCGTCAGCCGATCGTTGCCGGGACCCTGCCCCGGCTCCCACCAGGCCAGGATCTTGTTTGCCGGATGCTTCCTGGTGGCAACGGGAAATTCCGTGCCGGGCCACTCAAACGGCATCCCGGTCGCACAACCTGCCAGACTGAGCAGCAGGGCGCAGGCCACAAGTCGAACATGGCGGGCGGGATGTTGAAACATGGCTGGAACTCTTTCTCAAAATCCCATCCGCAGCACGAAACAGGTTCGATGCTGCGGAACGGGATGACACCAAGGCATGCAGATTGGCCACACTGGTCCGGCGCGCCGGACACCTCAATTCGGCTTGCGTGTCGCCACCTGCCCCGGCGCACGGGTCCGGTTGTCCGAGCGGCGGGTGTCATTGCTGGGACGTTGCATCATCGGCGTGGGCGGCACTGGTGGCGTCCTTGTCCCTGGTGCAGCCGGAGGCGGCGTCTGGGACGGTTGTGCCGGGATGGGGATGAACTGCGGTCCCTCGGGGAGCATATTTCCCGAATCGAGCGGCACCCCCTCGTTCAGCCGTGGCGTCCCACCGGGATACATCCCATCCTGTGGCAGCGGTCCAGGGACGATCTGCATCGCCGGCCCGCTGGTCGGCAACTCCTGCAACACATCCGAGGTTCCGTCCGGCGGGCACTCCAGGGCCTCCGAGTAGGCCCGCAGTGGCCCGTGCATCTGTTCGGCTTCCATCTCGATGAAGTGCAGGCGGTCCATTTCAACCTGCTTGATCTGTTCGGCCTCGTAATCGTTCGTGATGACGCGGGGCGTCAAGAAGATCAGCAGTTCCGTCCGTCGCAGGATCTTGGAGTCGTAGCGGAAGGCCATTCCGAGGAGCGGAATGTCGCCGAGCAATGGCACCTTGCGCTCCAGTGTGTTTTCGTTCTTGGTGATCATGCCGCCGAGGACGATCGTCTGTCCGCTGTTCACCGAGACGGTGGTCACCGCCGTGGTGATGTCGATGATCGGCGAAGTGATGGTCGTGCCGTTCGGGTTGGTGATCAGCGACACACCGGTGCCTTGCTGAATGGCACTCTTGATCGCCGACACCTCCATCACCACTTTTCCTTCTGGACTGATACGCGGCGTGACCTGCAGGATGATGCCCACATCCTTCTGTTCAATCAGCGGCGTGGACACGCCGGTGGTGGCGTTCGTGTTCACACCGTTGACACGGGGCACCTGGCTGCCGACCTGGATCTGTGCCTGTTGGTTGTCCATCACCGTGACCTGCGGCCGGCTCAGGATGTCAATCCGGCGGCGGACCGACAGCGCCCGCAGCAGGACGCTGAGGCTGTCCGATCCGCCCGACAACACCAGGCCGCCGTAGCCCACATCCGCGTTTGTCCGCGCGACCGCCAGGCTGCTGATCGCCTGTCCGGCAAAATTCGTCGGGCTGGCGAAGATGTTGTTGCCGAGTGCCTGATTGTTGAAGTTGAATCCTGGCACCGAGGTCTGCGAGATGATTTGCTGGGTTGTTGTAGCCACACCGTTGGGAGCGGTGCTGGTGATGGGAATCGTGGTTGGAGCAGACGCCAGGCTGCGGCTGAAGAGCAGCGAATCCTGGACCCCCAGTTCGATGCCGAACTCGTCGGTGTTGTCGAGGGCCACTTCCACCAAGAGCCCCTGGATCATCACCTGCTGCGGCGTCATGTCGAGTTTCAGCACGATGTCACGGATTTCATCGAAATACCGCGGCGTGGCACTGATCAGCAGGTTGTTGCTGATCGGCTCGGGGATGACGATGACTTCCCGTTCGAGCAGTTCGTACGGACTGATGAGATCCTGGCTGGCGGTGATGGCATCGCGGCGGGCCGTCACGAAGTCTGTAATGGCGATCGCGATGTCGGCGGCGGGCGCGTTTCGCAAACGGTAGACACTGGTCTGCCGCTGCTTGATGTCCGACTGGTCGAGCCGCCGCAGGATCGCTTCCACGACCACCAGGGCTTCACCTCCACCCACGGCGATAATGCTGTTCGTGCGGGTGTCGACCGAGAATTTTAAAGGGATCAAAGTGCTGCTGGCGTCTTCGGCGCCGGCCAGAAGCACACCGAGCTGGCCCTGCTGCTGGCCACCCTGACCGCCTTGCGCGGTGGGCTGGAACAACTGCTGCAGCAGACCCAGCATGTTGGTGGCATCGCTGTTGACCAGCCCGAACACCTTGATGTCCGAGATTGCCGACGACGGGCGGTCAAAGGTGTTGATCAGTTCTGCCATCAGTGCCATGCTCTGCTCGGGCGCGGTCACCACCACGCTGTTCGTCCGGGCGTCGGCGGTCACACGAATGTCGGCCAGAATTCCCGAGCGGAGCGGGGCCTCGTCGGGACCCTCGGCGCTGATGAACTGCAGCACCGTCGACTTGGCATCACGCAGTTCCTGCGCCCCTTGGTTCCCTGCGGCCGCATTGCCCAACTGGGCAAACGGATTTCCACCGGCTCCGCCGGCCCCGGTCTGCTGCCGGGGTGGGCTGATCGCCGACTGGATGGCATTTTGCAGGGTCGCCGAAATCTCGTCGGCGGTGGCGTTTTTCAACTGGAAGATGCGAATCTGGCTGACCGCTTCGGGCACTCCCTGATCCAGGTTCTTGATCAGCGTGGCGATTTCCTGCAGGTCGCGCGGCCGGGCCTGCACGATGACCGCGTTGGTCCGCACGTCGGCCAGAACCGTGACTTTCGGGGCGAGGCCGCCGGTCGTGGCGGATTGAGCCTGACCGGCACCTCCCGTCTGGCCGGGCAGCGGATAAAGTTCCTGAATCTGCGTGGCGACCTGCGAAGCCACGGCCGACTTGAGCCGGAAAACCCGGGAGCTGGCCCGGGGGTCGAGCGGCTTATCCAGTTCCGCCGCCAGTTGCTTCACCGACTCCATGTCCGCCGCGGATGCCAGAATCATGATGGCATTGGGTCGGACCAGCGGAATGATCGAGACCGACTGTGTCTGCTGCACCGCCTTGTTTCGCACAGTACTGAGCTGGCTGTAGACGTCGGACAGAACCAGAGAGAGGGCCTCCGAACTGACATGCTCCAGCATCAAAATCTCGATGTCCGGCGCGGTGCCGATGCTCAGCTCTTCGATCTGGCGAATGATCGCCATCACCTTGTCCACATCTTCCTTGTTGCCTTTGAGGATCAACACGCCCAGATCCGGCAGCGCCTCGATGTTGACCTCGGACTTGAGGTCATCGACCACGACCTGGCCCGCCCCTTTGCCAATGACGCTGATTGTTGGGGCGTCGGGAGCAGCAGCCGGATCGGCCGGTTGGGCCGCCGCGCCATCGTTGGCAGGCTGACCATTCACCCGCACGATTTTCGGCACCTGTGCCAACTCGTCGAGCTGTGGCTGCAATGCCAGGGCGATCGCCTTGGCATCTTTCTTCGTGGCAACGGCACGCACAACTTTGCCGGCTGGCTCGACGGAATCGAGCTTCTCCACCAGCCGGGAGAGGGCCGGCACGTCGGACTTGGGTGCCTTCACCAGCAGTTGATTGCGCTCCTTGTCGATGCTCATCGAGAACCGCGACTGCGTGCCGGACTTGCCGCCCAGCACGCGAAACCCGTACAGTCCGCGCTCGTCTTGGTTGACGAGTTCAGCATTCGGTTTGAAGCCCTCAAAGATCATTTTGGCGACCGGTACGGCCTGCTTTTTCTCGAGTTTAAAAGCGGTCGTCACCAGTTCTTTGGGGATCGCCGGCATCGCCTCGGGGGCCACCACCCGATCGCGGGCGAGGTTCTCCGCCTCCTCGATTTCGTTGGAGGCCTGCTGGACCGCCTTGCGCGGGCGTCGCGGCGGCTGGGCGACTTCCGGCTTTTTCGGAACGCGGATCTCGTTGCTCACGAACTTCCGTGGCTCTTCCGGTTCATGTTTGCTCAGGTCGTCCGCGGCAATCCGCTGGATCTCATTGGCTGCGGCCGGTGCGTCGGGCCGTGTGTATTGCAAGGGCGCGGTGGTCCGGTTCAGGACGATCAGCTTGTCGCCCTTGATCCGCAGCTTGAAACCGAGCTTTTCCAGCTCGATGTTCAGCAGTTGATACGCCTCCGTGAAGGTGTATTCCTTCTGCTCCAAATGCGTGAACGGCTTTTTGGGCATCCCCTCAACTTCAACGGTCAGCCCGGTCGCTTTGGCGTAGTCGTCCAGCACCTTTTTCCAGGTGGAACGCACGTAAAACAACTTAATCGTCTTGGCTTTCTGGACTTCCGTCTGGGCGGCGGGTGCCACCTTCGGGGCCCGCGACCAAGGTGCGGCCCGCAACTGGCCCGCCGGTCCGGCGACCTGAGTGGCCGCGACACAACCCAGAACCAGTGAGCGAAACCAGTCCGATTTCCGGTGGCCAGAATCTTGGCTGGCAGACTTCCGGTTGAAAGACAAGGCCGACCCTCCCGTAGAAAGCACGAAGCCGATTGGACGCGCAACCTGCACAACCGGCACTTTCGATACTATCGGAAGAGTCTTCCCATCCCCTTGAGTGTTAATCTGCGCAAACTGTGCCGCAGGAAAAATAAAGACGCAATGAGTGAATTCCAAGCGTCACTGGTCAGTTCTGCTCGTGCGGAACCCCTGGCGCGGATGGGTGGCTTGCGCCCCCTTCCTCATCCGCTGTCGGGGTTTCTCGCTCACAGATCAGGCCGGCATGACCTCTGCCCGTTCCCGCACGCTCTTCCAAAAGAGCAAAATCGCCGCGAGGGCGATGAGGGGGGCCAGGCTCACAATGATGAACGACAGGGTATAGGAACCTGAGGCTTCCACGGATTTCCCCACAAACTTCTGCATCGCGGCCGTGCAGCACCAGGTGAGCGCGCTGAGCGAACCGGTGATCTTCCCCTGATTGCGCGACGACAGATCCTGTGTCAGTGAATAGTAGGTGGGAAACAATCCCAGCGCGCCCATGCCGGTGATCAGCAGCACGGCCAACAACAGCGGACTCGCGGGCATCATTCCCGCAAGAACTCCCAGTGCCGTCAGCAGCGAACATGCGCCAAATGTTGCCGTGCGAGCCCAATGCACACTCCATCCCCGCGCCGCCAGTGCCTTCGTGGCATACCCCACCGCCAGGCAACCGACATCGGTGGCGAGATAGTAGGCGACGAGGAAGTTCAGCACGAAGTCGCGGCTGTAGACTTGCACGGACTGCCCGTCAGGCTGGGGTGTTTTGATCGATTGAAGAAATGTGGGCATCCAGGCCCGAAAGAAGTGCCAGTTCAAATTTATCATGATGACCACGCAGACGGCCACGAGATACTGCCGCAGCACGTACGGATTGGTGCGAATTTTGCCAAAATCTGCGGATCGCAGGGGATCCGTGGGAATCTCGGCTTCGGGAGCCAGATCGCGCGGGCGGATCATGAGCATCCAGGGCACGATCCACAGCAGGCCCAATGCGCCAATCGCCCGAAACAACCCCTGCCAGCTTCCAGTGACATTCTCCTGCACGACAAGCCGTGTCACGATCGGCGTGACAATCGCCCCGATCGAGGCCCCGCTTTGGAGCAGACTGTTCCCCAAGGTGCGGTCTTCTGCGGTTAGGAGCCGCCGCGTTGTCACGAGCGCGCAGGGCCACTGACCGGCTTCGAAGAGCCCGAGGACGATCCGACACACCAGCAGCCCCAGATATGTGTGGCTCGACTCCGGCGGCAGACCGAAAGTGGAAGCTTCCTGGCCAGTCAGGCCTTTCCAACTGGTTGCCACCATGCCCCCGATGACTTCCGACGAACCGGTGAAGTACCCGGCCACCGACCAGCCGACAAGCACGATGGGGTATAGCAGCCACACGTTGACGCGGTCCGCCAACACTCCAAAGAGGAGACCGCCACAGGCGAATGCCAGCCCAAAGGCCATCTCCAGATTGCCGTAATGGTCGGGTGTCGTATGCAGCTCATTGGCGATCTGCACCTGATTGGTCGACAACGCCTGCCGGTCCATGTAGTTCAGCAGGGTCGCGAGAAACAGCAGCCCGCAAATGACCCATTTCCATGACGGCGGACGGTCGAGTGGCGGCATGGACAGTTCGTTCCTTGGAGAGTGCGGGGAGAGACCGAAACTATAACGGCGTCAACTGTCGAAATGCGAGCATCCCGCTGGTGCCGATCGATGGACTCATCACCATCATCACCATGGCCGTCGACTGCCTGTCAACGGCCGTCGCCAAATGATGACGGAACCAACGCTTGCCAGGCCCCACGTTCATGACCGTCGCGTTCGACGCCATTCACGTCGGACGCGACGCCGAAAGGATCACTCCACCACCCGGAATGCGTCGTTGCGTTTAAAGACTGGTGCCCTGCCTCGCGCGCCTTCAAACTCGATATGACAATCGAGCAAGACACCCACGGCCGCATCTTGAGGAATGTCGACCTCGACCGTCAGCAGGTTTTTGTCACGGGCAATGCTCAGGGCTTCAAAGGGACCGATCTGAACCCAAACCGGTTTTCCTGACGGAACCGGCCGACCCGCACCATTCTCCTGCAGTTCGATGGTGAGCGAATGCTTTTTTCCGCGAGCCGCGGTGCCCGGCCGCACTGCGGCGATCACCGTGTCCAGGCGGCTTTTGCCTTCGGAGTTGTCTTCGATCGCGCCCAACTCCTGGCGGCGAAAGCCACGGCTGTTTGACGGTTCTGGAACGCCGGCGTAGCCACCGAGGATGTAGGGAAATCGACCAGGCGTCACATGGTAATGGTATCCGCGCTGTGGATCCGAATGGCCATTGCAGACATCCAGCGCGCCGCCCCCCTTCAAATCCTTCGCCATCACGCCCGGGCTTTCATAGGGGCCGTAGAGCGGGAACCCATCCCAGGCAAATCCAAGCACGGGCGAATGCTGCTTGCCGTCATCCGGAAACGGCGACTTCACGCAACTGGGGTACTTGTGATAGTGGTACACACCCTCCTGCTGGGGATGCCCACAGCACGAGTCGAGCCACACTTCGGAGTACCCTTCGACGGCGTTCATCCCACCCATTTCAAACGGGTTGAAGAACACCACGCCGTTCAGGGCCATGCCGATCGGTCCCATTGGCACGCGGGTGATCTTGTCGGCCAGTTTTGGTTCCAGCGGCAGCCGGAAATGGAAATCCTGCACGCGGATCGTGTTCGGATTGCCGCTGTTGGGGAACAGCGCCGTGGGATGGTTGGGGTAGCCTTGGCTGTCGACCATCAAACATTTCTCATCGTGGCTGACCCGCACATTCGCGATACCGTCCTTATTCGAGTCGCGGGCGTGATACGAAAACAGATCCACGAAGCGGTCGCCATCGCGATAGAAGTAAACCGCCGGCGTTCCCGCCTTGACGTACCACCTGCCGCCGATCGCTTTCAGGTCCGGCGGGGTCGCCGGAGTGCTTGCGGGCGTTTCAGCCGGGAGCGGCCCGCTGACTTGGGCCGCGAGGACCAGTAACACGAACAACAGCAGATTTCGCCGGCGGGGCAGCATGACGTGGCTCAAAAGGATGGGATTGGATGGGACACAGCGTCTGTATTAGTGGCCACTCTCCATCATTCCCGCCACCAATTCCACCGTGGCCTGTGGCCTTTCCCACAAACCAAAAGCAACCCAAGGGAGCATCGTCGATGTGGTCACTTCCCACGGATGGTAAGATGCATGTGTTGCTTATCACAAACACCTCTGATCCATCCCCGACCCAATCGAAAATCAAAAAATCGAAAATTGAAAATGACAACGGACCCCACCGCCCTGGAGCAGTTTGGCAAGCTGGACGTAGTCGCCCGGCTCGTCGTGGAGGGGTTCATGATGGGGCAGCACAAGAGCCCCTTCAAGGGGACCAGCGTCGAGTTCGTCGAGCACCGGCAGTACTACCCCGGCGACGAGGTGCGGCACATTGACTGGCGGGCTTACGGCAAGACCGGCAAATACTTCATCAAGGAGTTTGAAGACGAGACGAATCTTCGCTGCTACCTGCTGGTGGATGCCTCGGGGAGCATGGCCTATCAGGGCAAGACGCTGTCGAAGTTCGCCTACGCCCGCCAGCTCGCCGTCGCGTTGAGTTACATGCTGCTGCAGCAGCGCGATTCGGTCGGTCTGATCACCTTCGACACCCGCATTCGCGAACGGCTGGAGCCCTCCGCCCGGCCGTTTACCTTCACACGGATCTCCGAAGCTCTGGGCAGCATCCGTCCCGGCGGCGAAACGAGTCTGGCACGGGTCGTTCAGCAAATCCTTCCCACCCTCAAACGCCGCAGCCTGATCGTCATGCTGACTGACAGTTTTGACGCCCTGCCGCCGCTCAAAGTCGCGCTGGAGCAGTACCGGCACCGCCGCCACGAGGTTCTACTGTTTCAGATCGTGGCTCCGGAAGAAGAGACCTTTCCGTTCACCAAACCGACGCAGTTTCGCAGCTTGGAGACCAGTCAGCGGTTGCTGGTCGATCCGCTGCGACTGAGAAGGCACTACCAGAAGCAATACACAAAATTCTGCGCGGACCTGCGTGACATCGCCGGCAATGCCGGCGTCGAATTTCAAAAAATGATCACCGACGAGCCGTATGCACAGGCGCTCGGGGCATTTCTGGCGTCACGCTCACGACAAAAGAGCAAACGTTGATTCGCCGAAATGTGAACGGCAGTTGGCACAGATCCCGTGTCCGCCATCACGACGTTGCCACTTTTACCCCGGCACGAAAGAAACGCACGACTGAATCAACTTGGGAACCTTGGGAACCATCATGCTTCGTTGAGGAGCGTGTGGCTCGTGGTGCGACTTTTCGTGTGAGGACGACTCCGACGACAGGCTGCTTTCGTGGCATCGGCTTGAGCCGACGCGGCCATCAACTGCCGAAAATCTGGTTGTGGACGCAAGTCCAAGCCACGGGGGCTGACAGGCGGCGCTTCGCCGGAACCGCCCCCCAATCCTCCGGCGGGCAGTCGCAGCCGGCGTTCGAACCAGCCGCCACAGATAGGGGGCGCGAGACAGGCTGTTTTCGTAGCGTCGGCTTGAGCCGACACGGCCATGACGAGCCGGCAACTTGGTTGTGGACTTCAGTCGAATGGCACTTAATCGGACCGATCTTATGGGGGGTTAATGCTTTGGCACGACGCGCTGACGTGTAAGGCGTTGTCGGGCCTTGGTGCGGGGCTCAGTCAAGTTCGGGAAGGGCTTGGGGCGGCGTTTTCTTGCCCGGGGTTCGACCCTGTCGGGACGATCCCCCACCACATGTTTGATGAGCGAGTCGGTCAGCGCCTTC
>JAKFUF010000183.1 GCA_021732845.1 Planctomycetaceae bacterium | reverse complement strand
CGGTGGCGGCCCCTGCCAACAGTTCCGCGCCGGCGGCCTGGATCGCCTTGACGCCGCTTTCCAAGTGTTTCAACACTCCTTCACCCAGCAGCGTGCCCACAGGCGCGGCTTCGAACTTCGCCTTCACGCCCGCCACGAAAGTCTCGGTCGCCTCACCTGCCAGCAGAAGTACCAGGCCGGGGTTCGTGCAGAACTGCCCGGTGCCCATCAGGCAACTGCCAGTGAACTCGTCGACCAGCGCCGCGGAGCGTTCCGCCAGGGCTCCCGGCAGAATGCAGACGGGATTGATGCTCGACAGTTCGAGATAAATCGGTTTCCCGACTCGGTCGGCCGCCGCTTTCAAAACCAGCCCGGTCGCCCGCGCTCCGGTATAGCCCGTGGCTCCCATCAGCGGATGCGACACCAGCTTCTCGCCGTCGGCATGCTCGGTCCGGTAAACGAGCTGCACGAAGCCGGGCGGCATGTTCGTTTCTGCCGCCGCCTGCTGGGCGAGGACCGCCAGCCGCCGCGTGGTGCCAGGATGCGAGGAATGGCCCTTGGCGATGACCGGATTGCCGGCAGCCACGGCTGCGGCGAAGTCGCCGCCAGAGATGCCGTTGAAGGCGAAGGGGAAATTGTTGGGTCCAAACACAACCACCGGACCGATCGGTCCGAACATCGACCGCAAATTGTTGGCCGTGTCGATGATCGGCCGCGTCCAGGTCGCATCGCGGGCCGCAGCCGCAGCTTGTCGCAGTTGGCCTGACGTCCGCGGCAGTTCTGCCTTTGCCAGGCGTGGCTCCTTGGGCAGCGCGGTTTCCTGATTGGCGATCGCCACCAAGTCCGCCGCCTGCGCGTCGATCTTGTCCGCGTAGCTCGTGAGGAATGCGGCGAACCGCTCGCCGGGCCACTGCCGCACCGTTGCCGCCGCCCGCGACGCCGCCTGAATCGCGTGGCTCACCTCGCTCCACGGGCTGACCGGATAGGATTCTGGCAGCGGTTCCTTCGTCGCCGGATTGACCGCTTGAAAAGTCTTGGTTCCCTGAGAGTTGACCCAGGCACCGTCAATCAGCACTTGTTCTGTCGCCATCTTAAGCATCTCGCGAAGTTCATCAGCAGGGGGAAGGGACACTATAGCTGAGCGGCAACCTGCGGGAAACGAGGGGGGATTCTCGATTTTCGAAGAAGGATTTTCGATTGGATCTGTCCCCCGCCGGACTGTGGAGGACCTTGAGGTCGATTTCGACAGAAAAGCCGCGGATTCGGTTGCGCTGGGAGGTCGGGGGGCGTCTTACTGATGGATGCTGCAAAGGAGATGACGGTGGGGCCAGAGTCAAACCGGCTGCTGAGCATGCTTGATGCGCATGGCGCGGAGCTGCACGCGCTGTTGACCCGGCTGACATTGCGGTCCGGCGCAGCCGAGGACCTGCTGCAGGACGTGTTCCTCAAGCTGCGGGACTCGAAGAGCTTTGCAGCGGCGGAGAATCCCCAGGCCTACCTGTTTCGGACGGCGATTCATCTGGCGTTTGACTGGCGGCGGCGACAGCAGAAGTTTGAGCCACTGGTTGAGGATCGAGCCCAAGGAGACCGGGCACCGCTCGATCGGTTGGTCGCATCCGAGGAGCTGGAGCGGATCCTGGACGCGATGGAGCTGGTCTCGGACCTGACGCGGCAATGCCTGGTGCTGCGATACCTGCAGCATCAGGAGTATGCACAGATCGCCGCCGCACTGAGGAAGACGGAGCATCAGGCGCGGGCGCTGTGCCACAAGGGGGTGAGCGAACTGCGGGCGTTGCTGAAGCCGGAGGATCGGAAATCGTAGCGTGGGCTTCAGCCCACGTGGTTACACAAACTTTCGGGGCAAAGGCCCGTTTGCAATTGTCGCGCGACGTGGTGGGAGGGCGAGGCTCCTGCCGAGCCGCGAGCAACGCAAGACCCGGTCATTTAGGGTGATTTTTGAGACGCTTGATGAAGGGACTGATGCAAGGAATCAACGCGAACCGTGCACCGCGGCTCAGCAGGAGCTTCGCCCTCCCGCCGCGTCACCCTGCTGAACACCGCCCGCTGTTTCTGCCATTGTCCGCAGTTCTGCCGAGCTTGTGTGTAACAACGTGGGCTTCAGCCGGCTTCAGCCCACCCGCCGATCAGCGTGGCCGCAATTTGTGGGCTCAAGCCCACGCTCCGAGGTGTTGCCGTGAACGACCCGAATGACGATCTGCAGTTGAAACTGAACCGGCTGGGAGAGGTGCAGCCGTCGCCGGAGTCGACGCAGCGAGCGTTGCATCGCGTCCGGGCGGCGCTGGCTCAACCGGCTGCCCGTCCCTCATTATGGAGCAACAAGACCATGTGGAAACGATTGGTTGTCGCGTGCAGTTCATTGGCAACGGTGGCGGCGTTGCTGGCAGCCTGGCTGCTGCTGCCCGAGCCACAGGCCGCGGCGGGGTGGAGCGAGGTGCGGGCCGCGATGGAGTCGCACCGGTCGTTGACCTGCCGGCAGGTGATCCGGGAGAAGGGGAAGCCCGATGATATCTCACGGTGCCAGATTCTCGGTGACGGACGGTCCCGATTTGACGAAGCGGATGGCAGCTACACAGTGATCGATGCGACCAAGCATCGCCAGATGCATGTGCAGACAAAGGAGCGTCAGGCGACGCTGATGGAGGGGGTGCGGGTGCCGCCGGCCAATCTGTATGAGATCATCAAGGGCCTGCCGCAGGACACGACGGCGAAAGCCCTGCCAGCGAAGAAGATCGATGGCAGGGACGTGCTCGGATTCGTAGTCAAGGTCGAGGAGGCGGAGCAAACGGTGTGGGCAGATGCCGCAACGCGGCTGCCGGTGCGGATCGAAGCGGTGGACGAGAGTGACAAGGACGGGCCGGTCGAATTGATCGTGGATGAGTTCAAATTCGATGAGCCACTGGATCCCAAACTGTTCGCATTCGAGGCTCCGGGCGGGTATCAGGTCAAGACGACAGGGAGTGCCAACTTTCCCGATGCACCGACCGAGCCGGATCTGAAGAACCTGGTGGTGACGCCGCTTGTGGGGATTGGTCCCCTGAAGTTCCGGGTGTCACGCGACGAGGTGGAAAAAGTCCTGGGGAAGCCGGACTCGGTGAATGAACCAGTGCCCGGTGGACTGGCGATTTTGAACTATGGATCGCGTGGCTTGTTTCTGCATGTGAGCCCGAAGATGGGGCTGCTGCTGGTGATGTGTACTTCGCAAAAGGCGAGTGCCACGCGTGTGCGGGATTTCGGCGGGAAGACCGACAAGGGGATCACGTTGGGCGCGACCAAGGCGGAGATCATCAAGGCCTACGGTGAGCCGGAATCTCAGGAGGAGGCCGAGGGGACAGTCATGCTCTCGTATGGGAAGTTGCGGGTGAATTTCACGCTCGTGGGCGACAAGGTGGTGGAGATGATGTTTAATCGTCCGTGAGCCACGAATGTTCGTGCGGAAGATGAACCACGCCTCGCAAGGCCATTCGGGATCGCAGCCACAATCACTGTGACATTTGTCTCCCTCTCCGGCAGCGAACGCCATCAGGACAACGAATCAAGTTGGTGGTGAAGTCGACAGGCCTGGCAAAACGGTGCGGGAATCGTACGGTCATCAAATAACCACGAATCTTACGAATTTCACGAATGATCAACCGGCATGGCTTCGCGGGCGATGAAATCCTGCTCGTTGCCATTCGTACCATTCGTCTGATTCGTGAAAATTCGTGGTTCTCTTCTCGTTGCCTAAGACCGGCCTTCGGTCAGCATCTTGAAGGGTGCTATTTTTCTTTGCCTGGTCCTTAGTACCGCAGCGAGCCCACCATGCGAACGACGTGGACATTTCACTCGGCTGGAACACTCTGTTTTGGCCAGAACGCGGTGGCTCAACTCGGCGAGATTGCCCGCCGGCTGGCGGCGCAGCGGGTGTTGATTGTCACCGACCAGATTCTGGTCCGGGCTGGCCTGCTGGAGAAGTTGTGCGTGCCCCTCCGTGACGCGGGCATCGCCTTTGACGTCTTCGATGGCGGGGCTCCAGAGCCCTCGATCGCGCTGGCCGAGGAGTGCGTGTCGTATGCCCGCCGGTCGCCGCCACAGGCGCTCATCGGCCTGGGAGGCGGCAGCAATATGGACCTGGCCAAGATTGTCGCCACGGTCCTGGCCCATGGGGGAGACTGCCGGAGTTACCTGGGCGATGACCAGATCCCCGGCCCCGTGCTGCCACTGATCTGCGTGCCCACGACGGCGGGAACGGGTTCAGAAGTCTCGGCCTCCTCCGTGCTGACGGATACGGAACGCCAGATGAAGGTCGGCGTCCTGAGCAACTTCCTGCGACCCGCCGCGGCGGTGGTCGATCCGCTGCTGACGCTGAGCTGCCCGCCCAAAGTCACTGCCGACAGCGGGATCGATGCCCTGACGCATGCCATCGAAGCCTATACCGCAGTCGATAACGAAGTGTTCCCCCTGCCGCCCGGCGAGCGGTCGGCCTATCAGGGCCGCAACCCGTTTGGCGACATGGTCGCGGAAAAGGCGATCCGCCTGATCGCCGCCAACCTGCGGCAGGCGGTGGCCGACGGCACCAACCTCGCCGCTCGTGAGGCGATGGCCCTGGGGGCCACCCTCGGCGGCATGGCCTTCTCCAACGTTGGCGTGGCTGCGGTTCACGCCCTCGAATACCCGATCGGCGGTGCCGTCCACTGTTCGCACGGCGCGGGCAACGGCTGCCTGCTGCCCTACGTCATGCGGTTCAACCTGCCCGCCCGCGTGCCGCACTTCGCCCGCATTGCTGGCTTCTTGGGTGAGGACACCGCCGGCCTGTCGGAACTCGACGCCGCCAACTTGGGCATCGCCGCCGTCGAACAGCTCAAACAGGACATCGGCATCCCCGCCCGCCTCCGCGACCTCCACGTCACCCCGGAGCAGTTGCCCGTCTTCGCCGAAAAAGCGTTCGCCGTAAAACGGATCATGCGCGTGAACCCCCGCGCGGCCACGGTCACGGAACTGGAAGAGATCCTCCGGTCAGCGTGGTGACGGCGTACCGGTTACGGAAATCATCCGTGTCATGACCGTCACGAGTCGAGCGGGCGAGATGGGTCGGCGTTGTTGGTGATTGGAGAAGGAGTCGGCGAAATTGAGCCGATGCGGGCCTGCAACGCATCGAGTTCATGGATGAACAAGTCCAAGCTGGGGTTCTTGGCTCGAACTGCCAGCAGAGTTTTACGTTTCAAGAAGCCGTGCGAAGCTCGTTCGTAGGCGTCAGGGAACTTTTTTTCGGGTGTCCCAAGGGCGTTCTGATTCAACGTGCGTAGCTTCTGATTCGCCGCATCCAGACAACCAGTTGTCTTTCCGGCCTTCTTAGCATCCTTCTTCTCCGTGTACAGCAGCGGAAGCAGCCAGCACTCAATCGAATCGACGCTGATGGCAAAGAGGAGTTTTGCTTGATTCTCGTTCAAAAAGGCTTGGTCGATTTCACGTTTGAGACGTTCGATGACCTGCGACACGCGCTCTTCAACCGTCGATTCCCTGCCTCCCGCACGCTTTGGAACGTCGAAGCCAGGTTCTTCTTGAACGTCGGTGTCAATCTGTACCACGAGGTAGTCGTTAAATTGCAAAGCCCCTTCGTAGTCCTTGCGCTTCAGACAATTGAAGACGTGCGTCCAGCCACCGGGGGCGGTGCTTAACGGACGTGGCGGCTGGATGAAGCGGACCTCTGGTTCCTCAGGGCCGTCTTCAAAGTATCCCAGCAAGAGATTCTCGATCACCAGTTGATCTGTCGCGCCTTCGGCAATAATTCCAAAGCTGCTCACGCGGCACCCCTTGTGATCGTCAAAAATTCTTGGGCAAGCCACCGATATAGCCACGCAAAAATGCTTCGGACAAGCTCACAGGCACCTGCCCTGGACTCACTTTCGGTGCCTCGACACGTCCGACTCGAGTGTGACCCTGTTTGTTCCGGTCTACGACAATCAACCGCTGTTCGCCGTCATGCAGGTCAAGCCCATCGAGAATCGCTGGGTTGTGCGTGGTCAGAATGAGCTGTTTGTCATGCTGCCTGGCCAGCACAACCAATTGTTGGATCAGCGCCACACACAGCTTGGGGTTGAGAGATGTGTCGATGTTGTCGATCGCGAAGAACCGCGGAGCTTCGGGGCTCACGAGTAGCGTGAGGTAAAACAGCAGAAACAGAAACCCTTCGTTCGCACTTCGCTGGTCGAAACGGGCGTCTGTCACGAGAAATCGATCGCGAATTCGAATGCTCCGCTCGCCATAACCGAGATCTTCCGGAATCTCGAAGCTCTCAAACCAATCAATCAGCTTGAGGCTCTCTTGAATTTGAGCCAACCGATCTTGGTGTGGTCCGCTCAATGCCTTGAGATGGGCAAAGAGACCTTCGCCTTTGATGCCCAGTGGGAGAACCTGGCCTTCGGCTTGGAAGGTACGGAGGGACGAGTTCTCAGGGGCAAATATGAGAAAACTCGCCATGGCGGCCCGGCCGTTGAAACCGTCCCGTAACGATGCCAGAAGTTCGGACCTCTTGCGAGGTTCGTCATCAAACATCGGATGCGTGGTGAAGTCCGTCAAAAGCATCATCTTAAGCGGAAGACTCTGCACCAATTTTGGGTATGACGAATTAGGGTCCGATAGCAGTTCACAGTTGAACTGCACATCTTTGTCACCTTTGCAGTAAATCCCGATAATCGAATCGGTGGAACCACATGGAAATGCAGAATGCATAAAGCGGGTGTCCGTCATCCGGATGCCCCGGGCGACGAGGAATTCGTTGTCCACTTTGTCTTCAGCGGCAGCGGAGGCCAATGCGATCGCCTCAAGAACATTGCTTTTGCCGCAGCCGTTCGCACCAATCAAGACCGTCACGCGGCCCAGATCCAAGGTCAAGTCCGGGATCGATTTGAAATTCTTGATTTCAATAGTGCGAATCATCCGCGGTCCTTGTCATCAATGGCGCGAGCAGCCGAGAGTCTAACATCTTTGACCCCACCCTTCAGCCGACCACTGTGCATCTGCGGAACTTCGTCGGCGAATGCCAACACGACGCTTCGGTTCAAAAGTCCGCCCATTTGGAATAGAGTGCCAAGACACGATCGCGACCGGTTTCTTCAATTCGTCATCAGGGCACGGCTGGCTGCCCGCGGGGAATGGCAATGCACTATATCGATGCCCATTCGCATGTCTGGACTCCCGACACGGCCCATTACCCGCTGGCACCGGGCTTTCGCCGGGCAAACATGGAGCCGGCCAGCTTCACGGTCGAGGAACTCCAGGCGCAGATGAAGCCCTCGGGGGTCGACCGGGTCGTGCTGATTCAGATGTCGTTTTATGGGCACGACAACAGCTACATGCTCGACTGCATGAAGCGGTTTCCGGGGCAGTTTTCCGGCGTGGCCGTCATCGACCAGCATGCGCCGCATCCCGATGTTGAGATGAAGCGGCTCAAGGCGCTGGGCGTGCGTGGCTTCCGCATCTATCCCAAGGACCAGCCGGTCGAGCGGTGGCTCGACTCCGACGGACTGCAGACGATGTTCGCCGCCGGCGCGAAGGAGCGGCTGAACATGTGCTGCCTGATCGATACCAATGCCCTGCCAGCCCTGAGCAAGGCGTGCGAGAAGCACCCAGAGACTCCGGTGGTGATCGATCACCTGTGTCGGATTGGCACTTCGGGAACCATCACCGATGCCGATGTCGACCTGTTGTGCGGCATGGCCAAATTCAAGGAGGTCACGGTCAAGGTTTCGGCGTTCTATGCCTTGGGCAAAAAGAAGCCACCGTACCTTGACCTGGCCCCGCTGATCCGCCGCGTGTATGACGCCTTCGGCCCGGAACGGCTGATGTGGGCCACCGACTGCCCGTTCCAGGTCGTCGACCAGACGTATCAGCAGTCGATCGACCTGATTCTGAAGGGGCTCGATTTCCTGAAGCCGGCCGACAAGGAATGGATCCTGACGAAAACGGCCGAGCGGGTGTTCTTCAAGTAAGGCTGAACCCGTCTCATTCGTGGCGCATGGCCGCCTTGCCACTGAGGGTGGCGTTCTTCAGATAGGTCGCGGGAAGATAGCTGACCTTGCTGAAGGGGATTGAGACATCAATGGTGATCATTTGCTTGGCGGTCGCCGTCGCCACGTTGCCGTTGGCTGTGCCATTCACGGTGATGCTGACCGTCACATTGCTGGCGGCGGTGCCCGTGGCGGAGGCGAGGAAGTTTTTCACATCGTCGGAAACGGAGGTGTTCGTGCTGCCATCGACAATGGCCGCCCGCGCGCCCTCACGCGCCGCATTGGTGACGAGCTGGCCCACCATCAGGGCCCGCCCAAATTCGATCATGCCCAGCAGCAGAGTCACGAAAATCGGCAGCACAATCGCCATTTCGACGAGCGCAGCCCCGCGGCGACCTTCTTTCTGCGCGGGCCGGCCGACCCGCGAGCGTGCGGAATTGTGGAGAGCTTTCACGTTTCTGATCCTGGAACCGGGTGCGTGACAAGGTTGCATGCCACGAAGACCGCCCGCGCGGAACCGTGGCTCTCCACAATCCTAGGTCACAAACGGCCCCCGAGCCGGACACGATTTTATTTTTGTCGATGCTCACAAAAGTTGGATCTCAAATTGGAGGTCTCCGACAAAAGTCGGGCCCCTCAGGTGGACAAGATCAGGTAAGGACGGCGGCAGGAATAACTGTCGATTTTTAACGAGCCGCACAGCCAATGAGCCGGAGGGCCTTAGCCGGCCTTAGCCGGCCTTAGCCCCCGGTTGGAGGATGATCGGAAGACGCCAACGCCACGAACCGGACGCTAACGCGCGCTAACGCGTGCCGGCTGATGAATCTGCCCTCAATCGGCGTCCATCCCAAGCAACTTCACCCTGTTATTGTTGCCGCGATCCTAAGGATCTGTTTGTGCCGGCGTTCCATGAAATCATCCTTGCTGATCCTTTCTCATCCTTCCAATCCTGTCCCAAAAGCACGCTTCCAGATGCTGACCGAAGGCCCGTCTTAGGGAACGAGAGGGAGAACCACTTTTTTCAGGGCTGCGGGCAACAGTTACGTTCACACCATTGAAGCTCGATAAAAGCGAAGTGCCGGGGACGACGGTCCCCGGCACTCCGTCAAATCCTTGATGCTTCAATTGCGGTTGGCCTCCAAAGCCAGGCGAACCATCTCTCCCCGCAGGTCGGGGCCGCCTGAAAAGTTCTGGCGGGCGATCATAAAGACCACGATCATCTCGCGCTGCGGGTCGATCCAGCCTTGGGTTCCAAACGCTCCGCCGTGGCCGTAGGCACCGGCGGCGAAGGTCTTGGCGGGGTCCTTCCCCTGGGGCGTTTGAATGATGCTGAAGCCCAGGCCCCAAGCCACGCCCGGCGTGCCCACGGAGAGTTCACCGCTCTGCACGGAGGTCATCTGCTTCACGGCGTCGGCGGAGAGCACGCGTTTGCCGTTCAGGTCGCCGCCGTTGAGCACCATCTGGTAGAACCGCACCAGGTCGCCCGCCGTGGAGTACAGGCCGCCCGAGGGGTTCGGCGAGATTTCAGGCGAGACATCGAACAGCCAGTGGTTGCCGGGTTGCAGATCCTTCTTGTCGGCGGTGGGCTGATACAGTTGGGCCAGCCGCTTCTGCAAATCGGCATTGGGGTGGAAGGTGGTTTCCTTCATCTCCAGTGGCTGGAAAATCCGTTCATTCAAGAACTGGTCGAACGACTTTCCCGAAACCACTTCCACGACCCGGCCGGCCACGCTGAGCCCCGGCCCGTACTGCCACTTCGAACCCGGATCGAACGCCAGCGGCGTCTTGGCCAGCATCTCCGCGGTCTCCGCCAGGGTGCCGACATTCCGCTGGTCGCTCACCAGGCCGTTGGTGTGCATCAGGCAGTCGCGAATGGTGATCTCCCGCGCGGGCGTCTTGCCGCCGGTGACCTTGGCTTCCTTGAACGAGGGGAGGTACTTCGAGACTGGATCGTCCAGCTTGAGCTTGCCTTCGTCCATCAGGATCAGCACGGCGGCGGCGGTGATCGGCTTGGTCATCGAAGCGATGGCAAACACGGTATCCTTTGCCATGGCCCGGCCGGTCGTGATGTCGGCCTTGCCCGCGGCGGCGACATGCACCACCCGGCCGCGGCGGGCGACCAGGGTCACCGCGCCGGCGAAATGTTTTTCTTCTGCCAGTTGGGCCAGCCGCGCGTCAATCTTCTTCAGGGACTCCGCATCCATCCCCGATTCGGCCGGCTTCCCGTCGGCAATCAGGCCGGCGTCGCGGTCGGTGGCGGTGACCAGTTGGTCCTGCGGGTTCTCGGTGAGAATCAGGCCCCGCCACTGCATTTCCTGTGGAACCGTATTGGAGTGCAACTGCAGGCCGATGGGGCCGGTTTCGCACAGTTCCGGCTGCGGATCGGACCAGTCGGCGACGAGCTGGCCGTTCACCACATGGCGAATGCGGTTGCCGATCGCCAGGATTTCCATCCGGTTCCAGTCGTGCTGTTTGCCGACGCGGCGAGCCACGCCCAGTGTGTCCTGAAACACGCTGTTGCGGCGGAACAGGTCATAGTACCCGTAGCCGGAGGGGTACATCACCAGGTGGCCCTGGTAGGTGAACGGCCCCTCGTCCTTGGTGATCGCCTTGCCCCACAGCGCGATGCCGGAGTGCATTTCGCTGGTGACGAGCTTGCTTTCGAAAATGAGCCGCAGGTTGCGGAACTTCTGCTTGGTGAGCAGATACGTGCTGGACTTCGGGGCGTTCTCCTGGGCGTTCTTGCCGACGATCACGCCATCCACCACGGAGAAATACTTGTCCGTGAGCCCCTCCCAGCCGGTAAGGTCTTTGCCGTTGAACAGCCTGACCGCCGTTTCGCCCGAGGGCAGCTTCGAAATCTGCTCTTCACTCCAGTCAGCGGCACTGCCGAGGCGGGCAAAGACGACCAGTGAGAGGAGGGCGGGGACCAGTCCGCGAAGAAGTTTGCCAGTGAAGCGATGACTGTATCGAGTGTGCAAGAGTTCTCTCCCAGGGATTCGAAGGGCCGAGCCACGACACGCGGCGATGATACCAGTGGCCGCGCCGGCAGGCGAGGAGTCGCTCCAGGCCAAAAAAAAGATGCCCGCGGATCTCGACGAGACCCGCGGGCGATGATCCAGAGAGCGTAAGTCGCTCGTGAACGGGCTGGGAAGCCCATTCCACGGACGAAACTACGAGCGCTTGAGCAGTTCCTCCCCGTGCAGTGCCCAGCCTTCGCGATACGGGCGGCTCAAAAACTGGTCGGCTTCGGGTTGGTTGGTGAATGCCATCTTCTCGGCGTCGTAGTCCAGCGCGCGGCCGGTGCGGACCGCGATGTTGCCCAGGATCATTGATTCCGTCAGGGCCCCGGCGATCTCGAAGTTTGAATACGGAGCGGGGCCGCCCTTGGCGCCGCGGAGCCACTCGAACTTCATCCATTCGTCCGTGCTGCGATCGTCCTTGCGGGCGATCGTCTCTTCCGGCCCCTTGTAGTCGCGGTAGTTTTCTTCCGGATACAGCTTGTAGCTCGCCCCGTAGTCATTGGGCGAATACAGCGTCCCCTTCTCACCCACCAGCAGCAGGCCGCTGCCGGGAGGGGTCTGGCCGTACAACAGCTTGGGGTCGGGCAGCACACGCTGGCCGTCCTTGTTGCCTTCATACCAGGTGAGTTTGCAGGGAGGCAGGCCTTCACGCGAGGGGAACTCGTAGGTGATCTTGGCCCAGCCACAGAATGTCTCGGGATTCACAATTCCCGACTCCGCCGAAATGTGCGCCGGCAGGCCGAGCTTGGCGGCCCGGAACGCCATGTTGGCGGTGTGGCAGGCCATGTCGCCCAAGGCACCCGTGCCGAAGTCCCACCAGCCGCGCCAGGCGAAGGCGTGGTACACCCGGTTCCCACCGTAGGGGCGAAACGGTGCGGGCCCGAGCCACTCGTCCCAGTGGACGTGCTTGGGAACTTCAATCGTCTTGGTCGGCCGCGACACGACATTTGGGGCCTGCGGCCAATACTTGCCGGGACGGTCGGTCCAGACATGAATCTCGGTGACGTTGCCAATCACTCCGGCCTGAATGATTTCCACGGCACGGCGCAGCCCGCTTTCGGCCGAGCCCTGGTTCCCCATCTGGGTGGAGACCTTCTTTTCCTTGGCCAGCTTTCGCAGCACGCGGCACTCAAGCACCGACCACGCCAGTGGCTTCTGGCAATAGACATGCTTGCCCATGTTCATGGCCATCGCCGCGGCGGCGGCGTGCGTGTGGTCGGGCGTGCTGACGGTGACCGCGTCGATCTTGTCGCCCATCTCCGTGAGCATGGCGCGGAAGTCGAAATACTTCCTGGCGTCCTTGAACTCGTTCCCCTTGGAGTTGAGCGTGTTCTCGTCAATGTCGCAGATGGCGACCATGTTGCCCAGCGCGCCGGCGTGGCTGCAGTCGCTGCCGCCCTTGCCGCCGACCCCGATGCTGGCAATGTTCAGTTTTTCATTCGCCGAAGTTTCGTCGCCCACCAGAATCCTGGCGCTGTTCGCCACGAAGGCCCCGATTCCAATCGCCGCCGTCTGCTTGAGAAATGTTCTGCGCTGCAGATTCATCAGGTGCTCCTTGGGATAGAAGGGACTCGCGCCGGGGATGATAACCGATGGCCCGGGCATTTACATGACATGACGGCAGCCACGCGCGCCGTCACCCGGCATGGGGTGACGGCGGCACGACACCGCTATTTCGCCGGCGCCGCAACCACCGGGGCAATGATCCGCGAACTCAGCACCTTGTTGTGGAACACCGTGTTCTTCGCCACGAACGTCCTTTCCGGTGGCTCGATCGTCAGTGGCTCTCCGGTGTTGGGGTTCGGCTCGTAGAACGGAGAGCCCGTGCTGAGGACCGTGACGCGGATGCGGTGGCCGCGGTTGAAAACCTGGCTCAGCCAGCCGACATCGAAGGCGATCTTGGCGGGCTTGCCGGGTTCCAGAAATTCCTCATGGTCGAATCCGCCGCGATACCGCGCCCGCCGGATCATGTCGATGATCAAAATCGACCGGCCATCGGGATACACATCGGTCACGCGGACGATGAAGTCCGTGTCCTTGGCGGTCGACGCCACTTCCAGTTCCGCCCGGACTTTTCCCGTCCACTCGAGTGGCTCAGCCAGTGGCTCAGTCGTGAACGTCAACACTTCCTTCTGGGCCTCGACCTTGCGGGCATCGCCCGCACCGGGGAAGCCACGGGTGGCGGGGATCTCCACCGGTTTCAAGGGGTCGGAAAGAATGCTGGATGAGCCTTCAGGGGAAGCCGGATCGGCGGTGTTGGCCGCGGTCGAAAGCTTGCCACCGGCATGCAGGATGAACGGGACTTCCTTGGCGGCAATCGGCCAGTCTTGGGCAGTCTTCCAGACGTTGCCCGGTCCTTCCTCACCGATCGCTCCCATCACGTAGTAACTGACCGGCGGGGCCTGCGGGATCTCATTCGCGATCCCCTTCAAGTGGTGGTCGAAGTACTGGATGAGGTGCTTTTCGACGGGGAACGCCGCGTTGTCGGGGTATTGCATCTCGGCGACTTTGCTGTCCTTGTTGTAGCGGCCATGGAGCCACGGGCCGATCAGCAGCGTCTGCTTGCCGCGCGAGTTTGAACCGCCCTTGTGCTGCCGCCCGACGTAGCTGTCGACCGAGCCGACACACATGAAGTCGTACCAGCTTCCAATCGTGAAGCAGGGGACATTCATCTTGTCGAAGTGCAGCGAGCAGTCTTCGTCCTTCCAGTAGTCGTCGTAATGCGGATGCGAGAACCACTCGGCCATCAGCTTGTCGTTGTCCGAGGGAACGCGGCACACCGCCGCCATCCCCTTGAAGCGGATCGGCTTCGTGGCTCCGCCGATCCGGTAGCCTTCCTGAAACAGGCTCAGCCCAGTGTCGATCATGTACTGCGCTGTCAGATGCGGCGGCCGCGTGACGGCCAGAAAGTTCTGCGCGAAGCCCGCCTGCGAACTCCCGAATGTGCCAATCTTGCCCGTGGACCAGGGCTGCTTGGCAAGCCACTCGACAGTGTCATAGCCGTCCTGCAGTTCGCCCCAGCCCAGAGCCCGGTAGCCCACCCAGGTGCCTTCGGACAGGCCCGCGCCGCGGAAGTTTTCGCCGCAGACCACGTAGCCTGCCTTGGCCAGCCGCGCGAACGACTTGCGGGTTTCGACCCCCTTGAGGTCGGCATACCGCTGCTCGTACAGCACTGGCCAGGGGCCATCGCCTGGCGGGAAATACATGTACGCGGACAGCTTTTTGCCATCCCGCATCGGGATCATGACCTGCTTTTCGGTGACGCCTTCGAAGTCGATCTCCTGGGCACTGATGGCGGCCTGTGTTCCCAGCAGGAGCAAGAACCCCAGCGTCCCCAGCATGGCGTTCCGAACGGCGCGGTCGATCATGAAGCTCTCCAGACGGCGGACAACAGATGCAGTGCGAAGCGACGCACGGGCAGTCTATCGTTTTGTGCTGCCGTTTTGCACCGGAGCCACGAGCATCCAGGTATCCGCGAGCGTCCGCCAAGCAAAGGTTGTGATATTTTTGGCTCCCCACCGTGTTTACCTCGGTGGTGCCAGGCCTATGCACTACGGGTGGGTGCCGCCGGTCGACGTCGTGCAAAGGCTCGAATCCGCTGAGGCAAGGCTGAGTGTGCGGAGCGGCACAAAGTCGTCTTTTTCTTCGCCAAAGAACGCGAACGTCTGGCAACACAAAGTAGTCGAGTCACTCCGTGACTCGCATCGTGGCTTCCTCGACGGCTTGCAACTCACAGACAGCGGCAGGGCACAAGCTCTCCGATGAGTCTCAAAGTCGCCCAGCCACTCCGGCCGGGTTCGAGTCACGGAGTGACTCGGCAACTTTGCGATGTTCGAGAGAGGACGACGTTCAGCTTGCGGGCGACGCGGCGGATAGGGGTAGGGAGGGCCGATTGGTTTCGGCTCCCCCCTCCCTCCGAACCGGACTGGCGGATTTCCCGCATCCGGCTCTCCAGTTGATGGTCTTACCTGGGACAGGGTTGAAGTGCGAGTTTGTGG
>JAKFUF010000196.1 GCA_021732845.1 Planctomycetaceae bacterium | reverse complement strand
GGTGCAGTGTGATTCACGGCTGCGAATAGAAATCCGGCCAGCATGAACTGGACGGTGAGGTACAGCGTTTCAATTCCAAACCACACGGGAAGCGAAGTCAGCTTGTGTTTGGCGGCGTCCGCCAGGACATGCGTCGTCCAATGGAAAACGCCCATGACGACCGCAAAGTACAAAGCGCCGCCCACCAATGACTTCCCCCGGCAAAGCCTCGGATAGATCACCGCCAACAAGATCCCTTGAAGCAGAATCGCCCCGAAGCCAAACGCCACAATCGGTTCGTCACGAGTGATGTATCCCAGCGAGTCATAAGTGGACTTGAACACGACCCGATGCCACAGGTATGCGAGGGGAAACGTCACCACGAGATAGCCGAGCGTTCCCAGTACGATCTTTGAGAGTTCACGCTTCACTTCATTCTCCCGAGTTCAGCGTGTCTTTCACGAATGCAGCCATGAACCTGTCGAGCAGCATCAAGGCTCCGCGCCAGCCAAGCGAGTGGTGCTCCGTCATGCCGGAATCCGAAATCGCGTGACAGAGCAACAACTCTGTCCCGCCGTCCTTTTCGTTGAACTGAACGGTGACGACCGATGGAATTCCAGCGTGTTCGTTGGGCGGTTCCCGGGCCCATGAATAGGCGAGCCGATGCGGCGGCGTGACTTCGAGGAATTCGCCCCTCAGAACATCGACCTCACCGTTTGGCCCTTGAAATGCCACATGCAACGTGCCGCCTACGCGCAAATCGACCGTCAGGAACGGATGCGTGATTTCTTCGCTGGGACGAAACCACAGTCCCATCATTTTCGGGTTCGTCCAAACGTCAAAGACGACTGCCGGAGGCTGTTTGAAGAAGCGGGTGAACGTCAGAGGTTCGGGGGTAAAGGACGTGACCATCTCATGCCCTAGGGTTGACTCTCGGCGCTGCCCGGCATAATATAGCCACATGGCTATGCATTCGCAAGCGCAGCTCAACCGGACGTTTCACGCCCTCGGTGATGCCACTCGCCGCAAGATGCTCTCACTCTTGGCGAAGCGTGGGGAATGCACAGCTTCGGAATTGGGAACACCTTTTCCCATCGCCCAACCAACGGCCTCAAAACACATTCGAGTTTTGGAGGATGCGGGACTTGTTTCACGTCTCGTCGAAGGGAAGGTTCACCGCTTCAAACTGGTTATGAAGCCCCTGAAGGAAGCGCAGGACTGGATCGCACGCCATCAAAAGTTTTGGGAAAACTCACTCGATTCGCTTGGCGAATTGCTGGATCAGATGGAAGAGGAGGGAGAACAATGACCCCTTTTTCTGGCCCTCGCAACAAGATGATTCGAGAGTTTACTGCCCGGCGTGAACTTGTGTTTCAAGCGATGAGCGATGCGAAGTTTGTACAGCGTTGGTTTTTTCCTCGTCGAGATGTCGTACTGACGATTGACGAGTTCGACTTCGCCGTGAAGGGACGGTATCGCTTCCGCTATCAATTCCTTGACGGAACGATCTCGAAAGTGAATGGGCAGTTTCTCAAGATCGTGCAAAATGAATCAGTCGAGTTTACATGGACATGGGAACCGCCTGATCCTCACGCCAACGTGCACACCTTTGTGACATGGCAACTCAAAGACGTTCATAGCGGAACTCGGCTGATCATCACGCATGAGAAGTTGCCCGAAGACTACATCCCGATGTTCAGGCCGGGTTGGAACCAAACCATTCAGCATCTTGCTGAACTGCTCGACTCAATCAACAACGAAGGAGCATGACCGATGCCCGTCAAAACATCTAAAGTGCAAGGCCGCAGACAGGTTCAATACGACTCCTATGCGGACCTGCTTGCCGATGCCGAACAACTTGCAAAGACCAAAGTAAAAACGCTGGGGAATTGGTCATTCGGACAGATTTTGCAGCATGTGGCCCAGTCAACCGACTCCTCGATTGACGGTTCGGGCTTTGTCCTGCCCACACCAGTACGATGGATATTTTCCTTGTTCATGAAGCGGAAGTTTCTGACGAAGCCCATTCCGGCAGGATTCAAGGCTCCAAAGAGATTTCAACCTCAGGAAACCAGCATGGAAGAATCGCTTGCCCTACTGCGCAAGGCCATCGTTCGGCAAAACACCGAGGAGCAACGAGCGATGCACCCGGCATTCGGGATGATCTCCAAGGACGAATGGACGCAGTTCAACCTACGCCACGCCGAAATGCACATGAGCTTTGTCGTGTTGGACGATCATCCGTGACCGACACAGTGTAGTTTGTCAATTCGGCCCTATTCAGTTGTCGTCTCAAAGGTCGAAGGTCGTCGTGTTGTCGTCCGAAGGCGATTGCTATTTGTCGAGATAAGCACGACGCTTATCGGGCGGGAACTTCTCGATGGCATACCGCAGCATCGTGCGGGGCATAGCCGCTGCGTGCTGACAGAGGAATGCTTCGAGAACACCTTGATCTCGAACGCCGACTTCCCGCAGCATCCAGCCTGCCGCTTTATGAATTAGGTCTTCCTCGTCCTTCAAGAGTCGCTGGCTGATCGCAAGCGTATCTGCGAAGTCATCGTGGCGAATGAAGTGCTGCGTCGAGACGATGGCGATCCGGCGCTCCCAAAGGGACTTCGATTGGGAGAGTTGAAACAGCGGCTTCCTTGATTTGTCCAACAAGTACCCGCCGACAACTTGTGGTGCGGAGCAGTCCACCAAGTCCCAATTGTTGATGAACTTCGTGTTCTCCAGATAGAAGTCAAAAGCTGCTCGCCTGTAAGCAGCATCACATTTCGCCACTTGCAACACCAGGATCATCAATGCCAAGTGCCGTTCTTCGTGGATCGGTGAATTCAGGAGCGACTCGATTTCTTCGAGGGGCAATAACTGGAACTCACGAGAGACGGTGCGCAGGATCGGCACTTTTATGCCGATGAAGATGTCGCCTTCGCTGTACTGTCCCGGCCCCGTCTTGAAGAAACGCACCGATGACTTCGCCACGTCGGGCGAGGCGAGGGACTTGAGTTTCTGCTTTACATCTTCGGCGGTCATTTCAGTTGTTCTCGCACGCCCTCAACATCGCTTCCAGCGGCTCCGGGTCGGCAAGCCGGTGATCCGTGCCGCCTTCGATCAAAGTGGCTCCGCTATTCCTGGCTAACTCTTCGGAGTCGGCAAACGGGATCACGTCATCGGCTCTACTGTGCAGGATCACAGTGCTGGGCCTCACTGATTTGGCTGTTCCCCAATTCTTCCAGGCGGGGCAGAGCAAAACGAGCTTGGCATCACCGCTTTTGATGTTCATCGCCACGGCCCCGCCACGGGAACTTCCCACAACGACCTGCGGCTGATGCTGATCGAATTCAGCCTGGGCGGTCTTGACTGCCAACGTGAAGTCATCGTCATCGAGTGCTGGATTGAAGACCTCGTGTCCGTGGTCCTTCAGGTAGGTCGGCTTGACGCCACCAGGAACCGAGTGCCAGCCGTGAAGGAAGAGGATCTTGGTCACGACAACTCCGCTTCCTTGCGAGCCAGTGAAATGAGCATCGTCTCAGGCAGCTTGTCCGCACCCGCTTGCCGAAACATATTGAGAACCTGCGCCGTCGTGTATTGAGCGTGCGTGCAGACGTGAAGCAGAACGTCTGCACGGCGAGTTCCGTACCGTTTGCCAAGGCCGTAACTCGTGCTTTTCTTGTACACGAGTTCGTCGAGGGATTCTGGCGTCAGCGAAGCCAAATAGCCGCTCCACCGTTGTTCCAAGGCGATCCACTTGTCCCGAAGCTCGTCCAGGTTTGTGATTCCACCTTCACCTTGCTGGTTCCCTGGCAGCATGCCCGGCAGATCGCCTTGGAGGAGTGGGTCTTCATTGCCGAGCAGGGCTTCGAGCCACACGAATTCGGCAGCATGGAGGTGGACCAGGGACTTCCAGATCGAACCCTGGCCGATCTGGAACGGCGACCGCAACTGCTCGTCGGAGAGGCTTGCAGCGGTGGTCAACAGATTGCCATTCACCCACGCTCGGTGCTGGTGGAGGCGCTGGACTGGATCGACTGCGTTCATGTGTTTGCTTTCGTTGCACGGGCTATGAAGCCCATTCTACGGCTGCGAGATGCCACGGATAAGTGACCGTTGACATGTGTTCGCCATGCCATGACACTGTGTTCATGCCGAGGATGGGTAATCTAGTAGTCCTGCGTGAAATCGGAACACCGCCAGCGGATCGACACTGAGCGTCAGCGAAGATCCGCGATAGGTGTGCCGCTTTCACGCAATTAAAACACCCTGCGTGAAATCGGAACACCGCCAGCGGATCGAGACTGAGCGTCAGCGAAGATCCGCGACAGGTGTGCCGAGTTCACGCAATTGAAAAAGGAGTTTGCATGCGTGCTTTTTCCCCCTCGCATGGCTTCGCAGTTGCCGCTGTGTTGTGTCTCAGCCTGAGCCTCGTGGTCAGTGCGCAGGAGTCGCCGAACCTGGTCGGGCATGGAGATGAGGTCTACACGCTGGATTTCACCCCCGACGGGGCGTACGCGGTCACCGGAAGTTTTGACAAGACGCTGCGGCTGTGGGACATGACGAGCCGCACGCCGATCAAAACGATGACCGGCCACACCAACCTGGTGCTCAGCGTGGCGGTCTCCAAAGATGGGAAAAAGATCGCCTCGGCGTCGCAGGACAACACCGTCAAGCTCTGGGATGTGCCGGTCAGCGCCCCGGTGCGGAGCGTGGCCAGCCACACGGGAGCGGCCAGTGCCGTCGCGGTCAGCCCGGACGGGATGCTGCTGGCCACGGGCGGAGCGGATAAACAGGTGAAGTTTTGGAATGCGGCGGACGGTGCGCTGGTCCGCGAGGTGACGGCCATCAACCCCGTGACCAAGGTGGAATTCCGCAAGGACAACCAGCAGTTGGCGGTCGGTGAAGACTCGGGGCTGATTCAGGTGTGGAAGCCACAGGATGCGATGCCGCAGGGGTTGCTCGGGGCGCATGCCGGACCGGTCGTCGGGCTGGCGTACCATCCCAACAACGCGCTGTTGATCTCCGCCGGTGCCGACGGCCTGGTGAAATTCTGGCCCGTGGCCATTCCCGCCGCGCGGCCCATCGCCGCGCATGGTGCTGCAGTCACGACCGCGCTGGTCAGCCCGAATGGACAGTTGATCGCATCCGCGAGTGCCGACAAGACCGTCAAGCTGTGGAACCTGGCGGATGGCGCGGCGGTCCGCAACTTCGAGGGCCAGACCGAGCAGGTGACGGCTCTGGCCTGGGCCTCCAATAGTGCGCAGATCCTGACCGGTTCCGACGACAAGACCCCGCGGCTGCATGATGTGGGAACGGGGGCGCTGGTCAAGGCGTTCCCCGCTCAGGCCGGAGCGGTGACGGCCGTCGCCCTCAGTCCGAATCTTGCCCAGGTGCTGGTGGGCGACGCGACCGGTGTTGTGAAACTCTACAACGCGGCCGATGGTGCGGAGATCCGCGCGCTGGCGGGGCATACCGGGAAGATTAGCGGTGTCGGGTTCACTCCCAATGGCGCGCAGATTGTCACGGCCAGTGCCGACAAGATGGTCAAGGTGTGGAATGCCGTCGATGGTGTGGCCGTGCGGTCGATTGATACCGTTACTCCGGTGACCGCACTCACTCTCTCGCCCGATAGTTTGCAGGTCGCCACCGGCGGCGAAGACAAGGTGATTCGCGTCTACCAGCTCTCAGATGGAAACCCACTGGTCACGCTGACCGGCCATACGCAGCCGATCACCGCCATCCAATACAGTGCCGACAACCTGAAAATCGTGTCTGGCAGTGCCGATCAGACGGCCCGAATCTGGGACGTGAAGACCGGGCGGCAGATGCAGTATTTCATCGACCATGCGGCGGCAGTCACCGCCGCCTCCTTCAGCAACGACAACAAGACCATCGTCACCGGCGGTGCCAACAATCAATTGTCGGTGAATGTCCTGAGTCTCCAGCGAATGTCACCCGCCGACGGCCTGCGCGCCTTCGCCCTGTCACAGAACGGCGGAGTGTATGGCACGGCGATGACGGATGGCACCATCAAGACCTGGGATGTGAACAATGGCAACCTGGTCAAAGCCTTTGCCGGCCTGATGGGGCCGGCGAACACGGTCGCTTTCCGGCCGGACAATCAGCAGATTGCCGGCGGAGGCAGCGACAAGCAGTTGGTTCTGTGGAACTTGAACGATGCCGTGGTGCAGTTGAAGTTCGCCACTCCCAGCGAAGTCACACAACTGGCCTACAGTGCCGACAACAAGAAGCTGCTCGCCGCCGGCAGCGACATGGTCATTCGCGCCTACCTGCCGGTGCCGCCCCAGCCCCAACAGGGAGCCGTGGCTCAAACCAACGCGGCCCAAACCCTCAAAGGCCCCGCCGGCCTCATGACAGGCGTCGCCTTCCTGCCGGACTCAAAAACCGCCGTCTGCACCTCGGCCGATGGGAAGGCCTGGACCTACAGCGTGGCCACCATCGACCCCGCGCTCAACCTGACCGGCCATGGCTCGCAGGTGTACGGCGTCGCCTTCAACCCCGAAGGTACGCAACTCGCTTCGGCCTCCAACGACAAGTCAATCAAGCTGTGGGATCTGGTTGCGGGAAAAGAAGCCAAGACTCTTCCGGCCCAGCCGATGGCGGTTTACTCGGTCCAATACAGCCCCGATGGCAAGACCCTGCTCAGCGGTGGCGGTGACAAGACGGTGCGCCTGTACGACCTGACGACCTTCAATGAAGTGCGGCAGTTCGCTGGCTGTGAGGGCGCGGTCTACACGGTCGCCTTCCAACCGCAGGGGCAGCTTGTGGCCGCGGCCGGCGTCGACAAGAAAGTGCATCTCTGGGAGGCTGGCACAGGCACGGCGACGCAGACTCTCTCCGGCCATACCGATGACATCTATCGCGTCCAGTTCAACGCCGCCGGGAATCGTCTCCTGTCCGTGGGCTATGCGGGGACCGTGACCGTGTGGGACGTGGCGACCGGCAAGCCACTGTTCACCAAAAAGATGCAGTCGTCCGCGGGCAAGCCCCTGGTGCTGTTCTTCGGGGGCTACCTGCCCGACGGCAAACGCATCGCGCTCGCCGCCCGCGACGGGACGGCCTATCTGCTGGACCTGCCGCCTGAGGCAATTTGAACGATTCGCTCGGCTCGCTCGTCCAGCAATTTAGCGGCACGGCGCAAGCGTCCGGTGATCGATTTCGAACACTTCGCATGGACAGCCTGCGGGCCGTTCCTGATCACTTGCCGGCTGGAGGCTGACGCTTTTGTTCCAGCAGCCACGTGTAGAATTCGGGGTTGTTGTAGGTTTCGGTCCACGAGTCGTGGCCTGCGTCCGGGTAGACGGTGAACTTCGGATTGCCGCCGTTTTTCTGGACCGCCTCAACCATCACTTCAGAGAGTTCCAAGGGAACGCCCTGATCCTTGGCACCATGAAACACCCACATCGGCAGATGGGCGATCCGCTTCGCGAGCCGGGGCTCCCCGCCGCCACAAATCGGGGCGATGGCCGCGAACCGGTTGGGGGCGCGGGCGGCCAGCGCCCAGGTGCCAAAGCCGCCCATGCTCAGACCAGTGACCGACACGCGGTCCGGGTCAACCTTGTACCTGCCCGCCAGGTCATCCAGCACCCCCAGCAACAGCGACGGCTCCCACTCGCTTTCGCTGCGGCATTGTGGTGAAACCAGAATGAAGGGAAACTCCTTCCCAGCGGCCACGAGCTTGGGGGGACCATGGACTTTCACCTGCTCCAGATTGTCGCCCCGCTCGCCCGAGCCGTGCAGAAACAGAACCAGCGGCCACTTCTCCTGCTTGTCGTAGTCCTTGGGCAGGTACAACAGGGACTTCACCTCGAACTTGATTTCGACCTTCGCCGCCTGCTGCGTGCCGGCCTTTTCGTCCCCGCGTGTGCGGCCAACTGGCACGAAGAGGATCAGGCCACTGAGGGTGAACCGCAGAATGTGAGTCAGCGTTTGGGAAGTGTTTCTCATGTGGCGATTCTCGCGGCGTGGAGATGGCGGAGTGCGGCCTCACGATATCCAACAGGCGCACCCCCGACAATTCGGTATCATGGATCCCGCGTGATTTCGGGATAGCACTAGCGGATCGAGGATGAGTACTGTTTCAAATCACGTCCGCGTGACCAGTCGCACCACTCTGACCAACCCGAGCGGCCAGTTTCTCCGAATGAGTTTCCGATGATCGTTGTCGAGCAGCTTTCCAAAATCTATCCGCTGCCCGAGGGCGAGGAACTGCTGGCGGTCGATCATGTGTCGTTTGCCGTCAACGCCGGAGAGGTGTATGGTCTGCTTGGCCCGAACGGGGCCGGCAAGACGACGACGTTGCGGATGATTCTGGGGATGCTGGTGCCGACCAGCGGGTGGGCCGCCATTGATGGCTTCCGCTCGACCGACGCCCCCGATGAGGTCAAGCGCCGCGTGGGGCTGGTTTCCGCCAGTTCCGGCGTGTACCAGTGGCTCAGCGTCCGCGAGATGCTGCTGTTCTTTGCCGACCTGTACGGTGTTGCGCCCGAGACAGCGGAAGCCCGGCTGACCTCGCTCAGCCAGTTGCTGGGCCTTCAGGAATTCCTGCGCCGTCGCTGTGGCACACTGAGCACCGGCCAGAAACAACGCATGCATCTGGCGCGAGCCCTCATTCACGACCCGCCCGTGATGTTGCTCGACGAACCGACCCTCGGCCTGGATGTCCTGGGCAGTCAGGTGATCAACGAGTACATCACCCTGCTCCGCGAGGAGGGCAAGGCGGTGATCGTCAGCACGCACCATTTGGACGAGGCCGAACGGCTGTGCACGCGGTTTGGCCTGCTGCACCGCGGCAAGCTGGTCAACGAGGGCACGCTGGAAGAACTGCAGTCCCAGACCGGCTGCCGGACACTCGTGCAGATGTTCCTGCAACTGGCCAACCTCGGTCCGCAACTGGCGGTGGCTGCCCCTCAACCCGCATCTTGAACCTTGAACCTGCATCACCATGCCGTGCCTCGAACGCGAAGAGTACATTGAACAGGCCTATTTCTTTCGCGTGTTCCGCGAACGGATTGCCGAGAATGTTCCTGCCCAGGAGATTCTGTCTTCCGTCCACGAGGAGATTTTGGCCACGACGCGGCTGCCGATGGCGGTCGAGTTTCTCAAGGGCGAAGTGCTGCTCAATGGGCGGCTGTCGGAGGGGATGCGGCGGCTGAGCCACTACTTCACGCCGTTCCAGGCGTTTGTCATCTCCCGCGCCGAGGAAGACCGCTCGAAATTTGATCAGAAAATCGCCCTCGAAGTCCTGCAGAACGAGGCCGAGTACCGGTCGGGGACGCCGACCTCACCGGGACTGTTCATCTACCAGTTTGAATCGATTAGCCGCAACCGCCTGGGCTACGACAAGGGGATGACCGCCATGGCCGGCGACCCGCAGTATGACCCCGCCTGGAGCGAGTGGATCCTCAAAACGAGGCTCAAACTGGGCGAGGTGGAGTTCAACGAACTCTTGTACTTCGCTTCGGAACAATGGCAGATCGACCGCCGCCGGCAACTGCAACAGCCGGATTTTCAAGCCACGCAAAACCTGTTGTTTGGTGCCAAGGAAGGCCGGATTGCCGCTGCCAACCGCGGCCGCGACCCGCTGTATATGTTCGCTGCCCTGCAGCGGCAGTTAGGCTACCCCAAGGTCCCGCGCTCCGTCGCCCTGCATGGGGCGGAAAAGCAGATCCCGGAAATGCTCGCCAAAATGATGCAGATGGAGAAGCGGCTGCAATTGGTGGAGTCGGAACTGAAGGACCGCTTTGACCTCAGCAGCTACTACGTGAAGCCGACCGAACTTCCACCTGACGTTTGACCAAAGGCGAACGATTGGCTTGACAGGCATCACGCTTGGCGAGGCACTGCAAAGGGTCCGCACCATGACCGAATATCCCTACCGATACAAATGGTCGAAGATTCTGGCTTCTGCGGGCTGGTTGCTGCTTGGCCTGTGGCTGGTTCACCGTGCCTGGATTGAGCCCACGTTCTTCAACTGGGGAATCGCGGTTGTGCTGACTCCGATGCTCTTCCTCGACACGGTCTGGATGATTGTCCATCGGCTGGCATTTCCGCAGGTTTTGCGCGTTAGACCAACGAGTTGGCGCGTGCCTTCGCGGACATGGTCTCGATGTGACACCGAAATTCCGTTGGCGGAGATTCAGGTGTTGTCGATGGGTGTCGACCGTTTCGGACGACTTTTGACGGTGCGTCACGCGGGCAAAAACTACACCATCCATGCGGAGATGCTGCCCTCGCCGGAAGACTTTGACGCTCTCCTCGTGCTTCTGCTGCAAACCGTCAATGCGACGGCGGTCAGGCTGCTTGCGCAGCACGAAAATCGCCAAATCATCAACCTCGGAATCTTTGAGTTTCCTACGGCGATGACGATACTGTTCGTGGGATGGGGGATGCTTGGAATCGCGGGATTTTTGGTCGGACTCATGCTGATCGACCGGATTCCGTTTGGATGGGACCTCGTCGTGATCGCGGTATTCTTACTTCCGGGCCTGGTCCTGAGGGCCATCGCCGTGCGCAGTCTCGAACAGCAGGAAGTGCGCGGTTATCGCGCGTGAGCGCATGGCTCAATCGCTGTCCAGTTGACGCATCCGTCACACTCACGGCGTCCGCGTGAACGTCTCGCCGGCGTCGAGCGGTGTGAAGCCGAGCTTGTTACACAGGTTCACGGCTGGAACGTCGTTCTCGGGTGCCGAGAGGTCGAGGTGGGTGATGAGCTGCTCGCGCATCTGCCGCATGACTTCCAGCACCAATGTCTTCGCGTAAGCCTTGCGGCGTTCGGGAACGGGGACAAACAGGTCCTGCAGGCCCACCGTGCGGTGCCGCCACGAGGCGCTTTGAAAATCCATCCCCCAGACGGTGGCGCGGGCCAGCAGTTCCGGCGCGGTCTGCTGGGCGAGAATGAAGGAGATGGAATCGAACCGCCCGGTGCGGGTCATCCACCACCAGTTGGCCGCCTCTGGCTGATCCATCATCCCCAACTGCACGCGGCGGCGGATGGGGACGAGGCGCGGATCAAAGGGGTCGTTTTTTTGACTGATTTCACGGCGAAACAACAGGTGCCGCTGGCTGACCGTGTACCCCAGCTTGGTGAAGAAGGGTTTGGCGGCGGCATCGCTTTCGAGGAATCCGACGGCGTCGCTGCCACCGTAAAGGCCGAGATAAAACGGGCTCCGCTGCCCGGATTCGCCGGCCTGAATCTGCGTCGTCCCCTTGGACTGCAGGTACGCCTCGGCCCGTTTGACCAGCTCGCTGCCGATCCCCTTGCGCCGATAGGCGGGCAGAACCATCACGACACAAATCACGCCCTGCGTGAAATCCAGTTCCGTGCCGGTACCATTGGGGCCGAAACCGGCATGGACGTAGCCCACTGGCTGGTGGGTCTCGTCGTCGATCGCGAAAATTAGCCCGTCAGACTTGAAATAAGGTTCCGAGAAAACCAGCAGGTCCAGGGCATCGCAGTTGAACCCGAGGGCCGCACCACGACCCAGTTCCGCTTCGTGCCACAGGCGCAGCACGTTCGGTGGGTCTGAATTTCGGAAGGACCGATAATGGATCAACGCGTCACCTCTTCCGGTCCCGATTTGCGCAACTGTCTATGGCATAAGATCCGGCGCGATAGTATCGCAGCAGGGAATTTCAGGCAAGGATGGAATTTTCGCAATGGAGATTCACTTTCATCACCCATGCCGCACCGCGTCCTCCGCTCGTTTATACCAATTTATACGAGATTATCCCTGTTTATAATGACTTATACTGTGTTATACTCGAATTCGACTATGCGGCGCTATAAATCGATATAAATTGGTATAAATGTACCATGGACCCCATCAAGAATCCTTTTTCGCCGGGTGCTGGTTCGCCTCCACCAGAATTGGTGGGTCGCGATGCCATTTTGACGCAAGCAAGTGTTTTGCTGGGCCGGGCAAAAATCGGGAAGTCCGAGAAAAGCATGTTGCTGACCGGGCTGCGAGGGGTGGGAAAAACCGTCCTTCTCGTGGAAATCGAGGGCATCGCCCTAGCCGAAGGCTACAAAACGATTTTCATCGAGGCCCACGAAGACAAACCACTCGGAGCACTCATCGCTCCGTATTTGCGCAAGCTGCTTTATGAGCTTGACCGCATGGCGGGCATTGGCAACCAGGTCAAGCGCGGACTCGCAGTTCTGCGAAGTTTCGTGGGAGCCCTGAAGGTCACCATTGAGGACGTGGCTTACGGTCTGGACATCAACCCGGAAAAAGGAACGGCAGACAGCGGTGACTTGGAGATCGACCTTCCAAGCCTGCTGGTGGCCATTGGAGAAGCGGCAGAAGACCGGAAAACCGCGGTGGCGATCTTGATTGATGAGATCCAGTACTTCACCACGAAGGAACTCGCGGCATTGATCATGGCGATGCACAAGGTTCAGCAGCGACGGCTTCCCGTCGTCCTCTTGGGGGCTGGACTTCCGATTCTCCCAGGACTCGCCGGAGAATCAAAATCCTACGCTGAGCGGCTTTTCAGCTTTCCGGATGTTGGCGCACTGTCGGAGAACGATTCCGCCAAGGCTCTCCAAGATCCGGCCAAAGCTGTGGGCGTGTCCTTCGACGCGGAGGCACTGAAAGAAGTGTTTCGGCTGACCAAGGGCTACCCATACTTTGTCCAGGAGTGGGGATATCAATGCTGGAACAAGTCGTCATCCAGTCCGATCACCTTGAAGACAGTTCAAAGCACGACCGCAGAAGTGATACCGCGTCTCGATCAAAACTTCTTCCGGGTTCGTTTCGACCGCCTCACACCCAGCGAAAAAAATTTCCTGCGGGCGATGGCAGAGCCCGGATCTGCACAAAAGCGTACGGCGGATATCGCCGAGACACTCAAAGTCAAAATCGCCGGAGTTTCGCCCACCCGCGCCAAGCTGATCAAGAAGGGGATGATCTACAGCCCGGCCCACGGAGAGGTAGCCTTCACGGTTCCACTCTTCGATGAATTCATGAGGCGGGCAATCCCGAAACTTCCCAAATGATGGCTGGCAGATTGACCACATCAATTACCAGGAGATGCGGCGCATCCAACAATCGGGCGTCAGCAACTTCGCCTATCCGGGCGCGGTCCATACGCGGTTCGACCACCGCGTCGGGGTGACCCATGCCGCACACCTGATCGACTCGAACGATACGACCACGGCATGGCTGCCTTTTGGCAGCGGACTTGGAAATAAGCCACGAATTGGGTGTCATCTGTCATCTGATGTGTTAAACGGGGGGGGCGATCTCCACTTTCTGCCTGTCGACATTTTTCGAGCGTGACCATGAATCCAGCATGCCTTGAGCATCGGTTGACCGCACAGGAGCGGGAGCATTTTGAAGCCACGGGTTATCTGGTGATTCCCGATGCGCTCGACCCGGCGATGAACGCCCGGCTGCTGGCGGCGGTGGACCGCGTGGACGCCCGCGAACGAACCGACGCCAACCGGCAGAAGCTGCTGTCCATCACGAACATCGTCCACGAGGATCCGGCGCTGGTCGATCTGGTCACGCTGCCGACCGCGCTGCCCAAGGTCTGGGGGATTCTGGGCTGGAACATCTACCTGTACCACTCCCACATTGATGTCACACCTCCGGCCGACGAGCAGGCTCTCACCTGGCGGGTGGCGTGGCATCAGGACAGCATGCGGGTGAACGACGAGATTGAAACGCATCCCCGTCCGCGGCTGTCGCTCAAAATCGGCTATTACCTCACGGACGCCAGCGAGCCGGATCGCGGGAACACGCTGGTGCTGTCCGGCTCGCACCTGCAGGATGACCTCGACTGCCCCGCTGACGGGGTGTCGAACCCCGAAGGGGCTGAGCCACTGTGCGTAAAAGCCGGCACCGCGGTGATCATCGACCGGCGGATCTGGCACTCACGGAGCCCGAACCTCTGGAACCAGACCCGCAAGGTCGTGTGGCTCGGCTACAGCTACCGGTGGCTGCGCACCAAGGACGCCATGACGGTCTCCCACCTGTACCCGCAGCTCGACCCCATCGGCCGCCAGATGCTGGGCGATGGCCTGTCGGCCAATGGCGTCTATGACCCGGTCGACGGCGACGTTCCCCTGCGCACGTGGCTCCGCGAACACTGCCCCGAAGACGCCTCCCGGTCCCTGCACGGCCGCTCGGAATCGCGTCCGCCGGCGATGGTGCGGGGGAAGAATTCGGGGAGGCAATAGGCCACGGGTTTGAATCGCGACAACCGGAAATGGGTGGAGTCCGCCTCACGTTCGGGCCTGCTATTACCCCGGCACGAAAGAAACGCACGACTGAATCAACTTGGGAACCTTGGGAACCATCAAGCTTCGTTGAGGATCGTGTGGCTCGTGGTGCGACTTTTCGTGTGAGGACGACTCCGACGACAGGCTGCTTTCGTATCGGCTTGAGCCGACTTGAGCCGACGCGGCCATCAACTGCCGAAAAAATCTGGTTGTGGACGCAAGTCCAAGCCACGGGTGCGGACAGGGGGCGCTTCGCCGGAACCGACCCCTGATCCACCGGCGGGAAGGCGCAGCCGACGTTGGAACCAGCCGCCACAGACAGGGGGCGCGAGACAGGCTGCTTCCGTAGCGTCGGCTTGAGCCGACGCGGCCATGACGAGCCGGCAACTTGGTTGTGGACTGAAGGCCACACTACGGGGGCTGACAGGCGGCGCTTCGCCGGAACCGACCCCTGATCCACCGGCGGGCAGGCGCAGCCGGCGTTCGAACCAGCCGCCAGAGATAGGGGGCGCGAGACAGGCTGCTTCCGTAGCGTCGGCTTGAGCCGACACGGCCAGCTGTCGGCAACTTGGTTGTGGACTGAAGTCCACACTACGGGTGCGGACAGGCGGCGCTTCGCCGGAACCGACCCCTGATCCACCGGCGGGAAGGCGCAGCCGACGTTGGAACTGGCAGTCAGAGATAGGGGGCGCGAGACAGGCTGTTTTCGTAGCGTTGGCTTGAGCCGACACGGCCATGACGAGCCGGCAACTTGGTTGTGGACTGAAGTTCACACGACGGGCGCGGACAGGCGGCGCTTCGCCGGAACCGACCCCTGATCCACCGGCGGGAAGGCGCAGCCGTTGGAACTGGCAGTCAGAGATAGGGGGCGCAAGACAGGCTGTTTTCGTAGCGTCGGCTTGAGCCGACACGGCCATGACGAGCCGGCAACTTGGTTGTGGACTGAAGTCGAATGGCACTTAATCGAAAGGAAGTACTCAGGGGGAAATGACATAGGCAAAACGCGGCCTCTCGCGCACATTGGGGAAGTTCTCACACAACCCTAAAGGCACGGAGGCCGCGGGCATGGATCCTCAATATTCTCTTCAGTTCAGTCAACACTGGAAGTTTTTCCGATCGCAGGCGCTCCAGACC
>JAKFUF010000139.1 GCA_021732845.1 Planctomycetaceae bacterium | reverse complement strand
GGTCTGGAGCGCCTGCGATCGGAAAAACTTCCAGTGTTGACTGAACTGAAGAGAATATTGAGGATCCATGCCCGCGGCCTCCGTGCCTTTAGGGTTGTGTGAGAACTTCCCCAATGTGCGCGAGAGGACGCGTTTTGCCTATGTCATTTCCCCCTGAGTACTTCCTTTCGATTAAGTGCCATTCGACTGAAGTCGACGCTACGGCTCATCGCATGAAAATTCATGACCAACCCCAGGGGCACGTCAAGCAGCTTCATGTAACTCAGCAATTGCGCCTTGTGAATCCCCAGCACTTCCTGAACAGCCTTCACCTCCAGCAGGAGAACTCCGTCGACCAGGATGTCGAACTTCAACTGTTCAACGAACGTAACACCTTTGTATTCGATATTGATCATGTCCTGCTAGAGCACGGGAATGCCGCGAAGTTCAAACTCACGCAACATGCAAGTCTCATAGATGCTTTCCAACAATCCGGGTCCCATGACGCGATGCACTTCAATCGCCGCCCCAATTGCTTCGCGGCTCAACGCGTCGGCCTTCTTGAAGTTTGGATGCATGGGAGCCACCTTTTGGGCACAAAGAGAATTGAACAGAGGGAAACGAAGGTAACGAAGTTTTAGATGGAAGTCACACCATTGTCACCCCGGCACGAGAACTCGCGGCTGAACAATAGTGGCTGGTGAGGATCGCGGCAACAATAACATGGTGAAGTTGCTTGGGATGGACGCCGATTGAGGGCAGATTCATCAGCCGGCACGCGTTAGCGTCCGGTTCGTGGCGTTGGCGTCTTCCGATCATCCTCCAACCGGGGGCTAAGGCCCTCCGGCTCATTGGCTGTACGGCTCGTCAAAAATCGACAGTTATTCTTGCCGCGGTCCTGAATGTCGAATTGTGAACGTTTCGTGCCGGGGGTGTCGACCGTCACTGATTTCACTTTTAAGCGACCTTCAGCCTCCAGGCAGTCTCCAAATGTTCGTACCTCCCGGCAGCGATTATCCACCGCAAAGCCATCTCACTGCAGCCCTTGGTTAACAACCAGCCTCCGTTTGTTAGCCAACTCATATCAACAGCTTCGTTACCTTCGTTACCTTCTGTTCACCCTTTTTCCCCGAGCGTCATTTCGCGCTGGCCTGAGTTGTGGCGGTGGGCGGTTCGGTCTTGAACTTCATTGTGTGGCGCGGCATGACTCGGAACTTGGATTCTCCCTCGATGATCTCCAGGCTCTGGTCGGCGGCTATGTTCTCAAACACCTGCGTCTTGTCGGTCGTCGGCCAGTAGATGTCCAGGAGTTTGATCGTTGCCGCAGAGCCGAGGCCGATCTCCTGGAGCAGCGGATTCGCGCCAAAGCTGCTGCCGCTGTTGACCCATTTATAGATCGAGCGCTCTGCGCCATGATCTTCGATAACGATGTGAATCTTCGCGCCGATGGCGCAGCGGTTTGACTGTCTGCCGCGGAGCTTTAGTTTGATCCAGTGTGCCCCGAAGCCCGGGTTTTCAAACAGGGCGTTCCAAAATCCGTCACCAGCAAACGCGCCGCCCACTTGCAGAAACACATCCTGGTCGCCGTCGTCATCCAGATCGGCAAAGGCGACTCCGTGACCCTTCTGCAAATGCCCCATGCCGGCCGCTGTCGTGACATCGGAAAAGCCCTTGCCCTGGCGGTTATGAAATAACAGATTGGGAAACAAAGCTTCATAAAGTGAATCGCCGGTTCCCAAATAGAAGTCGGGAAAGCCATCGTTATCGAGGTCGCCGAAGTTGCAGCCCATCGGTTGTGTCGACCGGTGTAGATTCATCCCCTTGGTGACATCCTGAAAGCCCCCCTTGCCATCGCCCTGATAGAGACAGTCGGGTTCATCGGCGTGCGGCATGCCAAGGTATTCGCGAGCCACGGTCTCGGCGGTGGCGGTATAGCTGGCGACGAACAGATCCAGTGCGCCGTCGTTGTTAAAATCCCAGAACCAGGTTGGGAAGCTGTGCTGTGGGTTCTGGACGCCAGCCGTTGCTGCCACATCCTCAAACTTACCATTCTTCAGGTTGTGATACAGACGGTTGGGAGCGTCCAGATTGGAGACGTAAAGGTCGGGGTAGCGGTCTCCGTCGTAGTCGCCCCAGACGACACCTTTGGTGAAGTGTCCCTCAGCAACGCCAGCCCGCGCCGCGATGTCGGTGAACTTGCCGCTGCCGTTGTTTTCAAAGAGTTGGTTGGGGTGGCCTTCATTGCCGATGTACAGGTCCAGGTCGCCGTCGTTGTCGAAGTCGGCCCAGGAAGCGGTCTGCGTGGGGAAGTGAACTTCGCCCAGTCCGGCCTCGAAGGTCACGTCGCGAAACTTGCCGGTGCCGTCGTTCTGAATGAGCGAGTTTGGGTAAAGTCCGCCTTCGCGGAGCCACGCGCCGCGGAGCACGAGGATGTCGAGATCGTCGTCGTTGTCGTAGTCGGCTTGAAGGCAATGCAGGCCCCCAAACAGCCCCGTCAGGCCAGCGGCAATAGTGCGGTCCTCGAAGGTGCCGTCGCCAGAGTTATGAAAGTACTTCAATTGGCCAGAACTGTCAGAACTTGAAGTCACAAGATCCAGCCGGCCATCCCCGTCAAAATCGTCGGCGATGCTGCCGCCCGCGAGGTTGAAGTTGTTGAGTTTGACTGGCTTGGCAATCTCCACGAACCGGGGAAACGGCTCTTCGGATTCAAACTTCTCTGGTGGAATGAGAAACCGCTTGGGAACCGCCTGTGGATACTCGCCGGTGGTCATGTAGGCGATGTTCATGAGCCACCGGGCGGTCATGTGGTTGGGGTTTCGCTTCAGCAGAATCTGAAAGTATTCGATGGCCTTCTTGCTGGCTGCAGGATCCCCGTGGATTCCACCACCCTTGATTGGAAACAGGCAGCTTTCCGAGGTGTGGCAATGCACGCAATTGGCGGTCTCGCCAGACCGCAGGTAGGCCATCGCCAGGGTGAAGATCGTCGATTCCTCCAACACGCGGGAGATCTGCCCGCGTAGTTTTGGAAGCATGTCATAGGCGATTTTGAGATGTTCGACCGCCTCCTTGTTGCGGCCCAGCCGCAGTTCGTTGGAGCCCAGCCGGCATAAGAGTGTGAACCGCTCGGTGAGCGGCGCGTTCTCGTCGAGATTCGCCAGTTGATACTCCGCGTCGCGGACGACCGCGTCACCCAGAAAGAGATGCTCATCGGGCGTCCGCTCGCGGATCTTTTCCAGCAGATCGAGCATCCGCTGGTGCCCCTCAGCAACCGCGGGAGAATCCCCAGTGGCCGCCGTGGCGGTCCCTTCGGCAGCTTTTCCCGTGAGGGGAGTTCCCGTTGCGGCCGTCGACGAGGGGCGGCAGCCAGCGAGACACGTCATTCCAACCAGAGCCACCAGCAGTGTGGCCCGCCGTTGATTTATCACGATGATCTTCGCCAGGATGATGAAATGACGGAGAAAGGGATCGTGGTCAGTTTACCATGCGGGCGGTTTGCGGGCAGGGAGAGTGCACTGCCGGCGACAGCCAGAACCGCTGCGATAGGCTAATCCCGTTTGGCAACCGCCGCACGGGCCAGCTTGACCAGTTCAATGACCGTGACCGGAACCAGCGACAGGGCGAGGATCAGCGCGCCATCCTGCCAGTGCAGTTCCCGCGTCGTTTCGAACACATGGTGGGTGAAGGGCAGCAACACCGCGCAGAGTTGCAGCACAAGCGAAATCGCCATCGCCCCCAGTAACTGGGGATTGCTGAACAGGCCGATTTGCGGCATGGTTCGGGCGTGGCTCCGGCAGGCGATGGCAAAAAACAGTTGTGAAAATGCCATGATGCAGAACGTCACGGTCCGCGCCCGCGTCAGCGACTCCTCCGCCAGCACCTTCAGGGCTTCGTCGGTGATTCCTGGTATCGCAGCCCGCAAATCCTCGACACTGCGGTATTCGATGAAGAACCCAGCCACCGCCACGAGGGCGATCAGCACGCCGTGGGCGGCAATCAAGGCCCCGGTGGGCACGGTGATCACCGCCTCCTGCGGCGGCCGTGGCGGACGGCGCATCGCGTCGGCTTCCGTGGGCTCCATGCCCAGGGCCAGGGCCGGCAGGCCGTCGGTCACCAGGTTGATCCACAGGAGGTGAATCGGCACCAGCGGGGCGGGCCATCCACAGACGGCGGCGATCAGCATCAGCAGCACTTCGCCGAGGTTGCACGAGAGCAGGTAGTGAATGACCTTTTGAATGTTGTCGAAGATCCCGCGGCCCTCTTCGACGGCATTCACTATCGACGTGAAGTTGTCGTCGGTCAGCACCATGTGCGAGGCCTGTTTGGTCACATCCGTCCCGGTGATCCCCATGGCAATGCCAATGCTCGCCGCCTTCACGGCCGGCGCGTCGTTCACGCCGTCGCCGGTCATCGCCACCACATCGCCGCGGCTTTTCCAGGCCTGCACCACCCGCAGCTTGTGCTCGGGCGAGACGCGGGCATACACAGCGATGTCCGGTACCTGTTTCGCCAGCTCTTCCGGCGACCAGCCATCGAGTTCACGACCCGCCACCGTGCGGTCGTCGGCATCCGTCAGGTGCAGTTCTTTGGCGATCGCCGCGGCGGTCACCGGATGGTCGCCGGTGATCATGACGGGGCGAATTCCCGCCTCGCGGCAGCGGGCAATCGCCGCTTTGACTTCTTCGCGTGGAGGATCCAGCAGCCCGGCCAGACCGGCGAATGTGAGTCGCTCTTCCTCGTAGGTGCCATCCTTGGGCTCTGGGTTCGACTGATACGCCAGCCCCAACACACGCAGCGCCTGGGCCGCCAAATCCATATTGTCCCGCTGAATCTCCTTTCGCCGTTCGTCGGTCAGTGGCTGGACTTCTCCGTCACGGAGTTCCGATTCACACCGGCCCAGCACCACTTCGGGTGCCCCCTTGGTCAACAGCGTATGGGCACCGTCATTCTCGCGGATGACGACCGACATCACCTTGCGGTCTGAATCGAAGGGGAGTTCGCTGATGACATGCTCTTCCGTCTCCGGAATCTCGATGCCCGCCTTCATCGCTGCCACGAGCAGAGCCCCCTCGGTGGGGTCGCCAATCATCTTCCAGCCGTCGCCATCGTCCTGCTTCTGCAGCCGCGCGTTGTTGCAGCGGCCGCCGATGGTCAGCGCGCGGATCAAATCGCCGTGCAGTTCCTGGGGTGAGGATTCCTTGGACGACTGGTCCGCGGCACTGGGAGTCTCCTGTTCCGCCTCGCGCCCCGGCAGAAACTGGCCTTCCGGGGCATACCCGGCCCCCGTGACGCGGTGCCAATTGCCGTTCACCACGACGTTCCGCACGGTCATCTCGTTACGGGTCAGCGTGCCGGTTTTGTCCGAACAAATGACCGTCACCGAGCCCAGAGTTTCGACGCTCGGCAGGTGCCGGATCAGCACGTTGCGTTTCACCATCCGCTGCAGACCCAGCGCCAGGGCCAGCGTGACAATCGCTGGCAGGCCTTCGGGAACGGCAGCCACGGCGAGGCTCACCGAACCGAGGATCAATTCAATCAGCTTGCCCGAGCGGATCATCGGCATCAGGCCGCCACCGCGGTACAGTTCCAGCAGGAAAATCACGGTGACCACGCCCAGGCAGAGCCACACGAGAATCCGCCCCAATTCGGCCAGCCGCTTCTGGAGCGGCGTGGGGTCGGCCTTGTGCTCCTGCAGCATTCCGGCAATCCGTCCCAGCTCGGTCTCCATGCCGATCGACACCACCACGGCCTCGCCCTTACCGGCGGTCACCACGGTGCTCATGAACACCATGTTTTTTCGCTCGGCGATCGGGGTCGGGTCGGGCAGGGCGGGCTCCGCCTGCTTCTCGACCGGGTGCGACTCGCCCGTGAGCGCCGCCTCCTGCACTTCCAAGCCGTACTGGCTGAGCAGCCGGGCGTCAGCGGGAACCTGGTCGCCCGCCTCCAGGCTGATCCGGTCACCGGCCACCAAATCCCGGGCAGGGACCATCTGGACACTGCCATTCCGATGCACACGGGCCATCGGCGAAGAGAGTTTTCGCAATTCGGCCAATGCCTGCTCCGCCCGCTCTTCCTGAAAGAACCCCAGCAGCCCGTTGAGGATCACAATCGCCAGGATTGCCACGGTGTCGATCCAGTCGCCGCTGATCCCGGCGATCACCGCCGCGACCAGCAGAATCCAGATCACCAGTTCGTTGAACTGGGCGGCCAGCTTCCACCACCGCGAGACGGGCGGAGCTTCCCGCAGTTCATTCCAGCCGCTCTCTGTCCGCCGCTGTTCGACAACCGCGTCGGTCAGGCCCCGGCTGGCATCCGATTCCAATGAGGCCAGGACCGCTTTGGCATCAATGGCATAGGCAGGTGTTGGCATTTGACTCGCTATTTTCTCTCGGCGAACTGCAGCATCGCGAAACAGGGCTCACATGCCGCAATGATAACGATTCTGTAATGTTGCTCGACGGTGAGAACGAGATCCTCGACCGATTGGTTCACGGAAAAGCTCTCGATTTCCCGATCTGCGTCACGGTCAATCGTATGCGTCGACGGTGAGCCACGCACGTCGGTTGCGGGGATTGTCCGAGCAGCGCTCAACTTGATTTCCGAACCACCGGCAGGGCTGGCCAGTTTTCGAAAAACAGCCGGAACGCGCTGGCGCGCGTTAGCGTCCGGTTCTGAATTGCGCGCGATCGCCCGTTTTCAGGAGGTCCAGAACCGGGGCCTAACGGCCTCCGGCTGATTCAAGATCCTCTAACCTCAAAAACTGCCCAGCCTTGGAACCATCTGCCCGCGCCCGTGTCATCGGTGGACGTTCCGATTACACTGGACGAAGCTGCTTGGCACGGGCCGCCTTGGCCACTTCCAATGGAGCCGCCGAGCACAGGAGGACGAAGTGATTTCAATCCCAGAGGTCAGATTGTCACGAAAAGACATTTTACTGTGAAATTTGAACTCTGAAATTTGAACTCCGTCCCACCCCAATCACGAATCCCGAATCAGACCTGAACCACCAACCCCCGTCCAGCACAGCGATTTGCAATGATTTGTGTGAGCATTGGCCGTTCGCGGCACAAGATGATGATCGCCGAACACAAGGCGATGGCCGAACGCGGCGTGCAGTTGGCGGAATTGCGGCTCGACTTTCTCTCCCGAACTCCTGACACCGGGCCGCTGCTCAACGACCGGCCGACGCCCGTCGTCGTCACCTGCCGCCGGGCCGTCGACCGGGGCCTGTGGCGTGGCTCAGAAGAGCAGCGACTCACCACGCTCCGCGCCGCCATTTTGGCCGGCGTCGAATATGTCGACCTGGAGGGCGACATCGCCGGGCAGATCCGCCGCTATGGCAAGACCAAGCGAATCGTGAGCCACCACGATTTCGAGGAGACGCCGCCCAACCTCGAACAGATTCACGCCAGCCTCTGCACGCTGGATCCGGACATCGTGAAGATCGCCACGATGGCCAAATCGCACGAAGACAACATCCGCATGTTGCAACTCGTGGCCAACTCCAAGGTCCCGACCATCGGCTTCTGCATGGGCGAACTGGGGATCGTGAGCCGCGTGCTGACCGGCAAGTACGGCGCACCATTCACCTATGCTGCCGTCAGCAACGATCGCACGCTCGCTCCGGGACAGCTCACGTTCGACGAGATGCGGGACATCTACAATTACGACGCCATCAACGCCGAGACCGGCGTCTTCGGTGTGGTGGGCGACCCCATTGGCCACAGCCTGAGCCCCAGGCTGCACAACGCTGCCTTTCGGCGGGCCAACCTCAATAACGTCTACCTGCCGTTCCGCGTCGCCCCGACCACGCTGCTGAGCACCTTCAAAACTTTCGAGTGGCTCAACGTCCGGGGCTACAGCGTCACCATTCCCCACAAGGAAGAACTGCTGGAAGCGACCAAGAACCAGGACGGCCCGCTGACCGAGATTGGAGCCGCAAACACCCTGTACCGCGACGCCGCCAACGAGTGGCGGCTGGCCAACACCGATTACGATGCCGCACTGGAAAGCCTGAAAGAGGGCCTCAAGGGCGACTCTCCGGATCCGGAGGCGGCCGACCTGGCCGGCAAGCGGGTGCTGATCCTCGGGGCAGGGGGAGTGTCCAAAGCGATCGCCATGGGGTTGATGAAGGCCGGCGCCGCGCTGACGATCACCAACCGCCACAAAGTCCGTGGCTCAACCCTCGCCGCCAAGCTCGGCTGCCAGTACGTCACCTGGGAGAACCGTGGCGTGCAGTTCGCCGACATCCTCATCAACTGCACCGCCGTCGGCATGCAGCCCAACGTCGACGACACCCCGTTCGTCGAAAACTGGCTGCGCGAAGGGATGCTCGTCTTCGACACCGTCTACACCCCCGAGCGGACCCTCCTCATCAAACAAGCCCGCGACCGCGGCTGCCGCACCGTCACCGGCGTCGAAATGTTCATCCGCCAGGCAGCGCACCAGTTCAAACTGTTCACTGGTTTGGAACCGTCATTGGAGGAGTTCCGGGAGACGCTGCGGGCGGCGATTTCGGTGGCGAAGTGAACGGGTCGCGGTGCTGAACTCGTGCGAATTGCCAATCGCACAGTTCGACCGCAGGATTGGAGCAATGAGTCATGGAGAGTGTATATCTCGAAACCACATTCATCAGCTACCTCGTTGCCCTTCCAGCACGGGATCTCGTCGTCGCAGCTCATCAGCAGATCACACGCGACTGGTGGCAACTTCGTCGAAAGAGTTTCAGGTGCCTCATATCGTCGGTGGTCCTCGAAGAAATCTCATGCGGTGACAGTTTCGAGATCGAGAAGCGTCTCGCTGCTGTGGAAGAGCTGGAGGTGATTCCCTCGTCGCCCGCGGCTGAAACCTTGACTGACGCTATCATGAAAGCCCGGGTGCTTCCAGCAAAGGCTCTCCCCGATGCGGCACACATCGCGGTGGCCACCGTGCATGAAATAGACTACTTGTTGACTTGGAACTGCAAACACTTGGCCAATGCTCAGATCTCCCGTCGCATTCAGGAAATCTGTCAGATGCGCGGTTTTGAGATGCCGCTCATTTGCACGCCGGAGGAGCTTCTTGAGGAGACAGACAATGCTTGAAGACCCAATCGTTGCCGAGGTGCGAAGGATTCGCGAGCAACTCGCCGCTCGGTTTAACTACGATGTTCACGCGATGTTCGCGCATATGAGAAGTCAAGAGTCCCAATACGGAGCGCGCCTGATTCGCCAGCCGCCGCGCCAGACAGCCTCACCGCCGCCTGTCAAGGATTCGACGCTTGAAAACAGTTCATCTGCCTCGTGAGTTCGCTGGCTGGTGAACGCCGCCGCAGCGCAGTGTGCGGGCCCTTCGGCTCGTCTTGGATCGACATTCATTCAGTGCAACTTCACAGAGAGATATTTATGGGTGCCATTGCCGACGCAACTGTGGCCTTCGCGCAGCCGCTGCTCAACCAGACCGACGGATCCATCGAGCAGATGAACCGAGCATTTGCGATCAGCCAGCTCTGCTGGAACCTAGCGCTGTTGCCGGAAGAGGAGAGGGATACGAGTCTCAGCAAGATGCGGCCGAGCCTTGGCATGGATGACGATGAATTCGACGCATTCCGGCAATCCGTGGTCATCCCCATGATTCAGAGGCACCACGAGATGTTCCCAAAGCTGCACCAGCATTCCGCGAGGGTCCCTTCGCCGAATGAACCCTCGCTGATGGCACACCCGAGAAAAGTGGAGACCACAGAGAAGTATCCTGGAACCGAACCTTATTCGCCGTGTCCCTGCAACAGCGGTAAAAAGTACAAGTTTTGTTGTAAACTCAGCCACCGGTGATTCTCGGTTGCAACTGCATCGTGAGTTGAATGAGCATGGAAAATCCGCCGCGAGCGTTCGCATTCGCTACCAGCACGCGGCGGTTCGAGCAAAGGGTTCGTCGACTGGATGGAAATCGCTCCCCAGCCAGTCGAACAGGAGGAGGGCTTGTTCCAGCGGCGGCCGCTGCGGACCGTTCCGCTTGAGCTGTGGCTGGGCGAAAACCCAGGTTGTTGTTGCGGTTCGTCGGCAGGTTCCTGTTCCGGTTCGCCGACCGGCAGTTCACGGACGTGTTGTTCCAACTGCCGCCGCGGTTGACCCGGTTCGCGGCCTGAGGCCATCCTCCGCTTCAAATTCTAACACAGACTGGCGAAATCGATAGCTGCAAATGGGATGTTGAGTGAATGCGGTGAGAGCCGTGGCCCGATCCTGGAATTCCCGCTCCGTCAGAGACCCAGCCGCCATTGCCTTGTGCAGGCGCTGAAGCTTTCGGCCATAGCGCACACGGCTGCGGCGATTGAGGATGATGTGTTTTGGAAAGACGCGACAACCCAAAAAATCCATCCCATGCGTCGTCCGGTTGACGTATGGCTCGGTTTTGGGTTCAAGCCCCAGTTGGTCCGCCAGAAACTGAACACATTCGGTTCGCCAGCGCGCCAATTTGTTCCTGTCCTCACCCCACAAGACGCAATCATCCATGTAGCGGACGTACTTCGCCCGCAGATGTTCCACGGCGAATCGATCAAACGGCGCGAGGTAAAAGTTTGCGAAGTGCTGCGAGGTCAAGGCCCCGATTGGCAATCCTCTCCCTGGGGCGGAGGAATGTGTCTGAATGATGCGCTGCAGGAGAAGCAGCAGCGCGCGGTCCTTAAAGACGCGCGACAGGCTTGCCAGCAACCGGTCATGCCAGATGCTGTCGAAATACTTTCGCATATCCAGTTTGAGAAACCAGCCGTGGCGACCGGCAAAGGTCTGCGCCCGTTCCAACGCCGCAATCCGCCCCTTTCCAGTCCGGCACGCATAAATGTCGTGGCACAGCCGCCGCTCGAATTCCGGCTCGCACAGATTCATGATCGCGTGATGCAATACCCTTTCCTGAAAGCACGGTGCGGTGATCACCCGCTCCTTCGGATCATGAATCGTGAACTGATGCGAGATTCCCAAGGGGAGATCCTCCGTCCGAAGTCCCGCCTGCATCAGGGACAGATTCTCTTCCAACGCGGCCACAAAGTCGCGCGCATCGAGTTTGTCCCGCTTGCCACGCAGCGCTTTCCATGTCGCCAGGCGGAGATTTTCCAGTTCGACAATCCGTTCAAACAGACGGCTCACGCGGCGCATCGGGGGGACTCCATTTCGCCGACAAGAACTCCAACAGCCGCACGCCATACTTCTCGATCCGCGAATCCCCCACGCCCGCAATCTGTTCCAGCGCGGCCTTCGTCGTCGCACGCGCCTGCACCATGCGCGCCAACTGCTCGTTGGTGAACACGGTGTAGACCGGGACGGCTTCAGCCTGCGAGATCTGCTTTCGCCAGTCCCGCAGCTCGGCAAAAACCGCGAATTCCTCGGGTGACAAGACCTCGCGGTAGTCGACTTTCGAGGTCCGGTTCAACCCACCTCGACTAGCCCCTCCGGTTGTGGATGCCGCCGTCGACTCCAGAAAATCGACGCAAAACGACCAGAACGAGTTTTCCCCCTGGTCCACAAACCGCCGGTCAACCGCCAGGATCCGGTGACTGCCGAGAAACCCGTTCAGTTCACGTTGGGCAGTCCCCTCATCGCGGGCCGGCACCAGGAAGACACGGATCGGCATCAACCCCACCCCAGCGAACGCGGATGATTAATTTAAACATTTGTCCACTACCTACTCGACATTGCGCCTGTACACTGCCCGCCCGCTCCGGGCTCCACTCCGGCTCCTCCGGTCGGGGCTCCGCCACCTCCCTCCGGGCCTCCGTTCCGACCTCCGCTGGCTATTCTTGCTCGGCTGGAACTGTGGCTGGGCGAAAACCCAGGACGAAGTTGCGGTCCGTCGGCAGGCTCCTGCTCCGGTACGCCGACCGGCAGTACACGGACGTGTTGCCCCAACCGCCGCCGCGGAGGACCCGGTCCGCGGCCTGAGCAGACGTGGCCACGAACGGGTCGGTCCCCCCCGGCAGTTTTTCCACGTAGGCATCCTGACACCATTCCCAGAGATTCCCATGCATGTCATGCAGCCCCCACGCATTCGGCTTCTTCGTCGCCACGGCGTGGGCGTAATCCTCGCCAATGCTGTCCGCGTTCCCGTCAAACCACGCATGGTCGCCCAGTTGGGAGTCATCGTCCCCGAAACTGTACTTCGCGGTGGTGCCGGCCCGGCAAGCATACTCCCATTGCGCTTCGGTGGGCAACGCATACTTCCAACCCGCTGGCAGGCGTCCGGCCTTCCGGTCGATCTCGGTCAGCCGCACACACCAGGCTTCCGCTTCGGCATGGTTGATGTACGAGGCGGGGAAGTTTGGCCCGGCCTTGTAAAGATTCGTGTTGCCATGTTCGACCCAGGGGGTGGTTCCCATCACGGCGGTGTACTGCTCCTGCGTGGTCTCTGTCACGGCCACCCAGAACCCGCGGCTCAGGGTCACCTGCACCGGGGCTTCGTCGTCCGTGGCTCCCGGCGTTCCCATCGTGAACGGCCGCGCTGTCGGGGGGATCCAGACGTACTTCTGCCTTACGCCGCCAGGCAGCATGATCTCACGCACCTCGCCGGGCTTCGAACCGGCAAAGGACAGCCCCCCGCCCGCCTGGGGCGCTCCCGCCAGATTGAGGATCGCGTCCATGTCTGGTGCGATCCTGCCGTCAGTGGCGCGTAAGTTGCCGGCCGCGTAACCCGCTTGATTTTGCTTGAGAGAATTGATGGTCGTCCGCAGTTGGACGAGTTCGGGGTTCTGTTCCGCGACACCCGCCGTGCGTTCGTCGTCGTGCAGTTTCTGACGCGAGTCGATTTGCTGTTGAAGTTTGTTGAACGCCAGCCGGTCAGCGGCATCCCGCTTCTTCAGCGCGGCTTCGAGGGTCGAGGCGGACTCGGCGAGTTCAAGATCTTTGGCCTTCACTTTGGGATGCTTCGGTTCGTACCCATTGGGCTTCACGAGATCGGCCCGCTCGGCCTCGATCCTGCGGTATTCAGTGGCGGCCTTGACGAAGGCCGCATGGGCGGCTTGGCGGTCCTTGGGGTCCAACTGGCCGATCTCCTTGTCCAGGGCAGCGAGCTGTTCGTTGATCGCGACCTGGACACCGGGCGTCTCCGTGGCCAGCTTCTTCCAGCGCGCGGCGTCCGCCTGAAATTTATCACGCGCTTTTTCCGCGGTGCCGAGATTGGCCTGAGTGGCAGCAAGAGCGGATTGTGCCGCAGCCAGTTCAGGCGTCGCTTTGTCGAGGGCGGTTTGCAACGCGGCCCGCCTCGTGTTGGCGTCCGCGAGTGTGGCTGCCTTCGCCTCGGCACTCTTCCGCAGAGCCTGTTCCTGGCTCATCGCGGTGCGCGCCGCCGCGAGGGCTTCGCCATCCGCCAGACGCTCCTTGTTCAGCTTGGCAATGGTCTCGTTCAATTCGTTGATCTTCTTCGTCTGGGAGGTGATCTCGGCGCGGAGTTTCTCTTGTTCAGCAGCGAGTTCAGCGACGCGGGCCTGGTTGTCTTTCTCCAGCGCGGCAAGTTCCTCGGGAGTCAGGTTGCGTGGCAGCCATTCGGCCAACTGTTGTGCCGAAACGCCGAACTGCGAACGCGCCAGGGCGAGAGCGCGTCCGTTGTCCCACCGAGCCACGGCCCACGACTTCTGCGCCTGCTCCGCCCCCGAACTGATCGTCAGGAAGCCGTCGTTGGTCAACAGTCGCTCCGGCACCTGCCGCCGCGCCCGCTCATACCCCATTCGGGCGTCGAACGCCGACCGGGCCTCGATGTTGACCTTGAACAGTTCCGCCAGGTCGGTCTGCAGCAGGGCCAGGTCGTCCCCAAGGTTGTCGGTCTGGCCGGCGCGCACGCGGTCGGCGATTGACTGATAGCGCTGTTGCAGCTCCGTCAGGCGACCCTGAATCGCCGGTGCCTGCATGACCCAGAATCCAGAGGTGTTGGTGGCCTCGTCCTCCAGCAGGAGTTTGCCGATGGCGCTCCGCTGGCGCTCGGCGCGGTCGATCTCGCGCGAGACATGCAGGATTTCGCGGCTCTTTTCCAGAAGCGCGGCCGTGGCGGTGCGGGACGCGGCGCGGTCTCCGCGCGCGTCGGCTTCGTCGCGCTGCGCGAGGATCTGCTTCTCTTCGCCGACCAGTTTGGCCACCGCCGGGTGCAGCAGAATGGCACCGGGCTGTTCGCGAATCTCCCCCTGGAGTGACTGCCAGACTTTAAGATCGGCTGCCGCAGCGGCCTCCCAGTACTTCTGCCAGCCGGACAGGCCCACCAGACCGACGATGAACAGCAGCACCGCCATGACCATTGCCTGGCGGACGAGCCGCGTCCGGTGGAGCTTCCCCTCCCGCCAGCGGGAAATGTCGTTGGCCAGGTGTTCGGCGGTGGGGTACAGGCTGGGATCGTCGGTCTTGAGCGGATCTTTCTCCCGGAGGCCCTTCAGCAGCACGCGGCAAATCTCGGCGGGGATGCCGTGCGACGCGAGTTCGGCCTCCCGTTGGTTGGAAGTCACGCTCGACTTGTCCCGCCCGGTGAGGATCTGGAAGCCGATTGCGGAGACCGCATAGATGTCGGTCCAGAGGGCCGTGCGGGCATGGCCCTCTTTCCAGGCCTCCGGCATGACGCCGGGGGTTCCCAGATTCTGGCTCGACTGGGACGCGGAGTAGGCTCTTTTGATCGGCTTGGCTCCCGCCAAGTCCACGAAGCGGATGACGCTGTCCCGGCCGACCATCACATTCCTGGGCGAGAGGTCTCCAAACACGAGATGGCACAGGTGCAGGCGATGCAGGGACCGGCAGAGCTTTTCCCACAGGGCGATCCGGTCGATGACCGAAAACCGTTGGTGATCCCGGTCGGCAATGGTCTCGCCTTCGATGAACTCCAGAACCAGATAGGGCTGAATCCCCGGCTCGCTGACGCTGGCGAAATGGCCGACGACGAGATCCTGCGGGAGGTAATCGCTGGCCAGGACACGGGATTCATGGTCAAACAGCCGCCGGGCGTTGTCGGTGTTCTCGTGGTAGACCTTGACCGCCAGGCGGCGGTTGGGGGCCTCGCGCTCCTTGACCTGAAACACGCAGGCCTGCGCCCCCTTGCCCAGTTCGGCCCGCAGTTGGTACCTCTCCGCCAGGTGCTGCCAGGTGGCCTCGGTGAGCAGTTCCGGCCGGGTTTGGTCCAGCTTGAGCTTGCCGAGTTCATTGCCGGGATCACCGGAATCAGGCAGGAGCGTCATGGGATTGATCTTTCAGGATGACGGAATCCGCTCGGCGCACTGAGGTCAAAAGTCGTCTTCCCCGTGGCGATCGGCGTGGCGGGAGGGCTCCAGCTCCTGCTGAGCCGGGGGCAACGGTGCGCGCTGGTTCCACCCATCGTCTTTCTCACAAACGGCTCCCAATTCCTGCCAAAATGCTACATCGTCTGTTGCCCCGCGGCTCTGGAGGACCAGAGCCCTCGTGCGCTTGCACGTTTGTTGAATCGGCGGGTGAAAGTCCCAGCCAGGAGGTTTAAGTTTGATCCTGTAGTCGACCGCAACTGCGTCGCCGTGAGGCGGGGTGGGGAGCAGCGGGAGATGATTGACC
>JAKFUF010000221.1 GCA_021732845.1 Planctomycetaceae bacterium | reverse complement strand
GCGACTGGGTGCCGCGTTCTCCCGCCGATCTTCCACCGGCCGCATTTGCTGTGACGGACACCAACACGGACCGGATGAAGGCCATTCATGAGCGACTGATTTCCGCCTGCGACCCCGGCTTCCATGTCGTGCAGGTGATGGATCCCCGATACGCCAACTGGACGCCACAGCCCGCCGGCGACGAGCCACGGCGCTCAACCGCACCGACCGACCCAACAGCCACGGAATCGACGGCCGCCCCACAGACGACGCCACAGGCCCGGCAATGCCAGTGCGGGGACGATGTGAGCCAAGCTCCGTCATTCGGTCCGGACATTGAGGGACGGTCCTACCATGTTGCGCTGACGCATCCGCAGTTCGGCACGCTGGCCACCAGCCTCCAGAAGTTCGACCAGTTGGACGCAGACCGGATCCTCGCGGAGGCCCGCCCCGCACTGGTGGTTCCACTGGTCGGGCAGGTCGCGTTCGTGACGCCTCCACGCTGAGCCACGGCGACGCCCGGACATTCAAACGACCCGGTGGCAACTCGCTGCCGGGTTCCCCCTCGATCAACCATCCCCCAGGATCAACTCCACCATGCCGACCAGCATCGAAGCCCACAGGCTGTTCACCGCTTCACCGGTGGCCTGCGACTGCCACGCAGACCGAGGCCAGCCCGTCCCCCGGTTCGCAGCGGAGGCTTTGCCATCCATCCCGCCAGTGCCACCACAGCCCCCGCCGGACATTGACCCGCTGACCTGGCTGGCTGTGGTTCAAGCGGCCGTTACCGCCATGACGCAGGCCGCCGAACGCCTGGAGCAAGCCCGCAAGCCCATGCGACGCCGAGACCGGCCGGCCCGTGGCAACCTTTGCAGTTGCTGCGCGGTCCGCCTGGAGGGGACTGGCTTCCGGGCCCGGACCATGTTCGTCGTCCAAGACATCAACGGCAACGTGCGTTGCGCCACGCTGACCGAAAAGCACGCAGTCACCATCGCCACGGACAAGTCACAGGACGAGCGAAAGGACTTTGTGATTCTGACCCTGCCCGGCTACATCGCCAGTCCGAAGCATGCGACGCGGGAAGTGCTGATTCGTGCCGGGAGAAGATGACCATCTGACATGCTGGTGCGCGACCCCGGCGGCAATCGTGCTGCCGGGTTGTACCGACGAACTACCGACGAAAACACCGAAATCGCGAATAAACGTTGACAGAAAAGAAACTGGAAGTTCATCCACGTTTTTTCCATGCCAAAACCACGGTACGGCACACTACCGAAGATCCATCAAATACCCTCATATTTCCCGTAAATCCATCGAATGTTTTCAAATCCGTCGCCAAGTCATAAACTGCGGTTGTACCGATGCTTTTCATGCATAAGCGTGCAGCCCGGAAGCGTTTTTGGTCCTGTTTGTCCACGTTCGAATCGTGGCTGGGGAACTCGGACGCAAGTATTTATCAGGCTGAACCTTACGGTTACCTGTCGGCATCGGCAGTGCAGCGCAAACGGCGGTTTATACCCCCGATCCTACCCCCAAAGTAGGGCTGCAATGGCACGAAACCGATCAAGACCCGCCTATCAACTCCACCGTGCAAGCGGCCAGGCCCGCGTCAAAATCAATGGCGAGGATGTTTACCTCGGCCCGCACAACTCCCCTGAAAGTCACCGGCAGTACGATCGCGTGATCGCCAAGTGGCTTGCGGAAGGGACGATTGGCGCTTACAGCCTGTCCGTCGATGATCTGGCGATTCTGTTCTGCGAACACGCCGACGAGTATTACCGGAAGCCCGATGGCACTCCGACCGGTGAGGCCAAGAACATGCGGGCGGCGCTCCGGCCCCTCGTGCAGCATTTCGGGACCACACTCGCCCGCGAATTCACCCCGAAGCTGATCAAGGCATACCGCGAAAAGCTGATTGCGCTGGGGCGCTGCAGGACGAGCATCAACCGCGACACCGCGCGCATCCGGGGCATTTTCCGCTGGGCTGTCGAGAACGACCATGTCCCAGTGACGGTCTGGCAGGCACTTACCGCGGTGAAGGGCTTGGCAGCCGGCCGCACCTCGGCGATTGAATCCAAGGCCGTCACGGCAGTGGCCCAACACCTGATCGACGCGGTTCAGCCGTTCGTCAGTCGGCAGGTCTGGGCATGCATCCAGATCCAACGGTTCACCGGCTGCAGGTCCGGCGAGGTGCTGCAGATGCGCGGTTGCAATCTGACTATGACTGGCGACGTTTGGGAATACCGCCCCTCCTCGCACAAGGGGGAGCATCACGGCAGGAGGCGCGTGATCATGGTCGGCCCGCACGCTCAAGAGATCATCCGTGAATTCCTCAGGCCGGATCTGTCGGCATTCCTTTTCTCACCAGCGGACGCCCGGGCGGAGTGGCTCGCGTCCCGCACGGGTCCCGGGCGCTCCAAACGGCTCGGCACCGAGACCCGACAGGCCGGCCAGCGGTACACCACATCCACATTCTGCGGGGCAATCCGCCGCGGCTGTGAGCGCGCGTTTGGGATGCCGGATGAACTGCAGCGGATAAACCGGAAGCTGCCGAAAAAGGAACGGGAGCGGCTGGCCAGACTGGCCGCAGCGTGGAGGGCTGAACACTGCTGGCACCCTCACCAAATCCGCCACCGGACGGCAACCGACCTGCGCCGCGAGTGCGGGATCGACTCGGCCCGCGCCATCTTGGGGCACAGTACGGTCCACACGACGGAACTTTATGCCGAACAAGATGAGGCGAAGTCGAGGGATGTGATGCGTCGACTGGGATAGTCTGCAGTCAATCGGATTGTCTACCGGCCTCTGGCCCGCGGGTCCGGCGCTCGCATATCTGCAAATGGAGTTATTCACTGACCTACCCCAGGAGTTTTCTGCGGGCACCCTGGCACAGGTGACACAGGCAAATATGAGGTTTCCTTCCTGCGGTGACATGGGTGATCTCCAGCAGGTTCCCATGCTGCCTTCTCTATGGAATTCAATTCTCAAATTCACCTGTGTCACCTGTGTCACCCCCATTTTTACGAGAGATTTTCCAATTTGTTAGCCGATCTTGCCTGTGTCGGACCTGTGTCAACATGTGTCAGTCTTCGTTGGAAGTCAGAGAATTGAGCCGCCAAGCCGCTAACGGAGCCGAGGGCGACCAGCCCAGGATGAATGTCTCGCACCCTGGACCTTGCCGGGTGACCCTCCCGAAGCGCCTTGCCGGCTGCCAGAGTGCGGAATTCAGCCTCCGGGGCCAACTCGTGCCCAACCAGTGCTCGAACAGAAGGTGGAGTGTTCACGTAAATTGGTCCACGCACGCTCATACAAACAGCCCCGGCCAATCGGTAACGGGCTGTTGTTCAACAATGCCAATTTTGGCCAGTGGTTCCTAGGCGAGTTCGCAGGCCGCTGAGGCAGCTGAAGGCTGGATTTCACCAGCCACTGACACCCATCGATCGACTGCATGTGGCTCAAAGTTCATTGTGAAGAATTAACTTTGCGGCCTCTCGCGACCACGATGAAATGCTCCAGGCTCATTGATCTCACGATTCTTGCTCTCATCGTTCAACCATCCGACCGTGACGGGCGGCAGAGCCATGATCGATCCTGGCGAAACTGAGGTGTTCCCGCAGCCGGAGCAGATCGGCGGCTATCGGATTGTCAGGATCCTGGGCGAGGGCGGATTTGGGCGCGTTTACCTGGCGCAGGATGAGCAGTTGCAGCGTGCCGTGGCGATCAAGGTTCCGCGCCCGGAGCGGCTGGCTGTTCCCGATGAGGCGAAGGCCTACTTGACGGAAGCGCGAACCGTCGCCGGCCTCGACCACCCCCACATTGTGCCCATTTTTAATGTGGGGACCACTCCAGGGGCGTCTGCTACGTTGTCTCAAAGGTCATCAAGGGCCCTGATCTGGCGGCACGGCTGGAGCAGTCGAGCCTGCCAGCGGCGGCCGCAGCGGGCATGATCGCCGCCGTGGAAGATGCGCTGTATCATGCCCACCGTCACGGGGTGGTTTACCGGGACATCAAGCGCGCCAACATTCTGCTCAACGGAAATGACAGGCCCTTCGTGTGCGAATTCGGCCTGGCCCTCAAGGAGGCGGATTTCGGCAAGGGGGCGGTGTCGGCGGGAACCCCCGCCTACGGTTTTCGGGGCGGGTGTTCCACACCGCCGCCCGGTTGGCGAGTAGCAGCTCCGACCGGCCAGCATCTCGTAAAGCACCACCCCCCCCGGCTGAAAATGTCCGAGCGGCCGTCGACGCGGTGTCCTTCGCCGCGGGCCTGCTCCGGCGACATGTCAGCTCCCGTCCCTGTGGCAGTGGCTGCAGGTTCGGTGGCTCACGGACCAGGCGAATTGGACACCTCCGCAGCGAAAAACGATGGCCGCCGCGACGGGGCATCACGCCCTGTGAGGTGCGGCCTGCTGTCCCCTGCTTGTGGTCGCCGCCGGCACGGGCGTGATCGTCCGCCGCCAGGTACTTGACCAGCAACGGGCGGCACACTCCCGGGGACCGGGTGCGTCTCAGTTCTGAAGCACGAAGAGACGAATCTGGAAACGCTGACAGTTCCCGCCAACCGCCGCGTCTTAAGCCGGGCCGTGGCCCAGCGCGACCGGCTCGTTTCCGTCACCGCCAACACCGGCGGCGGTGCCTTTGAGACACCGCTGTTGGACTTCACCGGCGCACGGCTGATGATCAATGCGACAGTTCGTCCCGGCGGAAAGCTGCGGGTGGGGCTGCTGGATGCCCAGGGCCAACTGTTGCCTGGAAGGGGCACAGAGGAGTGCGATCCACTAACATCCGACAATCGAACTTGGGACGTCTCCTGGAAGGGAGTGACGCAGGTCCAAGAGCGAGGCCCCGTCAAGCTGCGGATCGAACTTAAGGATGCGGACATCTTCGGTTTTCAGTTCGCCCGCTGAAAGCCAACTCAGTTGGAGACGGCTGTTGTATCTTGAGCGCCGTGGCCGCATTTGTCGCGTGGCGCATGACAACGCGGATGGTGCGGCACCGGTCACGGAGCCGGATGCCGTCGGCCATGAGACGCTGGCGATTGAGAGCCTGATCGCCCGGCTCGATTCACCCCACAGAGTCCCGGTCACCCAGCGTTTTCGATTCCAACCCAGCGCCAAAACCTGCAGCCTCTCGCCACAGGCATCGCGGGTCCATGGCTACCAACGCGCCCCCATAGAGCGAATTTCCTGCCTCGCGTAGCACAGAGGCCAGTCATTGGCAAAAGTGCTGCCCCGTCGGCGGCCTCAGGGCAGCAGAACTGATCGACCGATAATTTGGGTGGCAAGCATTCGCTGACTGGGACCGCTGGCAGCGGCTGCTGTGGCGGCAGTCATTCGGTTGTCCTGGCCAGCCGAACGATGGTGGGAACGCCCAGAGATCCGGCCCACATGGGATTCCTGCGGGAAGCGCATCATTGGCCTGCGGAAGTGGCGGGCCGACGGTATTCTGGATGAGGCACGTCGCCATCGAGAGCCAGACGGGATGTGGGGGCAACGGAGAACGCCGTGACCAGACCGAACGAGTCACCGCTGCCTGCACCACCATCGCCAGCAGACATTCCCACATTGGTGCCGCCGCCACACACCGCGCCGCAGGAGGGTGACGCCCAGCCGGCCTGCAAACCCCCGACCGCGAGTTAGCCTGGCTGAGCCGCCGCCACACGCCGCGCCGCCGGAGGGTGATACCCAGCCATGAAGGAGGCGGAATCCACGGCCACGAGCGGGACGGCCGCCAAAGTGATACCTTCAGGGCAGCCGAGCGAATCAGACACCAATTCCATCTGGCGATTGCCAGTTTCGGCATGAAGGGCTCGATCCGGCTTGGGCGGCAATGTTGGAGAAGTCGTCGTCGCCGACATGACTCGGCCCAACCGTTAAATGCTTTTCCTGGCCGTGTGGCGCAGCCTGACGCGTGAAATTCATCGTCGTGGACCGCACTGGTTCTCCGACCGCGGCCCCGGTCAGTCGGATCGAGGCGCACCCGGGAGAGGGCGGCGCGAGGGCTGAAGGATCTGAAATCCGAGTCGTATCCTGCAGACCACAGCCGGGTTTACCGCCTCGTCCTCCGCGCGCTGGCGAACTGTTCCGCCCGCGAATAGAGTAGCCTGACGCGGCGGTTTCCGGCGGCATCGACAGGTGACGACTGCGATGGACGATCAGGACAAGACCATTGACTATCCGCAAGCGAAATCCGCTGCGGGCGATCCTGTCGACCCGCTGCCGGTCCGGATCGGCCGTTACCGCGTCGAGCGGGTGCTGGGGGAAGGGCGGGTTTGGCCTGGTGTACCTGGCCCACGACGACCAGTTGCAGCGGACGGTGGCGATCAAGGTGCCGCACGCGCGGCTCGTGGCTCAAGCCACGGCGGCCGAGGCGTATCTGACGGAAGCCCGGACGGTCGCCAGTTTGGACCACGCGAACATCGTTCCTGTCTTTGACGTCGGCGGCACCGCAGAATTCCCCTGCTTTATCGTCTCCAAGTACGTCGACGGCAGCGACCTCGCGCATCGGCTGAGGGCCAAGGCGGCGCGGCTGCCGCTGGCGGAGACGGTGGAACTCGTGGCGACAGTGGCAGAAGCCCTGCATTACGCGCACAAGCAGGGGCTGGTGCATCGGGACATCAAGCCGGGCAACATCCTGCTGGACAAAAGCGGCAAACCGTTTGTGGGAGATTTCGGCATGGCCCTGCGGGAACAGGATCTGGGCCACGGCCCACGATATGCCGGAACCCCGTCGTACATGCGCCCCGAGCAGGCGCGGGGCGAAGGGCATCGCATCGATATTTACAGTCTGGGAACAGTCTGGGAGTGGTGTTTTACGAACTGCTTGTCAGACGGCGGCCGTTCAAAGGGGATACGCAGGGCGAGTTGCTCGATCAGATCACCAGTGTCGAAGTCCGCCCACCCCGGCAGTTCGACGATACGATTCCCAAGGAACGGGAACGGATCGCGCTGAAGTCGCACTCCAAGCGGGCTGCGGACAGGTACACCACTGCCACGGACTTAGCGGACGACTTGCGGCACTGGCTCGGCACCCAGAGCCACGGCGGCACCGCGCCGTTGGACTCTGCCCCTCGGCCACACCAGCCACCGCCAAACCAAAGACAGTGGACCCGCTGCCTGCGGCCATCCCTTGCGTGGGCAAAGAGACGTTTCTGAGTTACGCCTCCCCCGACCAGGGGGCGGCCTTTGCACCACTTGGCGTTGACCAGGTACTTGCGGAAGAGCAGGTCCACCTCACCCGAGGCATTGGTGCGGCGGATAAAGACCACCTGCCCCTTGAGCGGCTTCTTGAGGTCGAGCTTCCAGGATTTGGGGAACGGACGCCGCTTGGGCGCGGCCTCGATGCGCGGCGCGGCCCGCAGACGGACTGCCGCCGTGAAGCGGTCCAACCGCGTCTGCAGATCGGCATGCGAGGTGTGGACAAACCGCCGCCAGACCTTCTCCTGCTAGTGCCCTGGAGGCGCTGTTTTTCACCACCCCGCTGGTGGATCACCCATGAGCATTAGGGCGAAGTTCGTCTGGGCAATGATGCATTGCTGTGTCAGCAATGAAGATTTCCTTCTCAGGTAATCTTGAATCTCTTCCGCGGTAGCCAAACGCCACTCAACATCCATCGGCTGATCATGGACGATTGGAAGTTCGTAGGGCATGAGAGCCCACCGTTTTGTGCTGCACTGAATAGCGAAGTAGACATTTTGACGAGGGTCCATGAACGGACTCTGTCGCCACCTCTGGTTGATCGCTGCCGCCGCTTCGTTGAAGTTCGTCATCACTTGATCTCCTCACGCCATCTCGGCGGATGTAAGAATTTCCAAAACGATATATTGCCATAGTGTTAGCAGGAGTGCAACCATTGTTGGAGTTTTTTTTCGGTGATGCCGTTCGAATCTGCGAAGAGATGAGCACGGCGGGAACCACGATCGAGACCCGCCGCGTAACTTCGCCGACCCCTGTACTGGATCAAAGGCGAATTCGGCACGCATGACCCGAAGAATGCGAAGAGCAAGCGAACCGTGCCCCTGGCGGGACTGGCAAACGAGGCCCTGACGGCCCACGCATGCGCCAGGGCGAGGTTGAGTCGGATGCAATGGCCGCTCCCCCGGCGGATACGAACTGTGCCAGCGCCTCTGCGACCTCCTTGGCGGACCGTTTGGGGGAATGTTCTGTGCCTGAGCCGCAGACAACCGCCAAGTTCCACCGGCGGCAGTTGAATCCTGGAGTCAATTCGGAAGTTGTCCCGGTGCGCATCTTCGAGCCGTCCGGCGGCGGTCTGCGTGTCAATCAGTTTCATTCGTAAGAATCAACTTCGCCGATTCCAACGATGCCCTGCCAGGGCCTGCAGCAACTGCTCACCCTGTTGTTGCGGTCAGATTCTGCACGGGCCGCAACGGCTGCCGAATTACAGGATCTTGTCTCATTCTGGCATTAAGTCGGCCATTTTTACTTTCAGTGCCACTGCAAGGCGGTGGATTGTGGACAGGGAGACATTTCGTTCTCCGCGCTCCACGCTGCTGATATAGGTCCGATGGAGTTCCGCCAGCTCCGCCAACCTCTCTTGGGAAATCTTCAGGCGCTGGCGCACGGACCGAAGGTTCTGGCCGAATTGTGATTGAACTTGTGCGGACAAATTCTGAACCCACTTGCGGTCGGATGCGGACTGCGCAAGTGTCGGCAGATGTAGACTTTGGATCTACAGACTTGACGATACGTAACTCAAAGTATACATTGCCTGCAATAAAGTTGTGGACCGCCCGACACAGGAGCCAATTGGGAGGCGTTTTGCATGGGACTGTTCAACTTCTTCTTCGGCGATACCCATCGGGACAAAGCACAGAGGGACCAATGGCGACCAGCGGTCATCGGTAAGAATCTGATTAGTCCGATCAACGACTATGGGACGTGCTTTTCGTGCGATGGCAGCGGGTCGAAAACACTCGCCTGCGGAGCGTGCCACGGTACGGGTACCCACGCTGGTCAGTGCCGGGGATGTGGCGGAACGGGTCGCTTTGAGTTGCCGGCCAAGCCGTGTTTCGGCTGCGACGGCACCGGCCAGAAACTCGGCAATCCGTGCCGTAGGTGTGAGGGTTCCGGAAACTTCAAACCGGCGATCTCTTTGCCATGCAAGCGTTGCAACGGCACCTGCAATGTCTCAGCCAGTTGTCGCAAGTGCGAGGGTCGGGGCGTGTTCACTGTGAGCTGCAGTAAGTGCGGTGGATCGGGTTGGCACAAATTCAAGGGGTAATAGCTGCAAATGGCGCGCAATCGCAAAAAAGTGACAACTGTTTACAAAGACCTCTTCGGCAACAAGGTGATTGAAACTGAATGGGTTCGCGCCGGAAGCGGGTGCGGAGGCGTAGTGATCTTCCTGATCTTTATATATATGTGTTTCTTATTCGGTGGCTGTGGGTGATCGTCAATCGTGATTGAAAGCAATCCTGCGACTGAAGGGACCAATATGAAGCGCATTCTCGTGGTGATTGTGTTTTTGCTCTTCACCGGATGTGACGGCACCGCCCCTCCGATGAAACCGGGAGGTGGCGGGCTACCCCAGCCATACAACCCCGGCAATGGCCAGTATGTCCCCCCAAAGTAGGTGGGGAAGACGGAACCCTCTGTAGCTGGAAATTGGGCGTCCGGTAATGGTGAGACTACCATGACCGGATTAACAGTAGGCGAAGTTCGTCCGGATTTCAGTAGAGAATCACCAGTGTGCTGGAGCAAGGGGGCAAAACAAAGACGCCCTTCGGCAAAGTTGTCGCGGGCTCCACAATGGATGTCGCGGGTCGCGTGCTATTCAAGAACGAGTGGGAGCACCCCCGCCTTTACTCGCGCCGAATTGCTGCCAACCGCCTGATAGCTAAAAAGAATCTCGCCCAGCCACGGCGCGATGGCCGTGGCTGGGACAGTTTGAAGATTCTGACGCGCATTCACCATCTGTTTCGCGACCACAATGTGACGATTCTTCTGCGAACCATGCCGTAGCAGCACATGACAGCGACGACGACCAGCAACACCGGTCTCCAGCTGAGCTGCTGTGACACGCGCTCGGCAATGCCTGCCAGCGGGGCTGAGGTAGATTTCGTGACCACCTGCGACAACTCTCGTCCCCCTGACAAGAATGGCTCGGGATCTGCCAGGAAAGCGGCCAGCACGGAACTGACGGCCAGAGCCCCCTTGTTCCGCCACACGAAGTCCATCGCCCGGTCGCCATGACGGGCAATGACGCCCAGCAATTGTTCGGAATGTGCGGCATGCCGGAACGTACCGGTTTCATTGAGGATTGCCAGCCGCCTCCCATTCTGGGTGCCGAGTGCTCCCCAGGCACGAACGCCAGTTGCGGGATGAGCGGTCAGAAGTGGCACGGCGATGTTGTGGTGTTTGATGAGGACTTCCGCCATGTCATCGCCATAGCGTCCGATCAGCGCCAATTGACGAGGATCGGCCACGACCGGCAGGGCCGCGTCACCGTGGCGTGCCAGCATGCGTGCGGCTTGGGGGGCGAATTCACCGGCGCGTTCCAGCAGCGGCACAGCGCGGGGGCCGACTGTTTGTATGGCCTTCAGGACATCGTCCCCATGCGTGAGAACAAGCCTGCTCAACCTGGCAGCAAGCAATTCGGGTGCATCCTTGGCCAGTTCGTGGCCGAAGCCGCGAACCACCAAGTCTGTGACTCCACGCACGGCACTGGTTCGGGGGTCGGCGGACACAACCATTGCTGTGCCGAAAACCAGCGTCGTTGCCAGGCACAATTGAGGGGTTGAAATCATGGCCCCTCCCCTGACGCCCCGATCAGTTCCAGCAATGCCCGCCGTCTGTGTGTCATGCGATCATTGGCCAGACGCTGCAACCGGGCACGCAAGCCGAGTTGGTCATGGTCTCCGTCGACCAGGAGCCGCTGCAGGTCTTGGAATCGATGTTCCAGCTCCGCCACGAGCTGGCCGCGCGGGTCGGCCCACCAGTCCCAGATCGCACTGACCAGTTGATCCACGATCAGCCCCACGGCGAAGCCGATACCCAGCGTGCCCAGACTTGAAGCCGCGCCTCCGCCCAGGACCGAGGCCGAGATCCCCATCCGCAGGGCCACGCTCGTCAGGACTTCACCCGCCACCAGTGACACGACAGTCTGGCCGACATTGCGGCTGGCATCCGTGACAACATCGTCTTGGACACGCTGCAGGATCCGCCGAAAGGATTCTTCCAGCCGGTCCGCATCGAACTGTTGCAGCGGCAGGACCGGCGGCAGATCACTCAAATCCGCTTGCACGTCGACCAGCAGGCGGCTGTCCACGCTGTCCAGTTCGGCGAGGAACGACCGCACGACCTGCTCAATGACATTCTGCAACTGCTCCGGCGAGAACAGATGCTCGCGGAAGCGGGCCTGCAGAAAACTGCTGTGATCGCCACGGACAAGCGGCAGATAATCCGCCACACAGCGCCATTTGCTGTGGAATCCCAAGGCTTCGGTGGCGAACCGTGGGATTCGCCGGCGCACTTCTTTGAAGAACTCTTCCAGGATCTGCAGATGGGTGTCGACCGCCGCGTTCGCCCGCTGCTCGGCCGCCAGCAGATGCGGACGGAGGCGGTCACGGGCAGTCTGCCGGACATTGTCCGTTGACCAGCCTTGCACCACCACCGCCGGAGTGATTGGCGATTCCCTTGCCTGTTCTGGTGGCGGTGCCGTTGGATGTGGCAGAGGCTGGGTCGGCACCACGACCAGCGCGACAGCGGTCAGCGCGATGGCAGTGAAGAGACCAGCCCACAAATTCGGAGAACGGGTCATAAAACACTCCAGAGATTGGGGGGATTTGCGGCTTGGGAATATGGCTTCAGTGGGCACACGGCACCGTCAGCCAGCGGCGCGGGGCCGCGATGGAGCGGCGACCCGCGCATTCAGTTCATCGATCAGATTGGAGGCGTCACGGACGCTCAGTTCTTCTGGATGAGCCACGCCAAACCGTTCGCTGAGCAGGGCCGTAAGGTCTACCTGCTGCTGGTTGGCAATGGCGTGGATTGCCCGGATTTGGTTCTCTGTGACCGGCCGCATGCGGCCCTGTGGGCGGTTGGCGCGAGCGCCTGCAGAAACAGCGGCCGCATGGCCTTCGCGCGGTGGGACAATGATCCCGCGGGGGGCAGCCTCCCGAACCCCAGCGTCGCCCTGTGCCAGCTGCTCGTGGACCGCCTGCTGACAGGCACTGAAGGCGTGGCGGACCTGCTGTTGAAAGGCGTCCCTGTTGGCGTGCAGCAGGGCGCTGTCGAGTTCCAGTTCCACATGGCACGACGCGCCCAGGCTGCTGTAGTTCGGCAGGCCGATCTTGCGGCTCAGGCCGACGTTGAGTTTCAGTGGCATGGCGAGATCCTGTGAGGGCAAGAAACGATCTGAGCCACGGTCGCATGGCGGCGCGTGGCTCACGGGAGTCGATCGAAGGCGGATGAAGGTCAGGCGACGTCCTGCAGTTGCTTGAGCGACGCGAGCGTCGAGCGCACGAACTGCTGCTGCCGTTTCTGCCGTTTGAGCGCGGCGAGGAGGCGGTTGGTCTTGCCCACCGCCTCGCGAAGGACTTCGCGGAGGCTTTCCGCAGCTTCGATGGGATCAAGCGGCAGATCCTCAACCACGGCCTTGACTGTCTCAGCTTCAGAAACTGCGACATCAATGGGGTTCGGCGGTGTCTCGGGCATGGTGTTCAGATTCCGGGGCGGGGTGGTGGCTTGCTGCCGTGCGGCAGCCGCGACGGGAGAGGGAATGCTGATGTTGTCGGGACTCGGCCGGAGCACGCCGGCGTTGGTCAGGGGCTGCCAGACAAAGCGGTGCCTGGCGTCCGCGCAGAGCACGGGTGTGTTGTCTTTCCAGATCCCCAGATCCGTGAGGCCGAGCCCCGCCGCGCGTTTGAGGTAGTCCCGATTCATGTTGATCAGGACTTCCTGGCCCTGGACGGTCGACTGACTCAGGACCAGTTCCGTGACGGGGCCATCGGCTCCCCGGCCCCGGATCGCCACATGTCCGTTGCAATGCAGGGTGACGGGTAGATGCTCCTCGTTGTCATGTGGCAGGCGGGAGATCGTCTGTTCCAGGAATTTCTGGTCGTCCGCGGCGAATGTCACCCGCGTGAGCGCCTGGGACATGTCGGGAATGACCTGCTCGAAATTCGGATACCGCAGCTCCTTCTCGATGGTGAAGCACAGCGTCCAGCGACCGGTTTGAAAGACGACATGCTGGTCAGTGCCTCCCGCTCGAACCGGTCCGGCACCGGTCAGTTCGGGGCTGCTGAAGAGCTTGGAACGGGGAATCAGCAGATTCTCGGTCCAAGGCCAGGGAAAGCCGCTGGTGATCAACAGGTTCAAACCATCACTGCCCACGGCCTCGCCGGTCTGACCCCGCAGTTGGAGGCAGTCCAGGGCGTACTTGACTTGTCCTTCACCGCAGCTCCGTGAGACGTGCGCCAGTTCCGGGAAGGCGTCGTCCCCAAGAACCGCCATCCGTTCGGGCACCGGTGGGTTCTGCAACTCACTGCAGTCAATGGCGGTGAACGAACGATGCTGTGGCACTCCCGCGTCCGTCCAGTTGGCTTCAACGATCTCGCCGTTTGGGGCGAGGGTGACCGGATGCTCCCGACTGCCTTCGAGTTCCGCCAGATCCGCAAAGGAGAGCATGAACCGGGCTGCGGCCTGGGGACCGGGCAGATGGTATGACACCGTGATGCGCCCGGCATGACACCAGATCTGGAGCCCGCTGGCGTTGGCATCGAAGAGAATCGGTGGAGACTGGCGTCGGGTGCCGTCGCCGGCCCGCCTGAAAACAGTCCGCAGCGTGCGGATCAGCTTGCGTGTGATTGAGATCATGGGGGAGCCGTGCCTGATCAAAGAGTGAAACGGAGAAATGAAGGTCATAGAACGGGAATCCACAGCCCCGGTGCCCGACCCTGTGGCCGAGCACCGGAGCTGTTTGTGACCAGGTGGTCAGCTGTCAGGCGGCGCGATGGGCACTGCGTCGGCGGGGATGCATGGCGATGCTGCGCGCATGCCCCACTTCATCCCAGTCGATCGATTCAGCCAGTTCGCCCGGTTCCGGATCGAAACCGACGACGGCCGGATCGGCGATGCTGAAGCCACGGCGGCTGATCTCGGAGAGGCCCTCGCCGGTGGCACGGGCGACAGCACGGTTGAGTTCACGTTGGTTCATGGCGTTGGCTCTGGAAGTGGGAAAGAAAACGCCGCCCCACGGTCGGGACGGCTGAGGAAAGCCGCCCACAAGGGGCACGGTGAGAATCTGCGGTTGCTGTGTGTCAGGTGGGGGTCAGCCAGTGCGTTTCGAGCCACTGGCGTTCGGCCGTGAGGGCTTCCGTGCGGGTGGCAAACGGTCCCAACTCTGGACCCTGCACTGGCGAGAGATCGGCGGTCCATTGACCGTCCATGGTGGGCTCGACGTGCGATCCCCGCTGGATCGAGAGCCGACCCAGACTCAAGAGGTCCAGTTGTTCGTCATACACACAACGGATCACTCCATTGGGTTCGATCAACAGCTGCATGATGTTTAAAACTCCTGGTCACTTGGGGCGCCGGAGGATCGCCCGCCGTGGCCGGTCCACGAGGATGCCGTCGAGAACTGATTGGGTTCCCGCCAGTTGTGTGACGACCTGCTGCCGCAATGCGGTGTTGTCCCGCAGCTGTTGCGGTTGGACGCCCCGCACAATGTTCTGGGCCTGACCGACCAGGTCGTCGAGCTGACCGTTGGAGCGGATGTTGAGCTTGCGGAAGCGGTCAAAGAACTCGGTGAGGTTTTCGATGGCGCTGTCGCGGAACACCTTGGGCTTGCCGTCTTCCGTGCCGGAGAGCCGTTCGGTCAGATGCGCGATGAGTTTGGACAGTTCGTCGAGGAACGCCTGTTCGGCCAGTTGGACGGCTTCGTTGAAGCGGGACTGGACACGTTCACATTCTTCGCGGTACAGGTCGGGAGAGAGCTGGCGTAGGTATTCCGGTGGCTCGACCGAGGGCCAATCCCATGTGAGATCAAACAGGCCGGTGAGTGTCTGGGGATAGTCACTCGGATTGAACAGCCGACCCAGGCGGGCCTCGGCCGCATCCTTCAGATCCTCGAAGTGATCGTCGAGTGTGGCGACGGCCTCGTCGAGTTCCTGCTTGAAGCGCGCCATGCGGGTGTTGATCTCATCCAGTTCGCCTTGGGGCACCAAACGGATGCCGGGCTCGGGATAGGGTAGACTGACCCCTTTGAAGTACGAAATCGCGTGGCTGCGGACCGACGTGACTGCCCGGAAATCGGCATCACGGGTGTCGATCAGTTTCTTGCCCGCCGAGAGGAACTCGCCTTCGGCCCCAAAGGCGTCGGCCGCGCGGGCCTTCTGCTCTGGCGAGAGAGTTTTGCGGACGCCGAACCAGGTGAACGACAGCCGCATGGCGGCCATGACGGTCCGCAGGCGATGGGCGGGACTATGCTGGGTCCGAATGGGAGCAGGAGTGGCATCGAGCAGTGATGGCATGGAGAGAGTTCCGATCAGGGTGAAATGCCGAGGTGGAGAATTTTGGGGGTGACGACCGCGGACTGTCACACGCGGTGAAGGTCGACGAGGTGCTGGTAGGCGAGTTCGTCGGTGGCGAAACGCCGGCACAGGTCGCAGCGTTCAACCTTGGCGCCGGCTACCAATCGGCCTTCGGCG
>JAKFUF010000230.1 GCA_021732845.1 Planctomycetaceae bacterium | reverse complement strand
GCCTCCTTGGGTGTGAACACACGGGACGTTTCGACAACTCCCCTATGTTTCCCCAACGGAGGCACTTTCTTCCACCGTCAACACCGAAAAACCCGCCGTTTTCCACAGCGGATGACCGGTTACACCCATTTGAATTGCTCGTGCTCCCTCTGAGCCATCGAACCAAGCGGTCAATCCTCAACCCTGCTGCCATGCACTTCTTTGAAACCAGCCTGTTCTATCTGGTCATCGGTGCCGGCGTGGGAACCGCGGTGGCCGCCAGTCGAGACCGCAGTCTGTCAGGGTCGGACCGCCTGTTTCGCACTGCCGCCGCCGTCATGTTCTGGCCGCTCTACCTGCCGTTTTTGCTGGAAGGAACGAACTCGGCGACCGAAGGAAATGCAACCTTCGTAGCGAACCATCCACGCGACGCACTCGACACTGCGATTGAGCAGGCGGAGCGTGAGTTGGACGCCGCCCTGGCGGGTCTGGACGGATGGGCAGAGGATGTGCTGGGCCAGCATCAATTGCAGATGCAGGAGTTGAAAGCCGGCTGGAGAGCGCAGGCGGCCCGGCTGCGGGAAATGGACCGGCTGCTGGGTCCGTCAGAGGTGTCTGGAGCTGGCGAGTCCCATGCGGAGCTGACGCCACGGACCGATGAGCCTGCCAGTGAAACTCTGCGGGAGAGTGAACGGGCACGCCAACAGAATTTGGAGCGCCTGCGTGAACTTCGCGATCAGGCCTGCCACGAGTTGTTCGCGACGCTTGCCAAAGTCCGGGAATTGGTGACGATGCTCCACCTCTCCCGCTTTTCGGGTGCGCTTCCGAGCCGTACGCAGGAACTTGTGGCGCAGATTGCCGCGGCGATTGAAGGGCTGTCAGAAGTGAGCCACTGGGAAAGTGGCAAGCGCCACATGGAGTACGCATCCACGAATGATGTTCATCAAGTCCGTGAACTGGCGATGACGCACTGCATTCACGAACAAACCAAATGACTTCGCGGCGCGGTCGCAGGAAAAACCAGTCGCGCCGCGTGAAGCCATCGAGTGTCGGTCACGGGGGAGGCGGGGGATTTGAACCCGTCGTCTTGACCTCGGTGGTCTGCGAGGTGGTGGTTGTGCCCCCAGGTCCCACCGCTTTGGTTTCGGTCGTTACGGAGGCCTTGTCGGTGCAGCCACCGAGGCAGGTCAATCCCGCCGCAACCACAAATGCTCCAATGGTGTGCTTCAACATTTTCTGCTCCCTTGGAAAAGTCATGCCCAGGAGATTTCCTGTGCGTTCCGCGTGAACGATGGCAGTTCTGTAATCGACCGTCAGTCGATGACTTTGAACGTGCCGCACGCATGACCTTGCAAACCCCATACCGCAGCGCGGAAGCAGGGCAGGAGCACGCTGTGGTCCAGTCAGGCCCGAACCGGTGGTGCGACCGTCGGCACCTGGTCGACTCGGTTTTGATCGTCAAACCGTCTCGATGGTTGGTGGTCGCGCGGATTCTGAGCGGTCATGTTCGATGCGGTGTCCTGCCGCATACATCGCCAATGAAACTCCATCCGCTTCCACGCAGCATGCCAGAACTGGGAGAACGAGTACCCGCCGGCGCTCAGGGCCCGATGATGGTCCACCCAGACGGCCAGGGTCGTGCCAAAAAACAGGACACGCTGCAGTTGCAGGGTCAGCCACCAGGCGCAGGTGCCGCGCCCGGCGCAGATCAGAGCCAGCCGTTCATATTGAAAGCGGAGATGGTGGACCTCATCCCGCAGGATTTGGCGGCAGATGGCCTGCAGGAGAGGGTTCTCTGTCGCCAGCAGGATGGCGCGATAATAGACCAGGGCCAGGGTTTCCACGGCGATGACGACGGTCGTCCAGATTTCCATGTTGGGCAGGCAGTACCGCATCCAGCGAAACACCGAGTCTCCCCAGTTGCGCAGGATCCGTCCGCCCCCGTGCATGTCGAGGAACCGCCCCAGCATTTCGCCATGCCGTTGTTCCTCCCGGATGAACAGCCGCACGGCTGCCAGAAAATCAGGATCCGCGATTGCCGTGGCATAACGCTCGGCGGCAGCCACGAGGTGCCTGCCATCAGAGGTTTCCCCCAACTGCCAGGCGCGCAGTGAGGCAACGATGGCCCGCTCTTCTTCGGCCGTCAGTTGAGCCCCCGCCTCCCAGGGAATCGGCAGCAGGCTGGCGGCATTGCGGAGGTAGTGGTCATGCCACTCCCGTGACGAGAGATGGGGGCGCATTGGAGTTCCTTAACCGGATGGCTGGGAAGGGGCACGCACCGCAGGGACACACAATCATCAGCGCCGCTATCCGCTCAACTCGACGGCGATCGTCTCCAGCCGAGCGCGGACGGCGGCCAGCGTTTCCGGCAGGGTCGAGGTGCCGGCCGTCAGCCCCACCGCCCCGAACCCCTGAAACCAGTTGCGTTCGAGTTCTTCGGCTTCCTGAACGTGAAACGCCGCCAAGCCCCGGCGTCGGCAGGTTTCGGCCAGGCGACGCGTGTTGTGCGAATGGCGGCCGCCAACCACCACCACCGCCTCCACCTGGTTCAGCAGTTCCGCCAGCGCCTGCTGCCTGTCCTTCGTGGGCTGGCAGATGGTATCCACCCATCGGATCTCCGCCTGCGGGTTTCGGGCCGCAATCTCTCGGCGAATGGCTGCCGCTTCATCGGTGGGAAACGTGGTCTGACAAAGAATCCCGATCCGCGTCGCGGGGTAGGTGCCCACAGCGTCACGGGTGGGGACGACAGCGTAAGACATCAGGTCGCCCACAATCCCCTCCACTTCGACATGGTCCGGCCGTCCGATGACGACGACGAACGCCCCCGATTGCGTCAGCCTTTGGGCGGCCAGATGCACTCGCGTCACCAAGGGGCAGGTGGTGTCGATGAGCGTCTTGCCGGCTGCAAGCAGTTGTTGCCGCCGCTGCTGGCTGATTCCGTGCGCGGTGATCACGACATGTGAGGCGGCTGGCAGATCTGCCCGCTCAGCTTCAGCCAGTTGCTGAAAGCCCCGGGCCTGAAGCTGATGCAGCACCACCTCGTTGTGAACCAGTTCGCCATAGATGGCCACGCGCTCCGGCTGCCCGACCTCCGCCAGCGTCACCAGCGCATCGCGGACTCCGAAACAGATTCCCGCAGCGGCGGCCGTGATGATTTTCATGGCAATTCTCCGTGGAAAGTAAGGCTCTGCGGCCCCGTCACCGGCCTGGCAACGAGCACCGAATGGCGCGAAAGGTGCGCGAACTAGAACGGATAATCTGCACTGCCGTGCACTTTGCATTGCAAAGCTACGATCCAAAAAAACACACGCACTCACGTCAGCGTCCAGCCCGGCAACAGGCCGGTTGGCTCCGTTGCACCGGCATCGCGAGCTACAGCTTTGGCCCGGCCGACAGCCGCTGCGGCGTCAGCCACGACCCGCTCCAGTTCTGCGACATAGGCCAGCAGCCGCTGGCGGCCGATCTCGGTCAGGCGGCAGAGTGTCTGCGGGCGTTTGAACTGAAACCGCTTCCAGACTTCGACGAACCCAGCCTCTTGGAGACACTGCAGGTGCCGGCTCAAGTTGCCGTCCGTCAGCGAGCACAGGTCCTTCAAATCGCTGAACAGCAGGCCCTGTGGATTTGCCGCCAGCGAGGTCAAGATTCCGAGCCGGGCCTTCTCATGGATCGTCCGGTCCAAACCATCGTAGGCGTAGCGGCCCGTTTCGCCCTCGCCCGCCGGGGCCGCGGAATCGGCATCGGTTTCGGGGGCGGGAACTTCGATCGGTTGTTCCTTCTTGCGGGTCATGGCGTGGCTCCCGTCTGGCGGCGCTCTGACAGGAGCAGCACTGCGGCCGTCACCAGTTGTCCCGCCCCGAACAACAGTGGCATGGTCCACGCAGACAGGGCCAGCGGCCCGTCTCCCAGCGAGAGCACATACAAACCGCTGGCCAGATAAAACGTGGCGACACCGAAGATGGCCCGCGGCAGCAGCCGCCAGGAGGCAAACAATCCCAAGCTGAACAGAATGGCCCACAGCCCTGGCAGCATCCAGGCCGACTGCGGAGCAGAGCGCGCGATGACAACCGTCAACAGTCCGCCCGCCAGAACGCACGGAAAGAACTGTCCCAAGGCCAGTTCCGTGGCTTCCCGGTGCAGCAGCCCGGCAGACCGGCGATGGCGCACCCACAGGTCGGCCAGGCACGTCGCGAGGCTCAGCCCCGCCACACTGAGCCACAGTGCCAGGTAGGCCCTCAACTGCTCCCGTGGCTCATCAATGACCGCCGCCTGAAGAACCCCCGCGGCAATAGCCATGACGCCGGTCAGGGCAATGGGGGCCGCGCGATACCCGCGGAACTGCTCCGTCCTCGCAAGCTGCAGGCGAATCGTCGAGATTTGCGACAGTGCTTCGTGAAGTTCCATTGTCGTTTGCCGGAGAGGCCCCGTTCGCTGTGCCTATTCACGACCAACTGCTTTGTATCACAAAGTGTATATCGGACAACTGGGCCTGCCAACCCCAATCCGGCCCGGCATTCTGGAGATTCTTCTCAGTTTCACCTTCAGTGGATCGAGAAAGTTCTGGTTATTTTGGACAACTGTGAGTTCGGTTGCGGAACGAGCGGTCCACGCGAGCGAGTCACGGAGTGACTCGGCTACTATGGTTGCCACCACCGAAGCGCGATCTGTACCCTGCACGTCTTGAGATGCCACTGATTCCTCACGATCCTTGGAGTGCGGTCGATGCGATCACGCCTGCGGTTGGTCCTCGCGATTTTGTCTGTCTCGGTTCTCCTGGGCGCGGGAGCCACGCGACGCGCGGTGGCCGATGAAAAGGACGGACGGCTGGACATCTACTTCATCGATGTCGAGGGCGGGGCGGCGACGCTGTTTGTGACGCCGGCCGGCGAGTCGTTGCTGATTGATTCGGGCTATCCGGACAACAATGGGCGCGACCGCGACCGAATTCTGCACGTGCTGAAGGATGTTGCCAAGCGCAGCCACCTGGATCATGCGGCGGTCACCCACTGGCATCTCGACCACTTCGGCAATCATGCCGCGCTCGCCAGTGAAATCAAGATCGCGAACTTCTGGGACCGCGGCATCCCCGAGACGCTGGCTGAAGACCCCAAGTTCCCCGAGCGGATCGGCAACTATCGGGCCGCCTCCCAGAACAAGTCCAAAAAACTGTCCGCGGGCGACATGCTGCCGTTGAAGGCCGGCACGACGCCGTTGTCGATCAAGATTGTCACGGCCAGCGGAGACGTCATTCCCAATGAGGGAGCGCCCAACCCCTTCGCCGCCGAGCACAAGCCCCAGGCCGACGACCCCACCGACAACGCCAAAAGCGTGAGCTTCCTGTTGAAGTTTGGGAAGTTCTCGTTCCTTTGCTGTGGCGACCTCACCTGGAACACCGAAGCCAAGCTGATGACGCCGAACAATCCGGTCGGGCAGGTCGAGGTCTTCATGGCGACGCATCACGGCCTGAACGTCAGCAACAATCCGGTCATGGTGCTGGCGCTCGACCCGCGCGTCGTCGTGTTCTGCAACGGGCCGGAAAAAGGCGGCAGCGCGGAAGCGCTTGGCACCGCCCGCCGGGCCAAAGCGCTGCAGGCAATCTTTCAACTGCACCGCAACGTGAAGCTCAAGCCCGAGGAACAGACCCCGCCCGAGTTCATTGCCAACACCGAGCCGACCGCCGACTGCAAGGGCCGGTTCATTAAGTTGTCCGTTGCCCCAAAAGGCGACGAATACACCGTCAAGGTGCAGGATAAGGAGAAGACGCACACCTTCCCAGTGCGGTGAGCGCGCGGTCGTGTTCGCTCCCGTTGCGGGGTTGCAAGGATCGGCACATCAACAATTTTCGCATCTGTCCTTGCCGCCCGACGCCTCACTCATTGGGCTAACACGCCAGCCGTCCTACAGATGCTTTCGCCGAATCTCGTCGATCTGTCTTCCGAACACACTCTCGTTGCACTGGAAATTCCACTTCATTCCACGAGTTCGACGTCAGGGTTCATGAGGGCGACGTCCTCGTCCGTACCAGGCCGAATGGAATCCCTTCCGGATCGAGGATGACTGCCATCTGGTCTCCGTCGGGCAGCGACTGTGGCTGGATAATGACTTTGCCGCCGGCTTCGCCTGCCTTTTTGACTGCCGCAGCCACATCGTCGACCTGAACAAACAGTTGCACCATGGCCTGCCCCTCCGGAGGAGCCGGCCAGATGCCTCCCTGGATGCCGGCCGGCGATCCGGTTTGGATGACCCGGTAGCCCATCGCATTGTTATTGTCGACCGACCACCCGAACAGTTCGTTATAGAACCGGGCCGCCCGGTCGGGGTTCCGGGCCAGAATCTGAAAGTTCGTCACGGGCTGTCCCATGGTGGTACTCCTGATGCAAAGTGGTGAGCGGATAAAACAGAATGTCGAACTGATAAACGTCGTCACGAGTTCCGTCGCCGGCAACCATGCCGGCAATTTCACACCGCACCTTTTCCAGATAGCTCGCGACGATCGCGATGCGTTTGCGGTCGACTGCCAGTGTGGATGAACTGAGGATCGGGTTGGTTCCCCTGGAGTTGGCCACACGACCGATCCGGTTCAGCAGTTCCGCGGCGATGGCGGCAGGAAGTTGGCCAAACTGCGCGCGGGCATGTTCGGAAACGTCCAGCCACGTCTGATGATTGACCATGTGGAGCAACCCCAGATGCAGCAGACGAGTCAGCGACAAGTTGACCTCGTCCACGGTGATATCCAGAACACGAGCAATCCAGCGGCAATCGGGACGAAAGCAGTCCAAACGAACCAGTTCCAGGATGGCGAAATGCTGCCACTGGGCAATGACTTCCATGGCTTCTTCCTGCAACTGGCGAGCGTGCCGGTCCCAGGTGTTGTCCACGGTGAGTTGTGCTTCCCTCGCAACGAAAGCTTCGATGTCGGCGGCGGAAACCTGCAGTTCACTGGCCAGCGCCCGGATGGTCTCAGCCGTCAGCCGCCGTTTCGCTCGCAGAATCTGCGACAACGTCGAATGATCCGTCCGCAGCGACCGGGCGAATGCGCGCAACGAGTACTGCGGATTATCGGCACATCGCCGCGCAAGTTCCCGTTGCAGAAACTCGCGAAACAGACCGCACGCGCTGTCGCCCACTGAAGTCGTCTTCATGCTGCAGATCGTACGAGGCGCCTCGCCGACCAACAACGGAGCAATCGCGAAATGTGGGGCGACGGCGTGCCCCATTCACCGTCAGTTGCTGAAACCGAAGCAGCATGACTGCGGGTTGTTCCGTCCGTTGAGGCGCGGGGGCATGCACACAACGGTATTGGCTGCAAGGTTACATGCCCAGCAGCAACGCCAATCGATAGGTGACAAACGCCGCCCCATAGGCCAGCAGGGTCATGTATGTGAAGGTGAACACCGGCCAGCCCCAGTGGCCGGTTTCGCGGTGGATCACCATCAGCGTGGAGGCGCACTGGGCGCAGAGGGCGAAGAAGACCATGACGGAGAGAGCCACGGGGATGTTGTAGACCTTGCGTCCGTCGGGCCATTCGGCGTGGCGAATGGCCGAGCGCAATCCTTGGTCATCGGCTTCGACGTCCCCTCCCAGGCTGTAGATCGTGCCGAGCGTGGACACGATCACTTCGCGGGCGGGGAACGAGGCGATGACGCCGACGCCGATCCGCCAGTCCCAGCCGAGGGGTTTTACAGCGGGTTCAATCGCATGACCGAACTGACCCAGCAGGCTGCCTTCCAGCAGCTTCGTGTCGAGGGCGCGCTTGGTGCTGGAATCGGCCAGATAATTGCGCTGTTCGGGATTGAGAGTTTCCAGATAGGAATCGGTTTCTTTTGAGATTTCTTTCAACCGCGCGTCAATCTTCTTGCCTCGCGTGGCTGCGGCCGTGGGCCGTTCCTTCTTCAGATCCTGCGTCTCGGTTTTGAACTCACCCAGAATCGCGTGTGTTTCGCCGACGGCTTCCTTCTGTTCGTCGCTGAGATCCGCTTCATACTTCTCGATCTTCGCCTGCAACTTGTCGGCCTGGGTGTGGTCGCCCGGGAAATAGCCCGCGGCCCAGATCAGCATGCTCGTGGCAAAGATCAGCGTGCCCGCCCGCTGCACGAATTCTTTGCCCTGGGCATAAACCCGGTTGAAGACCAGCCGCCACGACGGCCATTTGTAGCTGGGAAGCTCCATCACGAACGGTGGCGTCTCCCCACGGAGCAGCGTCTTCTTCAAAATCCACGCCACTGGGATGGCGACGACCGCTCCATAAAACGTCATGGCAAACAGCACCAGCGGCTGCAGCCACCCTCCCAGATACATCGCAGGGATGAAGGCCCCGATCATGAGCACATACACCGGCTGCCGAGCCGAGCAGCTCATCAGCGGAGCCACGAGGATGGTGGTGAGCCGGTCGCGGCGGTTCTCAATGACGCGGGCCGCCATCACACCGGGGATTGCACAGGCAAACGACGACATCATCGGCACGAAGGATTTCCCCGACAGCCCGACCTTCGTCATCAGCCGGTCCATCAGGAACGCCGCGCGGGCCATGTAGCCACAGTCTTCCAGCAGCGCGATGAAGAAGAACAGAATCAGGATTTGGGGCAGAAAGATGAGCACACCGCCGACCCCGGCGATGACGCCATCGACCACCAGACTCCGCAGCGGGCCTGGAACGAGTACGCTGGCAACCAGTCCCGAAACCCAGCCCTGACCCGCTTCAAAAGCATCCATGAAGAACTGGGCGAACCACGAAATCGCGGCGAAAATCAGCAGCATCACGAGGGCGAAAATCACCAACCCCGCCACGCGGTGCGTGAGCACGCGGTCGAATTTGTCGCTGGCGGTGACGGGCCGCGTTGCCGGCCGGACGACCGCGCCGTCGAGAATCTCACGCACCCACGCATAGCGGACGCGGGCTTCCACGGCAGGGACTTTGCATCCTGCCGCACCCAGCCGAGCGCGGGCCTCGGTGAGCCACGCTTTCAACAAGTGGCTCTTGTCCGCCAGAAAATGCCCTTCCACATATCCGCCGACATCCAGCAGCAACCGTTCCCGCAGGTAGTACGGCACCTGTGGCTGCCCCCACTCCGCCAATTTTTCAGCGAGAGTGTCGCATTCGGCCATGAAGGCCGGGGGGAAGAGTTTTGGACGAACCAACGGTCCGCGCGCCGTGGCTTCCAAAATCGCTTCCCGCACCGCTTCAATTCCCCGGTGGCGGTGGGCTTCCGTCACCACAACCGGCAGCGACAACCGTTCAGACAGCTTCTTGGCGTCGATCGTCACTCCGCGGGTCGCCGCCACATCGGCCATGTTCAGCACGAGGACCGTCGGCAGCCCCAAATCGAGGACCTGGCACACCAGGTACAAGTTCCGCTCGATGTTCGATGCATCGACAATGCAGACCACGACATCCGGAGTCCCAATGTCAGCCATCCGCCCAAGCAGGACGTTTACCGCCACCATCTCATCGAGTGACCGCGGAGCCAGGCTGTAGGTGCCCGGCAGGTCCACAAGGTTGACGGCCCGGTCGCCGCACTGCATCTGCCCGACGGTCTTTTCGACAGTCACGCCGGGATAGTTCCCAGTGAGCGTGCGACTCCCCGAGAGGGCATTGAACAGTGTGCTTTTGCCAGTGTTCGGGTTGCCGATCAGCGCCACCGTCAGGGGCCGGGAACGCAGGGAGGGAGCGAGCGTGGGGGCGGGGGCTGGCACAGGCATGTATGGTTGGGGAGGGACTACTGAATCTGGACGCGGCGGGCTTCGGTCTGGCGCAGCGACAGGTGGTAGCCACGGACCAGGTATTCGCGGGGGTCGCCAAGCGGCGCGGCACCAATGTACTCGATCTCTTCGCCGTCGATCAGGCCCATTTCCATGAGCCGCATGGCGATGTTGTCGTCGCCCACAATCTCGACAATCTGGCCGCGTTCTCCGACGGCAAGCTGATCCAGCGTCTTCATCGGCTCGCCCGCCCGGCCCCGGCGGTCAGTGCCGCCTGTGAGGGTTCAACGAGTTCCACCATGAGTTCCAGAATCTCTGAGCCACGAAAGCTGAGCCGCTGCTCACCCAAAGCGACAATACACGGGGTGCCCGGCTGCAACATGCGGATCACAACTCCTTCGCGGAGGCCCATTTCTTCCAGCCGGGCGATGAAATCGTGCTCGCCCTGCAGATCGCAAATCTGACCGGCATCGCCCGTCCGCATCAGCGAGAGTGGGATGATTTGCGACACAGTTGCATATCCGGCAGAAACTGGGATTCGATCTCAACAGCCGAATTGTAGCATGAGAGGCAGTTCAGGGCCAACTGGGCAGTTTTCAGACTTCAGCCGTGGGGCTGGCCAGTTTTCCAAATTGCAAGCAGGTAGGGGCACTGGGGCACTGCCTTCCGCAAGTGGTAGGTCGCCAGCGACACCAGCATCCGCCGCGCCCCATCGCGGGCGGCCTGCAGTGCGGGGGCACGCTCGATCCGCTTATAGAGTGCCGAGCGGTTGATCCCCACCGCGATCGCCACATACGACAGGACGCCGAGATGAGCCACGATGGCGTGGTACAAACCCTCGTCCGACACCTTGCAGTCCGCCCGCTCCTTCCGCGCCCGCCCCTCGCCGGATGGAGCCACGCCAGGAGGAGTTTAGGGAGCCACCGAACCCTGAATAAAAACTTCCATAACGCGCGCTTGTCCGCGCCGGGGAGCAGGGGGCGGGTCTGCGTCACCGCCGCTCGCCGTCTTCCATCCGGTATGACGTGGGATTCTGGATGATCGGACGGCGGGAGATGACGCGGAACGGGCGGATGTCGATTTCGTAGGGGCCGCGCGGGCGGTCGAAGGCTCCGTAGTCCGCGATGTATTTTTCCAGACGCCCCACCTTTTGTGCGGTTGTTGGTTCGCCTGGGTCATCAGTGCCGGGTGGCTTGCCCCAGAGGATGTGTGAGCCACGCGAGGCCAGAATGAACACGCCGGGCGATTCACTGGTGCTGACCTTGGGACAGACAATCGCTTCGAGCTGCAGGGTCTTCCAATTCGCCCCGAGGGTGGCGGCCAGGCGGGCGGATTGCAGCACCACGGGATCGCCCCAGGCGCTGCCAGGACCGCCCAGGGGAGCCGAACGGACTCCCCGGATCAGGGGATACGTGGCTGCCTGTTCGGCCGAGAAGTCGGCCGGGGGCAGCAACACGCTGCGGATATCGACGGGGTACAACCCCTGGGGCACCTCGATCATCGCCACTGGTTGACGGTACGCGAGGTCGACATGAATCGTGGCTGGGAACGACTTCTTCACCAGCCGGACCTCGTCGACCCACGGGTGCGCGCTAAACGCGTCGGCCAGCGTGGCGTTCAAATTGTCATCCAGCAGCGACAGCGATTCTGGCAGAATGCCATCACTTATTCCCTGGTCGAAGACTTCTTTGACCAAGTTGCGAGGGATCCACCTTGGCGGTGGAGTGACATGGACCTGGTCCGGTCCGACGCGGAATTCTGAGCGGCCGCCGAGGTCGGGGGCGAAGCCACGCCAGTGCGGCGCGGTCACGCCGCCGACGGCTGCCAGTGCCAGCAAGAACAGCACGCGGGGTTGGAAAAACACCCGCCGCCACAGGGGATATCGCGGGACAGGGATTGCTGGCGCTTCAGCTTGGACTGTGGGCTGAGGCGCTGGTTTGGGTGTCTGAACCGGCTGCTGGCGCACAGGCTGTGGAGCCAAGGCCGGCTGCGCAGCGGCGGTGATCACGACCGTTTCAAGAACGGGTGATGCGGGGCTCTCCGGTGGTTTTGACTTCCTGGCCATGTTGGCAGGAGCACACCAGTTGTTCACAAAGCTGAGCAAACGTCAGCCCCATCCGCGCCGCCGCCTTGGGGACAAGGCTATGATCGGTCATTCCCGGCACCGTGTTGACCTCCAGCACCCACGGGCGGGCGTATTTGTCGAGCATCACGTCGACCCGCGCGAGACCGCGGGTTCCGAGGGCCGTGCAGGCGTTGCGAGCCACCTGTTCGATGCGGGACACAACCTCGCCCGGAACGTCAAAATCGAACTCGTACTGTGTTTCGTCGTCGTTGTACTTGGCGTTGTAGTCGAAGAATGTCCGCGCGGTGCCGATCCGGATCACGGGCAGGGCCTGGCTGTCGACGAAGCCCACCGTCCACTCGCTGCCGGCGATGAACGATTCCAGCAGTCCGAAGGCATCGAAATGGAAGCAGTTGGTCAGCGCCTGCGGCAGCTCTTCGGGCGTCCGCACGATGGTCACGCCGATGCTTGAACCCTGCGCATCGGGCTTCACGACCAGGGGATAGCCCAGACCGTCGGCCAGTTGCCGAATTCGCTGGGCCGTGTCGGCCTCATGAATCAGCGCATAAGTGGGTGTGGGCACATGATGCAGCCCGAACCGCTCCTTCGCCGCTGACTTGCTGAAGGCGAGTTTCGAGGCCTGGGGGTCACTTCCAGTGTAAGGCACCCCCAGCGCTTCCAGTTCGGCCTGCACCTCGCCGTCTTCGCCGTACTTGCCATGCAGGGCGATGAAGCAGACGTCGATCCCCGTCCAGTCGTAGCGCAGGATGTCGGTCTCACCGGGATCGAGGTCGATCACCGCATGACCCAGCGACCGCAGCGCATGCGACACATGCGCCCCGCTCCGCAGACTCACTTCCCGCTCTGAAGAATCGCCACCGGAAAGAACGACGATGCGCATCTGTGAAGCCTCCCTGCTTCGCAATGAATCAATGACCAATGTCACAATGACCAATGAGTTTGTGCCACGACAGACAACCTCATCAAGGGATAGCCCCATTGGTCATTGGGGCCTCGGTCATTGATTCATTCGCCTGCGGCGTCTTTACCAAATCTCGATTTCCACCTCCAGATCGACTCCGAACTGTTCGGCGACCTTGGAGCGGGCCATGTCGATCAGACGCATGACGTCTTCGGAGCTGGCACCGGGGTGCGAGACGATGAAGTTCGCGTGCCGGTCGCTGATCTCCACGTTGCCGATCCGCACGCCTTTCAGGCCGGCGCGGTCGATCAGCAGCCCGGCGCTCATCCCGCGCGGGTTTTTGAAGATGCAGCCGGCCGACTGGAACGTCAGTGGCTGGGTCGCCTTCTTGGCGATCCACAGCGTCCGCATGCGGCGGGTGATCTCTTCCGGATCCTCGGCGTGCAGCTCGAACTCAGCCTCAAGAATCGTGACGTTCACCAGGCTGCTTTCACGATAGGCAAAGGTCAGCTCGTCCTCTTTGCGGACCGTCACCGTGCCGTCAGTGCCGATCGTGCGCACACTGCGCACATGCTGGCCAATGTCGCCGCTGCGGCCGCCGGCATTGCCGCGCAGGGCACCGCCAAGTGTGCCAGGGATGCCGACCAGCACATCGAGTCCCGCCAGTCCGGCCTTCACCGTGTGCGAAATGACGTGTGACAGCGACGCCCCGGCACCGGCGCGAACGTGGGTGCCATTGATCTCGATTTTGCAGAACTCAGGAGCCGCCAGTTGGATCACGGCTCCGCTGACACCCACGTCGCGGACGAGCAGGTTTGAGCCGCCGCCGAGCAGATGCACGGGGACTTGTTCGTCGTGGCAGCGGCGGAGGACGAGTGACAGTTCGTCAAAGCTTCGTGGGCGAACGAAAAACTGGGCGGGACCGCCGATTTTCAGCCACGTCAGTGGTGCCAGCGGCTCATCCCGCGTGGTGATGTCGCTGAAGTTGTCGAGTAAAGGCATAGTGAACCTGACCGATGTCTCCCGCCCCCATCGTGATTAGCACGTCTCCGGGCCGCAAAGCATCGTCCAAACTTGCCACAGCATGGTCAAGGCTTGTGCAGAACTGCGCCCTGCCGCCCGCCGCGTTCACTTTGTCCGCCAGTTCCCGTGACGCATCGTCAGGCTCAGTCGCCACGGACTCGCGGGCCGCGAACACTGGGACCAGCAACACCTCATCGGCCAGCGTGAGGCTTTGGGCAAAATCGGCCATCAGGGCTGTTGTCCGCGAGACCTGATGGGGCTGGAAGGCACACCATAGCCGCTGGTCGGGGAACCGCTCGCGGGCGGTGCGCAGCGTGGCCGCCACTGCCGTCGGATGGTGGGCATAGTCATCGATCAGCCGCACACCCCGCCATGTCCCAATCAGTTCGAAGCGTCGGCGGATCCCCTGAAAATCAGCCAGTCCTTCACGGATGGCCGCCGGCGACGCGCCCACGCGATGACACAACGCCATGGCAGCCAAAGCGTTAAGGACATTGTGCCGACCGGGAACGCGCAGCGTGATCTCGGTGAAGTACTCGCCCCGCAGGAATGCCCGAAAGCGGATGCCGTCGGCGGTTGGCCGCAAATCCGCGGCCCACCACTCAGCCTGGGGCTCAAGCGAGAAGGTCTCCACCGGCGCGGCAATTCCTGCCACAGCGGCTTGCGATGCCGCGCAGTCCTGGCGAATCAGCAGCGAGCCGTCGGCCGGCAGCGACTCGGCAAAGGCCCGAAACGCCGCCACGGTGTCATCAAACGTTTCGAAACAGTCGAAGTGGTCCGGCTCGATCCCCAGGATCGTGGCATGCTGGGGGGCGAGATCGAGAAAACTCCGTTGGAACTCGCAGCTTTCAACCACGAAGTGTTCGCCATTGCCGGCCCAGCCACTGGTGTTCGGACCGCACATCTCGGCACCGACGACCACCGAAGGCTCGAGCCCGGCGGAGGTCAGGACGAAGCCAGTCATCGCTGTCGTGGTGCTTTTTCCGTGCGTGCCGGCGATCGAAATCCCCGTCTTGTCCCGCATCAGCCAGCCGAGCATTTGGCTGTAGGACATCTGCGGAATACCGTGCGCATCGGCAAACTGCCGTTCGGGATTCTGGGGGCTGACGGCGGGGCTGTAGACGAGAACATCCACGTCGGGGTCGACGAACTGCGCCTGGTGGCCTTGATGGACGCGCAGCCCACGCTTCAAAAACATGTCCGCCTTGACTGCGGAAATCTGCATGTCCGAGCCAGAAACACGCCAGCCACGACCGGTCAGCAATTCCGACAGGGCCTTCATCCCCGCCCCGCAGACGCCGACCAGATGGGCCGACCCCGCTTCAGTACAGCCCCCAGGAAAAGCGTCACGAAGACGCAGCGTGGCTGAGCCACGCCGCCGGCGAACTGGCCGTGTGTCCAACCCAACAACCGCAGTGTCAGCGGTGTAAACCATAGATTCCCGATGTGTTGCAGTCCGCGTCGATGATGGAGACAGGATTCTCCATTCACCAAATTCGGCCCCGACGCGTGGCTCCCATCAACAAACCCCCGGTGTTCCATCTGGGAAGACCGGGGGGAATCTACCGTGTTCAACCATGTCTGTCACGGGGAAAACCGCCATGTTGTTGTCGCTGCGATCCTTGAAGGGCTCCGCGGCGTGGCGAATTACACCGTCACCGTACCACTGAACCAACCCGCGCGGAGCGCGGCCACCGTCGGTGCTTTTTCGACGAAGCGCTCTTCGCCGGTAACCCTTCAAAACCGCCTGCTCCATCTGATCGAGGCACTGCGACCAGGCGGCCGTCGCGGCGGCTTCTCCGTCCCAGCCGTTGACGAACGTGACTTCGGACCTCAAGCTCTCAAGCTTCCGAATCGGGGGCTAAGGCCGGCTAAGGCCCTCCGGCTCATTGGCTGTACGGCTTGTCAAAAGTCGACAGGTATTCTTGCCGCGGTGCTTATTCTCTGCGCGGCGCGAAATGAGGTATTTCCAGGATTTTGAATTTCGTTCATACTTCGCCTCGAAGTCGAGTTCAAGGCGTTGGTGATTGCTCAGCCCAGGAGGGGTCAAGGATGGCTCGGTTAG
>JAKFUF010000252.1 GCA_021732845.1 Planctomycetaceae bacterium | reverse complement strand
GGGGTGGAGCGTGGGGTTTTAGCCAGACGGCAGGCTGGGGCTGGCCCTTCGGTGACGGAGGATCAGTTGTTTGAGGCGCTGTGTCAGAATTTTGGCGTGTTGGCCTGCGTCGCCATCCATGTGGGGCTGACCCTGGCATCGCTGGTGCAGCGAGTGGCCCGCTCGGAGCGTCTCCGGGCGGGGCGGGATGGCGCGCGGAGCGTCCTGATCCGCCATGCCACCGAGCGGCTGCAAGGGGCGGTGTCGGCTGGCGAGACGTGGGCGCTGCAGTTTTGTGCGCGGGCCGGCGTGAAGACCGGTGTTCCGGCAGTCGCAGGAAAGCGGCTGGCATTGCCGCCGTCTCCCTCGCATCGCGTGGCTCAACCGGTCGCACAGGGTGAGCCACGGCCGGATTTGGCGGAGGCGCTGAGCCGGCGGTTGGTCGTCGCGCTGGACCGCGGCGAGCCGTGGGCGGTGATCTATTGCTTGAGCCACCTGGACCCCGATGGACCGTTCTTTGCCAAGTGCCGCCGCGGCTGGCAACACGACCTGTGGGCGGAGCAGCTCGTGGCCGCTCCGATGGTCACGGAGAGCGCGGCGACACCCGGTGAGCGCGAGGTTTTGGACGCGCTGGAGGTGTTGGAAGGACGTGGGGATGCTGAGCCACGATTGATGGTAGACGCAGATAAGGGATTGGACGGTACCGGGAAAGCGCCGCCTGTCTGCGAGAAGTTGGAGCAAACCTCAATGACCAGCTCCGCGCCCCCTGTTACGGGAACGATCGCGTTGACCCCAACCAGCAAAACCGCGCCCCCTATCCGCTCCTGTAGTGTGGCCTTCAGCCCACGACCAGATTGTCGGCAGTTGATGGCCGCGTCGGCCCAAGCCGATGCCACGCAATCAGCCTGTCTTGCGCCCCCTCTCTGTGGCAAGACCGAACTTCAGATGTGCATGCCCGCCGGTGGATCAGGGGTCGGTTCCGGGCGGGCGCCGCCTCTCTGCAAGAAATTGGAGCAGCCTCCATGGGCAACTCCGCGCCCCCTGTCAGCGCCGTGGTGTCGAGTCAAGTCGACTGGACTCCACGGCCCGATTGTCCGCGGCTGATCCTCACACGAAAAGTCGAACCATGAGTCGCACGATCCTCGACGAAGCCTGACGGTGCGCCAGCGAAGGAGCGGCGCGGCAAATGCGGAAACTGGGCAATAATACAGAGCGCCATGCAAAGTCGAGTCTCAGCGCACATCATCCTACCCGATGGCTCAAAACACTCTGCCGCCGAATGGGGGACTCTCAAGGCATCGGTGCTCAAACCCAAGCCTGCCTTTTGGAACAAGGGCAATGGGGAACTGTCCATCGACTTTCAAATGGAAAATCAGCAATCCCATTTGTTGATCCTGTGGAAGAGGCATGGCTTTCATCTGCTTCACTGGCAGGAGACTCTGGACGATCCGCTGATCGCCCTGTCAGGCTACTCCTATCTCGATCTTGTGGAGTTTGAGATTTGCGGTGAACTGATACCCACCCCGGCGGCGCTGTTTGTGACCCCGACGGCTGCCTGTGCTGCGATCACGGCATTTTTGCAGTCAGGAGCCCCAGATCCGGCGCTTGTTTGGGTCAGAAAGTGTCAACAGCAGTGGGAAGGCCCTCAGGCTTCGCTGACGGCGGTTGGTGTGCCGCCAGACCGAATCGAGGAATTGAAGAACAACCAGCGTTCCACGAAGCCCCTTTCTCCCACCGCCGCATTCTTCCGCCACATGCGGGCTCGCGACCACGACGCGGTCCTGGCGGACATTCAAGCGGGCATCAATCTCAACAAACGATCCGGGTCTCTGCATGCGGTGGCGTTGGCCTGTCAGCAGGAAGATGCCAAGTTGTTGGCGATTCTTCTGGAACATGGAGCCAACCCGAATGGCACTGATGCCGATGGTTGGCCCGGACTTCATCTGACAAAGTCCGAAGTGCTCGCCAGGCAGTTATTGGACTTCCATGCGAATGTCAACTCGCGGGTTCCCGGAGGCACCACACCACTCCATTCCATGTCCTTCAAGAGCCTGCCCATGGCCAGGCTGCTGATCGCGCGTGGAGCCGAGGTTGATGCGCGCGATGCCGATGGCCGCACCCCCTTGATTTGGGCCATCAGTTCGGCACACGCCGAACTTGTCGAACTCTTGCTTCAGCATGGTGCGGATGTGAATGCCAGAGACAACTATGGCGCGCCCGCACTTCAGTGGCTCTTTCGGCACCGCCAGCGGGCCGGAGACACGGAGGAAGTCCTCTCAGTGCTGATTCGGCATGGAGTGGATGTCCTGGCCAGGGATCGTTGTGGCAACGACGCCCTGCTGTCGTATTGCTACGATTCACCAGACTTGAAATTCGTAAAGTGTTTTCTCGACGCTGGGGCAGATCCCTTGCGAGTCGATGACCTGGGCCGATCGGCGCTTTCCAAGGCGCAAAAGAATGGCAACACGGAACTCGTAGAACTCTTGCTGCGCTATCGTAACAGGCGCTAGCAGGGCGAACCTAGACTTGTCGCAGAGTTCTTACAACTCATGATCATGTGGCTTACGAGCAGTTTGCCAAGGGCGCAACCGGTCTTCCGCAGGCATATTGGGCAATATGCCTGTGATTGGTCAACCCGAATAATTGCGTGGGGATCATCCGAACTGGGGGAAATGGCATTATGACGGCAAGTGATTGCAGCAAAACAACTTTGGGGTCGGAGAAAGAATAACTGTTGCATTCTTGGAACGAATTACTCTCCCGGGCGACGATGCCAAAAGATCATCCCGGAGGGATGAAAGCTCTTAGCCGGGGGTTGAGCGAAGCGACACCCCCGGTTAGGAACCAGGAGGAAAAGATCCGATCCCGGAGGGATCGCAGCATCTGGCGAGGAACAGTGCTGGCACCCCTGCCGGAGTGCGTTCGTCACACTTGCTTTTCCGGGGGTGTCGCTTCGTGTCTGTCGACACTTCGCTCAACCCCCGGCTAAGAGCTGTGATCCCTCCGGGATCATCCTTGGTGACGCTGCTCTTTCAATAAGCTGCTGTTCTGTGCTCCTCAACACGCCGACATAAAACTCCCTTTTATTGATGACGCGATCCTTTGTGAGGTTAAGACCGTATCATTTTAACGTCGCGTACCAGGCCCGTTTTGGAGGCCGCCATTCTGAAAAACCCCGTAAAAGGCGAGACTTGAGTCCCTGCGGAAGACCGGATGCGCCCGTTTGCCACATTGCTCGGAGGAAGTTGTGTCGTACCTCCGCGACACGTGTGAAATAAGTTCGGGCGTTGCGCCCATTATAAATAGATTGCTAAATCAAGTGTGAGCCGCTGCTCACCACATTGCGCACAGATGCGTTCTCTCCACTAATCACATCCAAAACAACCCTGAAGCCGATGGATTGCGTGCTGACCGAATGACCACCACGACTGGCGGACCGACAATAGCGGGCTGAAAAGCTCCAACTTCCGCCTCGGAGAACGCGGTACAGGCCCGAGGCCGGACCGCTGGGATCAACGCCCCCCAGCAATTTTCCAGCATAAAAATCAGCACAACATTCCCAAGTGTTCCCCATCATGTCGAACAGACCCCAGTCGTTCGCCTTTTTCAACGCCACTTGGTGAGGATACTTTTCGTCCGATTCGATGCAGTTTTGCGCATACCACCCGTGAACGCCGAGAGAAGAGTCCTCAGAACCATATGAATACGGTGTTGTCGTTCCCGCGCGGCAAGCATATTCCCATTCCGCTTCAGTTGGCAACCGGTAGGCAAGGCGGTTGTCAAGCCGACCGGCCTCGCGCTCGGACACTGTCAATCTCTTACAGAATGCATCCGCCCCAGTCAGTTCATCGCCATGTCCAATACAGGTGGCAGGAAGAAACGCACCTTCGCGAATATTGACCTTTCCCAACCAAGGTTTTGAATCCATGACCATTTCCCACTGCCCTTGGGTAATGGCAGTCTGCCCAATCCAGAACCCGCGCGACAAAGTCACACTTGCTTGTGCCTCATCCTCGAATCGTCCCATCTCAGATTCAGGACTACCCATCAGGAATGTTCCCGGCGGGCACCACACCAATTTCATCTGCAGGGAATTGTCATCCCTTAACTCACCAGCGATGCGCCGGGTCTTTCCACGCTGGAGCCAGCGACGAACTTTTTCTATCACATTCTCGTTCCAGACTCCCAAAACGACGGGGTCGAGATCTGTGAACTTCGTGCCATGTAATCTGAGGGAAGTCAATTGGGACAATAAGGGTAGAATCGGTGCGAACTCGGTAGAGCCTGTGAATTGCAAATCCAGGCTTGATAGCTGCCGCAGAGCACTCAGCGGTCGCAGGTTTGTTACTTTCCCGCATCCCCGCAGGTCTAAATCCTTCAAGCCCTCTAAATGTGCCAGCGGTTCCAAATCTACGACTGATTTGCAGTCCCAGAGATTCAGGCTCTGCAGTTGCTTCATCCCAGAAAGAGGTTCAATGGACTCGATCTTGCCACAACCGGAGAGGTTGAGCGTCTGCAAGGCCGTCAATGACCGTAGGGGCGACAAATCGGCGATGAGCGTGCAGACTGACAGATCCAACGACCGTAGTTTCGTGAGACCGGCCAAGGGACCAAGGTTTGCAATTCGTCGGCAACGGGTCAATTCCAGAACCTCAAGCGCCATGAGTGGAGCCAAAGGCGAGAGGCTTACGAGTTGGTCACAGCCGGTAAGATCAAGCACCGACAGGTTTGGGAAATTCTTGGTCTGCGGCATATATGCCAACTGGGCGCAGCCACGAAGTCTTAACGTTCGAAGTGCGGTGAGATTGCCCAACGGCCTCAAGTCGACAATCGATTCACACAAGGTCAGGTTCAAAGACTCCAAATGGACCAGGCCCGACAGGGGTTGCAGGTCCGTGATCTTGCTGCACCGATGCAGGTTTAAAAATTGCAAGGATTTCAGATCCGCAAGCGGATCCAAGCGGCCGAGGTCCGAGCAACTTCCGAGGTCGAGTGCGAGCAGATTAGGGAGCGCAGCCAGCGGTCTCAGATCCGTGATGACGCACTGAGCACGCCGGGACGACCATTCCAGCACACCTGAGTTTCGACATGGCTTCTGATCGCCAAGGGCTAAAACGGTGAGCCATGTCGCAGTACGGATGCCCGGGGGCAGGACAGTCAGCGGCAGGTCGCCCAAATCGAGAATTCCATCGGCCATCGAGATCTCCAGCCGCCGTTGGCACTCGCGTGCAAGCTGTTGAGCATCTCGAAACAGAGCCCTTACCACTGGAGCAGAGTCCCCGACGATCCCTTGATCGCTGCCGTCGGTTGTATGCTCGGAGATGTCGCCATAGGTCATCACCACGCGGAAGCCATCGTACTGTGATTTGGTGTCGGGAAGCGCCTTGCCACGTCGCGCCGATCGGCAATTGCTAGAAGAGATTGAATTCCAATGCCCCCCGCGCACCACGCGCGGGTGCAGGTTGGCAGTGTGAAGGTCCTGTACAACATCGGGTCCCTTGGGATCGACCTCTGGAGAACGGAGATAGTATTCGGCGTCAAAAATGTCTGCGCACCATTCTCCTACGTTCCCATGCATGTCATGGAGCCCAAAGCCATTCGCTGGGAAACTACCGACGGCGGTGGTCTGCTCCCGACTTTGACCGATCGAACTTGCGTCTCCGAATTTCGTGCCTTGCACGTTGGCCTGTGCCGACGACAGGGAAGAACCAAACGCAAATGGCGTCTGCGTTCCCCCACGGCAGGCGTACTCCCATTCCGCCTCCGTCGGCAGCCGATACACCCGCCGGGCCAGCCGTTCTTCCGGGAGCAGCGAGAGTTCGACGCAGAATTGCACTGCATCGTTCCATGACACCGACTCCATGGGGAGATTTCCGCTGTCGGGGAGGTTCCGGAAGTGGGCGGGACACTGTCCCATCACCAGTTCAAATTCCCTCTGGGTGACCGGAAAGATCCCCATGTGAAACGCATGACTAAAGCGAACTCGATGCTGCGGCCCCTCATATCCGAAACGCCCAGGTTCGTCGTCGGGCGAACCCATTAGGAACTCACCGGCGGGAATGTTTTTGAGTTGCATGCCGATGGAGTTCTTAATCGTCGCTGGAGTTGGCTGAGAGTCTGATACTTCGGTATCAGCTGGCAATCGTGCCGAGGTTTCGAGCGATGTAGTCTCCGATGAGACTATTGCTTCACTCAACTCAAGTCTCTTTGACAACTCATGAATTGGAAACTGGATTCTGTCCAATCTTTGGGCTTCATATCTTTCCACTTCGATTTGCCTGTTTGCTTCAACAATGTCTAGGTGGACTCGCGGCGTTTCGCGTTCTTGTGGTTGTGTGGCTTCCGTGATTGCGATCGCTGATGGCAATGACGGGGGTTGGAATAACTCGTCGATTGCCGCCTGCTCACTTGCCAACTCCCATTTGAGTGGCTTTATTTCTTCCACTCCTGGAATAACTGACGTCGAATGAGCTTGAATTGAAGAATTATGGATAGCTGCATGTATTCTGGCGAGCCTTTCTGCTTCATATTTTTCGACGTCTGTCTCGTCTCGTGCGACCATCTCAAATTCTAGTGGTTCCGTCCTTAGTTGATCTGCAATCCCAGTGAGTGGCATTTCAATGTGATGTTCGATGAGCACTTCGTTGGTCGATGCTAAATGCGTGCCAATTGGCTGTTGCTCGATTTTGTGCAAGCGGTCGAAACTGCTCTGAAGCTCACGGCCCGCTGATGATATGGCAGGTGGACGCCATTTCCTCGCACACGCCGCATAATCTCCTCCCAGCCGCATCAGCCGTTTGACGGCCAACTGCAGGAACGGGTGTTCGATATTGCCGGGTGTGATTTCGCCGCGGGGGGCTTCGAGGAGGGCGCGGAAGCTGTGGAGGAGGCCGTGGGTGGTGCCGACGGAGTCGTCGACGAACTCGGAAACGGTGCGGAGGACGGCGGGCCAGCGGGGGGTGGGGACGGCGTCGAGCAGCAGGTCGGCGACACCGTCGTGGAAGGCCAGCGGCTGATCTTCGGAAGGGATCAATTCCTGCGGAGTGCGCGGGGCATGGAGCAGGCCGCCGAGGAGGACTTCCGTCTCGTGCACCTGGCGGGCCTGGGGCAGAAGCGAGGCGCGGATCAGCCGCAGGACGTGGAGACTGACGACGGGGGCCACCGCCACCAGTCCCGCCAGTTCTCGTGCGGTGCGCGAGGCCGTCTTATAGAACCGCTGCACGCGCTCCGCCGCCGTCAGTGGGTCAGCCTCACCCTTTGTTTCTTCCACCGGGGGTGGCAACACCAGCCCCAGCATCCACGGATGCCGCGGGTCGGCAACGAGGGTCGCCATGATGCCCAGCGGATCAGGCTCCAGCGTTGCCACGGGCAGCCGCAATCCGGCAGGGAGGGGAGGGTCGGCCCAGTCGCGTTCCTTGGCTTCAAGACTGGAGTTGGTCAGGGTGGCGCGGGAGCGACGGAGCTGGGCGGGCTGAGCCACATGGAGCGCCGTGCCGTCCCACATTGGTTCAGGCAAGGCCGACAGAATCCCGACAAAATGACCGCGGCCCCATCCGTTGAGCGCCTGCCACCAGCGGCCGTCGCGCCAGGCCGTCGACGTGGTGTCGGTCAGCACCAGCACGAGGTGTTCACCCTGCCCACCCGCCAGCCGTGGCTCAGCCTTCTCGCCATCCCAGCGGACCAGCGTTACGCGGCGGAAGGCTCCCAGACCGACCAGCATCCGCTGCAGTTCGACCGCCGTTCGCCGCCAGTACACCATCGACAGGCTGTCATCAACCAGCAGGGTGCAGGTCAGCCAGCGCTCTGCTTTGGGCCGCAGGACGGGAAGCCACGCATCCCCATTGGCAATCTGGTCGACCGTGGCGGATTCGTCGAGGACAAACTGAGTGCGGGAGGGAATTCTACGACGCAGCGGGTATAACCGACGTGACAGCAGGCCACGGCCGGGTAGCGCTGCGGCCGCTGGCAGCCGCACCTGGCGGACTGCAGGCCCAGACTCGGCAGAAGTAGACACTCCAGAACCGGGAAGGTGAATGTTCGCCACATCACCCGTTTCGGCGACTTCTGCTCGTGGCTCGGAGGGTGGGAGCGGCGACGGAGGATTTGTGCGGTCGTCCGCTTCCTGAAGCCCGATTGGTCCTGGGTCGTCGGGGCCGGAAGGTTCCTCAGGCTCGACGACGGGTGGCGGCGCTGCCACCGGGGCGATTCCCAACGCATGCCACTGCCAGGCGGCGAGCCACAGCGCGTCGGCCCAGGCACGCGGTTCGGCGTCAGCCTCCGGTTCCAACGACAGGAGCAGTTTGGCAAGAAGGTCTGGCATGGGGGCTTCGGGCCGGATCAGGCTTCGTTCAGGGTCCGCATCAGCGCGGTCCGCAGGGCGTCGAAATTTTGCGGCGGAGTCTTTCCCGTCGCGAGGAACACGGCATTGAGCAGTTGGTCGATCGAGATCCACCGTCCGCTCGACTGGACATTCACGAACTGCTGGATGAGTTCATCGACCACGGTTCCGGACACCTGGCCAAGGTGCGCGCGAAGCACCTCGGCGAGGTGGCTGGCATCGGGAGCGCGGGTTTCCAACCGCAGGCAGCGGCGAAGAAATGCCGGAGGGAGGTCACGTTCGCCATTGCTGGTGATGATGACAAACGGAAACTCCTGAACCTGGATACGGCCATGCTCGATCCGGGCTCGCGTCGACTGTTCGCGGCCGTCTGTCAGAATCGACACCTGCGGATGCCGGCCGGCGATCCGCTTGAGTTCCGGAATCTCGTAGTACCCCTCTTCGAAGACGTGCAACAGGTCGTTGGGCAGGTCGATGTCACTCTTGTCGATTTCATCGATCAGCAAGGCCCGCGGCCGGGTGTGCGGCAGCAGGGCAGTGCCGAGCGGGCCCAGCGTCAGGTACCGGTCGATGTCCGCTTCATCATCGGTGGCAGCACCGGCACCAGGAGTGCGGCGGCTGTAGTCGCGCAGGCGGGCGACGGCGTCGTAGCGATACAACCCTTCGGCCAATGTCGACCGGGAGTTGATCGGCCAGACGAGTACTTCGCCCAACCCCAATTCTTCGGCCACCAACCGGATCAACGATGACTTTCCAGAGCCGGGCGGACCGGTGACCAGGAGCGGCCGCCGCAGATACAACGCGGCGTTGACCAGGTCGACTTCCTCCGGCTGGACACGATAGGTTGCCGCGCGATCGCGGGCGGTGCGGGAAAAGTCGCGCCAGGGTGGGGGCGGTGGCAGGGGTGCAGCCGACCGATCCTCGCCGTTTCCTTGAAAGAGATGCCAGCTCATGACGCGGACTTTCTGCAAAGGGATGGCTGTTTCAAGTTGCCTGCAAACCATACTTCGTCGCGTCGGGTTCTGGCACAGGTGCGTCCGGGCAGTCCCACACCACGGTGAGATGTTCCGCGGTCAGGGGATACGCGGTGCTGTCGCAACGGTGCCAGTGCGAACGCAGGCGGAGGTGGGACAAGGGAAAGCCTTCCACCAGCCGTCGCAATTCGGCCAAAACATCCGCGGAGTTTCCCAGTTGGCGGGACCAGACCACAATCGGCACGCCAGACATCAGCAGTTCCTTGACGACCTCGTCCGCCTCTTTGAGCTGCGTCGGGAAGGGGGCATCCAGCAGCACGCAGGCCACGTCGGTGCGGGGGTGCGTCCAACGAAAAAGTTCACGGGCCGCTCGATCGGTGCTGACAGCCACGGGCAGAAAATCGCTGGTCATCTCCGCCGGCCTGCGCACGACGCAGGGCCTGCCCCACGCATCGCGCAGCCGCCCTTGCCAGCGCTGCAACAGCGGCTGATGAAACCGTGATCCCGGACGCGAACGTTCCCGCATCCGCACAATGACCTGATACTCGTCTCCCAGAGCCCGCTCGATGGGAAAGTCGTCGTCGGCAATTTCCAGCATCCAGCGGTCGACGGGTTCGCCCAGCAGCGTGCGGGGCAGCACCAGTTCGATCACCACTTTTCCTCTCACCCGTCTGGTCAGGCCCTCGTCCAACTGGCCCAGCAGGCGGGCGCGGTTCTCCGCCGTACACAGTTCTTTCTCGAGCGGCAGTGGCTCGGGAGGTCCGTCACCGATGAGCCACGCCCGAAGGTGCCAGGCGTCCTGCCGGGTGGCGGCAGGCTCGAACCAGACAACCACGCGATGCAGCGGTGCCGGTGGCTCTTCCTCGCAAGGCACACGCGTGGCGGCGTTCGGCAGCTCTTTGGCCTGAGCCACCGGTTGGACACCCTGCTGAGCGTCCCAGGCGTCCGCCCAGCCGGAAAGCCGCGGAGATTCGGCCGTCGCGACCGAGCGAAGAAAGGTCGACAGCGGGTGGCCGCCAGCACTGCCGTTGGGAAACTGTCCCAACCGCACGGCGGCCTCAACCATCGATTCCAGGGCGGTTGCCCGTCGGGGCAGGGCATCGGAGGCAGGATGCGCGGCCTGATATTTGGACTCGATGATTCTTTTCGAAACGAACCCCTCGCACTCCTCGCCGATCACCGTTGCCAGCGATCCGAAGGACTCATGGCCTTCGGCCCGGATGTCAAACTCCTTGAGCAGCGACTGCACCAAATCCCGTGGCTTCTTCGCCACCCATTCGGCATGGGCTGCAAACAGATCCTGCATCTGTCCGCGAAAGGGTGAGCCATCCGATGTAAGACTCTCCGCGGACTCGAATTGGAAAAACCGGGCGGCGTGGTTCATCTCGCCCCGGAACCGACGAACGTGACTTTGATCCTCGTCCATCTGATTGACCGGCCACAAGCCGTCGGCCATCAGCACGCGGACGGGAACTCCCCGCTGGTCGGCCGCATCATACTCCAGCCCGGTGACCGATCTCTGACCATCTCCGCCCTGATTGGCGGCCGGAATCCAGCCGACACGAAAGGCAACCAGCAGAATGACGAGCTGGCACTCGTGCACGCGACTGCGGCAATAGTCCACGGTATATTCGGGCGCATCCTCAAAATCCTCCATCATGACCACGTCCCAGCCCGTCGCTTTGGCAACAGTTGCGGCGGCGAGGCGAAAGTTTTTGAGGTCGTGGGAGGTAGATGACAAAAAGACGCGGCGCGGCATGTTCGGCCCGAAATCGCCCACTGCATGTCATCATCCGACTGAATGATGCAGCATGGCATTATGTGGGCGCGACATTCCGTGTGCAACTCGCCCTTCATCCTAAAGACCGCTCGACCGCTCACGCCGGTTCGTGAATGGTGTAGCCCAGCACCAGCACCGCCTTCAGCACCTCCGTGGCCACGTGGCGGTCATACTCCTTTTCGCTGTCCGGAAGCTGATCGTACGGAATCAGACACGGATGCCGCTTTTGGGCATCGTCGCGCTGGAGCCCATGCGTCCATCCGTCCTTGAGCCGCTGCGCCGCCCAGACTTCGTGGGTGTTCTCCGCCAGGTGTTCGAGCAGGGGTGCCAGTGTTGCTGGCAGGATGACGGTGGATGTGTCCAGGGGACGTGGTATGTAGGGAGGCATGATGAGCCTGTGGAATCGGGTGTGAAAGTCAACGATTGTCCAACAGGGATCAATCATTCTGCCCGCGGCTTGGCTTCACGTCCGTGCGGAAGAACACTCTGCAGATCTCAAACACCCTCGCCACCCACATGCGCCAGCGCTGCGGTGAAGGCGACCGTTGTCACAGGCAGTTCCAAATTGCCGCCTTCGCCACTTCCGCGCTGTCGGAGGTTGCCGAACACTCGCGCCGCGACTCTGGCGCGTTCAACCAAGTATTCTTTATAAGGCTGTCTCTATGAATTTTCGACGGTTCGTTGTTCTATTGGAGATCAACATGGAATGGCGGCACCTGCCGGGCCACGAACAAACGGTTGAGCGTTGGCCTTCTATCATTCGCGCACAGGGGCACACCGATGAGAGCTGCAGACTTCCTCGAAAGGCTTGCCGACAAGAACGCCCCGGTGCTCAATTTGCTTGCCGAGTCGCGGGTTGAAGAGAATCGTGCCGCATGGAAGGAAGGGCCACAGTTGAGCCGGCGCTTCGCCCGGCTGCTCCTGAAGCAGGGGCATCCCACCCTCGCCCTGGAAGTGGCGGCGCGCAGCCTGGACGAGGTGTATCCCGACGATCATGAGCTGCTGTATTGCCGGGCGTTTGCCCTGGCACGCTGCGGCAATCCGACCAAGGCGCGGCTGTTTGCCGAAGGTCTGTTGAAGCTGGAGTTGTCTCCGGCGATGCGCACGGAGGCGTTGAGCCTCGCGGGTAGAATCCGCAAGGATCTGGCTGCCCGAACGGCCGATCCGGCCGTCCGGGTTCGCCGGCTCCGTGAAGCCTATGAATACTACCGCCAGGCTTACGAACTGAGCGACGACACGTTTCCCGGAATCAATGCCGCCACGCTGGCGTTGCTTGCGGGCGAACGGGACTTGTCCCGGACACTGGCCGCAAGGGTGCGTGACCAGGCGCAGGAACAGCTTGAAAAGCCCAATGGCCAACGCGACGCGTGGGGGTTGGCGACTCTCGGCGAGGCGTGCCTGCTGCTGGACGATCAGACCGCTGCCAAGGGACGCTACGGTCAGGCAGTCCGGCTTTCTCGCGAAGCTCACGCGGATGGCGACATTGAATCCATGCACCGCCAGCTTCGCCTGCTCAGTCCGCACTTGCCTATTGATCGCGACCTCCTGGCGCTGTTCCGCATCGGTCCGGTGGTGGTGTTCGCTGGCCACAGCCTCGACCGTCCCGGGGACCCGCCACGGTTCCCCGCCGACCCGGCCCTGGAGGCACTGGTTCGCAAAGCGATCCGCAATGAACTCGAAGCCCTGGAAACAACGATCGGGTATTACTCTCCGGCATGCGGCAGTGACATCCTGTTTGGCGAACTGATGCACGACCGCACCGCCGAGACGCACATGGTCCTTCCGTTCGCTGAAGAAGATTTCATCCCCGACCGCCTTACCTACGGGCTGGATGAATTCATCCCCTGGCAACAGCGTTACGAAGAACTCCGTGGCTTCCTGCGGGTCACCCGGCACTTTGCAACCGCCGAGCCGTTTTTGGATGACCATGTGCTGTATGACTTCGCCGGTTCGTTCATTCAGGGGCTGGCGTTGATCCGTGCTGCCCAAATCGGCACCTCGGCCATCGCCCTGGTGGTGCAGGATCCCGCTGTACGGCCAACGCCCAGCGGCGTTGCCACATTCGTGGAGAGTTGGAAACGAACCGGCCAGGAGTTGCGGGTGATCAACCTCGCAGAATTGCGGTCGCGGGGCATTCCACCCCAGGTTGTGACACGTTCAACCACGGACGAACAAACTGCCGTGGCCCAGCAAAACGGCCAGCCGCCGATCGTGTGTGCGGCAAACCCGGGCCGCACCATCAAGTCGATGCTGTTCGCCGATGTGGCCGGCTTCAGTGGCCTGAAGGAGTCGCATCTGCCGACATTCTTCATCGATTTCCTGTCGATCGTCGAGGACGAACTGAAGACGACGCGGACTCTGCTGCAGAACACCTGGGGTGACGGCCTGTACATCGTTTTCGACGATGTGGTCACGGCCGCCGACTTCGCCCTGCGGCTGTTGAAGCGGCTGGAAACCTTCGATTACTCCGCCTTCAACCTCAAGGAGGACAAGCAGCCCGGGATCCGCATTGCCCTGCACACCGGTCCGGTGTTCGAGGGTTATGACGCCATCATCGGCCGCACCAACTACTTCGGCAGCCACGTCAGCCGGGCGGCACGCATCGAACCGGTCACCATGCCTGGCAGCACGTTTGTCAGCGAGCAATTCGCCGCCGCCCTGGCACTTGAACCCAATCACGACTTCTTCTGCGAGTACCTCGGCCTGCTCCCCCTCGCCAAAGGCTATGACGTCTGCCACCTCTACCGCCTGACAACCCGACTGGACCATACGATGACGTGAGTCGAACCCTCGGCTGCGTTTTTGTCAGACAGGCCCACAACACGCACCAGGCCGTCAGGATAATGACCAAGAGTTCAGACACAGTCGCGACAAAACCCCTGCAAGCACTTTGCCTGAAGGGATTTCGGAGACAGGGATTCTCTGACCGCTCACTTGCTGCCCTGTTCTGTTCGTAGCAACAGCTGGCATTATAGACCTTTAGGGCAAGTCGTCAATCATCCTTCTGACATCACTTTTAGAACTGCCGCATTTCTGACTGCCACAAAATCGCCACAAAAGCTCTCCTCGAAATCGTGCCTGACGGTTGGAGTAGTAGCAGACGTTAAGTTTTAATATTGCGCACAGGTTTGAGCGGTTTCAAGTCCAGGACATTCAGGCACAGCAGCGGCGCATTGGATGTTCGTGGTAGATCTCCGCATTGCGGCGGCAGTGTTGTCTGATGACGAATCCATTCGGGCAGCAGTCACCATTGAGTGAAGCGTTGTCCGGTTCGCCAGGACCACGGTAAAAATACCAGCAATCCCACAGCAGTGACGGACAAAGAAGCTAAATAACTGGCAAAAACACGTCATAATACATGTCGGGCCGGAATACCTATCGAGATGAGGTGTCCCGGCCTCTGAAACTGGCCATGCCAGCCATATTTGACGCGACCTGCCCTATGGGATTCGATCCCGTTTTTCGCAGCGTGCCACGCGCTAGCTCAACACACCGTGGCGGTCGAGCTGATGAACATTGATTTGCTCCGCCAAAGCGACCCCGCCGGCGGCATCCTGGGATGGGTCGATTCCATCGCCCCGATCTAATCGGCCGCAGAGCCGCATGCGACCAGCCGCGGACAACGAAGAGCCAAATCAGCGCGATGCTGCCAGTTTGATCGCTGAACTCAATTCACGTGTCGGGTCAATTCCGCGTGTCGCAGGATGAAGTGAAGTTCCGCAGGAGCAGACACCGGCCTTTCAACTCGCCCGGAATCGGCATTCCGAAGGCATCTCAATCTCACCTTACAGGAGTCGTCATGTCCCGATCCACCCGCAGCCGACGAAACCGGTCTGTGAACACTGCCGCCCACCGCCACTGGTCAGATGATCCGCACGAACACTTCTCGAGTCGGCTCTCCGCCTCCGATCCCTCGATCCTTCACCTGCAACTGCTGATCAACGCGGGCCGAATCGTGTTCGTGCCGTTTGGCGGCGGCAACCTGGCAGCCTGGACCGACCGCTTCGCTCCGCTCGGCTGTCCCGAATTGCATCTCTACGACAGTGAAGTTCATCCCGAAACAGAACGCCGACATGCGGCAGTGACGCAGGTCACGAGTCGTCAGGGATGCCGGGCCTTTCTCACCAGCAAGCGAGCCCTGGAAAACTACCTGCACCCACAGGCCATTGCCGCGGCTGGCGGCGGCGAGATCGCCTTTGGCGACGACGACTGCGTGACGTCGGTTCTCGCCCGAGCCTGGTTTGAGCCCGGCCGTATTTGGCGCGACCTGCCGGGCAACCTGACGCCATTGATGATGACTGCCAAGAACATCAACGCGGATCCAGTCTATGCGAACTGCGAAGGCATGTGTGCGGTTCTGCGTCTGAACCCGTCTGAACCCAGAAATCCAGTTCACGATCACAATCCTGCCTCGCGTCTCTCAACCTGAAGCCTCGCCGAGATGAGCCGCCCCAACGGGGTTCGCTGAATTTCATACTTTCCCCGCCGCCGCTTCACTCCCTCATCGGGCTGGATGCGGCGGTTTCGTCATTTCTGGAGATCACAATTTGCCCGCACCGCCACAAATCATCCTCAGTCTTCGACAGGGACGCCTGCGCGAAGTCTTCTGCTCGGACCCGACCGCTGACGCCTTCGTCGTCTCTTGGGAAGTGGAAGCCGCGGACACTGCCAGCGTCAGCATTTCACACGGCGACAAAACGATTCATGCGCA
>JAKFUF010000220.1 GCA_021732845.1 Planctomycetaceae bacterium | reverse complement strand
TGGTCAGCCGCACTCAACTCTCGCGTTTCCATCGCACCCTCCTTGATCTATTGCATCGATTTCCATTGATGCCACACCACACCCGCCATTCTCCCAAATTTTCTACCAAGATTCGAGATGCTCACACTCTGCTGCCCGCATTCGTGGCCAGTCCCTTGCCGCGCTGTTCCCAACCCGACATAATGCCATTCGCCATGTGTTGGGATTTGTTCGTGACATCAACTCCTTCACACTGCCTGTAATTTTTGATATTGTTCCGAAGGCCACCGGTCGTCAACGCGGCTGGTACCACCGCTTGTTTTCATGCAAGCGGATAGAGAACACATGTCTCCGTAGCTCAATTGGATAGAGCGTCGGCCTCCGAAGCCGAAGGTTGCAAGTTCGAGCCTTGCCGGGGATACATCTCCAGAACCCTGTTCGCCACACCGGCGGACAGGGTTTTTTCATGGGAAACGCGGGTGTTTTCAGAACTCGTCAGGCTGACCGTCGCAGCCTCATTGTCGCCCAGCTTGAGGACAGGAACTGACAGCGTTGCATGCGCTTGTGCTTTTCAATCCGGCGGTGGTGCTCGCTCCGGTGGAAAGCCAGCCAGATCTGCTGCCAGCCGACAATGTCACCGCAATTCGCGAGCGAGCCGATGGGAAGCCGCAAGAAATTTCGCCGTACCACTTCATCCGTGCGGCCCTGCCTCCGAGCATCATCTTTCACGGGACAGGGGACGAAGCTGTGCCGTTCGCGACGGTCGTTGCGTTTCAGAAGACGATGATTGCGGCTGGCAATCGCTGCGAGCTGAAGGCGTATGCGGGACAACCGCGCGGCTTCTTCAATCCTGGACGCGGGCAGGGTGAGGCGCGCTCAGAAGCGACCCGACGAACGTCTCGTTCTGGAATTCGAACTCGTTTTGGTACAACCCGCGCTGACCAGAACCGCTTCATCGACGGCCCTGTCCGGTTCCAGGCGAATCGCCTGAAGAACTTCTTCGCGAGCGAGTGGCACGGCGAGCGAAGTTCGACCTCTTCAGGGTAGCCGGGCACATGCCGGGCCGCATGGCGGTTTAATAGTGGAATGAGAACACTCTGAAGGAAACGAGTCATATTCCGCAGATTGATGGGTCTCGCTCGCTTTCAGAAGGCTGTCTCCTCTCGAAATTTCGCTTCGTGCAATGTGTCCCGCTTCACAGACGCCATTCGCGAAATTGTCGATAAATGCTCTGTGTGATTCGGGTCGAAACCCGGATGGGACGGGAACGGAGAACGCCATAAGATCATACCAGTCAAGGGAATGCACATGACAAAGTCTTTTCGTGTCGGCATTGGGTCTCTGGTTCTCGTCGCACTGGTCTCCGTGGGAGCTGTCTGTCTGGCAGGCCCCACGATCACGGTGGGGCGGAACGTGGCTGCTGGCGAGCGTGTTTCGGTCGGGGCGATCGATCACTCGGGCTGGGATGCACTGCTGAAGAAGTACGTCGATGAGCGTGGCAACGTCGATTACACGAAGTGGAAGGCGACGGCTGCGGATCAGAAGGCGCTGGACGATTACATTCTGCAATTGTCAGCGGCGTCCTTCCTGGCGAACTCGACACAGGAAGAAAAGCTGGCCTTCTGGATCAATGCCTACAACGCTGTGACCGTGAAGGGCATCCTGCGTGAGTATCCGACGACCAGCATTCGCAATCACACGGCCAAGCTCTACGGCTACAACATTTGGAAAGATCTGCAACTGCTCGTCGGCGGGAAGGCATATTCGCTGGAAGGCATTGAGCACGAGGTGCTGCGAAAGATGGGCGAACCTCGGATTCACTTCGCCATTGTCTGCGCGTCGATCGGATGCCCCCGCCTGCTCAATGAAGCCTACACGACCGAGAAAGTTGACGACCAACTGACGCTGAACGCTCAGGCGTTCTTCGCGGACCCCACGAAATTCAAGGCCGATCCGCGATCTGGAACAATTCAGATTTCTCCCATTCTCAGTTGGTTTGCCAGCGATTTCGGTGAAGACGCTGCCGCACAGATGAAAACAATCGCACCGTATGTTCCGACGGCCGCGCAAGGACTGGCAAAAAGCGGTCGCGCCCGCTTGTCCTATCTGGATTACGACTGGGGGCTGAATGATCGCTCCAAAGCCGGCGGTTCCGGCAAGCGAAAGTAAATTTCCGGGGCTCGACTGTGAACCGGCTCACGGAGTGTGGGTTCTCCGCAAACCGATAATCCTCTGGGAACTCGATGTTGGAACATCGTGCAGAGTCATGTCTCGACGAAAGGATGCGTCATGCAGCGGTTTCAGATTTTCACCCTGTGTGGTGTCTGCGTGTGTCTGATTGCGGCCGGATGTCACTCGGCAGGGCGATGCCCTGGAGGATGTCCGGGAGGAAGCTGCCGTGCGCCTGGGGCGGCTTCAGCGACTTACTCCGACGGCGCTTATGGCACACCGCAAGGGTCGGGAGGTGGGCCGCAGCCCAGTGACCCGGCTCCGATGTTTCAGGGGTCAGGATCACGCTGATCGAATGACTCGCGCCAATCTCGCAGTGAGTTGGCTGCGAACGGTATTCCTGACCGTGGCCTGGTTCTGGGTTCTCGCACCGACTCTGAATCCGTGGTACTGGACCTGGGCGCTCCCGTTTCTGCCGTTTGCAGGACGACGGGCGTGGACAGGTGTCGCTCTTAGTTCTCGCTGACTACCTGCGATTCTGGCTGCTGTATCAATTCCCAGAGACCGAAGTCCTGGGCACGAGTTACCGGGGGGAACATTTCTTTCACTTTGTGGTCGCGCCATTGGAACACGGCCTGTGGATGATCTGGCTTTTGTCGGAATCGCTCATTTTTCGCCAAGTGTGGCCATCTTCACAGACGGACCAGGTCCCACCCGCGTAATCTGGCTAACATCAAAGTGGTCGAAAGACGGAATCGATCACCGAGGACACTGTCAACGCAATCCAGGAACCAGTCACCATGTCCCAGTCTGATGCCCATACAGTCAAGACTGCCGAAGATTCGGTCTATCATCGCTACGCTGCGGCGGCGAATGCTCGCGAGGAAGCGCTGTGCTGCCCTGTGGAGTACGCTGCGGATTTCCTGTCCGTGATCCCGCAAGAGATTCTTGAACGGGATTACGGCTGCGGCGACCCGACGCGTTTTGTCAGCGACGGCGAAACGGTCGTCGATCTCGGTTCCGGCGGCGGCAAGCTCTGTTACATCCTGTCTCAGGTTGTCGGCAAACGAGGACGCGTGATCGGAGTCGATTGCAATCGAGAAATGCTGGGGCTGGCCCGCAAATACCAGGCGTCGGTCGCGGAGCGGATCGGTTACGGCAATGTCGATTTTCGCTACGGCATGATCCAGGACTTGCAGTTGGATCTCGATCTGCTCGGCCGTGAGCTGGCCCAGCACCCGGTGTCCGATCCGGCGGGTTGGCTCACCCTGCGCAATGTTGAGGAGCGTCTCCGTCGCGACCAGCCGATGATTGCCAGCGACTCTGTCGATTGTGTCGTCTCGAACTGCGTGCTCAATCTCGTCCGACAACAGGATCGCCATCAACTGTTTGCGGAGATCTTTCGCGTGCTGAGAAAAGGGGGCCGGGCCGCCATCAGTGACATTGTCTCTGATGAGGAAGTGCCCGCGCACTTGAAGGAGAACCCTGAACTGTGGTCGGGGTGTATTTCGGGAGCTTTCCGCGAGGACTTGTTCCTGCAAGCCTTTGAAGAAGCGGGCTTTCATGGAATTGAAATCGCGAAGCGACAATCTGATCCCTGGCGCACGGTCGAGGGGATCGAGTTCCGCTCGTTGACCGTCGTGGCCTACAAGGGAAAACAGGGGCCGTGCCTGGAACGGAATCAAGCGGTCGTCTATCGCGGCCCATTCAAGATGGTCGAGGACGACGATGGTCATGTCTACTGCCGAGGCGTGCGGATGGCGACCTGCGACAAAACCTTTCGCCTATTGCAGCAACCTCCCTACCGCGGAATGTTCGATGCGATTGAACCGCGCGAAGCGATTCCACTCACGCAGGCGGTTCCGTTTGATTGTCGTCGCAGCAAGGTCCGCTCACCCCAGGAGACCAAGGGGCAAGACTACGGCGAAACTTCCGAATCCACCGGCCCGTGCTGCGGCCCGGATGGAGCTTGTTGCTGAGTCTGATCGTCATTCAACCACGGAAGGACACTCCCATGCTGGTTCGCTCTCGAAAACATGGCGAATCGATCTGCATCGACGACACCATTCAGGTCAGTGTGCTCGAAGTCCGTGGCAATCGTGTTCGGCTTGGAATCACCGCACCGCTTGGCGTCGCCATTCACCGGACTGAGTTGCAGCTAAGCCTTTCAGCGGCCAAAGCAGTCACGGCTCCAATCACGTCAGACATTCGCAAGGCGAATTGAGGCTCTCATGGTTGAATTGACACTTCTCCGCTCCGGGAATCGCCTGGCAGATCCCCAGCAGCAGGTCGCCTTGCTGGAAGAGGATCAACGGACGCCGGGCTTCCGGAGCGTGCTGGCCAGCCACGGGTGCAACACGTTGCAAGCCAGCGGGATCAGCATCCTGCAAATCAACGTGGGCAAGGTTTGCAACCAGACTTGCAGCCATTGCCATGTCGATGCGGGGCCGGATCGCCGTGAGAGCATGTCGGTTCAAGTGGCCGATGCGTGCCTCAGCCTGCTGCAATCGGCCAACATCGCCACGCTCGACATCACCGGCGGTGCGCCGGAAATGAACCCCCATTTTCGGCGACTGGTGGCCAGTGCCCGCGCGCTCGGCTGTCGCGTCATCGACCGCTGTAATCTGACAATCCTGGTCGCCGCCGGATTCACCGATCTGCCGGAGTTCCTCGCCGAACAGAAAGTCGAGATCGTGGCATCGCTGCCGTGTTATCTGGAAGCCAACGTCGACAAACAGCGAGGAGACCGTGTCTTTCAACGCTCACTGGAAGCCTTGCGAAGATTGAATGCGTTGGGATATGGGCTATCGGATTCGCCGCTCAAACTGACGCTCGTCTACAACCCCACCGGCTACTCACTTCCCCCATCTCAGCAGAAGCTCGAAGAGGACTATCGCCGTGAACTGCGGAGCCGGTACGGGATCGAATTCACGCAGTTGTTCACGATCACCAATATGCCGATCAGCCGCTTCTTGAGCGATTTGTACGAACACGGCCAGTACGACGGCTATATGCAAAAGCTGGTTGACGCCTTCAATCCTGCCACCATCGACGGGCTGATGTGCCGCTCCATGCTCTCGGTGGACTGGCAGGGAAACCTCTTTGACTGTGACTTCAATCAGATGCTGGAACTGGGCGTGACCAATCTCAGATCGACCAACATTCTCGATCTGACCGACGGGATGATCGACGGATTGCGACATCGCACGATCGTGACCGGCAAGCATTGTTTCGGCTGCACAGCCGGTGCCGGATCGAGCTGCTCGGGAAGCCTCCAATAACGGAAATCCCATGGAAACTCCACCACCCCTGGTCCACGTCTCCACCAGACCTTGGAAGAAACTGCTGGTTCTGGTGGCCATCGTGGCCGCCGCCGCCATCGGATACACCCAGTTTCGTGACTCACTCACGCTTCAGTATCTGGCGGCGAAGGAAGGGGAATTGCGCAGCCTGCAACAGGATCACGCGATTCTGGTGTATTGCGTGGCCTTTCTCGCTTATGTGGTGGTGACTGGGCTTTCGCTTCCGGGTGCAACCGCGTTGACGCTCATCTGCGGCTGGCTGTTCGGGTTCTGGCGCGGCACTCTGCTCGTCAGCTTTGCCTCCACCACAGGGGCGACCGTGGCATTCCTGGTCAGCCGCTTTTTGTTGCGGGACTCGATTCAGCGAAAATTCGGCGACCGATTGGCCACTTTCAACCAAGCATTGGAAAGAGAAGGCGCGTTCTACCTGTTCATGCTGCGGCTGATTCCCGCCGTCCCCTTCTTCGTGATCAATGTCGTCATGGGACTGACGCCCGTGCGAACGCGAACTTATTGGTGGGTCAGCCAACTGGGAATGCTCCCCGGCACAGCGGTGTATGTCTACGCAGGCTCCAGCGTCCCCGATCTGGCAACGCTCGCCGACAAAGGAGCGACGGGCATTTTGTCGCCGCAGTTGCTGGTGGCGTTCGCACTCCTGGGCCTCGTGCCGCTGGTGCTGAAGAAAGTCATTCAACGCTTTCGCCCGGCGGTTGCCCCACCGGAATCCGCCGCCGGTCACGAATCGACAATCAATAACCATTCCGTCGAGGCTGTTCGTGGCCACGGAAACAGTTCAACCGGAGCGTTTAATGTCGATTGACACGCCAATCACGAGCAGACACCAGATCGGTTCCCAGGAAGACCGGATGTCAGAGATCATCCAGCTCCAGCCGCATGACGAGCACAATCAGCAACTGGAATCGCACGTTCATCCGCCGGGCTGGGTCAATCCGACGCCGAGTGGGCGCTACAACCTCGTCGTGATCGGAGCAGGGACGGCCGGGCTGGTGACTGCGGCTGGTGCGGCGGGTCTGGGGGCCAAGGTGGCGCTCATTGAACGCGAGCTGATGGGGGGCGACTGCCTCAACGTCGGCTGTGTCCCGTCCAAGGGTTTGATCAGTGCCGCACGTGTCGCCCGCGGCATCCGGCTGGCCGATGAATTCGGCATTGATGTTCCGGCCGGGACAACCGCCGATTTCGCTCGCGTGATGGAACGGATGCGTCGGCTGCGTGCTCAGATCAGCCCGAATGATTCGGCGGCGCGCTTCCGTGATCTCGGTGTCGATGTCTACTTGGGAGGCGGGCGTTTCACCAGTTCCAACACGGTCCAGGTGGGTGACCAGACCCTGCGCTTTCGGAAAGCGGTCATCGCCACCGGCGCACGCGCCTCCGCGCCACCGATTCCAGGTCTGGATCAAGTCACGTATCTCACGAACGAATCCGTCTTCTCCCTGACGGAACGGCCCCGCCGCTTGGGCATCATCGGAGCGGGTCCGATCGGCTGTGAGCTGGCCCAGGCGTTCGCGAACCTCGGCTCGGAAGTCCTGCTCGTTGAAGTTGCGCATGGCATTTTGCCGCTGGAAGACCGCGACGCGTCTGAAATCGTGCGGGAGTCGATCCAGCGTGATGGTGTGAAGCTGTTGTGTTGCGGCAAGGAACTGAAACTGCGCCGCGAGGCCGGTCAGATTCGCCTGTCGGTCGAATCGCATGGTCAGCAGTATGACGAGGCAGTGGACCAATTGCTCGTGTCAGTCGGCCGGGCACCCAATGTGCAGAACATTGGATTGGAAACCGTGGGAGTGGAGTTCGATCCGCGAACCGGCGTACGCGTCAACGATCGGATGCAAACGACCAATCCAAACATTTTCGCGGCTGGCGATGTCTGTTCGAAATTCAAGTTCACGCACTCCGCCGACTTCATGGCGCGGATTGTCATTCAGAATGCCTTGTTCATGGGGCGAGCGAAAGCCAGTGCGCTGACGATTCCGTGGTGTACCTACACGTCTCCTGAGATCGCCCACGTCGGCTTGTACGAGAAAGACGCCAAGGAACAGGGGATCGAAATCGACACGTACATCCAACACTTTGCGGACATTGACCGAGCGATTCTGGCGGGTGAAACAGAAGGTTTTGTCAAGGTTCACACACGCAAGGGGACGGATCAAATTGTGGGAGCCACGATTGTCGCGTCGCATGCGGGCGACCTGATTTCCGAGATCACCTTGGCCATGACGCACGGACTGGGCCTCAAGAAAATCGGCAGCACAATTCACCCGTACCCTACGCAGGCGGAAGCCATTCGCAAACTGGGGGACCAGTTCAACCGCACGCGCCTCACACCGTTCGTGAAATCGTTGTTCCGGAAATGGCTGTCGTGGACTCGGTAGGCGCGCCCCAAATCCTCCGCATGTGCTGTCGGACTCCGACCTTGTCGCGACCAAGGTATTCGGGCTGGCCTTCACAGTCGATAATGCCACCATCACCAAATACAAGGGGTTCGGAATCGACCTGGAGAAGGCATCGGGACGCGATCATCATGCCCTGCCGGTTCCGGCGGTCTACATCGTCAACAAGTCTGGTAAGATCACATTCGCGCACAGCAATCCCGATTACACGAAACGCCTTGATGTCGAGACGATTCTGGCGGAGTTGAAGAAGGCCCAGTAGTACGTCTTCACAGTCTTTCGTCTGGAGTCGTCCGCTTGACTCACCCAGTGATCAATCCCGATGTTTCGCCCGCTCAGGCGGAAACTGCGCGAGTGAGCGTCCGGCGCTTAATTGTCATGACGCGCATTCCCGAGGCGGGGCGTGTCAAGACGCGGCTCATTCCGGCGCTGGGGCCGGAGGGCGCGGCGGCACTGCATGCAGCCTTGCTTCGCAGAACTCTGCACATTGCGAATCGACACTCCCAACAATCCGCCGTTGATCTGGAAGTCCGCTTCACGGGAGGAACGACTACTTCGGCCGATGAGTTTCCCACGGAGCACGTCGGGCACTGGCGTGAGCAGCAGGGAACTGATCTGGGTGGCCGGATGCACCGCGCGATTGAAACGGCTTTTGTCGAAGGAGCCCGTCACGTCCTGGTGATTGGGACGGATTGCCCGGACTTGTCGCCCGATGCCTTGGGCGACGCCTGGAGTCAGTTGGAACGGCACGCTGTCGTGCTTGGCCCGGCAGCCGATGGCGGCTACTACTTGATTGGGTTGAATCGGCCGGATGTCCGACTCTTTCTGGAGATCGACTGGGGGACGGAGCGCGTACTGGGTCAAACAATGGATCGCTGTCGTGACTTGGGAGTGTCGGTCGGACTGCTTCCGACGCTGACTGATATCGACGAGGCCGAGAATCTCGTGTTTTGTCGTCGGACTGGAGAAGAATTTGATGACTGCCTTCCCCGCGAGCAAAAGGGATTGCTGTCGATCGTCATCCCGACCCTGAACGAAGTGGGCCAGTTGGAGGCCACACTGAAACCGATCATGCAACACCCCAACTGCGAGGTCATCATTGCGGATGGGAGCAGCACGGATGGAACGGTGGACCTCGCACAGCGACTCGGCTGCCGCGTGGTGACGGCGAATCGGGGTCGCGGTCGACAAATGAACGCCGGCGCGGCCCTGAGTCGCGGCGAACACTTGATGTTCCTGCATGCCGACACACGACTGCCCAACACCTTTTTCGAAGAGATTCACGCCACACTGAAGACCGGTGCCATCGCCGGAGCCTTTCGTTTTCAGATCGACCAGCCCGGCTGGGGATCGCGTTGTGTGGAATGGGGGACGAATCTGCGGTGTCGATTTCTCCAATTGCCCTATGGAGATCAAGGACTGTTTCTGCGATCGAGCGATTTCTTTCGTCTCGGTGGATTCCAGAACTGGCCGCTCATGGAAGACTTCGAATTGTGCCAACGATTGCGAAGTCACGGGCAGATTCGTCTGACTCCCTCCGCCAGCAGCACATCCGCGCGACGCTGGAAGAAGTTGGGACTGTTTCGCACGACGCTCATCAATCAGCTCTGTATTGCCGGATTCCGAATGGGCGTTTCGCCGGAGCGGCTGGCTCGCTGGTACGCATCACTGGGAGGTCAGACGTCCGATCGACGTCAACGCGGAAGATTCTTCGGGTTTCTCTCTCTGGTGATCGCCAGCGTTTTGCTGTTGGCTGCCCCGTTCGTTTATCTCGCCCAGGTCGACACATCGCCATCCTCGACCGCGACTCAGCATCGCGAAACACTCGAACGGATGATGGACGAAAACCGTCGTGAATTCCCCGGAGCGGACGAAGTCGACGTCGCGAAGGTCGTCGAGTTGATCAGGCAGGAACGATGCGTTCTGGTCGATGTCAGGACTGAAGCTGAAAGGAAAGTCTCGATCATCCCCGGTGCCATCTCTCAGGCCGAGTATGAGCGGACTATCGGTCAACATGTCGGAAAGGTGGTCGTCTGCTACTGCACGATCGGCTATCGCAGCGCGAAGTATGCCCAGGCGATGAAACAGCGGGGTGTCTCCATGTCCTCGTTCAATGGCAGCCTCATTGCCTGGTGCCAGGCGGGGCATAAGCTGACGACTCTGGACGGACGTGACACAACGAGGGTTCATGTCCACGGGCCGAAATGGAACCTGCTTCCGCCCGAATATCAGGCCGTGAGGTAGACCCGTGGAGAATGAGGCGTTGATCCGCTTGGGGGTGTTTTCCAGTGTCTTGATCCTGATGTCTGTCTGGGAATCATTTGTGCCGCGTCGCGCCCGTGTAGCCAGCCGCTGGCGACGATCCCTCAACAATCTGCTGCTGGTCGTTGTTGCATCTCTGCTGGTTCGTGTCATACCCGGTCTGTCGGCAGTGGCGGCCGCGAAATGGGCGACGCACTCCCGCTTCGGTCTGTTGAATCTTTTTGAAATACCTGGATGGGTCAGAGGCCTGGTTGCGCTCGTGGCCCTGGACCTCCTCATCTACGGCCAGCATGTCGTCACGCATCGGTTGCCCACGCTGTGGCGATTCCACCGGGTGCATCATGCCGACCTCGATTTGGATGCCACTTCGGGCGCTCGCTTTCATCCCGTCGAGATCCTGTTGTCGATGGCGATTAAAGTCATCGCGGTCATCTTGCTCGGAGCGGGATACGAAGCGGTTTTGATCTTTGAAGTCGGGTTGAACGCAGCCGCGACATTCAATCACGCCAACGTCGCTCTTCCCGCTTGGTGTGATCGATACCTGCGGTGGGTCATCGTGACCCCCGACATGCACCGCGTCCATCACTCGGTCCGTCTGGAAGAAACCCACAGCAATTTTGGATTCAACCTTCCGTGGTGGGACTGGCTGTTCCGGACCTATCGCGCACAGCCCCAAGAGCCACACCAGCACCTGACATTGGGACTGCCTGATCGGCGAATGGAGTTGGAAACCATTCCCCTGGCGGTGATGCTCTCGATGCCTTTTCGATCGGACGCGACTGGAAATGCAGATCCTGAATCATTGCCTGCAGAACGTGCGGCCGGAACGCGGCTACTGTGAGGTGCGTTGAGCTGCTATTTCGTGCCGCTCAGATTCGCTACGTGGAACCAGTTCCAGGAGATGCAGCAATGTCGGAATCGAATGTGTCACGTCGTCAGTTCATCCTGAATGCGCCGGGCGACTTTCGGATCTGACCAGGTCTCACGCTCCATCTTGCGGCAGTAGCCGCAATAGCCGGCGGTGACGTAAATGAGGAGCGGTCGCCCCGTGACCTTCTGCTGCTTCATCGCCGTCTGAATACTTTCCGTCCAGCGAATCTTTGGCTTGGGCGACATCGGCCCTTGTGCAAACACCGACGTTTGAGTTGCCAGCGTAAACGCAGCCAAGAGGACCAGGCCAAATCGATTCATGGCGTTCTCCGACGGAAGGTGGCGTGGCGGAAATCGCCTGCCGTTCGCTTCTACTATCGGAGATTCGAACGGATGACTCCGTGAATCGCCCAACACTCAGCAACCAAATCGTCCGTTGCTATGTCGCCCGAGTCGCAATCGGTGAGTCGGCAGTGGCCAGCAACTGGACCAGACCATCGCGGCGACACGTCGAGCAATGACAACGCCCCATATTTCCATCGTGCGGCGAATGAGCAGACATCTTCGGCTGCATCGATTCCAGCAGAGTCCGGCAGGCGACACACTGCTCCAGATGCGACTTGATTTGTTGAGTCTTAGCCTGGTCGAGTTGGCCCATCATGTATTGCGGAGCCAATTCACGAACCCGCCAGCAGGCGATTCCGCCGAAAATCGGATCTGCGGGCATTCCAGTTCGTCGGAACGCGAACCAACCGGCTCCCGTTGCCAGCGCGACAACACCGACGGCACTGCCGGCACGAACCAGAAAATGCCTACGTTGACGCACACGTTCCTGACCGGCCAATTTCGCCAGTTTTCCGGGAGGGCAAGGAATCCATTCCTCTCTCTGTTTGGGGGACTCACTCATGTTCTTGCTCCTCGCATGGCAGCCAGTTGAGAGGGCACGGATCCATATCCGCAGCATCGGCTACATAGAGGAAAAGTTCTGTGATCGTGTTCACACAAGAGGAAAAAGGGTGAATTGGCTTCATGGATCGGCGACTCCCTTTGAGGGAAGCGGCCAGGGCGAAGACACTGGAGGTCGAGACTCAGTCGCCTTCTTGTCGGGGAGCGGCGGAACCGCTGTATTGAGGCCCGCAGACAGTCGCCGCAGGTTGCGGATCACAACCTTCTGGCGGCTGATCAGCAGGAGCCCTTCCAACTGCATCTCGCCAAGTAAGGTCGTCACCGTTTCGCGAGTCACACCGATGATCGACGCCAACTCTTGATGCGAGAGCTTGATGTCCAGCAACACGCCGTCTTCCACGGTCTTGCCGTATTGCTCGGTCAGCTCCAGCAGCAAATGGCCGAGACGATCACGATTCGACCGGAACAAGAGGTTCCGCAATCGCCGCTCGATCCTCTTCCGCCGCAGCCCGATCAGTTTCGTGACCCCGATCGACAGCGATGCGGATTCCTCCAGCATCTGCCGCAATTCATCGCCTGGCAGCAAAATGACCGTGGAATCGACCGCCGCCTCGGCACGTTCTTCACGCTCGCCACCTTGAATCAGCGACAGTTCTCCAAACAGCTCACCGGGATCGATGAACGCCAAGATGGCCTGCTTACCATCAGCGGTGTTCGAGCAGATCCGAACTCGCCCTTGCCCCAAGAGGAACACGCCGTCGGCGATGTCTGACGGCAGAAAAATAGTACTGTGGCGGGGAAACTCCCGCATTCGCGCACGCCGCTCCAGTCGACCGAGCTGCTCGGCACTCAGCCGCTGAAACAGCGAACAATCACGAACGTACCAAACCTGCTGGGCCATCGAGCTGTTGTCTGACGATTTCAGTGGATTTGAATGGAATAACGCCTTAATTGTAAATAGTTTGTCAACAGTTTTAAACTCCACAGGAGTCGAAAAAGCGTTCTGAACGAACTCGACCATGCCTCGTCAATTGGACGCAGCGGCAGTCAGTCTAGGCACGTCCCTCTCGCGAGTCGGGAGCTTATCGAAGACGGCAGATCCTGGCATGGCAAGTTCTACCGCAGAACATCAACGGCGACTTCGATCAAGCGGGGGGCTGCAAAATAACTTCCAACGAGCTGTCGCGGGTTCGGGCAATCATCGTCATCGAAATTTCACGGATTCCCACTACCACGTCTCCTGCAAAAGGCGGTTGGTGGCATTACGGCCTTGACCGCCTTGAAGCATTCAGTTCCTGCGGCCCCAATCGAGTTCTTGTAGTAATCCAGTATACGGTTTGGCCATGTGCTTTCGATGCACTTGCGAATTGCCACCGAACCCACGGAAACCGAATGCGTCTCACGCTGGTCACCACAAGCACGGGCCGATCCAGACATAAGGATGCATCCCATACTGGTTGACACCATGCGGCTAACCCAGCCTATTAATTTCCCGCCATGCCGGCAAGACTTCCGGTTGATCGATGTTCACCGAACTATCGCCGACGGGAACTTGGTGTAACGACATGAAATCGCTGCCCTCATCATTGAGTCGACTTCACCAGTGCCAGCACCGCTGCCCGAAACGCGGGTGAAAGCTTTGGCCACACCGCGATCACGGCTTCCAAGTCGTCAGGAAACGACTGGAGATGAAGGGTGTCACGGTCCGAATCACGGACCAGCATTTCCGGAGTTGGCGCAACTTGTTGTTCGCAGTGCGAGTTGCGTAATTCGTCTACCGGTCTTGAAAGACGGAGACCGCAAAACAGCCCCCCCCTCATTCTCGGAGCGCTCGTCATGCGCTGCTTGCCATTCATGAGGCGAGGTTCTTTCGTAGGCGTTGACGTGCTCTGCTCCCCGAATTTGGTGTTCAAGATTGAGACCGTTCTTACTGAAGCATTTCCCCGCCTCCGAAGCCGAAGGTTGCAAGTTCGAGCCTTGCCGGGGATACGCGCAGTAAGTCGCGATCAATCCTAGGGATAGGATGGTTGCCCTGATGGGCAGTGCGGCCTTGAAAGTCGTTGAAAAGTGGTGCTTACGCCATTTTTTTCGGCGAGAAGGAGCCGTTTTACGTCCCGTGGCCTTCTCTTGCCGGCTCCAGCCCGGGCTGCCAGGCGATCCCGGCCACAGCCGTTACTTCGAAGCGGCCGTTTTGGGGATTGTCGCCGCTGCATCGATCTTCCCAACCGCAGTCCTGATTCGTGAAAATTCGTGATTCACGTTGTCGAGGGTCGGCTTTTAGTCAGCAACTGCAGCGCACGGTTATTCTTTTTCCAGACTTCAGAGTTCGCTGCCGAACTTGCGGCAGACCGCAAGGGCGCTGTTGACGCCGTCTTCGTGGAAGCCGTAGCCCCAGTAGGCACCGCAGTAGTAGGTTCGCCGCTGGCCGTTGATTTCGGCATGCCGCTTCTGTGCGGCGATGGCGGCGGCGTTGAACACGGGGTGGTGATAGCGGATTTTTTGCAGGATCTGCGGTACGGCGATGGCGGCGGTGCGGTTCAGCGTGACGCAATATTGCGTGGTGCCCGGCAGCGACTGCAGGCGATTCATGTGATAGGTCAGGGCAACCTGCTCGTTGGAAGCATCGAGATGGCAGTTCCAACTGGCCCAGGCCCGGCGGCTTTTGGGAAGCAGGGAGCTGTCGGTGTGCAGCACCGCCTCGTTGGGCTGATAGGCGATCGCGCCCAGGATCTGCCCTTCGGCGTCGCTGGCGTCGGCCAGCATCGCCAAAGTCTGGTCGCTGTGGGCCGCCAGAACGACGTGATCGAATGATTCGACACCGTCTGCCGTGGAGATCTGCACGGCAGAGTCGCTGCGCGTGACCTGTTGCACGGGCGTGTTCAGGCGGATGTTGAACCGGCTTTGAGCCACGAGTTTTTCGATATAGCGGCATGAGCCCCCCTGAATGACACGCCATTGCGGGCGGTCACGCAAGCTGAGCAGGCCGTGATTCTGGAAGAACTGAATGAAGGTGCGGGCGGGAAACTCCAGCATCTGCCGCGGGTCGGTGGACCAGATCGCCGCCCCCATCGGGATGATGTATTGTTCGATGAACGACCGGGCGAACCGCTGTTCCTTCAAGTACTCGCCGAGCGTGAGGCTGGTCCCGCTCGCGGCAGCCTGCAGCAGCTTGTGAGCACTGGCGTTGAATCGCAGGATTTCCCGCAGCATGGAGTAGAACGCGGGCCGCAGCAGGTTGCGGCGTTGGGCGAACAGCGTGTTCAGCGTGTCGCCGTTATATTCCAGTCCGGTCCGCGCACACTGCACGCTGAAGCTCATGTCGCTGGGCTGCGTGGCGACGCCGAGCTGGTCCAGCAGGCGGATGAAATTCGGATAGGTGCGGTCGTTGTAGACGATGAAGCCGGTGTCGATCGCCAGCGGGCCATTCGCCGTCGGCACGTCGATGGTATTCGTATGTCCGCCGAGCTTGCTGCCAGACTCGAACAATGTGACTTCGTGCTTCCGGGAAAGCAGATAGGCGGTCACGAGACCCGAGATTCCCGAACCGATGATGGCGATCGTCATGTTGGGAAAATCGACAAGCTATAAACGAAGAAAAAGAGGGGAACCCTTGCGGTCTCCCCTCTTTGGTATTTCGCTCTGGCGGCTGCCGCATCATTCGCTGTCACGCAGCGAGCTGGGACAGCCGAGCCAAACTATTCAGACTTCTTTTCTTCGGCTGGCTTGGCTTCTTCGGCTGGCTTGGCTTCTTCGGCTGGCTTGGCTTCTTCGGCTGGCTTGGCTTCTTCGGCTGGCTTGGCTTCTTCGGCTGGCTTGGCTTCTTCGGTTGGCTTGGCTTCTTCGGTTGGCTTGGCTTCTTCGGTTGGCTTGGCTTCTTCGGTTGGCTTGGCTTCACCAGCTGGGGTGGCT
>JAKFUF010000165.1 GCA_021732845.1 Planctomycetaceae bacterium | reverse complement strand
TCATGGGGGATGACCTTCCACGAACAGGGTTGACGTTTCTTCAAACACCAAACCCTACTTCACTCCGAGGCATCCCCCACTTCCTCAAGAACCATGAGAAAGTCATGCTCAACCTATAGCCAACTACGTTTGCTAAACATTTGGGAAACGTGGTGGGATGGATCGAAGGTGCGCGTCAGTAGCAATTAAGCAAGGAGTCAAAATGACACGAATTGATTGTCGTTCGGGCGGAGGTTTATTTTTGACCGACCGATCTATTCTCGACCAATGGAGGGCAATGCCGCCCAATGCTGAGCTAGATTTCGCCGAGCTACTAGCGATAGCAGTCGATCCAACCGGAAGGACCGACCAAGTCGATCGCTGGACAGATGAAAACTGGCAGGACGTATGGCAGCGAGAGACGCTGCCGTTAGTTGGGTTAGCAAATTCAGGCCTGCTGGCAGTCGTGGTCTTCCAGCGGGGGGGATACCATTGTGATCTGGAAATCATGAAGGGAACTCCCGAATGCGCCGACGCACAAATCATCGAACAGCAGCTTTACCTTCCTACGGGAATGTTAGTGATTGCTGAGCTAGGCAAGTTGGCTGAAGACTGGGAAGTTTCCTTCGAGGTTAAGCATGATTCGTTTTCACAGACTGAGGTTGAAGTGGGGATTGGATGGAAAAGAGTCTCGTTCATATTTCCACGAAATGTCAACGTAGATGGGGAGGGACGTCGGCGAATTTTTGGGTCTCCGACTAATCCGTTTTGTATTATTCGGTGTGTGTCAACATCGGCAGACGCCAATGCCATTAGCGAATTGCCAGTCGTTCCAACTGTTCCAGGAACTGCGGTATTGAAAACTCACTGACCACATGCTGCGCGAAACTATGAGCAGTTCACGGTTGAGCCACCGGACGCCGACGCTCTGGCCTTCACGTATGACGCCGACCTGAAGCGCTCCTCGCGTTCCGACGGGATGGAGACGCGGCAGTGGTACTGGGAACAGAACAACCTGCTGGCGGAGACGGACGAGCTGGGCGCGGTGGAGGCCCGGTATGTCTACGAGCCGGAAGAGTACGGCAACCTGGTGGCTCAGCGGCGCGAGGACGAGACGAGCTGGTACCACTTCGACGCCCTCGGCACCGCCGTGGCCCTCACCGACCAGGCGGAGGTGGTGACCGACCGCTCGACGTACGACGCGTGGGGCAAGGAGGTGGCTCACAGCGGAGCCACGGCCAACCCGTTCCGCTGGGTGGGCGAGCAGGGCTACTACTGGGATGAAGCCACGGCGCGGTTCAACCTGCGGCGGCGGGAATATCTCTCTAACATCGCCAAGTTCCTCTCGCCCGACCCCAAGGGGTTCGAGGCCGGCGACGCCAACCTGACACGCTACGTCGGCAACGACCCCGTCACCCAGGCCGATCCCAGTGGACTGGACTCCCTCAATCCGCCAAAGCGACGGTCTTGATGCACAGAGTTGCAAGTTCGCGGCGGGTGGCACACAAGCTTGCCGCCAGTCCCACAGTGCCGCACCCGCGCCACACGTCGTCCCGCGCCGTTGTAGCAATCACGCACAGTAGCAGTTCTCGGCAGTGGTGGCCGGCTGTATGATTGAAACGGATGTTTTGGCCGCCTGAGCCACAACCATTCGTTTTTGCCGCCAGTGAGGTTGTCGCATGTTTCCAAACTCTCCCTCGACCCGTCGAGAATGGCTGTCCCGGTCGGGGATGGGCTTTGCCGCACTGGGGCTGGCGAGCGTCCTGGCCGACAACGGTGCGGTGCTGGGCGGGACGGCAACGGGTGAGGCGGGGCAGAGCTATGCCAACCCGATGCTGCCGAAGGTCGCCCATTTTGGCAGCAGGGCGAAGCATGTCATCCATCTGTTCATGAACGGCGGACCGTCGCACGTCGACACCTTCGACCCCAAGCCGTCGCTGGAAAAGTACGCCGGCAAGAATCTGCCCACGGAGAACCTGCGGACCGAGCGCAAGACCGGCGCGGCGTTCCCCTCGCCCTACAAGTTCCAGAAGTACGGGCAGAGCGGGATCGAGGTCAGCGAGATCTTCTCGCATGTAGGCGAGTGCATTGATGACATCGCCGTCATTCGCTCGATGCAGGCCAACGTGCCGAACCACGAGCCATCGCTGATGCTGATGAACTGCGGTGACTCCACGCTGACCCGCCCGTGCATGGGCTCGTGGGTCACCTATGGCCTGGGCACCGAGAACCAGAACCTGCCAGGATTCATCGCCATGTGCCCCAATGGCTATCCGATCAAGGATGCCGAGAACTGGCAGGCAGCGTTCCTGCCGGGAAGCTATCAGGGGACGTATATCGACTCGCAGCACACCGATCTGGAAAAGCTGCTGGCCAACATCCGCAACCCCCTGCTGAGCCGCGTCGAACAGCGCCGGCAATTGGACCTCGTGCAGCAGCTCAACCGGCAGCATGCCGAGGCTCGACACAACGAAGCCGCGCTGGAGGCCCGGATTCATTCGTTCGAACTGGCCTACCGGATGCAGATGGAGGCCAGTGAGGCGTTCGATATCAACCGCGAGCCCAAGCACATCCGCGAGATGTACGGGACCGGCACGCATGCCCGGCAGACGCTCATCGCCCGCCGCCTCGTCGAGCGTGGCGTGCGGTACGTGCAACTGTGGCACGGTCAGGGTCAGCCGTGGGACAACCACGACGACATCGCCGAGAACCACCGCCGCCTCGCCGGGCAGTGTTCGCAGGCGATCGGTGCCCTGCTGAAGGACCTGAAGCAGCGGGGACTGCTGGAAGAAACGCTTGTCATTTGGGGCGGCGAATTCGGCCGCACACCGACCGTCGAACTGCCGCAGGCCGGAGCCAATGCCGGCAAGATTAACGGCCGCGACCACAATCACCACGGCTTCACCATGTGGCTCGCCGGCGGCGGCGTGAAGGGCGGGCAGGTGTATGGAGCCACCGATGAGTTCGGCTTCCAGGCGGTGGAGAACAAGGTCCACGTGCATGACCTGCAGGCGACCATCCTGCACCTGCTGGGCTTCGACCACACCCGCCTGACCTACCGCTACGCCGGCCGGGATTTCCGCCTGACGGATGTGCATGGAAATGTGGTCAACGCGCTGCTGGCGTAGATTCCTTGAGGTTCGAATCGACGAGCGGTACAGTGACGGCGACCGCGCGAGTGAGCGAGGAACCCCAACAGTGGATGAAGAAGGGGGCGCAAGCCACCCATCCGCCTCAGGGGTTCCGCAGCGAGCATGACTTACCAGTGTGGAATGGCACTCCGTCGGAATTTCGCACCCCAAGGCATCGCCGATGTCGGTGACCATTAAACTTTCCGAGGCACGTCGGTTGTTCATCAGCCGTGGCTCGCTGCTGGCCCTCTATATCGTGGCCAGCGGCCCGCTGTATGCCGGCACCCAGAACAGCATCGCCCCGTTGTATGAGCCTCTGGCCTGGGCGCGGCAGCATACGCCGCTTGCCACCCCGTTGGACTGGTATTGGGGTCTGTTTCAGCCCGTGTCGTCGCAGCTTGCGGACAACCAACCGTGACGGGCGGCACCCCGCTGATTCGCCCGGCCCAGGCGGAGGACTGGCAGACTCTTCGCGACTTCAACTGCGCGCTGGCCAGCGAAACCGAAGGGAAGACGCTGGATCCGCAGATAGCTGGAGCTGGCGTTCGTGCCCTGTTGGCGGATCCTTCAAAGGGCCGGTATCTGGTCGCCACGGTCGAGGGCCGCATCGCTGGCCAACTGATGCACACCCGCGAATGGAGCGACTGGCGTAACGGCGACATCTGGTGGCTCCAAAGCGTCTACATTCACCCAGACTTCCGCCGCCAGGGCCTGTTCCGGTTGCTCTACTCCACCTTGGAAGCGCAAGCTCAGGCCGATCCCGGCGTGGTCGGGTTGCGACTGTACGTGGAAGACCACAACACCCACGCGCAGGAGACCTACGCCGCGCTGGGGATGCACCGGCCGGGCTATTTCGTGCTGGAGAAAATGCTGCGGCGACAGGTGTAAGGATCGCAGCCACAATAAGGCTCTGTGGTAGTCGCAAGAGTCAAAAAGACTACATAGGCCAAGTCGATTTACTCATTTTGATAACTCTTCAGTCGGCCTTCAGGCTGGCGTAGGCGGGGCTCCGATGCGGAACTGCGCATTAAATAATTTTCAAATCATTGGTGGTAAATATTTTACAACAATAGTGATTTGCGCAGAATCAGTTTGGCACGCGGCGTGCTTTTGATTTGGTCATGACCTCAACCATCCACCAAATCAAAACCTTCCAGACTGAGGAGTGCCAAATCATGTTGACCAAGATTTCCAAGACCGCCTGCATGTTGCTCACTGCTGCTTTCGTGGGAGCCACCACTTTGACCGGGGCGGCTCAAGCGGCCGAACCTCGCTTTGATGTGCGTTTCCAGGCTCCCCGGCCTGCTCCTGTGTCCAACTTCGGATTGATTGGGCACTTCCACTATGGCCGGGGCTTCGAAGTGTTGCGGACGGTTCCAGGGTCCACGGCCCGGCGGATTGGCTTGGAACCAGGTGATGTGATTCTGAGCGTGGAAGGACGCGAGATTCGCAACGAGCAGCAGTTCTACAACATCATTGAGAACACCCGTGGCGAAGTCCATATGCGGGTGCGAAACGTGCGGACAAATGGCGTGCTGAGCGTCTCCTTCCGGAATCGGCCGACCTGGTGTCAGCAAGACAACTATGACCACCCATGGGATCGCCGGGACGATTTCCGCAACGACCGCGGAAACAATGGCTGGGGCACCCCGCGCGACGGTCGGCAGTGGTAATTGGTAGTTTTTGCTCGCTGCGGAACCCCTGGCGCGGATGGGTGGCTGCGCCACCTGCTTCATCCGCTGTCGGGGTTCCTCGCACTGGTCAGTTTTGCTCGCTGCGGAACCCTGGCGCGGATGGGTGGCTGCGCCACCTTCTTCATCCGCTGTCGGGGTTCCTCGCACTGGTCAGTTTTGCTCGCTGCGGAACCCCTGGCGCGGATGGGTGGCTGCGCCACCTTCTTCATCCGCTATCGGGGTTCCTCGCTCGCGGGCGGCTGGGCCTCGAACAGCGAAGCCACAGGCAACTGAATTCATGACGATGGACGGCGTCGCTGTCCATCGTTGCATTTGGCCGGTCAAAAAAGTTACCCCGTCACTTCGTGACCGGAATCGAGTCACGGAGTGACTCGGCAACTTTGTCACTTCTGATATCATCTGGCTCAGTCTTGAGATCCCGCTTCGCAGGCCGCCCGTTCCATGACCGTGCTGACTGACCTGATCCGTTCCCGCCGAACGATTCACACGTTTCTGCCCGACCCGCCGGATGTTGAGGTGCTGAAGCAGGCGATCGAGGTGGCGTGTTGGGCACCGAATCACAAACTGACCGAACCCTGGCGGTTTCATTTGCTCGGACCGAAAAAGGCCGCCGAGATTGTGCAGCTCAACGCCGACCTGATCACCGCCAAAAAGGGGGCGGCAGCCGGTGAAGAGAAACGCCAGCGGTGGAGCGAAATGCCAGGCTGGTTTGTCGTTTCGTTCCGCCGCGATCCCGATCCGTTTCGGGAAGAGGAAGACTACGCCGCCTGCTGCTGCGCCGTGCAGAATCTGTCACTGATCCTCTGGGAGCAGGGCCTGGGCCTGAAATGGACGACGGGTATCGTCCAGCAGCCAGCCTTTTTGCAGCTTCTGGATCTCGACGCCTCACACCGCGTCGTGGGCCTGTTCTGGTACGGGAAGCCAGCCACGGTGCCTGCGCAGTCGCGCCGCCCGGTCACCGAGGTGATTCAGGAGTGGGCGTAATGGTTTGATTTCGCATTCGGCGCGTCCAAAACGCATCAGGAAGATTAAGATGGGATGTTAGGACCGGAGATAAGTGTACGTTTCAAGAGGCTGACCGAAGGCCGATCTTAGACAACGAGAAGGGGAACCACGAATTTTCACGAATACGACGAATGTCACGAATCGCAATGAGGTGCATTGCATCACCCGCGATGCAAAGCCGATTGATGATTCGTGAAATTCGTAAGATTAGTGATTAGTGAAGATTCGTGGTTAAATTTCTGGCCTTACAATCCACGCATCGTTTCGCCGCACCCGCCGACTTGACCAACAACTTCATTCGTTGATGTTCGTGAGCGAGCCGACCTATGTCGGACACGCCTCCCTCCGGATCGCCGCCGTGCCCGCACCCTCCACCGCCGGAATGGTCAGCCTCAACCGCAAGTATTTGCGGGTGCCGGATCTGCAGCGGCTGGCGCATCTGTTTTTCACGGGCCGCAAGCTGGTGGAGGGGTTGTATGCGGGCAAGCACACGACGCGGCGGCGCGGGCAGGGGGTCGAGTTTCACGACTACCGGGAGTATCTGCCGGGCGACGATGTGAGCCACGTCGACTGGCGGGTCTATGGCCGGACCGACCGGCTGTACATCCGCCAGTACGAACACCAGTCGGACTCGACGGTCACGTTGCTCGTGGACAGTTCGGCCTCCATGGCCTACCGTGGTCAGGTGGCGACTTCCGCCAGCAAGTACGACTATGCCTGCCAACTGGCGGCGGCGATCGCCTTTCTGACGATCAAGGAGCACGACCGCGCGGCCCTCGGCTTCGCCCGCGATGGCCTTGTCGACTATCAGCCGCCCGGTGGCTCAATGACACATCTGGCCGGCCTGCTGAAAAGCATGGAAGCGCAGCGTCGTTGGCGCACGGCGGGGCTGCCCGATGCACTGCGCAGGTTGACCACGGTCAGCGGACGGCGACAGGTGCTGATAGTGTTCAGCGATTTTCTGGACGAAGGCGACGCCATCGTCCGCGAGATGTCGGCCATCGCCCAGCGGGGGGCCGAGGTGCTGGCGTTCCAGATTTTTCATCCCGATGAGCTGCAACTGCCGGATGTGGAATCCGGGGTCTTCGTTGACAGCGAAGGCAGCGGTCGCTTGAACATCAACGTCCCCGACATTCGTGCGGCCTACCGCAAACAGGTGGAGACGTTTCTGCAGGAATGGCGGGCAAGTTGCCAGAAGCGGGGCCTTGGGCAGCATCTGTTCAACACGGGCGAGCCGTATTTTGCGGCACTGGAGCGGTTTTTGAGGGCAAGGACGGCGTGAAAAGCGAATGACGAATGACAAATGACAAATTGGTCGCTCGTGGGTGGCATGACGCGGTGGTGTCCTGCGCGCATCCGTCATCAAATCGGCAGTGAAGGGAACATGCTCAGTCCAGAGAAGATCACCATCGATTTGACCAGCAAGGAAGCGCTGGTGCTGTTCGAGTTCTTATACCGGTTCTACAACGAAGACAGTTACACTTTCGAGGATGAGGCAGAGCAAAAAGTGCTGTGCAAACTTGAGGGCATTCTTGAAGGGCAGTTGGTGGAGCTTGTCCATCCCGATTATGTGCGTTTTCTGGCGGAGGCACGGGAACAAGTGCGTGCGGACGATTGAGTCATTTCAACTGTGACAGGGTCACACAAAGCGTTCACTCAGCTTAAGGCGGGGGCACTCGATGAAAAAATACACGATCTCGACGTCAGTTGGACTTTGCCTCATGGCGATTTCCTGGGGGACATTGCCGTCATCTGCCGCCGAGCGCGAGGTCGCAAAGGTTCCTGTCAAAACCGTCGCCGCCACGAAGGCCGGCGCAGCAGACAACTGGCCGCAGTTTCGCGGTCCCTCCGGCATGGGCACCAGTGCCGCCAAGGGGCTGCCGGTGACCTGGAGCGGGACGGAGAATATCGCCTGGAAGACACCCATGCCCGGACCGGGGGCCTCCAGCCCCATTGTGTGGGGCGACCGCATCTATCTGACCTGTTACACCGGCTTCTTCGTTCCAGGGGAGGATGGAGGCAGCCAGTCAGAGCTGAAACGCCATCTGCTGGCCATCAGTCGTAGCGACGGCAGCATTCTGTGGAATCAACCGCTTCCGGCCAAACTGCCGGAAGAGGACCGGATTCGGGACCACGGCTTTGCGGCCAGCACACCGGCCGCAGATGCCGACCGGGTGTATGTGTTCTACGGAAAGACGGGCGTTCTGGCGTATGACCACAGCGGCAAGCAACTGTGGCAGGCCGACGTGGGCACCAAGACACACAACTGGGGCTCGTCCGCCTCGCCGGTGCTGTGGCAGGATCTGGTGCTGATCAATGCCAGCGTCGAAAGCTCATCGCTGGTCGCGCTGGACCGGAAGACAGGCAAGGAGAAATGGCGACAAGGAGGTGTGAATGAGGCTTGGAATACTCCGGTTTTGGTGACAGCCCCCTCGAAGAAGTTGGAAGTCGTGGTGCCAACCCAGGGCAAGGTCCTGGCGTTCGACCCGGCGTCGGGCAACCCACTGTGGTCGTGCAAAACCGACATCGGCTGGTACATGGTCCCCAGCGTCGTGGCTGCGGACGGCGTCGTCTACTGTCTGGGCGGCCGTTCGGGAGTCGCCGCGCTGGCGGTGAAGGCGGGCGGCAGCGGCGACGTGACCAAGACCCACCGCTTGTGGACGAGCTTTAAGGGCTCGAATGTGTCCTCGCCCGTGTTCCTCGACGGGCACGTGTACTGGATGCATGAATCGAACGGGACCGCCTACTGCGCCAAGGCGGATACCGGAAAACTGGTCTATGAGAAGCGCATGGAACGAGCAGGTCAGGTCTACTCGTCCGCCCTGTTGGCGGATGGAAAAGTCTACTACCTGACCCGCGACGGCCGCACGTTTGTCGTGGCGGCGAAGCCCGAATTCGAGCAGTTGGCGAAGAACGATCTTGAGCCCCGCGGGATGTTCAACGGCAGCCCGGCGGTCGATGGCTCGCGGCTCTTGATCCGTTCGGACAAGTTTTTGTACTGCATCGGGAAGTGAGGGGCTGGCGGCGATTTACGCAGTTGGTCAAGACGCGGACTGGTTGATGGTCTTCTCCATTTCCTCAAGCGTCGCCAGAATTTCGTCGAATCTCATCGGCTCAGACAGGTACATATCCCGCATTGCCCGGTAGTCACGCTGTAGCCCGGACATCCGTTCGGATGGAGGTACTAGGCGAAACGTACCGGGTTTTGCGTGTTCATAGTTGGCCCACGAACTGCCGAAAAATCGGCTTTTCCATTCAACGACTGAGCAGCGAAGCTCATGATTGCAGACGGCCTTGCTCGCAACTGGGTGATTCGCCAGCGCGGCGGTGTCGGCGTAATGCCGAGAGAAACGATCGGGAGTTGGCTTGTCGGTCGGGCGGTGGTACTCCGTATGCAAGATCGTCGCTTTTTCCCAGACGGTTCGCTCCATTTCCAAGGCGACCACTTCGCATTTCCAGTCGGAAAAGGCCTCGGGCAGGACTTCAGCAATCCAAGGTCGCACCGGATGGCGGCCGACAGGTTGCTGATCGGTCAATGAGCCAAATTCCAACTTCACCGACCGCTGGAGATATTCGAACCCAGCTGGTTGGGTCGAGGGGTAGTGAAAGAGCAGGACTGGCGAGTGTGTGCCGGGATCGTTCAGGAACTCGAACCATGCCAAGTTGCGATGGCCGAGCGTTTTTACGACGGTGGCCTCCAGCACAGGTGCGATCTGTTTCTGCACGCCAAGGCCACACACGGCCTCGGCTCTTGTCATCCATTTATTGGCTTGGGTGCGGCTGGCACCGGCTTCCGGCAAACTCGGACTCGAAGAGGATTGCTAGAAGCCAGCAGACAGGTTTCGGCGAATCGCCGCCTGCTCGATGTAGAGACGACGTTCGTCCTCGGACAACGCCAGAAATTCCAGCGTCATGCTTCATCCTCAGCGAGTTCCCGGAAAATCGGATGCATCCAGGCCGGGGCAAGTCGGATGTCCTTGAGCAGCATCCGCCGTTTGTCGGCTGGAATCGTTTGCTTCAGGTGTGTCATCCTGGCAGGCGTCACATGGTCCTGACCCAATTCGCGGAGAGCTTGAATGAGCAAGCCACTCAGTCGGCCCGCCGCCTCCATGTTCTTCGGCGTGGTTCTGCGAAGTTGGATGGTGGTCGGGCCAATCTTGACCGTTCGGGTCGGGCCATCCGTCAGGAACACCACCTTGGCTGGAACTTGCTCGGAAAGCCCCAAGGCATTTGCGGCGTATGCTCCTGATGGCTGCAGCCGGGTACGGTCACGGCCCGCCAATGCTGTGGCAATCTCTTCGGCGGAAGGTTCCAGTGGGCCAAGCACCGGATGCATCTTTGGAAAATGGTAGATTCCACGGGCCAGCCGCCGAATGGCTCCCTGTCGCACCAGACGATGAAGGGCAACGTCCACCGCCTCGCGGCTGCCAATTTCGAGAAAGTCCGCCGGAACAAGGACCGCCCCAGATCCACGCCTGCGGATCGTCGCAAGAATCACCGAATCAGTGGCTTGTGGAGACTTTCTTCGACCGTTCATGTAAGAAATATTATGCCGTATTTCTTACAGAATCAAGTAAGAGATCTTTTGGGGCGAGACGGCAAATCGCGATTTTCAGCCAGCCGTGGGCTGCTCAAACTCCTGCTGCATGGTCCAAAACTGGTCGAGACTGTCCAACGGTTTTGTCTGATACTCTCCCCGGACGAGCTGTATCTCTCGTCCCGACTGCTCCTTCAGGGATTGTTCAATCGCGGCGCGAGTCATCCGTCCTGCGGGCATGGCGACCGAAACCAGTGACTTCTTCGCCGACTTTCGTGAGACCTCACGCGCCGGCGGTGCAGTCGTGGCTCGCCGCTCCGCTGGCAGGTAGATCGAGCCATTGTTGAAGTCGACGGCGAAGGCGATCACGCCAGGGATGAAGAAGAACAGAAGTCCGATCGCATCGAGAGCCACGATTTCCCAGTCGAGCGGGCCGGCCGGCTGCCCCTTCCGCTCGGGGTGGAAAATCGTGCCACAGCCCGGAACCATGACGCCCGACAGGACAAGCAGTCCCGCAACCACAGACTCACGGCGGGACATCCGGTGCGGCATGGCAGAATCCTGTGCGCAGATCGGATTGACCGACCGCGTCCGGCCAAGGAAGATGTGATGAGAAATGGATTGGAGAGTTGGTGCTGACACTCAATGGAGGGGCGGATCGACGCCCGCTCCTTGTGCGGCAGATGGGTGGGGCACCTGTAACTGAAAAACGCCGGAAGCTCAATATCGCTCCCGGGAGCTTTCCAGCCGGGCGGGTCGCGCGGGCAGTCTCCGAGTTGTTGAAAGCCTTCGCCCGCGGGTGGTATCGTGGCGAGCCTTCCTCCAAGGATTTCCCGCATGTCCGATTCCACCCCGACACCTGAACCATTTTCCAAAGAAACCCTCAAACTTGCGCTAAAAGCGTTTAAGAAGAGGCTTAAGCTAACCAAGCTCGACGATGAGTCGCGGCTTGGCTACGGACCGATGTCCAACGGCGGCAAGTCTCAAGTGGTGGCCATCACTCCACCGAACCAATATCCCATGGAGCTGTGGCAACTGCTGGCCCAACAGGGCCGGCTGAAACATGTGGGACACGGGCTGTATCAGATGATTGAAGTGGGGGGAGGCAAAGACTGACGATTGTCCGCGGTTTGCGGGCTGGCACCGGAATTGCTTTGCTGACGGATCATGCAGATTGGGCGAACTGAAGCGCCAATTCTGCGATGACTGGACAAAGCCAGCGGGTTGCCTGTTCTGCTGACCAGTGTGACAATGTACGATGTTCAAACAGTCTTGAAATATTGACGGCAAAGCTTGGCATCCTTTGCCACCGCAGACCCCTCGCTTATTCCCCACCCGGCGGTTGCCATGAAAGAAGAATCGCGACTGGACGTGCTTGAACGTCGCTGGCGAGAGATCCTGGAACAGGGACAGACCATCGCTCCCGATGAATTCTGTGCCGAAGAGGGCTGCCCCGAGTTGGCCAACGAACTGAAGTCCATCATCGAAAATCAGACAGTCATCGAGGCCAAGCCGCCGGCGGCCGCCCAGGTGGGCACGCTGCGCAACACCAAAGCGGAGACCGAGGAGTCCGAGCGACGGGCAGCGTCCAATTTTTCGGCCCAGGAAACGCTTGACATCCCCTCGGCGGTCCGCAATGGCCCCGCCCCCTCCTTCGAAGACAGCGACGCGGTCCAGCATGGGACCCAGTCGCGCTACGGGAGCATGAAGTTCGTGGCTGAGGGCGGGCTGGGGCAGGTGTTTCGTGCCACCGATTCGTCACTCAACCGCGACGTGGCGCTGAAGTTCATCCGTCCTGAACACGCCGACAACGACGAGTTGCACCAGCGGTTTCTCGCCGAGACGGAAATCACGGCTCAGCTTGAGCATCCTGGTGTCGTTCCGCTGTACGGCTTTGGCCGAACCCTGGATGGCCGCATCTTTTACGCGATGCGGTTCATTCAGGGCGAAACGCTGAATGATGCGATTGAACGCTTTCACGAGCCCAAGACACCCGACGGAGCCAAGTCACCCGCCCGCAAGTTGAAGGCAGACGATGTCGAGTTCCGCCGCCTGCTGGGCCGGCTGGTCTCGGTGTGCTACACGATTGACTACGCGCACAATCGCGGGGTGATTCACCGCGATCTGAAGCCACAGAACATCATGCTGGGCAAATTCGACGAGACCCTCGTCGTCGACTGGGGCCTGGCGATGCGCGTGGGCCGCCCGATCGACAGCCGTGAGGTCTCGGTCCATCTGCCATCGTCCTCCGGTTCCGGGTCCAACAGCGGTTCCTCTGCCGGTGGCTCAGGCACCCCGGCCTACATGAGCCCCGAGCAGGCCGACCCCGACAACAACTCGGTCGACCAGTCGAGCGACATTTTCAGCCTGGGTGCGATCCTTTACAAAATCCTCACTGGCGAGCCACCGTTTCAGGGTCGGACCCAGCGGGAGGTGATGGGGCGGGCCCGCGCGAACGAATTTGGGAAACCCTCCGCGGCCATCAAAGGGGTTCCCAAAGCGCTGGAAGCGATCTGCCTGAAGACGATGTCGCTCGCGCCCAGCGACCGCTATCCGCGGGCTCGCGACTTGGCGGCCGATTTGGAACGCTATCTGTCCGATGCTCCCGTCACCGCCTACAAGGATCCCTGGTACGAACGCGTGCGGCGCTGGACCTGGCGGCATCGGGGAGGGACATTCACCATTGCCGGACTCGTGGCCACGGTTGCCGTCTTCGGCATTCTGCTGTCCGTGGTTCAGTCCCGGCAGCAGGCGGAGACCTCCCGACTGCATGAGAACAGCCTGCGGGCGTCGGCCAGTTTCGCGGCGCGGGGGATCGCGGAGGAGATCGAGAACCGGTGGCTCATCCTGAAGAAGGCGGCGCTCGACCCCGGTTTGCCGGATCTGATCGCCAGTGCCAGCGCTGGCAAGAAAGTCGTTGACGACCAGGGGGCTGTTTCGAAGGAGGTTTCGGATGAGCCACGGAAGAAGCTAGACATTTTCATGACGCATCTGTGGAAAAAGATGAAGGACAAGACGCAGGCCGCGACGCTGTTCATGCTCGACAGCGAAGGGTTTGTGATTGGCCAAAAAGCGCGTGACGATGACTCGCTGGCCAGAATCATTGGCAAGGATTTGTCGGACCGGGACTACTTCGATGATCCGGGCACCATCGACAAGGAGATCACCCGGCGGCCGCTCCGCTCCAGCGTTTATCAAAGCAAGCGGGACAAACGGCAAAAAATTGCCTTCACGGTGCCCGTGTTTACCGGAGCCCGTGGCGAGGAAAAAGTCGTGGGATTGCTGGGCATGTCCGTCGACCCTGGCAACTTCAATTTTCTCAGCGAACAGTTGCCCGAGGGGCAGATCGCGGTACTGGTGGACATGCGGAACGACACCGCTGACAGGGCGGGGAGGATTGTGCAATACGGCCGTTCCGACGACGCCACCGTGGCCAAGCTGGCTGTGGACTCGTTCTATATGGGTGAAGCCGAGCTGGCGCAGTTGCAGCTTCGGCAGAAGTCGACAGCGGAAAAGCCGCTGCCACTGCTGTCGCACTGCCACCGAGATCCGCTCGGCGACAAGTCAGTGTTGCTCGCCGCCTATGAACCGGTCATTGTCGACAACCACCTGTGCGACCTCGACGATGAAGAGCCACAGATTGACACCGGGCTGATGGTGATCATTCAGGAAAGCCGCTGATTTACGCCTAGGCAACCTGAACAGGCAGCCGGGTCAAGCTCCACCAGGAAACACACCATACGTGCTTGGGTTGGGTTCACGGTGGTGGCCATCGCAGTCGCCGGATCACTGCTGACCGCGGTCGGCACCGCGTGTACCTCCTTCGAGCCAATCGCCGGCTGGAAGGCGCTTGCCCGTTGATTCTCTCATTCGGATGCCGTCATTGACTCGCCTCCTGGTCAACGGCACGCAAATCACAAAGACTGGCTTTGAGCGTCTGCGGGCAGCCTTTCCGAAAGCTGAAATCCCAAGTGATTTGTGAGATTGAGTCTGCGGATCACCGGAGATTTGCTGAACTTTCAGCAAATCGCGTTGAAAGCGCCCGTCAGGGGCTTTCAACGGCACTGCCTGCGGCCTAAAATCCCGGCATCTCCATCCACACTCGCTGGCTCGCATGGGCCATTAGATCAGGAAGAACAAAATGCAGGGCGATCCGAAGGTCATTGATGCGCTGAACGCCGGCCTGACCATCGAACTGACGGCGATCAACCAGTACTTCATTCAGGCGAAGATGTGCAAGAACTGGGGCTTCCACAAACTCGCCAAGAAGCAGTACGAAGAGTCCATCGGCGAGATGAAGCATGCCGACATGCTGATTGACCGGATCCTGTTCCTCGAAGGGGTGCCGGAAATCGCCCGTTACGGCGTCATTCGGGCGGGTTCCGATGTCAAGGAACAGTTCGAAGTCGACCTGCAGCTAGAAACCAGCGGCGTGAAGGCCTACAACGAAGCGATCGCGTTGTGCGCCAGCGTCAAGGACAACGCTACGCGGGAGCTGCTGGCGGGAATTCTCGTCGAGTCCGAAGAGCATGTGGACTGGCTGGAGACCCAGCTCGGCCTCATCCGGGATCTGGGACTGCCGTTGTACCTGCAAACCCAGCTCGGCGAAGAAACGGGCGGCCACTGAGCGTGATGGCAGGCTGTGCGGGTGCCGGAAGCATGAACTGCGGTCACCCGCCCATTCCAAGAATGGTTCGCGATGCGCATCGGCCTGTACGGCGGCACCTTCGACCCGGTCCATTACGGCCACCTGGTGCTGGCGGAACAGTGCCGCGAACAGTGCCGGCTGGATGAGGTTTGGTTCATTCCAGCCGGGCACCCGCCACACAAGACCGACCAGCAGATTTCGCCGGTGGCCTGCCGGGTCGACATGGTGCAGATGGCGATCGCCGGTCACCCGCAGTTTCGTGTCGACCTGCGGGAGACCAAACGCGCCGGTTTGAACTACACCGTTGACACCCTGGCGGAGATCGCTGGCGAGCGCCCCGGCCACTCGCTGCACCTGCTGATTGGTGCCGATTCGCTGCGCGACCTGCCGACATGGCGCGAACCTGAGCGGATTTTGGAGCTGGCGGAAATTGTCGCCGTCAACCGTCCTGGCGTCGCTGGCAGCGTGCTGGAGACGCTGAAACCGCTGCTCAACAGCCACGCCCTGTCGCGGATCCGCGAACTGACCATCCCCGGCTGCGACATCTCTTCCCGCGACCTCCGCCGGCGCGTCCACGACGGCCAGAGTGTGCGTTACCTGATGCCACGGGCGGTGGAGTGCTATGTGGAGGAACGCGGGTTGTATCAAGCACAAATGACAAATGACAAATGACAAATGACAAATGACAAATGACAAATGACAAATGACAAATGACAAATGACAAATGACAAATCAGAACTGTCCGGCTATAAGTCGAACAATGTCAACTGCTTATGGGGCGTGCTTACGGAGTTTAGGTATTTTCCATCAGAAAACAGCGTAATTAGCGGGGTTTTCTCGAAAAGGTTGACGCTCAGAATTTGCATGATTTCAGAAAGGCTGAAATCTAGTTTTAATTCCTGCTTGAC
>JAKFUF010000242.1 GCA_021732845.1 Planctomycetaceae bacterium | reverse complement strand
TCGGCGGCTGTGGCTCGTTGAACGGCGTCCAGAGCTGGTCTTCACGGCACATGACGTAGTGGACCGCCCAGTCAATCCCCGCGTGCAGTGCCTTGCGCAAATGGTAGGTCGCCCGCGACAACAGCATCCGCCGCGCCCCATCGCGGGCGGCCTGCAGTGCGGGGGCACGCTCGATCCGTTTATAGAGTGCCGAGCGGTTGATCCCCACCGCGATCGCGACGTAGGACAACACGCCGAGATGAGCCACGATGGCGTGGTATAAACCCTCGTCCGTCACCTTGCAATCCGCCCGCTCCTTCCGCGCCCGCCCTTCGCCGAGCGGAGCCACGCCTGGAGGAGTTTGGGGAGCCACCGAACCCTGAATAAAAACTTCCATAATTCACCCGACAAAACACAATGTACCCATGTATCAAATACATTATCCGCCCGTCCTATCAATGTCAAACATAAAAACGACACAATTTGACGCGCGACGGTGAGGATTTTTGAACAGGATTGCAAGGATAAGAGTGGAGACGTAAGGATCTTCTCATTGAAACCTGTCACAAACAGATCCTTACCTGATCCTCTACCATCCTTTTCATCCGGTCCAAAAGCTGGACCACCTCCATCACGATGACGTGTCCAGCTTCACCGAATACAAAGGGTATTCATCCGGAGAAACTCGTCAAAATCCGAAGGCGGGCGATCGGTCACCACTCAAACCGGAAGGTCCGCAGCAATTCGCGCCACGTTGCCTGACCGAGCGACCAGTTCCCAACCTGAATCTTGGCCTGACCACGGCTGCGAAGGAGGACATGGGGGGCAGCCGCCAACCGGATGCGCACCTGGTAGCCAGCCTGCGACAATCGGCGGACGCCATCTGGACCGGTCTCCACGCTGAGACTCTCCGGCAGCACCTGGTCCGGCGTGAGTTCATCCACATCCAACGGGGCAATGGCGGAAATTTCGCCCTTCAATGAAACGTCACCGCTGCTCATCAACACTTCGGTCTGTTGTCCGAGGGACAGGAATTCCACATCGGACTGCCCGACATAGACCACAGCGTCCAATTGATCGGGTTCGCCGACCTGGCAGACCAGTGTCCCGGTCTCCAGCCACGTCTGCCCGTTCTCGGGCAACAGGGGATTGCCGACCCACGAATGCAGTTCGCTGAGCGCCGAAATGGGTGGCCGCGGAATGTCGGGCGGTGGCAGCACGAGTCCTCCGCGCGGCGCGCGGAGCGTGAGCCGGGCAATGTCTTGACGGAGGGGAACCAGTTGATTTTCCAGGTCGTCGAGCGTGGAGATCGCCGCGGGCAGTTGAGCGGCCGCGACCGGGTCGTCTGTGCGGCGCGACTGCAAGGTGTGGACCCAGGTCTTTTGCCGGTCGCGTTTGCCCTCGGTCTCGGCCAGTTTGCGCAGCATCTCATCGTTGCGCAGTTGAGCCACCACTTCGCCGGATTTCACCGGTGTGCCTGCCGCGAGCGCGGTCTCCAGCCGGCCTTCCACCACCGAATAGACCGAGCCCACATTGGTGGCTTCAATAATTGCCGGCCCACGCACGGAGTGCGGCCATGGGAGCATCAGAACCAGTGTGACTGCACCAATCAACAATCCGGCACCCACCAGTCCGCGCGTCATGGATCCGTTCCCCGCAAAAGTTTCCCGCACAGCCCAACCGACTTTCTTTCCCTGCTGAATGACCATCGTGGCCCCCACGACGGCGATGACGCCCCACACCATGTTCTCCAGATTCCACGCCTTGAGAGTCGTCCGCAAGGTCCATAGAACCAGCACCGTGACGAAGAGCCGGTAGGTGGTGGAAGCCACGCCGAAGCCGATCATCATCCACCGCGACGCTGGAGACAGGTTGGGCTCTGAGTCTGCTGGCAGGTCCCACCACAGGTGCATCAGCGTGTCGACCGCCAGTTGACTGGAGCGTGGAGCAAGATTCGGCACCCCCAGCATGTCTGACAGGGCGTAGTAGCCGTCGTAACGCAGCAGCGGATTTCCATTGAAAAACAGCGTGCTGACCGTGCACACCACCATGACGTTCAGGCTCAGTGTGTGGACGTACCCAGGAAAGGTCGTGGCCCAAACGACTGCGGCAATGGACGCCAGCAGGAGTTCGACCCAGATGCCTGCCAGCGACACCACGGCCCGCTGCCACCGGCGGCGGAGCGTCCATGCGTCCGACACGTTGACATACAGGCAGGGCACCCCCACCAGCAGCATCACCCCCAGTTCGTGACACTCCGCCCCAAATTTACGACAGGACACGCCGTGCCCCAGTTCGTGCAGCACTTTGACCAGGGCAATGGCGGCTCCCGTCCAGACCAGATTGGCTGGCGAGAGCAGCACCGACATGGAGGGCAGGGCACCCAGGAACTGGTCGAGCCGGCTGAAGATGAACACCAGCGCACTCAAGATCACGGCGGAACCCAAAACCGCGCCCACCGGGGCAAACAGCCAGCCCAGCCAAGGCACCAGGGAGTCGAGCAGCCACTGGGGATCGACACCTCGAAACCGAATTGCCAATGGGCTGGAGAGGGTGCGCCAGACATCGTCCCGGCGTGCCTTGTGCAGCCGCGCCAGCAGATGTGCCCCTTGGTCGGCCCCGTCAATCAGCAGCAGCCCCTGATGGTACAGGGAATTCAAGAACTGATGGAGCTTGGGCTTCGTCAGCCGTTGTGGCGCACAGCGGCGGTCGAACTCCATCCGCACTTCATCCAGCGACCGGGTCCCATCCAGCAACCGCAGCAGTTCATACTCGACTGGCAGCACCTGGTGGTACTGCAAAGCCACGGGATCCTTCACGACCCACCACTGTGACAGGTGGCTCGATACCGGAACCAACACCAGATCCGGTCGCAGACGTACGGTAGAGCGGTTGATGGTCACGCCCGGATGCCCGGTGAAAGGAGTACGCCCAATTTGCGACGAATGAATGACAAATTCGAGGGGGATGCCATCCAGCCGAATCGCGCACAACGACGGTCATTTGTCATTTGTCATTTTCTTCCAGCTACTTTTTCCCCGCAAACAGCTCCGGCTTCAGCCGAATCGTCCCCAGTGCGGTCGCTTTGCCATCCACAATCTTCACCGTCAGTTTTCCGCCGGTCCACTTTTCGGCAGTCCCGTTCCGTTCCGCTTCCGGGATGTACGCGGGCAGTTCGTGCCACACTCGAAAGGTCCACTCCCCGGCGGGTACGTTTTGCAGATCGAACTCCCCTTTGGCGTCGGTCACGGCCACATACGGGTGATCTTTGACGATCAGATAGCCCTTCATCCAAGCATGAATCGGACAAACAACCGGGGCCGGCAGTTTCTCTGAAAACTTGAAGTGTCTCTCCTGTTGCCCCTGCTTGCTCACGACCACATTGAAGGAGTCATTCTTGGTCAGGAGCACGGCCGCACTGTGGTCTACTTCGTCCTTGTTGCCGATCACCAGGGTCTGCGTCGGCCGCATCACGCACACATGTGGCTCAAACCGACAGCCGGAGTTGTCGAGCACAATCTTCTTGGTGGCGGTGGCCGCATAGGAGGGATGCACCGGCACCGTGGTGTTCGCACTGGGATCGAGCCACAGAATGACATTGGCCAGACCATGCGTCTGGGAATCGACCAGAAGCGCCTCCGACATCGGTGGCGTTTTCGAGCAGACTTCAATGTCCTTGGTGATGGTCAACATCTCCCGCGCGGGGGGATCGCCATTGTAGACAAACTGGCCCTTGAGACGGCCCCATCCAGGATCTGCGGCACGGATTTCGGCGGTGGCGAAAAGAGAAGTTGCAGTTGTCGCCATCAGCACAACCTGCGCGGTGCGCAGAAGTCGACACAATAAATGCACAAAGCCTCTCCTGGCGGCTCCGCCCATCGGAGCCACCAGCAAAGGCTAGCATTTCGCACCCGGTCGACGCCAGCGATGTGCAGCTACACGCGGCGTTTCAATTCGGCCAGGACGGTTTGGACGATCTTGCTGATGTCAGCGGTTTCGACCGATTTCTTGCCGAAGCCACATCCCGTCAGCGGTTCATCGGTGAAGCCATGCGCGGAGAGCAGGCACTGCAAACTGTGGCTCAACGTCGACAGGTCGGCCTTCTGGCCCGGCGACAGCGGCTGCCGTCCCGTTCCCATGTGAAATCCACGCAGCTCGACCGCCGCGCGGAAGCCTTCGGGGAACTCCGCCTGGTACAGCATCGTGTCGAACAGCGTGACCAGGTCGTACTGCACCGTCCGCGCCTCGTCCAGCTTTCCGGCCATCGTCAAGTCATACAGCCGCCGCGTGATTTCGGGAACGACGCCCGAAGTTGCGTTCGTTCCGCCATCGCAGCCGATCAGCAACAGCGGCATCAGGGCCGCATCCCATCCAGTCAGGAAGCTGAAATCCGGTCGCGTTCCACGCACCGCCTTGATCATGCGGATCATATGGGGAATGTCGCCGGACGAATCCTTGATGGCGACAATTTTGGGAAAGTTCTCCGCCAGCCGCTGCACCGTGGGGACATCGATCGGGCTGGCGAACAACGGGATGTTATAGAGCGTCACATCGATTGGCGTATGCCGGCCGATCTCGGCAAAGTAGGCGTAGACCGATGCGGGGCTCAGCTTGTAGTAGAACGGTGCGACGATCGCCACCGCCCGCACTCCGAGGCTGTGATAGTACTCGCAGGCCCGGATTGTCTCCTTCACGTTTGCTTCAGCCGCACCTGCCAGAATGGGCACCCGCCCCGCCGTCTGGTCAGCCACGATCTCAATGATCCGCCGCCGTTCTTCGACGGTGAACCGCGTGAATTCGCCCGTGGAGCCGTTGGGGTACAGCCCATGGACCCCGCGCTCAATCAGCCAGTCGACATACCGCCGGAGTTCCCCTTCGTGAATTTCTCCCTGCCCGTCAAGCGGAACGAGGTTGGGCGTGAAGATACCGGTCAGGCGATTGTTGGACATAGGGAGGCGACAGTCTGCTAAATGGCCTTGCCGGATTGCGTGACACCGCCAGCGGATTGAACGCGAGGCCTGCCGAGTGGATCGGCGACGGGTGTCCCGGAATCAAGCAAAGTTAATTATGCTGAAACGGAGAAACAGAAATCTTATCCCATTCCCCCCAGGTTTTCATACGCTGCGGAACAGGCTGCGAACCCAACAGTCCGCTGACGTGTCTCTCAGTACCATCGGCTGTGCTGGCATTCCGACATTGAACGCGATGGAATTGTCCGCCTATCCGGACCTTGCCGCGTTTGAGGGAATCGCCTATCATCCTCCCAACTTTCCCCGGTAGTGTAACGGTAGCACAACAGGTTTTGGTCCTGTTTGTCCACGTTCGAATCGTGGCTGGGGAACTCGGACGCAAGTAATTGAAGTAGATGGCCTTATGGCTCCCTGTCGGGCTCGGCAGTGCTTCGGAAACGTCGGTTTGTACCGACCATTTTACCGACGAGGCACGCCGAACATGGCCAAAAACAGGAAGCGCCCGACCTATCAACTCCATCAAAAAAGCGGCCAAGCCCGCACTTATATTGATGGGACGGACTACTATCTGGGTCCGCACGGCTCCCCCGAGTCCTACCAGCAGTTTGACGACCTGGTGGCGAAGTGGCTGGCCACCGGTCAAGTCGGATCCTACCGCGCCCGGGTGGACGATCTGGCGATTCTGTTCTGCGAACACGCCGACGCCTACTACCGAAAGACTACCGGCAAACCGACCGGTGAAGCGGGAAACATCCGGCAGGCGCTGCGACCCCTGACTGCCAAATTCGGCACCACACTGGCCCGCGACTTCTCCCCGAAGCGGTTCAAAGAATACCGGGACAAGTTGATCGCCGACGGCATTTGCCGCACCAGCATAAACCGCCATGCCGCACGCGTTCGTGGCATGTTCCGCTGGGCGGCCGAAAACGATCACATCCCCGTCACGGTCTGGCAGTCTCTCACCGCGGTCAAGGCCCTCGCCGCTGGGCGAACCACGGCGATCGAGACCGATCCCATCAAACCCGTCCCCCAAGAACACGTCGACGCTGTTGAGCCGTTTCTAAGCCGGCAACTGTGGGCATGTGTCCGGCTCCAACTTCTGACTGGTGCCCGTCCGGGAGAAATCCTGTCGATGCGCGGCGCTGACCTGACCACCAGCGGCCCCGTCTGGGAATACCGTCCACAGTCCCACAAGACCGACCGCCGGAAGTCCCGCACGATCTTCTTGGGCCCAGTCGCCCAGGGGATCGTCTCCGAATTCCTGAAGACGGACCTGCAGGGGTTCCTGTTCTCGCCGAAGGATGCCCGCGCGGAGTGGCTGTCACAGTTCACCGGCCCCGGCCGTCCCAAGAAAAAAGGAACCATGACACGGCAGGCGGGCGAACGATACACGGCCGCCAGCTATGCCGCGGCGATCGGCAGGGCATGCGAAAAAGCGGAAGTACCACACTGGCATCCGCACCAGCTTCGCCACAGCTCTGGGACAAGCCTTCGCAGGGAGTTTGGCCTTGATGCCGCACGGGCAATTCTGGGGCACTCCAGCGTGACGGCAACGCAAATCTATGCCGAGGCCGATGAGGGGAAGGCGCGGGAAATCATCGGACGCATTGGGTAGACTGGAAAGCCTCGGGTTGCCGTAAGGGTTCGAAACCTTGCGACACACGCAGGGCGGCGGGGAAGTCTTCTCCAAGGGGCTTTCCCGCCGCGCTGGCCCGGTTCCTTGGAGAATCAAAATGCCACTGTGGACACCAGGCGGATACCGCTTTGCGCCGGAATCTGTCTTTGAATACAAGCAGACTAATGTCAAAAATATCGGCTACAAAAATGAATACACAACAGGTCACGAGTGCACCATAAAACCCGACGCCGATGTTGGGGCGATCCTGGAAGAGTCGATGGCAGAGGTGCTATTCGCTTACGCGCAGGCCGACGATGTATTTTGCCTGTTTAGGCCTGCCGCACTGGAAGGCCTAAATCAAGACGAGCCAATTGTGTTCGGCAACGATGGCGATCCAGAATATGAATCGTTCCTGTCTAGACTACGTGAACAGCGTCAACTTCTCGGACTCTTCGATGCAATGCTTTGCGCTATGGAATCACACTCGGTGATTAAGTTAATTCTTCCTGACGCATGGCAACAGATTGCGGAGGCGACCAGACAGCCTGCTGTCATAAAGAGGGGCTCGGATTATTTTTGCCACTGGCATGAGGTTCTGGTGTGCGCAGTCGATTGCGCGAGCATATTCCTGGATGACATGACGCCAGAAAAGTTCAAGACTGGGCGTGCGTTCGTCAGGAAATCCAACCTGACAGAATGGCTCACCGCAGAGAACACGGCGGCAAGGCGACTTTGGCGAGAGTACTACCAATTCGCGAAGCCTCTGCCGGAGAACACGACAGTTCGCCGAACTGTCAAGCGAAAAAGGGCACCTGTAGGGTGGAAATCCCCAGACGAAAAGCGTCCGGAGATTTATGCACATGGCCCGATTACGGGCACACTTGATTCACTCTCACTCCAGATGAAGGTGTCGCAAAGGCAGGTCGAGTCCAGGGTGACGAACAAAGCGGTCTGGGGTGTACGAAAGATGAAGGGCAGCTACGAAATATGGTTTCGAACACTCGGGGAACTCCAGCGATGTGGAGGAACAAGCGCGCCAAAAGACACAAACGAAGGCTAACGAACACCAACGCGCGCTACATCCTTAAATTTGTCCTTTACACGCCAAAAGGTTGAACACAAGCAGAAAAACAGTGCGTATCCTACTGCATCGAACACGGTCGTATCCGTCTCACGATGCTCCGAGGATTTGCAATGTCGATCAACCCGTCAGTTGAAACGCTGCTCACCAGAGAAAAGGCGTTCCCGTTTCTCAAGAAGCCACCGACCCCCGAAGTGTGGTGGAGGTGGCGGACCCGCGGTGTGTCCGGCGTGAAGCTCGAATGTATTCGCATCGGCTCGACCTGGTACACGTCAGCTGCGGCCGTTGACCGGTTCATTGCGGCGCAGACCGAGGCGGCAATCGCCCAGCCTGACTCTGCCGTTACCGAGCGTTCCGAAGCCACCACAAGACGCCTGAAGTCCGCCGGCCTGTTGACTGCCGCGGCTCACTGATCGTTCACGTCCACGGCCAAACGAACGAGGCCGGCATGGTGCACAAAACCATCCGGCCCCTTGTTCGGTCAACGATTCGCACAGCACAGCAACCAACATCATCAGGCCGGGACATCACCACCGGCGGCACTCCAGCATGGTAGCACAATGCCCAGGAAAAAAAAGAAGACTCCGCTGAAGAATGGATTTCACTCCCACATCGCGGGGCAGACACACATCAACGGCGTCATCCCGACACCTGGCCTGAGAGTGGTCTGGCGCGACAAGGTCACCCATGACGCCGGCGAGTGTCTCGGCATCATCCGGCGCGGCAAGATCTACTACGCGCTGGTGCCGTTCGAATCCGGAGGGATCACCGAGATCGGTGCCACATACCTGAGCTTCTTCCGTGGCCCGAACGTCCGGTATTCGCTGTGGAGCGATGAACTGCACGCCAAGCACAAACGCGAGGCCAAAGAGAAGTTGGCGAAGTCCGCAAAGACTGCGGAGGCGGTCCAATGAAAATCAATCCATGGGAGGAGCCGACCGAATCCCAAGTTGAGGCAACTAACAAGAAAATCTGTGCGGCGCTGAAACAGGCCAATCTATGGCGACGAGAAGCAGCAGCGCATCAAGTCGAGGAAGGCCGCCGAGCTGGTGAAGAGTGGGTTGAGAAAGAACCATACGCGGAAGAGCTGCTGGCAATGCTGGACCTGGCAGCGGATGCGGGTTCTCTGTTCGCGGATCCCAACGTCTGGCCTGCCGAGGCACTGGCAAAGAAATTGAAGGCTGTGCCAATCCTCTTCTGCTGGCAGGATCGGCGGCGCGAAAACCCGAATTTCATTCGAGGATTCGTGCAGGGTGCGATAGCCAGAATTCGAGTGGCAATCGAATCTGAGGAGGCCGGCCAGTGAGTAACAATTTCGACGATGATGAAGATCAGTATTTTGGGTCCGACCTTGCCCGGCTCGACCTGCTGAAAATCATTTCTGATCACTACCCGGAATTCGATGGCGTACATCCTGCATGCCTGACAATCCCGATGATCGATCAGCTCGGCTTCGACGAAATGATCGAAGACATCCAAGGCAATGGGCTCCGGCATAGCTTACTGCGAACTAAAGACCGCCTGCTGCTGGACGGAAAGGTTCGTCTGCTGGCTTGCTATGTGGTCGGTCAGGAGATCCACGTCAAGGATGATTCCGGCATTGTCGACCCGTGGCAGCAGGTGTATCGCCTGAACTTATGCCGCCGGTCACTAACGCCTTCCCAGGTGCTGCAGGTTAAGAGCGAGATTGAAGCGGGGGCTGGCCAGTGACCTCGACAGTCGATGACATCGCCAATGGAATGCGGGTGCTGTTTGAGCCAGGCGGCATTCATGAACAGCGCTCACCATCGGCTGGCATGTTCGGTCTGTACACAGACATCGACGCAGCGGCGCGGGATGCGTTCCAGCTTTCCCAGGATCCTGCGGTCAAGGCCGTGTACTGGTCGCTCAACCCGGTGCAGGACGATCTTCTCAATCGCTCTCCGAATCGGCTGTCGCGAGCTGGTGCGGGGACATGCGCCAAGGATGCGGACGTTGTCCGGCGGCGATGGATCCTGATCGACTTCGACCCCGTTCGACCCGCTGACACGAATTCGACGGATGATGAAAAACAGACGGCACATGCCTTGTGTGATGCCGCTTCGCAGTGGCTCGCCGAACAAGGCTGGCCCGCCGGCATTAAGGCGGACAGCGGCAATGGAAGCCACCTGTTGTATCGAATCGACCTGCCGGCCAACGATTGTGGACTAGTGAAGCGGTGCCTGGACGCGCTGGCCGATCGGTTCACCACGGAGTTTGTTGACGTTGACCGAAAGGTCGGCAACGCGAGCAGAATTTGCAAGGTGTACGGCACCTTGTCCCGGAAGGGACCGCACACCGAGGAACGGCCGCACAGGTGCAGTTCTATCATCAGCATCCCCGCGACCATTGAGATTGTCACAAAGGAAATGATTGAAGCCGTCATCCCGCAAGTTCCGCAACGCGGCAACCTCGAAAAGCACGCTCTCGGCTTCGCGCCCAGCGAACCTCGAAACAATGACCGACAGCAGATCCTGGCCCGCGCTGAAAAGTGGCTCGCTAAGCGCCCAGGCGGTGTGTCCGGTCAAGGTGGGCACCTCGACACCTTCACGGCTGTCCAATCCGTTGTTCGTGGATTTGATCTGACTGAATCGGAAGCGCTGTCAATTCTTGAGCCCTGGAATCAATCCGCCTGCAGCCCGCCCTGGTCGGACTCCGAACTCCGCCACAAGGTCCAGAGCGCCCGTGAGACCGGCACGATGGAGGTGGGCAAGTTGCTCAATGCACCGTTCGAGCGCAACGGGCATGACGCCCAGCGGCTGGCCGACGCGGTCGAAGGGGTTGAGGGGCCGCCCCCGTATCGCGTCGAAGTCATCAGCCACGAGCAGTTTTGCAAATCCGATTATCGACAGCGGTTTTTGGTCAAGCGGATTTTGGTGGACGGGCAACCCTGCATTCTTGGCGGCCCGCACAAATGCCTGAAGACGTCGATTGCGTTGGATTTGGCGTTTTCACTGGGCACAGGCACCAAGTTCCTTGGCCAGTTCGAGGTTCCCGAGCCCGTCCCCGTGGCAGTGCTGTCGGGTGAGTCTGGCGGGTTCACGCTGCAGCGGACCATGCGGGAGGTCGCACGCGGGCGGAACATGCTGATGGCGACGCCCGCGCCGATCTATTGGGGCTTCAAGCTGCCACAGGTGAGCAAGCCGGATCACCTGGCGGCGCTGGGCGACATGATTGTCGAGAATTCTATCAGGGTGTGCATGGTCGACCCGGCCTACCTATTTTTGCTGTCTGGTTCTCAGGGTCGGCAGGCCAGCAACATCTTCGACATGGGTTCTATCCTGCAGGGGTTGACCGAGATGGGGCAGGCGACGGCTTGCACCATCGTCATATTGCACCACTTCAAGAAATCAGCCAACCCGATGGAACGGTTCGGAGCGCCGAGCCTGGAAGACCTGTCAATGAGCGGGTTCGCGGAGTGGGCGCGGCAGTGGATCTTGCTCAACCGCCGGGAACGATACGAGCCGGGGGCTGGGATCCACCGATTGTGGATGGGTGTCGGCGGTTCTGCCGGCCACGGAGGTGCCTGGTCACTGGATGTTGACGAGGGCGTGATGGACGACGACTTCGGCGGCCGGCAATGGGCGGTGAGTGTCGACCTGGCTTCGCAGGCGATTGAGCAGCAGCAGCAGCGCAAGGCAGACGCGAAGAACGATAAGGCAACTCGGGACTTCGATGAGCGGTGCCAAAAAATTGTGGCTGAGCTGGAAGCACACCCCGAGGGGCTCACAAAGCGGCAGATGCGGTCGGTCATGAAAAATCCAGACCACATCACCACATCGGTGAATGCACTGCTTGAAGATGGCCGCATTACGGAATTCGAACTCAGGGACACGAAAAACCGGAAGCAACAAGGATTCCGGATCGCTGTTGAAGAGATCGTAAACCCGTGGGGATTTACCACAACGGAAACGGATTGAATTATGTCAAAAATAGATACGGTTAATGCGGTTAAACGATGTGGTTAATGCGATTCCGTACCGCATCGCGGCAATGAGGAGATGCGGTACGGTTAAGGGGGCCTATATAGGCCCCTAACCGGATACCACATCGCTGAAGCCGCGTCGAAGTGACTGACCATTTAAATGAAGCCGATGTGGTTAAACCTGGATCGATCCATGAAAGCAGTGCCTCAAGATCAGCATGGTTGTTTCAACTGCCGTTCCACTGAACCGGTGAAACCATGACGAAGCGACCCAAGACCTACTGGTCACAGGTATCGCGTGCCATCGTCGCAGTGGTCAGCGCAACAGACCAAGCCAAGCCACAGTCAGACACCATCAAGCCACCTGATGCGACCGCAGCCACGACCACCACCACTGGCCCGCCTACGTCAGCAGCGGTGCCACCATGAACCCAAGGACCAACCGACGGCAGCGTGGCACAGACACGATCCTAGGGGCCTTTACGGGCACCATCCCCAGAAAATCAACGGGTCCTTCCCAGAGGGCCAATACCGTTCGACCGGACCGGGGCAGTTGGTTTGATAGGCATAGAAAAGATAGGCGGCGAGAGATGAGCAAGGTGGCGAAAATGGCGGACTTGGACGAAGCGGAATCCAATGCCATCGTGGCGGTTCTTGGGCAGGTGGATGCGATTTTCAGGCCATGTAGGGACCTGTTCGCCCCGCGCTGGGTGGCGGCCTACCTGGACCGTCTGGCACTGCTGGACGGGCGGGGCATCTCCTGGACTGGCGGCGGCAACCGGGACGCCTCCCGCGTTCTGGAGTCGCTGGTCGAAAAACGGCTGGTGCGTCGGCACAAGGCCCGGTCCCAAGTCAAGACGGTTGCTGTGAGCCTCACTGACGATGGCGACTGGCTGGCCCGGACGCTGTGCCACCACGCTTTGCCGGACCATGCCATCGCGTTGATGCGGATCATGGCCGATCTGCCAGCGCAAGGCGGGTACGTCCTGGAGACTGCGATCTGCGGGCGGGAGTATGGATCCCCTGGCATCACTGGCGAGCTTTTGCAAATCGAGGACAACCTGGCACCAGCGCTGGCCCGTGGGTGGGTTGTGGCCAATGCGTCGACGCATTTGCACGTCTGGTATGCCATCACACGCGCTGGACGGGCAGCAATGCAGTCTGGTGTCTCACCGCCCGAGTGGCTGCCGTCGGTCACTCCCGACCAGTGGGAGCGATTCGGGCAGATCCACGCGGAGGCCAGCGCGGCGATGCTGGCGGCCCTCGACAGCTGCCAGCGGCCAACCGGCGGCGACATCGGCGAGGTTCCGCTTCCGGCCGGCGGGCCCCCAGATGCTGAGCCACGGGGCAAGCGGACGGCTGCGACGGCGCGTAGACCAAAAAATGTCCACGGCGGGAGCAACTGACGATGCAGAACGATCAGCCACCATTCGACTTCGGAGAGATCCGCCGGCAGCGAAATCGCGAGCTGCGGGACATGGCCCTACGGCAGCAGGGTGAGGCGATGGGCAACATTTTGCGCCAGTCCCTGACCGACCTGAGCGGTTACGCGTCCACCATGGCCGGGAGTTTGGGCGTCACGCAGCAGGTGTACGTCGTCGACGCTGCAGGCCATGGGATTCCGATGAGCCGGAGAACACTGGCGGCCGTCAGCAGTGTGAACGACTTGATTGCCCGAGAGCAACTTGATGCCGATGGGCGATGGCGCGGGAGGGGCTTGTGTGTGGGGTTCAACTCCACAGCGATTTTGGATGAATACAAAACATTGTCTGTCGACTTCATTCGCTCGCTCCTACTGGGGCTGTTTTGCCACGAATTGGCACACGCGATCGCTGGCGTGTTCTCGTACCAGACATTTAACGCACCATCGATCGACCCGGAGTTAATCGTGGGGGTTGTGAGTCGCTGGCGTGCCGAAAGCATCGTCGAAGACACCGAGGGTCTGGCCCCACCACGTGTCATTCCGCCGTGGGATGGAGCGCACGGGCCAGATTGGTGCCGTGCCAGCCTGCACGCATCAGCGAGAGCAAAGCGGCTCGGTAACACCCTGTCCCGACAATTCTCTGTTCCAAGCGGGTTCGACCAGCAGCAATTGCTGTCCGCATTGGGAACAGAAGTCACGGCAACCGCCCCGCTGGCGGAAATCCTGGCGACCGACCCGCCCGCCGAATTCTGTCGCGTCTGGCAGGGGCAGGTCGACGCCTGGCACAAACGACAAGCAGAGCAAACCGCAGCCACAACGGTCGGTCAATTCTGGCCAATCGATCTTTCACCATCCGCAGGAGTTCACAGCATGTCGACAGTTTTCGAGAAGATTCGCAGCGCCATCCGAAATCGCAAGCAGGCCGTCGCCAAGAACTACACCGGCATCATCCTCGACATGGCGAAGGCGAAGGAGCTTGACCCCGAAGTCGTCGCCGAGGTGCTGGAGGCTGAGGGGCGGACGCTGGAAGAGGCAGAGGCCGAGGTCGAGCGGGTGCGGGAGCGAATCCGCCGGCAGGACACCTTGCGGGAGCAGCGCAAGGTCGCGTCCAAGCTCGAATCCGCGCGGTCCAAACTGCAGGCCAAGCAGGAAGAATTGAAGCGCGTCACGGAAGAACTGGAACGGCAGATGGTTCCGCTGGAGGTTGATTTTGTCAAAGCCAGCGAAGCCACAGCGGCTGTGGGCTGGGCGCAGGACGCATTGGCCAGCGCCTGTAAAGATCCGATTTTGCTCGAGCGCGGCAAGGAGATCGACGCCGAATCCTACTCCATCGGCAAAAAAATGGAGCATCTCCTTGTCCTCATGAACGAGCGTCGCAAGTGGATCGCCGAAAACACAGAAAAGTTGAAAAATGAGCATCGTTACGAGCGACAATCCGTGACATACATGCGCAACTCGCTTCCGATCTGGCGCGACGAGATTGCGGCATACGCCAGCGAGCATCAGGAGCTGAGCGACCGGCGCGCGGCTCTGCAGCGTGAGCGAAAAGAGATTCACGACCGCATGATCGAATCTGAATTCTAGTCGTTCGCATTCACCGGGTTGGCGTGCATCGGGTGCATTCCAACCCGGCTCAAGATCGTCACCGGCGGTAACAGCCATCACTAACAAAGTTATCATACGGAGTGGCACAATGTTGACCGAATTGAAGTCCGCCGGAAGCGATGGCGACGATGAGACCTTCCCGGCAGAACCTGGCCACATTCACGCCTCTTTGGACGGCGGCGGCGACGACGAGATTGCCGCGGTTCTGCGCGAGCAGGAGCAACTGTTCTCGGGGGCTGGTAACTCAACCGTCGAAGCCACCCAGGCGACCCGGTCGCCGCATGTCATCGCGGCGCTTGCGGCCGACGCCGAGCGGATTTCCGAGATCGAAAAAATCTGCCTGAAGGGGCGGCACTTCAACATTGAGGCCCGGGCGATCGAGGAAGGCTGGACGGTTCGCGAGACGATGGATGCCGTTATCGAGGTGGAACGGGCTGTGTTTTCGTTCTGACGCTTCGGGTTCGTGCCTGAAGGTGGAAGATTCATCAATAAAGCAATAAGGAACAGAATCATGGGACAACGAATTACCGCAGCGGACATGCCCGCCTGCCCAGGCTGCGGCATGCGACCATCAGGCATTCACCTGCACGCCTTTACCTGCCAATGCGGCAAGCGCCTGCAGCACACCATCAACGCCGCCGGAACCCCCGGTGTGAATGTGATCCATACCAATGCCAAGCCAAATCTGTTGGGCTCATTGCCTGGCAGACTCGAGGCCGTTCCCGCCGGGTTCTGACCGGCCGCGGCACAGCAAAAGCCGTCCGGGGCAATCGTTCATCACACGTTTTTCAGGCAGGAACAATGATCACCCAACAAACTCAGGAAGCGCCCAGCGAAGCCGTTGAATCCGTTGTCGTGCAGGCCAGCATCGAAGCGCCGCCCCCTGTGTTCAATGCGGCGGAACTCCAGATGCGCGACTCCCTGGCGGATGCCATCGCCACGGCTGGCCGAATGGTCATTGGCAGCGCTGGCGTTCACAAGCTCGTGATTCAGGCAGCCGAGTCGAAGCCCGTCACGCCAGACATCGCCGAATCGGTCGCTTCCTACGCCGAAAGCGTTGCCGACCTTGGCAAGTGGCTGATCACGATGGCGGCGACGATCAAGGCCGCGTGAGCGACTGACACCGATTCTAGTTTTAGCATTTCCACAACCAAAGAAAGCGAACCATGTCGAAGTACAGCGAAAAACTCGCCCTGCGTCGTGAAGTGCTGGAAGATTGCCCGGTTCTCGGTCGCATCGGCGTTCGGGAAATCACCGCGCTGGAGTTCCTCGAACTGAGCGACAAGCAGGCGGGAAAAAACATCGTCGAGCAGATGCAACTGGCTGCTGTGGCCTGCCTGGAAGATCCGGACACCCACGAACCGG
>JAKFUF010000044.1 GCA_021732845.1 Planctomycetaceae bacterium | reverse complement strand
ATTGAGTCTGCGACGATTTTCGACGCCACAGCACTGATCAAGATCCGATGGCAAAGGACTTATGCCAAAATCCAGCCTCGGATTATTTTGGAAATTCCGATTTCAATCGCGAGTTGGGGAAGTTGGGTTAGCGTCCGGTTCGTGGCGTTGGCGTCGTCCGATCATCCTCCAACCGGGGGCTAAGGCCGGCTAAGGCCCTCCGGCTCATTGGCTGTGCGGCTCGTCAAAAATCGACAGTTATTCTTGCCGCCGTCCTCAGTCATTTGACGGCATCGGTCTGTAAGTGTTCCGGTAGCACGCGTCCATGGTACGGACGAAGCTCGGGTTCAATTCCCGGACAGACCTTTTGAGGCGGGCTGATGGCTATCGACTCGCGTCCGCTGGTTGCCAAACCTCTTCTCCCTGATCGTCATAGCGCCGCACCTTAAGTGTTGTTCCCAACACACGCAAGTACTTCAACATGCGGATCGCCTCAGGTTCGCGGACGATGATCCAGAAGTACGTTCGTCCCGCGTCGTCGACATGGCTGGCATCATCCAACAACTCAACATCGGTGCGCCCCTCGAACAGTGAACGAAAGACCGCTGACGAGCGGATCACGGACTCGGGGTCAGGCATGGGCGGCATGTCCTAAAACAACGTTCCCTGCTGCGGCCCCGGCGGGGCGAGGCGGAGGTGTTCGTAGCCGGCGGCGGTGATCACGCGGCCGCGCGGGGTTCGCTGGATGAGCTGGCAGCGGAGCAGGAACGGCTCGATTTCGTCTTCCAGGGTGTCTGCGGAGACGTTCATGCTGTGCGCGATTGCCTGCAGGCCGGCGGGACCGCCGCCAAAGACGTTGATGACCGTTTGCAGGTAGCGCCGGTCCTGCTTGTCGAGGCCGAGGAAATCGATCTCGCGCATCCGCAGGGCGGCATCGGCCACTTCCGTGGTGATCTTGCCCTGGGCCTCGCTGTCGGCAAAGTCACGCGACCACCGCAGCAGGTTGTTGGCCACGCGCGGTGTGCCCCGGCTGCGGCGGGCGATGTCGATGGTCGCCTCGGGGGTGATTTCCGTCCGCAAAATCTTGGCGTTCCGGCCCACGATGACCGCCAGGTCCTCTGTGGTGTAGAAGTCCAAGTGCTCGCGGTTGACGAAGCGGTCGCGGAGCGGAGCGGTGAGCATTCCGGAGCGGGTCGTCGCCCCGATGACCGTGAACGGCTTGAGCTTCATGCTCATTGTGCGGGCGTTCAACCCTTCGCCCAGTGCGATGTCGACGCGAAAGTCTTCCATCACGGGGTAAATGAATTCTTCGACCACCGGAGCCATGCGGTGGATTTCATCAATGAACAGCACCCCGCCGTAGGCAATGTTCGTCAAATAGGGCAGCAGGTCGCGCGGGGCCATGAGCAACGGCCCGGAAGTCATTGTGCATTCGACACCCAGTTCCTTGGGGATGACGGTCGCGAATGTCGTCTTTCCCAATCCCGGCGGCCCGTCCAGCAGCAGATGCCCCAGCGGCTCTTTCCGCTTGCGCGACGCGTTGAGCATGATCTGCAATCGCTTGACCACCTCGCGCTGGCCAATCACCTCGCTCAGTGCCTGCGGGCGGAGTTCGTCGTCGAAGTGATCATCGTCTGGACCAAACGCCGAGGCATTCCCACCATCGCCGGGTGGCTGGCCACCAAATGGCGGACCGGGAGGCTGGGGGCCGCTTCCGCGAGGCTCCTCCGAATCGCTGCCATGTATGACGGGTTGCCGGACCATCCCCATTTTCTACCTGCGCGGGTGCTTTCGAGAAAGTGAACGGCCCAATCCAATCCCCGTTCGTGTGTGGCTGGTTGGTGGAGCGAATTCCAGCCACAGCGGACGCAGAGCATGCAGACATTGGGCGGCCGACGGCGGGACCGGCCTGAAAGGCCCAGACATGTCAGCCCTGGGCAAGCGCCGCGGCGAATGCCGCACAGCGCCTGGGTCATGGAAATCATGAATTGTCCCAGCCCTGAAGGGTTGCTGCGATCCTTACCGGAGGGCTCGCGCTGGCTTGCGCCCTGCCGCTAACACGGACAGCCAGCCGCCAGCCGCCCCAGTTGCTCGATTTTCATACATGCTGTCGGTAGGCTTTCCAGATTTTAACCGATCCGCATATCGCGGGCCGAATCACTTCTTGGCCAGGAGTCTGACATGGATGCTGAAAATCTGCTGCTGTCGCGTCTGGAAAAGCTTGAACAGCAAAACCGCTTCTTTCGCGTGACTCTGATGATTCTGGGTGTGGTGGTGGGTGGCGGCCTGCTGATGGCGGCTCAGGACACCAAGCCGGGAGTCGTCGTGGGGACGAAGTTTGTGCTGGAAGATGAGGACGGCAAGGTGCGCGGTGTGTTCGACATGCACAATGGCGGGCCGCGGATCGTGCTGGCCAACGCCAAGAGCGAAAACCGGCTGGTGCTGCTCGTCGACAACAAGGGCAATCCGGAACTGGTGATGGCCGCCGAGGACACCCGCCGCATCGTCCTGGGGATCGACGACAAGGAGCAGGATCTGGTCTTTATCGACCATGACACGTCCCGCGTCGTGCTGGGCACCGACAAGGATGGAGACGGCCTGCTGGTCTTCCGTGACGGTCGGGAAAAGCCCCGCGCCATCCTGACCGGCTTCCCCCAGGGCGGGCTGGAACTCTACGACCGCGAAGGAAAGAAGCGGCTCGGCGTGATGAATCTCAACGGCGAACCGATGTTCCAACTGCTGGACAAGGACGGCGGCATGATTTGGAGCCAGCCGGAAGCGAAGTAGCGGGTGCCTCGAGTCGCAACCGAAGGAAACGCGTGGCAACGAATCACATCCATGCCCGAACTGTGGTTCGTTTGCCTGCGATTTTTGTCGGCGATTTGGCAACGGCAGTGTTGTCGTCATCACTGCTGCGCATGCATTGTGTTGCAAGCGTCACCCCTTGAACTCTTCCGGCAGCGCGACCGCCGACAACAAAAACGCCGCCAGCCGGTCTGGCTCTAGCGGCATCGGCGAGCACTGCCCGGTGCGGACATCGACCACCTGACCGCCGGCTTCATACACGCGGATGACCGGGCCATGCCGATGAGGATTGTCCTGACCAAACACCGTGGCTCCGCCTGCCAGGTCGCGGAGCCACGCCTCGCGCTGCTGTTCCCGGTGTTGAAACTGCGCCAGGGGAGACTCGCCGTCGGTCAGCGGAACAACCTCCACCTGCAAGGGTGAGAAGGCAGGCGACATCCGGCCGGTCGCCAGATGCGTGCCCGCTTCGTGGGAAACGATCGACCAGGCGTGCGGACCACGGACGACGACGAGTCGCACGCCGTTGGGGGGACTGCTGATCCGTTCGGATTCCAGCGCGAGCGCGTCTCCCAGAGCCGACTGATAGCCGGCCGCCAGCGTCTCGGCCAGTGGTTCATCGGCCGGGCTGGACGGACGGATGATGAGCAGACACTCTTTGGTAAGTTGTGCTCGCTGCGGAACCCCTGGCGCGGATGGGTGGCTTGCGCCCCCTTCCTCATCCGCTGTCGGGGTTCCTCGCTCGCGGGTCAGTTTTGCTCGCTCCGGAACCCCTGGCGCGGATGGGCGGCTTGCGCCGCCTTGTTCATCCGCTATCGGGGTTCCTCGCTCGCGGGTGGCGGGAGCCACGCAGATCGCGTGCAGCACGATCAGTTGCTGCAGAATTTGTTGCAGCGAGCTTTCGGCGGTGCCCTGAGCCACCGGGGCGTGTTCGCTCATTTCCTGCAGATACTCGCGAATGTCCTGGGCGGCGGCGAGTTCGCGGGAGATTGAGCCACGCGAGGGACCGTCGCCGATCCATTTCGAGATCGGTCCGCCAGACTGCGGCGGCTGATAGCCTTTGTTGTTACCGCGCTGTTTCAGCAGCACCGCGTGCGACTCGCACCGTTCCTGCAGCGCATCGAAGGCGTCGCGCAGCAGGTAGTACCGCAGTTGTGTGGCCGTGAGCGATGACGCACTGATGGGGCCGGTGGGGCGCAACGCCTGGATGTCTGCTTCGATCCGCTGCAGGCTGAGCTGGACCCGCTCGAACACGCCCGCAGGATCGCGCAGATCGAGCATCGCCAGCGAGTCCGGCAGCGGGTCGGCGTCGACCAGTGGCTGCACATCGACGGCCAGACCGGTCGGCACCTGAAACAGATGCACAATGGTGATGGCGTCCGGTTGCAGCGCGGCCAGCCGGTTGGCGGCGGGCTGCGTGATCTGCCGTTCGATCCCCCGTTTGAGGGCCCGCGCGCCCAGCGTGGGCGAGAACGCCTTTTCCGCCACATGGTCCAGCGTGGCTTCATCGACCTGCAGCAGGCACTTGCGCCGCGCCAGCCCTTCCCGCGCGAAGACATCTTGTATGGCCAGCCGCGCAATACTGCGGATCTCTTTCCGCCCCAGTTGTCCGAACGGGATGATCCGGTCGAGGCGATTGAAGAATTCCGGTCGAAAAAATGCCTCAGCGGCTTTCACGAACACCTGCGGGTCCGGTTGGTCGCCGGCAAAGCCCACACGGGACGCGGCGGCCTTCACCCCCAGGTTGGAGGTCAGCACGATGATCGTGTTGGCGAAGTCGACCGTTTGTCCCAGGGCGTTGGTGAGCCGTCCTTCACCGAGCACTTGGAGCAGGACATCGAACACATCGGGGTGTGCCTTCTCAATCTCGTCGAACAGCACCACTGAGAACGGTTGCCGGCGGACGGCACTGGTCAACTGGCCGTCGGGCTGGTCGAAGGTGCCGACGAGCCGCGTGGCTGAACCGGGCGCGACATACTCGTTCATGTCGATCCGCACGAGCCGATCGGCATTGCCGAACAGGTACTCAGCCACCGCCTTGGCGCACTGCGTCTTGCCGACGCCGGTGGGACCAAGAAACAGCAGCGACCCCAGCGGTCGGTCGGGGTCGTTGAGCCGCGCCTTGGCGATGCACAGGATATCCGCCACCGCTTCGAGCGCGGCTGGCTGGCCAATGACACGGCGGGACAGCTCCTGCAGCACCTCCTTGCGTTCCAGTGTCACCTGCTCATCCAAGAACTGCAGCGAGAGACCCGATTGCCGCTGAAACTCCTGCAACACCGTTTGCCGGGTGAGCACTGCCTTGGGCTTAGCCCGCACCGCCATCCGCTGGACGAACCGCGCCGCCTTGCCGGGGAAGGCAACATCCCGCGCATACCGCCGCTGCAGTTGCAGCACCGCCGGCAGCGCGTCGAGACCGAACTGGCACTTGTGTCGGTCTTCCAACCCGTTGAGGATGCTGAACTGAATCCGCAGGTTTTCGTCGGGCGTCGGCTCGCCAATGGGCAGCAGATGAAACTGGTCGGCCAGGCCGCGGTCGCGTTCGCGAAACACGCGCAGTTGCTCGGGTGTCATTTCCGCGAGGAACCGGCAGTCGCGGCGCTCGACATACGGCTTGAGCACCTGCCCCATGCTCAGGTCTGATTCGCGCGAAATCCCCGCGTGAAACAAGCCGAGAAAATCATCGAAATACAGGATGCTCTGCGATTTTTTGGCGGCGTCGAGAATCGCCAGCAGGCGGTTCTCCCACTGGCCGACGTACGCCATCCCGCTCACCAGCCGCTGCGGCGACAAGAGCCACAGGTTCTGCTTTTCGCCATACGCGGTGCGGCGGCCCTTGGTCACCTGCCAGACATACTCGTGAATCACCGCCGTCTTGCCCACCAGCCGCGGCCCCACCAATAGGATCGGCCGCTTGTCCTCCGCCTGCAGCAGCCGGGTGAGTTCGGCCACCTCCCGGTCGCGGGCCAGCACCCGGTCGAGTTCATCCGGATACAACCAGTTCAGGCAGCGTCCGACACGCTGCAGCTCGACCCGACCGTCCATCTTGTCGGGACCGCCGAGAAACGCCTGCAGGAATTTCTTGGGCGACGGCAGTTTTTGGGACGGATGCAGTTCGATCTCCGTGGTGGTGATCCAGGCGGAACCGTTGAGCGGCACATGCTCGGGAAACTCGAACTCGTCACCCTGCTCGTGTTCCTCGCGGCGGAAGTGTTCGGTCAACACCTCCGTCGCCCGCGCCTTCAACTCTTCGCCGCGTCTCAGTTCAAACCACAGGTTTGGCAGGTTGGGGCAAAACGCCACCTTGCGGCCCAGGGCCTTGAACACCGCAAAGAAATACCGCCCGCGCGGCGTCTGCCGCCGCAGTTCCAACACCAGGTCAAACCGTTGCTGTTCGACCGTGGGGCAATAGGTGAACGCCGCCAGGTCGCCATGATGCGCGCTGCCGCCCAGCCGGTTCAGTTCGGCGGTCAACTGCTGCACAAACCGGCTCATCGCCCGCCCGAGGCTCTCATCCACCTGCTGCGGATGCGGAAAGAACAACGGCCGCACAATGTGCCGCGTCGACCGCACCGCCGTCGACTTGCGGCTTTCGATATAGACCGGAATGGCGATGCGCATGGGTCGGCGTGTGGTCCGGGGATCAAGGGCTCACCTCGGAGCGGATGCGTGAGGCAACGCGATTCTAACCGGCAGATGTTTGCGCCGGGATGCTCAACTGGGAGATGGAGCGAAAGAGATCTCCACCCGACGAGGGTGGCTTGAGTTGCTTGGCACGTGCGGGGAATTGCAAATTTCAGATTTCAAATTTCACAGTAACAAGACTTTTTTCCAGAATGACATTTTGTTGGCACCAGACGACACGATTGAGTCGCGAGTCGCACCGTTCAGGCAAGTCCGTTGCTCATGCAGGGATCCAGTGATACAACGCAATCGCGCTCGCCTGGGTCGACACTTAATCGGAGTGTGGACAATGTTCCTCTCGCCGTGGCGCTTTCGATGGTCATGGTCGCGTGACTTTCGCGCCGTTCCCGCGCCGCCATTGGCCCGACTGGCCCTGATGGGGATCTGGTTTCTCATCGTCGCCTCTGCGATGGGACCAAATGTCATCCAGGCCGCCGATCCGCCCGCCGAACCGCCAAACGTGGCTCCCGGCGAACCTCTGGAAACTGCCCGGGTGGCGCTCAAGGCCTGGCGGGAATCGTTCGTCAGCCTCCGCCTCCATTGGTCATTAACCCACTCAGATACTGCCGTCTACGCTGCCGGACTTGTCCAGCACACCGAGTTTGTCTGGACGGAGCCGGGGCAGGGCTTGCTGCACAATTACACAACCATCGACGGACGGGTCGCCAGAAGAGAGCTGCGGATTTGGACTCCAGACAGGCAGTACTCATTGGATTATCTGGAAGGGCCGTCGAAGTACGAAGAGCCTGCGACACTCGTGGTCGCGCCCATTTCAGCACCCGTCCCGGATTTCCAGCCCCTATTCCACCCGGCTTGCGGCCCCCTCTACGGATTAAAGGATCGGTGGAATCGGTGGCTCCCAGAGGTGGTGGACCGATTTCCGACGCGGTTCTCCGCAGCGACGACCGCCGATGGCATCCACCTGACGTGCATGTATGACATGGGCCTCACGGCGACGGTTCTGCTCGACCCCGCGCACGCCTGCCTGCCACGCAAGAGGGAAGTCCCGAACTTCGCGTTCACTGTCGAAGAGTTTCGCAAGATCGAACCGGGAGGGGTGTGGCTGCCGTGGAAAGGAACTTACGAAGCCGGTGTGGATTCGCAACACTGGCAGGTAGAACATGCGGAGGTGAACCAGAAGATTGATGACCGCATCTTCAAGCCACCGGTGGTGGACGGCACCGCCGTTATCGATGACTTTGAAAAGATACGCTACACCCACGGCAAAGACTATCGCGGGGACCCGGGTACGAAGACGTTTGAGAGGAATGCACTCGCCTCGGCAGCGCCGCCTGACATCCATTGGTCCAATTATTTGGTCGTGGGAGCGGCAGTCGTGCTTGTGGTCGCGGTGGTGATCATCTGGATAGGCCGCCGTTCGTAAAGGGCAATAGAAGCATTCATGCCCCCGGTTCTGGCCGTGCCAAATAGCGGCGATCGCGCAAAATCGGGAACCGGACGCTAACGCGCGCTAGCGCGTTCCGGCTGATTTGTCGAAGACTGGCCCGCCCTGACCACGTCTCCCATTTTGAGTCCGGCGTAATCCGTCGGGGCATTGCAACATCAGTGCGTCACAGCCAACTCGCGCCGCCGAAACAGCGGCGAGCGAATCAGCCGCAGCCGTTGGGCCCAGAAGCGGGCGAGGACGCCCAGGGTCGACAGGCCGTAGGTCACGCTGCGGCTAAAATTGATGCTGGAGGCTTCATCGAAGTACCGCACGGGGACGGGGATGTCGCCCAGCTTGAAGCCGAAGTGGACGGCCTGCGCCAGGAACTGGCTGTCGAACACGAAGTCGTTGGAGTTCCCCTCCCAGGGGATCGTTTCCAGCACCTTGCGGGTATACGCCCTGAAGCCGCTGTGAAAATCGCCCAGGTTCTGGCCCAGCAGCACATTTTCGGTGAAGGTCAGGCAGCGGTTGGCCAGGTATTTGTAGCGCGGCATGCCTCCTGCCATCGCTTCCTGCCGCGTGCGGATGCGGGAGCCCATGACGAAATCGCAGATCCCCAGCCGCAGGATTTCGATGGCGACGGGCACCACCCGGCTGTCGTACTGGTAGTCGGGATGGATCATCACGACGTAGTCGGCACCAGCGTCCAGAGCGTGGCGATAGCAGGTCTTCTGATTCCCGCCGTAACCCTGATTCTTCTCGTGAACAATGACTGTCAGCCCCATTTCACGGGCGACTTCGACGGTGTTGTCCTTGCTCCCATCGTCCACCAGAATGATCTCGTCGACGGAGCCGGGCGGGATGTCGGCCACCGTTTTTCGCAGCGTTTTGGCGGCGTTGTAGGCGGGCATGACGGCGATCACCCGGCCCGTCTGCCGTGGCAGGGCGGACTCCGCTTCGATCTGAGCCACGAGGTTGGTTTCCACGGACATTGGTAAATGGCCTTGCGTGATTTCGGGACACCGCCAGCGGATCTGGAGTGAGCGACAGCGGATCCGCGACAGGTGTCCCGGAATCACGCAATGTTAAAGAGGACTCAGGGTCACGGAGAGCTTAGGAGGAACGAATGTTTCTTGAAGTACGACAAAAACGCAGATGTTGAGAACCTGCCAGGAATTTTACCGCAGTCAAAGATGCTTCGCGATTCAGTTTCGGCTGGCGCAGGGTACACGCCTTGGCCCCAGGCCGGTCGCGCCTTGAAAATAAAAGCTTCCCACTGGACGTGGCTTCACGGATTGCACACAATAGATCGAATAAGCCATTCCGGCGCGTGCCGGGGTGGATGATTCAGATTCACACGGGATTTTGCGGTTGACTTCCGCGAATCATTGCGTGGATCAGTATCTGCCGCTAATGTCGGTATGGTTGCAAGTTTTGAGTATAGGCCCCCCTGCCGGGAACGGTTGAGCCGCATGTGCGGTTTCGAGTTTCGCGGGGACGGACGCCACCATCAAACCCCCCGCCCCCGCAGCGGGTCGCGTTTCTCACCCACATTGACCCGCATCGGAAACACCGATCTGTGTCGACCCATGGTGAGCAACGACCGGGTTTCCCAGCCATCGTTCTCCACAGAGCGTTGCCGCATTGGCATGCACTGGAGTCCAATGGCGATGGTGGTTTCGGAGTGAAACCAACTATATGTCCACCATCGTTCTGATTCGTCCAGGGTTTACAGACTTTGACGATCAGCAGCGGATTCAGGGCCTGCTCGACATCCCATTGAATGCCCGAGGGTTGGCCCGTGCCCGCCAGACGGCAGACGATCTGTCGCGGCATCACCCCCCCATTGACGTGTTGTACGCATCTCCATGCACTGCCGCCCGGCAAACGGCCGAAGTGATCGGTCAGCGTCTGGATGTGCCCGTCAAGATTTTGGAAGGGCTGTACAACGTCAGCCAGGGGCTGTGGGAAGGTTTGCCGGTCGATGAGATTCGCCGCAAACACCCCAAAGTCTTCAAACAGTGGCAGGAATGTCCCGAAACCGTCTGTCCGCCCCACGGCGAGATGCTGACCGACGCGGCGTGCCGTGTTCGCAAGGCCCTCAGCCGGCCATTGCGGAAGGCGCTTTCGCTGGGACTGATCGTGCCAGAACCGCTGGCTTCGGTGGTGCGCAGCGTGATTTTGCAAAAACCGATCCGTTCCTCACTGGACGAAGGGGCAGCGCTTGCGCCAGAATCTGCGGGTGACCACCCGCAATGGGAAGTGCTCGACGAACTGATTTCGCCAAAATCGAATTGGGGACTGTTCCGCCGGTTCGCGCTTCCCGCTCTGGCAGCAGTCTTCCCGGCGGGGCGTAACAGTTCAGGAGAGGCGGATGAGTTCCGACGACAAGCCCTCAGAGAAGCCCACTAAGGATAAAGCGGCCAAGGATAAATCGGTTGAGACGCGGTCTGAGAAGACAGGCACCAATGGAGCCACGACTTCAGCCGAGAAGTCTGCCGAAAATGGCACCGCGAACAAGCCCGCTCCCAAGATCACGGACTCTTGGGTCGGCGCGAACCCCAACAAACGCGGCGTGCCCGAAGGCCTGTGGCTCGGCTGCGACGGCTGCGGTGCGACCATTTTCCGCAAGGAACTGGAAAAGCGGCTCCGCGTCTGTCCCGAATGCAACCACCACTTCTACATCTCAGCCCCCGCGCGGATCAGCCAGCTTTTGGACCAAGACTCGTTTGAGGAGTGGTTCACAAACATCTCGTCGCTGGACCCCCTCGGTTTTGCCGACCGCAAGCCATATCCCGAACGGCTCGTGGCGGAACGAGCCAAGACTGGTTTGGATGACGCCTGCATCACCGGCCGGGGTTACCTCCGCGGCCGTCCCTTAGTGTGCGCTGTCACCGATTCGGCCTTCATCATGGGAAGCATGGGCTCCGTGGTGGGCGAGAAGCTAACCCGCTCGATCGAGCAGGCGACCGAACTCAAGCTGCCGCTGGTGATCGTCAGTGGCTCCGGCGGCGGGGCTCGCATGCACGAGGGGATTTACTCTCTCATGCAAATGGGTAAAGTCTGTGCGGCCCTCGCCCGTTATCACGAAGCCGGCGGCCTGTTCATTTCCGTGCTGACTAACCCCACGATGGGTGGCGTCGCCGCCAGCTTCGCCTCACTGGGCGACTTGGTGTTTGCTGAACCCAAAGCCCTCGTTGGCTTTGCGGGACCACGCGTGGTTCAGGCGACCGTGAAGGCCCAGCTCCCGGACGACTTCCAGACCAGCGAGTTCATGCTCGCCCACGGCTTCATCGACCGCATCATCCACCGCGCGGAACTCCGCACCGAGATCGCGCGGGTCATCGATTACTGCGGGCTGCGGCAATAAGGGGAATGACGCAATGACCTAATGACCAATGGGGCTTTGGGTGAGTGCCGTTCCTTCGGGCAGTGATCTGTTAAAGCCACTGATGCATGCGGCTTAAATAATTTCAGATTTCAAATTTCACAGTAAGAAGTCATTTTGCGGGCATCCGGTTGCAGGACGGACATCGGCTTCTATCCTGACGTGACATCCTGCGGGCGGTGATTCTGCCCACAGTTCGATGTCGTTCAACCGACTGTGAAATCTGAAATTTGAAATTCGTCACAACCGGCAGCCTCAGCGCGATTTACGCGGCAGAATTCAGTGCCCCCCCGTGCGTTTCGGCAGGGCGATGGAGTAGAGCATTGTCACCGAGCCGATGGACATCAGGCTGAAGGCGGCCCAGTCGGGTGGGTCGAAAACGCGTTTGCGGTCGGTGTTCGAGCTGACGAAGAAGCCACGCATTTGGGGGTTGTGCGTGTCCTCCTTGAACTTCAGCACGAGCTTGTCGACGGCGAGAAAGGTGACGCCCCACAGGGCGATGAACAGTCCGGCCGCAAAAAAGCACGATCGAATCACGGTGTTTTCTCCCGCCGCGCCACTCTGAAGAGCCGCGCATTCGCCCCGCTCGACCCCGAAATTGAGCTTGTCATCCGTGTTTATCGGTGCGCCTGTGGCCGCACTTGATGTCGCGGCAGGCGATGCCGGTTATTCCGGCGGAAGCGAAACCTGCCCGCACTCTTAGATTGACGCCGTGGCCGGCGCGAGGTAATCCAATCGTCAGATGAACCGCCACCGTTGGATGGATCCAATGTCAGATGACGGCAATCGCAAGCCTTTCCCATTGATCACTTTCGTGGTGTTGACGACAGTGGGCCTGCTCGCCATTTACATTCTCAGCCCCGTTCCGGCCCTGTACGTCATGACCGAGTTATTGGATCTGGCACATGAAGAATTCTATCCTGTCTGGCAGATTGTGTACGGGCCAATTGAATGGGCGTGCGCGACCTTTCCGGCAGTCAGATCTTTCTACGCTTGGCAATTGACTGCGTGTGGTCTTTCGTATCGTTGAACTGGTGACTACTCATTCCAGTTGCAGATCAGCCGCCGACAATTGGCGACAATTCACGTCCCGAACTGGATTTGAATGGTTCCGAGTGACTTGAGGTATGTCGCAGGGCACCGAGCGCGTCGACAACAACCCGCTCGATTCCTGGGCGACAACCTGGCTGCTCACCGTCAGCCTCCTCGTTTGTCTGGTGCTTGTGGGGGAGACTCACGCGCGGGGCATCGACCCGAATGAGTTGGAACACCTGCACGCGTCGCACATGGTGTGGACCGGGGCCGTCCCCTACCGCGATTTTTTTGAGCCTGTTCTGGGTGTGCGGTGCGGAAATCAAGGTGCTGTGGCCCGCACGACTGGTGATGATCGCCTGCGGGATGGGCACGTTGTGTCTGACTCTGCGGCTGGCAGCATGCCTCTCGGCCCCCCGCGCACTGCACGGCACGCCTGGGCAATCGTCTCGTGCGGGGACCGGAGAAAGAATAACTGTCGCTTTTTTACAACGGATCACTTTCGCCGGCGACGATGCCAAGAGATCATCCCGGAGGGATCGCAGCATCTGGCGAGGAACGGTGCTGGCACCCCTGCCGGGGTGCGTTCGTCACTCTTGCTTTTCCGGGGTGTCGCTTCGTGTCTGTCGACACTTCGCTCAACCCCCGGCTCAGAGCTGTGATCCCTCCGGGATCATCCTTGGTCACTCCGTCCCTGTTAGTCATCCAAGGTGAAAAGCTTCGGACCCATCGCGTTCTGCTGTCGCCGCAGGGTTTTCGCGAACTGACGGTAAAAATTCTGACCGTAGTTCACCGGCTTGTCGATCAGTCGACTGCCATGGGCATAGTTGAAGACGATGCAGCACCGGTTGATTTCGTTCTTCAGACTGGTCACGCCGTACCGCTTGGCGAGAGCGGTTCGGAAGTCGCGGAAGTTTTCCGGGCGCAGGTCATCAACCCGCCGTTCCTTTCCGAACTGTTCGATCAGTTTTTGGCAGGTCTGGAGATAGTCGCGGAATGACCGTGCCGAGAATTGGATAGAGCAATGGACTTCGGATAATTCCGCAGTTTGGCCAGAATTGCGGTTTTCCCCACGTTTTGCGGGTTGAAACCAATTCCGCTCTCCGCCGCGAAACCCTCGAAAAACGCCGTATATTCGTGTTTGCGGGAGTAGCCTACTCCCGTCCCTTTCCGCGTGGAGCGCAATTCTATGTCAGGTTCTGGATGCCGTGCAAAACGTACGTGGATAGATAAGGCACTGCATTCAGTAATCTCAGCTCGCTGGTCTCCGTCGCACCCTGAATGCGCAAGAAAAGAAGCAGTAAACTTCCGCTGGGGGTGTCACAGGAAATCCAAGCTGCGCCTGGATTTTCCCGACGTTGCTGTTCATTAGAAAATCCAATCATCGCATTGTCGAAGTACAAGAATCCCTTCCCAAGCACAAATACCGCATCGAGTGCAGCAGCGGGAGTTGCGAGCCTTTGATCTTCATTCGGTGGGAACTGAACTTTTGGAATTCCGTGCTTCTCGTATTCCGTAGCAATCCATCCGTGGACCGTAGTCATACTTGCCGGACCGTCATAGGCAACAATGAAATTCAATACGGCAGGGAGAACGTTACCAACGGAAAAGATGTGTGTCGAACTAGGAATTAGTACCTTGCACTTCCGTGCAGCTTTTGCAGCCTTACCAAATTCAGATTGCGTTAGTGTCGATTTCACTTCTATTGTTGCGATTACAGACTCAACCAGAAATCCGGAAATACCGCCTCCGAAGTCCAGTTTAGGGTATGATCGCCGATAGATTACGATGTCATATTGGTTTCTTGGTTGTCCTGGCTTCGACGACGCGTCAATGATCTCGCCAGTACCGATCGCCACATTTGATGGCAAATGCCGTTCGAGATATTCTTTGATGAATGCTTCTCTTGGCGTCCCTTTATGAAGGGAGTGGCCGGAATTTGCTGGGATTTGACTGGTTGCTAGGAGTTGCTTCTCAACTGCTTCCATGTGACTTTTGAGCATTCGACACATCCTTCTGGGCATAACCACCTGGATACGTAACTGATTCGTTTTGGGGCCGGTTTTAGTGAAAAAGGGTTGGATGGTGCCAGCAAAAGAATGAGAGTCAGGATGCCGAGAATCAGGAATCCAAAGGCTGACATAGCAGCCACAATAAAGAACCGCACCTTGAAGGTGAGGCCAATCAATTCTTCCTTTGCCCCGGTCATTTCGATCGGCACTTGGATGAGGCGAACCATCGCATAGACTGCGACAATCAGTCCGATGATCTGTAACATTTGCTACACCTCACTTCTTGGTGCCCCCACGAGGCTAGTCAACAATCGGCACAGTTTAGCTCGGCACGTCGAATACCAGCACCGCTACAAGCATTTCGCGATTAGCATCGCTAACATGTGAAAACACGTACCGGAAATCAGTCTCTGACTTTGGGCCTACGACTCGCTTGCAATTTGGATGCCCTTTTACGGTTTCCTGCACAGCGGTGAGCACCTTGGAGAGATCTTTATTCCGGTTGAATATCAAAACGGCCACCTTCGTGTCGCGCCATGAACTGTACGAAAGCAGTTGATTCAGGGTTTCGGTGAGCATTTTTGGTCCACCCCAGAATTTGCACTCGCCAATGAAGATGTTCTTCCCATCTTCGCGGATCAAAATGTCGGTCTTTCCGTTGAAGTTAAACGTTTCGCCTGTAGCTCCTCCTTCATAATGGCCATTTAGCTGCATGAGAAAGTGCATGCGGAGGGATTCTTCATCTATTTTGGCGAATGCTGCGGGACTTCGTTCCATGACGTGAGTAATATTTTGAAGAACGCCGAGGATGTGTTCGTAGTCCTGACCCGACAGGCTCGGCTCGGGTCGATAGGGTGTAGAACTTGCGGGTGGTGGAGTGGGGTTAAGTTTTCGGCGAACACTCGATGCAGTGTAGGTCAGCGGAGAATGCGGGTTCTCCTTGAGAGCAAAACCCAGCGATGAAACGAGATTCTTGCTTGCAAGTAATTTGTCGCGGCGCGCTGCGATTTTAGCACGAGCATGACCCGGCAACGATGCATTCAGTGACTCAGCATCTTTTCTGAGCCATGTCAAATACTTGTCAATCTCAGCCAAGGTCGACTTTATTTCTTCGCGAACAGCATCTGCCGACAAGGTGATACCAGTTATTTCGATGATCAGCTCGTTGCCGCTGATAATTGCCTGAGGCGGACTGTAACTGTATGTGGTGGGCCGAAAGTTAAAAACTGTCGACTCGCCAGTAAACGGAACGGTAATCTCCACCGTAGTACCAGGCACCAATGTTTTGCCAGGTCCGCTAGATATGTAATCAAATCGGTGAGTCACGTCGACTTTGGCCTCCCGCTGCCCCACAACAATGTGGTCATGTTGGAGCACTGGGACATCGATTCGATACTTGTCAGCGAAGTAATTGCAGAGGTCGTCAACAGACGTATTCAGCAAGCGGTTTTCGTCGAAACGGGCCACTTCGTTTTCTAATTGCGACTTCTGGTGCTCTGCTACTGCAAACCAGTTGCGGTTTGAATCTGAAAAGAGACTTTGACGAGCCATTGATTGTGCGACTTTCGCTCTGGGGCATCGGGGAGTCTGTCTGAAATGTGTGGTGATACTACCACAATCAGAGCGAATGTCGAAGTACGAACCGTGGTATGAGGACTTCGGGGGCGTACGTCGCTATTCGCGCGTTGCAATGGTGATGTTAAGAATGGCGTTGGGAAATCGGCGGAGTCCGCGTCATAAGCTCAAGGGAGTGCTAGGGATGGCGAAACGGTTTACAGGTCGCGCGAAA
>JAKFUF010000159.1 GCA_021732845.1 Planctomycetaceae bacterium | reverse complement strand
ATCGCCTGACCGGAGAACAGCCCGACAAACGGGCTGAACAGCCGCTGCTCCCTCGGATCCACCATGTGCCGCATCGTGCCGCTCCAGCCACCGCCACTGCTGTCAGAAATCCATCACCGGCTAAAACATTAGCGCCCGAACGAATCGCTGTCCAGGCTCCCGACTTTTGTCGGACACGTCAAATTTGAGATTTAAAATCGGCTTTTGTCGGAAACGTCAAAATACAAAAGCGCGAGTTCCCCGCGGGCACCGGCAAACCCAGTTCGCTCCCAGATCGCAGAACCCGCCAACCTTGGCGGTCATGGCAGGACGTCCGGTCAGTTTTCGAGATGGGATCTTCAATCAGCCGGAGGCCGTCGGGCCGGAGACTGGCCATTGCCGAAGGTTTGGAACCGGAGGCCAATGCGCGCTCACGCGTTCCGGGTTGTGGCCGATGGCGGCCACGACAGGGCTGGGACCGTTACAAGACGCGGGGATCTTTCGGCGGCACGGCGGCGTCTGTATGCTGGCCAGCCTGCCAGTCCCCAATGCCCATGCATGCAAATGCGAAGATAAGGATGTTCACCGCATGTCCGCAGAAGTTCGAATGCGCTTTGCGCTGGCGTTGGTGCTGTTGTGCGGCGTTGGTCCGGCCTGCCTTTCATGCTCCAGTCACGCCGTGGCTCAGGAGCCCGCGGCCAACGCGGTTGATCCCGCCAAACCAGACCCAGTCGCCGCCAAGAAGAACGCCGCCCCGGGCAATGACACCGGGATTCTGGTGCGTTTGCTGATTTTTGAGGGTGGCACGATCGGCTGGGTGATCATCGCCCTGAGCGTGGCGTTTCTGGCTCTGATCCTGGAAACGCTGTTGACCGTGCGCCGCGGCACGCTGATGCCTCGCGGTCTGGCTGAAGATCTCCACAAACTGATCGGAGAAGGACAACTGCGGCAGGCGGAAGAGCGCTGCCGCCAGCAGAAGAGCTATCTGGGATATGTGGTGGCGACCGGATTGGCGGAAGCGCCGATGGGTTACGCGGCGATCGAAAAGGCCATGGAGGATGCCAGCTCACAGCAAGCCGCGCGGCTCTTTCGAAAATTGGAATACTTCACGCTGCTTGGCACCATCGCCCCGATGCTGGGACTTCTGGGGACCGTGCAGGGAATGATCGAGGCGTTCATGGAATTCGAAAACAAGGCGAATCCACAGGTCTCGGAACTTGCACCCGGCATCTACAAAGCCCTGGTCACCACCTTTCAGGGGCTGTGTGTGGCGATTCCGGCCTTGGCCGTCTATGCCGTGATGCGCAATCGCGTTGACGAGTTGGTCGCCCAGACCACTCTCATGGCCGAGCATGTGTTCGTGGGTTACAAGCATGCGATCCACCAGAAAAAACTCGAGGAGCGCAAGGCGAAGTTGAAAGAGCCAGAGTCGAAAGCCTGAATGATCGCACCACGAGTTTGCCGTCGTTCGGAACGGTGTCGTCAAATCGACTTGACGTCATGAAGTCACTTTGATATCGACTGTGGGCAGTTTCGCAAACTTCTCGATTTCGGCATCTCGAATAATTGATGTATCCACTGACGCAATAGCATGTTGTGGAAACAAAATAATTAGAGACCACTTTTGGCACGAGAGGTGCGTATCTAATTGTCATCAAACAAACGACCCTTCCAACCGCCAACGCCTTTGGGGGATCAACAATCCTGAGTGCCTCCCGTTACCGGCATTCAGGCCAAGTCAAAAACGGGATGAGGAGCAGCATCATGCAGCGCTTTTTGATGGTGGCGGTTTTGGTGGGATCAGCACTCTTCGCGACAATGGGCACGGCTCAGGCTCAATGCGGTCCACGCGGTGGCTTCGGCGGTTATGGTGGCGGCTACGGCGGCGGCTACGGCGGTGGCTACGGCAGTTACAACCGCGGTTACGGGGGCGGTTACGGGAACGGTTCCTACAATCGCGGTTATGGCAGCTACGGGAGCTACAACAACGGATACGGCAGTGGCTACGGAGGCGGGTATCGCGGATTCGGGGGATACAACAACGGCGGCTTCGGTGGAGGCTACGGTCGCACGGGTGGCGGGATCTACATTCGCTTCTAACGACACGGGATGTCTTTGAGAAAGACCTCAAGTCTTCGCGGCCGTTGGCAATTTGCCAGCGGCCGTTACGCTTTTGGCCCCATGGCCAAAGTGCTGGCCTGCAGCGGATTCGGAATTTGCCGCAAACCGGCTACAATTTGCTGCCTGATGCTTTCCAGACAGTTTCCGGAACAACAGATGACCGCCATTTTGGGCATTTCTGCCTTCTTCCACGATTCTGCCGCAGCTCTGGTGATTGATGGCGAGATTGTGGCCGCGGCCCAGGAAGAGCGGTTCACCCGGAAGAAGCACGATGCCGGCTTTCCGCAAAATGCGGTGGACTACTGCCTGCGCGAGGCGGGACTGACGGCCTCGCAGCTCGACTATGTCGGTTTTTACGACAAACCCTTGCTGAAATTCGAACGGCTGCTGGAGAGCTACCTGGCGTTTGCCCCCCTTGGCTTTCGGTCGTTTTTGCAGTCAATTCCGCTGTGGGTCAAGCAGAAGCTGTATCACCGGCGAGAGCTGAGCCGCGGCCTGCATCATGAGTATCGACGCGGCTACGTGTTTGCCGAGCATCACGAATCGCATGCGGCAAGCGCATTTTTCCCCTCGCCGTTTGAGGAAGCTGCCGTCCTCACGATGGATGGAGTTGGTGAATGGGCCACGGCCAGCATTGGTCATGGGCGCGGCAACAGTCTGAAACTGCTGCAGGAACTGCGATTTCCGCACTCGCTGGGCCTCTTGTACTCGGCGTTCACCTACTACTGTGGCTTCAAGGTCAACTCCGGCGAATACAAGCTGATGGGGCTCGCGCCCTACGGTGAGCCACGCTTCAGCGATTTGATTCTGAAGGAACTGCTGGATTTGAAGGAAGACGGCTCGTTCCGCATGGACATGTCGTACTTCAACTACTGCCAGGGCCTGACGATGACCTCGCGGAAGTTTGACCGGTTGTTCGGCGGAGCGCCGCGTCAACCGGAGTCCAAACTCACGCAGCGGGAAATGGATCTGGCGGCGAGCGTCCAGGTCGTCACCGAAGAGATCATGCTTCGCATGGCCCGCCACGCGCAGGCGCTGACCGGTTCCAAGAACCTGTGTCTGGCCGGAGGCGTGGCTCTCAACTGCGTTGGCAACGGCCGGATTTTGCGCGATGGCCCCTTCGACAACTTGTGGATTCAACCTGCCGCCGGTGATGCCGGCGGGGCTTTGGGCGTCGCCCTGCTCATCTGGCACCAACTGCTCGACAAGCCACGGACCACGCAGCCACGTGACAACCAGAAAGGCTCCCTCCTGGGGCCACAATTCGCGGAGGCAGAGATCCAAGCATTCTTGGACCGAGTCGGTGCCAAGTATCAGAAGTTCGACGACGACCAGTCGTTGTGCGCGCACGTGGCCGGCTTGATGGCCAATGAAAAGGTGATCGGCTGGCTGCAGGGGCGAATGGAGTTTGGCCCCCGGGCGCTTGGTTCACGGTCGATTCTGGGGGACGCCCGCAGCCGAAACATGCAGTCGGAAATGAATCTCAAGACCAAGTTCCGCGAGTCATTCCGTCCATTTGCGCCCTCCATCCTCGAAGACCGGGTGGAAGAATTCTTCGAAATGCGCCCCCGAGAGCAAAGTCCCTACATGCTCCTCGTGGCTCCCGTCCAACCGTCACGCCGCATCGAACTGCACGGAAGCGATGCCAACCTGTTCGGCCTGGAGAAGCTCAAGGTGGCCCGCAGTGATGTGCCGGCAATCACGCACGTCGACTATTCGGCTCGTGTGCAGACGGTCGACGCCGACCGCCACGGGCGCTACCACCGCCTGCTGACAAAGTTTGCGGAACGCACCGGTTGCCCGGTGGTCATCAACACCAGCTTCAATGTCCGGGGCGAGCCCATCGTCTGTTCCCATGAACACGCCTGGCGATGCTTCCTGGCGACCAACATGGACGTGCTGGTGCTGGAGCGTTTCGTCCTGCTGAAAGCCGACCAGCCAAACGCGAAGCAGCACGAAGTCGACGAGTATCTGGCGCAGTTTCAATTGGATTGAATTCCAGTTTGGTGCCCCACTCGCTTTCTCAGAATAATGGATCAAAGACGTTTCAGCTCGAGACGCCAGAGGAGGATCCTTGTTGACGCCAACCGACCGAACCCATTAAATTTGATTGATGAGTTTTGGGGTTTGACGCTGGATGAAGTACGCTTGTACGTTCCCCACGCTCCGCTGGTCTGTTGGACGCGAAATGGTTGGTGCAAATAGTTGCCGGATAAGGCATGCTCTTGTGTTCTTCTGCGTCATTGCCATGGGGTTCGCCCCGGCGGTGCAGGGAGAGGAACCGGCCCAAGCCACGGTCAGTTTCAGCAACGACATCGTACCGATTTTGACCAAGGCGGGCTGCAATGTCGGCGTCTGCCATGCGAAAGCGGGAAACGGCCAGAACGGATTTCAGCTCTCCCTGCTGGGGTTTGAACCTCAGGAAGATTATGAGCATCTGATGAACGAGGGGCGCGGACGGCGGCTGTTCGCCGGCACTCCGGACCGCAGCCTGCTGCTGCAAAAGGCGACCGGACAGATTCCGCACGGTGGCGGCGTTCGTTTGAAGGCGGATTCGGCGGAATACGCCCTCCTGCGCAACTGGATTGAACAGGGCGCACCGTTTGACACTGCGGCGACACCCAAACTGGTCTCGTTTGAGATTCAGCCAGAGCGGGGTTCGGTGAAGCCACAGGGAGAACAGCAGCTCAAAGCGGTGGCCAAGTACTCCGATGGCAGTGTCCGCGATGTGACGCCGCAGGCTCTGTACGAATCCAACGACGCGGCGATGGCTGAAGTCAGCCCCGCAGGCCTCGTGCGCGTGCTGGAGATTTCCGGCAAAGTCTCGGTGATGGTCCGCTATCAGGGACGCGTGGCCGTGTTCAGTGCCGCAGTCCCACTTGGGGCACCGGTGGACAATCTGCCCCCCGCCAAGAACTTTATCGATGAGCATGTCTTCTCGAATCTGAAGCAACTGGGGATTCCTCCCTCGGCAGTCTGCGACGACGCCACGTTTTTGCGGCGGGTGACGCTGGATATTGGCGGCCGATTGCCAACCGAGGAGGAAGCCACGGCGTTTCTCGCCGACATCACATCCGACAAGCGGGACCGCCTAATTGATGATCTGCTCCGCAGCCCCGACTATGCGGACTTCTTCGCCGCCAAGTGGACCACGCTGCTGAAGAATCGCCGGGACGATGCCAGCGACATCGTCTCCAACTTCGCGTTTCACGCCTGGGTGCGGGACAGCCTGCTGGCCAACAAACCGTACGACCAGTTTGTTCGGGAACTGCTGGCAGCCACGGGAACAGTCATCGGCAATCCGCCCGTCGCCTGGTACAAGCGGGTGAAGGAGCCCAAGGAACAACTGGAAGACGTGGCTCAGCTCTTCCTCGGGGTGAGGATGCAGTGCGCCCAATGCCACCATCATCCCTTCGAACGCTGGAGCCAGGACGACTATTACTCGCTGGCCGCGTTCTTCACCCAGGTGGGCCGCAAACCCTCGGGCACGCGTGGTGAAGACCTGATCTTCCACAAGCGGGGCATCGCCACCGCCAACAACATGAAGACCGGTGTGCCTCTGCGACCCGCGGCGCTCGGCGACACTCTCCCCGAGATCGCCGCCGACTTCGACCCGCGGCTGCGGCTTGCCGACTGGATGAGCACCAAGGACAACAAGTTCTTTGCCAAGGCTCTCGTCAATCGCTACTGGAAGCACTTCTTTCAGCGGGGGCTGATCGAGCCGGAAGACGACATCCGCGATTCCAATCCGCCCACCAACCCCGAGTTGCTGGCTGCTTTGGAACAGCATTTCATCGCCAGCGGATTCGACTTGAAGGAGTTGGTGCGCGCCATCACGCGGTCACAGGCCTACCAGTTGAGTTCGGTCCCCAACGCGCACAATCTCGTCGACCGGCAGAACTATTCAAGGTACTATCCGCGCCGCTTGCAGGCGGAAGTCTTGCTCGACGCGATTGACCGTCTGACAGCCACGCAGACCGATTTCCAAAACTTGCCGCCCGGCACGCGGGCGGTGGCCCTGCCCGACAACAGTTACAACAATTCGACGCCATTCCTGCGAGTTTTCGGACGCCCCGAGGGCGAGAGCGTCTGCGAATGCGAACGAGTTCAGTCGTCGAGCCTGTCGCAGAGTTTGCACCTGATCAATGCGGCGGACATCAAGGCAAAACTGGCCAACGGCCAGGGACGCGGGGAAAAGTTGGCAAAACAAGCCGGCCCGCCGGAAGCGAAGGTCCGCGAACTCTACATGGCAGCGTTCGCGCGTGAGCCACGGGCCGACGAATTGAAAACGGCCTTGGAATACCTCGCGGAAGTTCCCCTAGATGCCGCCGGCAACCCGGTCGACGCCCAGCGTGCCAGCCGCGAGAACTTCCAGGATCTGCTGTGGGCGTTGATCAACAGCAAAGAGTTCCTGTTCAACCACTGACGTTTCAATGAAACAATGACCAAGTCCCAATGACCAAATCGTCCATTGGAACAGCAGGCACGTGAAAAACATGATTCGATTTCACTCCTTCCGACGAACTCTACGGAACGTCACGCTGTTCGGCGTGGCTTGCTGCCTGCTGTCGTCCATGGTGCTGGCGCAGTCGGTCTGCCTGCCCGCGCCGCGGCTGCTTACGACGCAGCCGATGGGGGGCAAGGCCGGGACGCAGTTCGAAGTCACGATCAGCGGCGAACATCTCGAAGAGCTGGGCGACCTGGTCTTCTCGGATTCGCGGATCACGGCCGCACCGAAGCTCGATGCCGCCGGCAAAGCCGAGCCGAACAAGTACGTTGTCAGCATCGCCGCCGACTGTCCGCTGGGCCTGCACGAATCCCGCGTGATGTCGCGGCTGGGACTGTCGTCATCACGCATCTTTTCGGTTGGCACACTGGCTGAAGTCAGCCAAAAGCTGCCCAATCAGACGGTTGCCACGGCGATGGATGTGCCAGTGAATTCGGTCTGCAACGCGACCATTTCCGCCCGTGCCGTCGACCATTACCGGTTCGAGGCGAAACAGGGGCAGCGGATTCTGGTGGATTGTGCCACGCGAGGGATCGACTCCAAGTTGGATGCCGTGGTGATCATCGCCGACGCCATGGGCCGCGACCTGCTGGTCGAGCGCCGCGGCGGGGCACTGGACTTCAAGGTTCCCGCCGATGGCAAGTACATCGTCAAGGTGCACGAATTGACCTTCAAAGGCGGCCAGCCGTACTACTATCGCCTCGCGGTTCAGGAACTGCCGCCGGACGCACCAATTGTCCGGCAGCCGTCGACCAGCATCGTCAGCTCGTTCTCCTGGCCGCCCACCGGCCTGCCCCAAGCGGCTGCCACCAACGAATCCGAGCCGAACAATGAACGGCAACAGGCACAGAAGATCGCCCTTCCCTGTGACATTGCTGGTGGCTTCTTTCCCGCCGCCGACGTGGATGTGTTTGAATTCGAAGCCAAAAAGGGTGAAGTCTGGTGGGTCGAAGTCGCCTCAGAGCGGTTGGGCCGGCCGACCGATCCGTCGATTCTCGTGCAGCATGTAAAGCGGAATGGCGACCAAGAAGCCCTGACGGACGTGGCTGAGTTCAGCGACATCCCCAGCCCCGTCAAAGTCTCCAGCAATGGTTACGCTTATGATGGCCCGCCATACAACGCCGGTACGGCCGACATCTTGGGCAAGCTGACCATTCAAGAGGACGGTTTGCATCGCCTGCAGATCACGGACCTGTTTGGCGGCACGCGAAACGATCCGCGAAACGTCTACCGGCTGGTGATTCGGCAGGCGGCACCCGATTTTGCCCTGGTGGCCTGGGCTCAGCACATGGAACTGCGCAACGGCGACCGCAATGCGCTGTCCAAGCCGATCTCTCTACGAGGCGGATCGACAATGGCGTTGGAAGTCATTGCCATTCGCCGCGACGGCTTCGATGGCGACATCGAACTGGCGATGGAGAATCTGCCCGAGGGGATGACCGCTAACGGCTTGAAGATTCCGGCAGGACAATCGCGGGGCATGATGCTGGTGACGACCAGCGCCAACGCGCCACGGGCCTTTGCCAGTGCCAACTTTTTCGGTCGGGCCAAAATCGGAGAAGCCACCGTCACACGACCCTGCCGGTTGGCCTCATTCGCCTGGCCGATTCCCGATTCGTGGGGTGAGATTCCCAGCCCACGCTTGATGATGGACGTCCCCGTCTCCATTGGCGGTTTTGACCTGGCTCCGATCACGATCGGGCCAGTCAACAAGGGTGTCATCGAAGCGAAGGTTGGCGAAAAACTGACGATTCCCTTGGTGCAGGCGATCCGCAGCGAATTCTCCGCCGCGACGATGCAGTTGAAGCCGATCGGCGCGGGCTTCGAGCGTGCTCCCGCCTTTGATGTTTCTCTGACGGCCGACAGCTCGCAGGCGGTCCTTGATCTGGCGGCACTCAAGACCCCTCCGGGCGACTATCTGATTGCCTTCCAGGGCAATACCGTTGCCAAGTACCGCCATCGGCTGGACATGGTGGCCGCAGCCGAAGAGTCGCGCCGGAAAGCCGCACAGGAGATCGCCACTTTGGAGGCCGAAGCCAAGAAGTTGGCCGAGGCCCCTGTCGCCGAGACTGCCGAAAAGAAACTGGAAGCGGAGAATGCGGTTAAAGCCGTGGCGGAAAAGCAGAAAGTCGCCACGGCGACACTGGCGGCCGCCATGGCCGAATTGACACGCGCGACACAGCGTGCCCAGCCAACGGATATTGTGGATATTGTGGTGTCGGAACCGATCACCATTCGCGTCAAATCGCCGGAGTCCAAATGAGCCGTTCCACACCAAACGCTGCGATGAATTGCCTCGGACCAGGCGGCCGGCGCGAGTTTTTGCGGATGGGTCTGGCGGGCTTTGCGAGCCTCAGTCTGCCTGGTTTGCTGCGCCTGCGGACGCAGCGTTCCCTGCAGGCCGCCGAGACCACCAGCCGCGAGAAGACCGCGGTGATCATGGTCTGGCAGCCGGGCGGGTTTTCGCACATCGACTCCTACGACCCCAAGCCGAACGCGGGCAGCGAGTATGCCGGCCCGTTTTCCAACATCGACACCGCCGTGCCGGGTCTGCAGTTTTCGGAACTGATGCCCCGGCACGCGCAGCTCGCGCAGAAGTTCACCGTGCTGCGGTCCATGCAGCAGAAGGCGGGCGGGCATCCGGCGGGTTCGATGCAGTTGCTGTCGGGCGATCCAGACACCCGCGACAAGCCGAAGCCACGCTATCCAGACTGGATGACGGTGGCCAATTACCTGCGGTCGAAAGAAGGGCCACGGCAGACTCCGCTCCCGGCGTACTGTGGCATCAACCCACCGCTGGAGTACAACGGCCCCGCCTACCTCGGCGACGCCTATTCCCCATTCACGGTGCATGGGGACCCCAATTCCCCCACCTTCTCCGTGCCCAACATCGGCCTGTCCGATTCCGGCGAGGTTCGCCGGTTGGGCCGCCGGTCCACGCTGCGGCAAAAGCTCGACACGCTGGAGCGGACCTTCGACCAGCAAGGCGAACTGTCCGCGCTCGACGAGTTCGAAACGCAGGCAATGACGCTGCTGACCAACTCCAAGACCAAGGAAGCGTTCGACCTCAGCCGCGAAGATCCGCGCGTGCGCGACCGTTATGGCCGCAATGCGTGGGGGCAGCAACTGCTCCTGGCGCGGCGGCTCGTTGAAGCTGGCGTCGAGGTCATGACCACCAGCCTCAGTGGTCCGTTGTGCGGCCGCGTCCAGAACTGGGATGACCACGCGGTCAATCACAACGTCTTCGAAGCGATGAGATTCCGTGCGGAAGTCTACGATCAGGCAGTGACCGCCCTGATCGAGGACATCTACGACCGCGGCCTCGACAAGCGGGTGCTGGTGGTGGTGACGGGAGAGTTCGGACGCACGCCACGGATCAGCTATGCCCCCAGCACCGGCGCGGGCAACGCCAGCGCGCCGGCTGGGACAACCCAGCCGGGCCGCGACCACTGGCCGCGGGCATTCTCCAACATTTGGGCTGGCGGCGGCATCGAGACCGGCCGGTTCATCGGGGCGACCGACAAACGCGGTGAGGATGCGGTCCAGCGGATCTGCGGTCCCGGCGATTTTCTGGCAACAATTTATCATCACCTTGGCATCGACTCCAGCAAGACGCTGATCAAGGATTTCAATGGCCGGCCGACCCCGATCGTCGACCATGGCCAGCCGATTCCCGAATTGACGTGAGCAAACCAATGCAGCGCCAGGCCGCTGCATGTCGTCTCATCGCTTTGCCGGCAGCGTGACGCACCAGCGGGCTTGCCCCGCTGAGTGTGGATCGACCCGCGTGGCTCACCGGAGGGCTCGCGTCCTGCCGCTTGCCTTTTACGGGCACGGCGCAAGCCGTCCGGTGGGTCTCAAATCGCCATCGTAGAACTGGCCAGCCCTGCCATTGCCAGCAGTAGCCGCTGTTCACCCGTGGCTCAATCTGCGAGACTTGTCGCCTCTCGCTCACTGCTGGCTCTGGTTCGATTCCACATTGTGTTGACCTCCCTCCTGTTGCTGTTTCTTGCGGCGTACGCCATCGGTTCGACCCCCTTCGGGCTCCTCGTAGCTCTCGCCGCGGGGCGAATTGACATTCGCAAGCATGGCAGCGGGAACATCGGGGCCACCAACGTGGGCCGGGTGCTGGGCAGCAAGTGGGGGCTGCTGGTGCTGGTTCTGGATGCGCTCAAGGGTTTTCTCCCGGCGCTGCTGCTGCCACGGCTGTTCTTCAGCGATCCAGATTCTCTGAGTCACGTCGTGGCGGGCGTGGGGACGATCGTGGGGCACATGTTCCCGGTGTGGCTCGGCTTTCGCGGCGGCAAGGGGGTTGCCACCGCCCTCGGTGTGGTCTTGTGTCTGGGACCGATCGGGTCGGCGGTCGCGGCCTTTGCCTTTTTTGCCCTGTTCGTTCCCTTCCGCATTGTCTCGCTGTCGTCGATCGCCGCTGCCCTGGCATTCGCCGTCACGCAACTCGTCCTGCTCTCTCCCACGCCCTTCTCGGCAGAGAACCGGGGCTTGGCCTTCTTCAGTCTGCTGGTACCAAGCCTGATCATTCTTCGGCACCGCACAAACATTGTGCGGCTGTGGCGTGGTGAAGAGCCACGCTACGAGTTCCGGCGCAAGACGCCTCCCGTGAATTGAAGTTGTTCCAATCCGGCAGGTCTGCGGCGAGGTCCATCATGGCGGCTCGGACGAGGCGACTGGCGGTCATTCTGGGGATTGGCGGATTCCTCGTCCTCGGTGCGGTCCTGTACCAGCAGTTTTTCCTGGCGCGGCCGATCGGCGCGGGACCAGCCGGTCCAGCGGTGGACAAGACCGCCTTCGCACAGCCATGGTCTACAAAGACCGTCTGGCTAATTGGCATCGGCGACAGCATCACCGCCGGCCTCGGAGCCGACACGCCAGACCGCTCTTACTTCGCCCGGCTCGTCAAGAACCCCGCCAACGAGTTTCCGAACATGCAGGGGGTGTGCCTTTCGCAAGTCTTGCCAAACCTCCGGTTCAACAACCTGGCGGTTTCAGGCTCGACATCGAAGGATCATCTGGCGGTGATCGAGGAGCGGCTTGACACACATGGCGCGGATGAGTTTGGGTTGGTGGTGATCACAACAGGCGGCAACGACATCATCCACAACTACGGGCGTTCGGCACCGCGTGAGTGTGCCATGTACGGCGCGACGCTGGCCCAGGCGGAGCCGTGGATCGAGGCGTATCGCGAACGCCTGGAGACAATGCTCAAGAAGATCCAAGCCAGCTTTCCGGGTGGCTGCGAGATTTACCTCGGCGACATCTACGACCCGACGGACGGTGTGGGCGATGCACCCAGTGTCTATCTGCCGCACTGGCCCGATGGCTTGGCGATCCATGGCCGCTACAACACGATCATTCGGGAATGTGCGGCACGGCATTCGAACGTCCACGTTGTGCCGCTGCACAAGACGTTCTTGGGACATGGTGCCCATTGCCGTCAATTCTGGCGGCAGACCTACGATGCCGCCGATCCGCACTACTGGTTTTACGACAACATCGAAGACCCCAACGACCGTGGTTACGACGTCATCCGCCGACTGTTTTTGAACAGCATCCTGGAGAACTCCCGGTTGAGTACAAAAGCCGGCTGAAGCTTGTGACCCGCTTCAGGCCCAGTTTGACAGGGGGCCTGAATCTGAAATCATGTCGTCCCCAATCCAATTCGTTGGGGCTGTGCCAACCCGCGTCACAGACCTCAAGGCTAACGTTCCTCCCGCTCCGTGTTCAGATCCATTCCCTCAAGCACCTCGCCGGGTTTGACTTCAATGATCCGGGAAATCTTCCCGTCCGCGGCATCCAGCCAGAACTGCTCGGCCTGCAGATAGTGCTTTCCGGGCCGTACAAACTTCAGTTCGAAGGTCCCATCGGCAGCCGTCTTGACGGTGGGGTCGTAGTAGCGATTTTCGTGCTTGGCGAAATCGTGTGTGCGGATGGACTTGCCAGCCGCGGGCTTCCCGGCGATGGTGAAGCGACCGCGGACCACACCGGGAACGGTAAGCTTCAGGTCCAGATTCTGGATCACCTGCCCGGGCTTGGTTTGGAAGGGCTCCGAGACGCCGTTGGCCCATTTCCGCCACTCGTTGTAGTCGCCGTCGTGAGCCACGAGGTTGTAGCGGCTTTTGTTGCTGGCAGGCAGGACGACACGATAGAGGCCGTTTTCATCGGTTCGAACGCTGTAGCGGGTGTCGCCCGTCAACGAGTTGCCCGAACCGGTCCGGGCTGGCGCGATTGTGGCCTTGGCCACCGGTTTTCCATCGGGATCTGTGACGCGGCCGCTGACCGTCACCCCCTGTTCGACCACGATCTTGACCGGATCCATGCCCATGGCGAGTTCAAACGTCAGATCATCGAAGTTCCGCTGCCAGCCTTCCCTGGTTTGGTCGATGAAGAACTTCTGGTGGGGATGTTTGGCATCGGGAGACCACCAGCGGCCGAAGTTGCCGTGTCCAAAGTAAACAACGCCGCCAGCGTCCATTTTCTCGCCACCGCCGCAGTTGAATTCCATCGTCCCGGGAAACAGTTCATTAAGGACCAGCTTGCCATCAGGGCCAGATTGGGCGCTGAGGAACGGCGGACTCCAGCGAAACAGGCGGAAGCCCTCCACCGGCTTGCCGGACTCACTGTCGACAACGAGCGCCTCAAAGCGAATGCCGGCCTGCAATTCAATCGGTTGGTTTGTGGCTTGATTTGCAGCGACCTTGAGCTTGGCATGGCGCGCCACACCACGCATCGTTGCCGATGCCTCGATGTCGTAGATGTTGGGGAACAGATGGAGCCGGAAAGTACCGTCGGCCGCACTGGTCGTTTCGAAGGGGATTTCATCGACGACCCCGCCGTCCAACTCGAAGGGACCGCACTTCGCCCGCACCGTGGCTCCCGGCACCGGCACTTTGTCCGGCCCGACAACCACACCTTCCACATAGGTCTGATTTCGCAGGATGATCGCCCAGTCCTTTCGGCCAGTGACACGCGACAGGTAGAGCCGTGGCGAGAACCCTGGCTTGGAAATCAGCACTTCCAGTTTGTCCCCCTCCTCGAACCCTTTGAGCCGGAAGACGCCCTGTTCGTTGGTGGTTGTTTCGTTGCCGGGGTGCCAGTGCCACACATCCACCTTGGCACCCGCCACGGGCTTGTTGTTGACATCAATCACGACTCCGGCAAGTTCGCCCTTTTCGACATTCGTCACACCGGCCGCCGTCAAAAGTTTCGTGGCTTCTCCGCCGATGCTCAGGATCTCCTCTGCAATCTCTTCGGTCCGCAGCATCGCCACGTGAGGTTCCGCCGTCTGCAAAGCCTTTCGCAGCTCCGCAGAGATTGCCGCGGTGTTGAGATCCAGTTCCGTGGCTGCCGGAGATTTCGTCACTGCTTTCTCGGGACTGGCTTGGGCCGCAGGCTTGTCTTCGGCCTGCAGAATCTGCTTCCGACCCGCCAGCGGAAGCAGAACCACCCCCAGCAGCATCGTGCAGAGCAGCCCCTTCCAGCCGAGTCGGCTGCTTGCCGGGAGCGGCCGGGACAACATGCGCTCCACGCGCTGGGTGAGCGACGAACGCGACTCAATCACGCCCAGCGCGAGCCGTGGCACAGTCCGTGGCAGGCTGGAACTGGCGGCGACATTGACCAGTGTTTCAGCATAATTTCCTGCGGAGCTGTGGCTCATGATCAGCGTCTCCTCATCGACGCCATACTCGCGCAGACGGCGCAGCACGAGATTGGACGCCCACACCAAGGGGTTGTAGAAATAGACGATTTGCAGCAGCGACTGCGCCGCGTTCAGGTAGAGATCACCCCGCCGCCAGTGGATGACTTCATGCACCAGCACCAGCCGCAACTGGTCTGGTGTGAGGACGCGCTCCAGCGTCTGTGGCACGAGAATGGCGGGCTGCCAGAAGCCACAGATCGCGGGGCTGTGAAGGCGATCCGTGATGTGAATGGCCAGGGAGGCCGCCGGAACGCCCAATGTCCGCTGCGCGTCCCTCAGGGCGGCTTGCAACCGGCTGCTGGCCGGCCGGCTGGACTTGACCAGGCTGCGGACCTCCATCAGCCGGCGAATGAACAAACCACCGAGGAACGCCACACAGGTTGCCCATGCCAGCATCACCCAAGTCTTCCAGTTCACCTGCCGCAACACCGACAAGAGATATTGAGAAGTGTCTTCCCTCGAAAGAGCGACTTGTGTGGCGCTGGCCGTGGTCGAACGGGTCGCGTCCGCAGGACCTCCCTGACCGACGGCTGCCGGAGGAGACGCCGTGATCTGGCGACTCATTTCAACCGGAGGGCTCTTCCGACGGAGCGGCTGCATCTCGGCCCCGGCCTCAATCGCTGGAGCGGACAACAGCCCCGTGAGTGCGAGTGGCCCCTGCAGGCTGGGCGGCAGCAGCAGTTTCACGAGCATCAGCGACCACACAGCGCATCGCAGGGAGGTTCGCCAACGGCGTAGAACCAGCAGATCCACCGCTCCGACCACGACAAACAACAACGTGGTCTGCTGCAGCATGGAGACCGCAAAATCCCAGTGAATGACTCCCGCTTGGTTGAACCAATCCAACACCGTGGAAGTTTGAGCAGGCATGGAACACCCCATGTAATGACGCGCGGGAAGAGGACCGGGATCAAGTGCGACCGCGGTGTGGCTTGATGACGGCGTAGAATGGAAATTGCCGCCGACAACCGGCGTTGACTGTGCGATTGCCGACTACGGTTGATCGTGTGTCTTTGCTGAAACACCGGGAGAAGGCTGATCGGCCAGCCCGGAAGATTTGTCTTTGGATTTGTCCGTCGATTTGCGGATCAGCTTCCGCAGGGACTCCAGTTCGCTGGCCGAGAGTTCCTCATTCTCCACGAGGAACTGCAGCATGGGACCGATCGCCCCGTCGAAGGCCCGCTTGAGAAACTTTTGGAACTCGCTGCTGCGGGCTTCCTGGCGATTGATCGCCGGGGTGAACAACTGCAGATTTCGCACCGAATGCGTGGCCAGGATCCCCTTGGCGCACATCCGGTCCATCGTCGTCTTGACCGTGCTGTAGGCCCAGCCATGCGCCTCCTGCAGCGCCTCCTGAACCGTGCCGGCCGCGCACGGCGCCCGCTCCCAGACCACCTGCATGATGACCCATTCCATTTCGGTCAATCCCGGAGGCAAAGGATCGGGCTGCGACTCGTCACGCGATGGTTTGGGTCGTCGTCCAGTCATGAAAACTCCTTGAGTTCGACAGATGGCGAGTATGTTCTATTATTGTCGAACATGCAAGGCCGACTGAGCGAATTCGGTTGCTTTTTCGTTCCCCGCTCCCCGCAGAACGCTCCAGACCGCCACCGGGACCCGGCTGCATGTGGCCCAATCAACCGGAGAACACGCGTGTGAGCGTCTGGAATCTTGGTTGAATCTTGCTTCTCTGTTGACTGTGAATGGTGTCCTTGATCTCTGGTTCAGGCGGCGTGGCGTTTTGGGCGGTTGCGCCAGAAGTTCTGCCAGACGATGGGC
>JAKFUF010000095.1 GCA_021732845.1 Planctomycetaceae bacterium | reverse complement strand
CCTCGACGACATCCAGTCCGAATCCCCCTCTCCCACGTCCCCCATGCCTGTTGGCCTCCTGAGCACCTTCGAGGCCGAAGAAATTCGCGACCTGCTGCTGTTCTTTGAAGCAGCGGCAAGGGAGTCGCGGTGAGCGGATCCCGTAGCATGGCATTCCCAAGGCGTGGCTCAACCAGACTTCGCTCCAACGAGCAGGTCGACAGCAGCGGAGCAGGGCGTCGTCCGGCCCCATCGTTGTGATCGCCCGCCGAGGAAGGCCATTCTACGGACGTATTGGCAAATACTGTCACTGAGAAGCGCCGTTTCTGCCAGATTGGCAGCGACTGCCACGAACAGCCAGCCGCGATTTCTGACCGCAACCAGCCATTGTCAAATACCTTGCGGAACGCCCGTCATTCGGCGCGCGGATTGCTACCTGAGGGCAACGCTCGGGGAGCGATCTCTCCTGCGGCAACGGATGAGCGTTCTCGGCATCTTGCGGATGAGGCAGCTTTCGGATGAGTCGGAGTCTCCGCTGGGGGCCGCCTCCTGCGGGGCACAGATAAATCAAGTAAGTGAGGAGCAACTGTGGCGAAACTGATGACGTTCGACGAGGAAGCGCGGAAGAGCCTGCTGGCTGGCGCTGGCAAGTTGTCCCGGGCTGTGGGCAGTACCCTCGGGCCCCGCGGCCGCAACGCCGTCCTCGACAAGGGCTGGGGCGCTCCCAAAGTGACCAAGGACGGCGTCACCGTCGCGGAAGACATTGATCTGGAAGACGCCTTTGAAAACATGGGCGCCCAGCTCATCAAGGAAGCGGCCTCCAAGACCAGCGACATCGCCGGCGACGGCACCACCACGGCCACCATTCTCGGCGAAGCGATTTATCGCGAAGGCCTGCGCCATGTGGCTTCCGGGGCTGACCCGATGTCCCTTTGCCGCGGTGTGCAGAAGGCTGTCGAAGCCGTGATCGTCGAGATCAAGACGCTGTCCCGCCCCGTTTCCGCGAGCAATAAGAAGGACACGCGGACCGTGGCGACCATCGCCGGCAACAACGACGCCGAAATCGGTGAGAAGCTGGCTGATGCGCTGGCCAAAGTCGGTGCCGATGGTGTGATCACCATTGAAGAAGGCCGGCAGGTCACCACCAACGTCGAACTGGTCGAAGGGATGCAGTTCGAGCGTGGCTACCTCTCGCCGCACTTCGTGACCGACCAGGATTCGCAGGAAGTTGTCCTCGAAAACTGCCGGATTCTGATCTACGAAGAAAAAATCAGCTCCGCCAAGTCGCTCGTGCCACTGCTGGAGAAGATCTCCAAGGCCAAGGTCTCGCTGCTGATCATCGCCGAAGATGTCGAAGGCGAAGCTCTCGCCACGCTCGTCGTCAACAAGATGCGTGGCATCCTTAGCGTGGCGGCCGTCAAGGCTCCTGGCTACGGCGATCGCCGCAAGGCGATTCTGGGCGATATCGGTGTCGTCACCGGCGGCAAGCCGATCTTCAAAGATCTGGGCATCAAGCTGGAAAACGTGACCCTGGCCGACCTGGGCATCGCCAAGAAGCTCACGATTGATGCCGAAAACACCACCATCGTGCAGGGCACCGGCAAGAAGGCTGAAATTGAAGGCCGGGCCGCTCAGATCCGTCAGGAAATCACCCAGACCGACAGCGAATACGATCGCGAAAAGCTGCAGGAACGCCTGGCCAAATTGGCCGGCGGCGTGGCTCAGATCAGCGTCGGCGGCGCGACTGAAACGTCGATGAAGGAACGCAAGGATCTGTTCGATGACGCCCTGGCCGCCACGCGGGCTGCCATTGCCGAAGGCATCGTTCCTGGCGGTGGCGTGACTCTGATTCGCTGCGAGAAGGCCCTCGACAAACTCGAGAAGGCGCTGACCATCGAAGACGAAAAACGCGGCGTCAAGCTCATCAAGAATGTCCTCGACATTCCCCTCAAGCTGATCGCTGACAACGCCGGCAAGGACGGCTCGGTCATCGCCAACCGCGTTCGCAAGATGAAGAATCGCGAAGACGGTTACGACGCCCTGAACGACAAAGATGTCAACATGTTCGACGCTGGCATCGTCGATCCTGCCAAGGTGACCCGCTCGGCTCTGCAGAACGCGGCCAGCGTTGCCTGCCTGCTGCTGACTACCGACTGCATCATCGTCGACGAGCCCAAAGAGGCTGGCGATGACCACCACCATGACGACCACCACGATATGGGCGGCATGGGAGGAATGGGAGGCATGGGCGGAATGGGAGGCATGGGCGGCGGCATGATGTAGGCCACGCTGAGGACGGCCCAGAAGACAAAACTCAAAACTACACACACCTCACAGATAAAACCTGACTACGGAGCACCAAGCGATGCAACTGAAGCCTCTGGATGACCGGATTGTTGTTGAGCCACTGGAAGCCGAAACCACCACCGCTGGCGGCATCGTGCTGCCAGACGCCGCCAAGGAAAAGTCCCAGCGGGGGACGGTCCGGGCGGTCGGCCCCGGCCGGCTGCTGGAGAGCGGCGAACGGGCTCCCGTCGCCGTGGTCGTGGGTGACCAGGTGCTGTTCAGCAAGTACGGCGGAACGGACATCGAAGTCGAGGGCAAGGACGTGAAGGTCCTGCGCGAAAGCGACATCCTCGCCAAGCTCGTCTAGTGGGAGATTGCCGTGCGGACCCGGTTCGGGTCCGCACGGCGAATCAGCTCGACGCACCCCGGCTGCACACACGAACAACCGCTTTCCATCGCATCCAAAATAGAAGCATCCACCAGAGGAGTTCCAACGCGTGCCCAAGCAATTGCTATTTGACGATCGCGCCCGGCTGAAGCTGCAGCGCGGCGTCCGGACGCTGGCCGATGCGGTCGCCGTGACCCTCGGGCCCACCGGCCGGAACGTGGTGATCGACAAAAATTTCGGCAACCCTGTCGTCACCAAGGACGGCGTGACCGTCAGCAAGGAAATCGAGCTGGACGACCCGTTTGAAAACATGGGTGCCAAGCTCGTCAACGAAGTCGCCAGCAAGACCAGCGACATCGCCGGCGACGGCACCACCACCGCCACCGTGTTGGCCCGCGCCATCTACGAAGAAGGCCTGCGGAGTATCAGCCTCGGCGCCAACCCGACGATCGTCCGCCGTGGCTTGGATCGCGCTGTCGAAGCCGCCCTCGCGCACTTCACCGCCAACTCCAAGCCAGTGTCGAGCAAGGAAGAGATTTCCCAGGTTGGTGCGATCTCGGCCAACAACGACCAGTCCGTCGGCGAGATGATTTCCGACGCCCTCTCGAAGGTCGGTCGCGACGGTGTCGTGACGATCGAAGAAGGCAAGGGCAACGCCACCACGCTGAAGCTGGCCGAAGGGATGCAGTTCGACAAGGGCTTCGTCTCCCCGTACTTCGTCACCGATCCGGCCGAGATGAAGGCCGTCCTCGAAGACGCCTACATCCTGATCTTCGAAAAGAAAATCAGCAGCCTGCGGGACATGCTGCCGCTCCTCGAGAAGGTGGCTCAGGCCAGCAAGGAACTGCTGATCATCGCCGAGGATGTCGATGGCGAAGCGCTGACCGCCCTGGTGGTCAACAAGCTGCGTGGCATCCTGCGGGTGTGTGCCGTCAAGGCTCCCGGCTTCGGTGACCGCCGCAAGGCGATGCTCGGCGACATCGCCGTGCTCACCGGTGGCACGCTGATCTCGGAAGACCTCGGCATCCAGCTCGAATCCGTCGAACTGAGCCAGCTCGGCCGCGCCAAGAAGATCGAAGTCACCAAGGACACCTGCACGCTCATCGAAGGCAACGGCCTGAAGAATGAGATCGACTCCCGCGTCGAGCAGATTCGCACTCAGTTGCGGAACACCGAGAGCGAATACGACAAGGAGAAGTTCCAGGAACGTCTCGCCAAGATGACTGGCGGCGTGGCGATCATTTCGGTCGGTGCCGCCACCGAAACCGAAATGAAGCAGACCAAGATGCGGATGGAAGACGCGCTGTACGCCACGCGTGCCGCCGTGGAAGACGGGATTCTGCCGGGTGGCGGCGTCGCCTACCTGCGGGCCATCCCCGCTGTCGAAGCGGTGAAGGCCAAGGGTGACGAGCAGATCGGAATCGAGATCATCGCCCGCGCCCTGGAAGCCCCCATTCGTCAGATCGCCGAGAACAGCGGTCTCGACGGAGCGGTCGTGGCTGACGACGTGAAGCAGGAGTCCAAGAACCAGAACTACGGTTACGACGCCCGTGCGGCCGAGTACAAGGATCTGGTCAAGGCCGGTATCATTGATCCGACCAAGGTCGTGTGCAGTGCTCTGCGCAATGCCGCGTCGATCGCCGGACTGATGCTGACCACCGAAGTCCTCGTCACCCGCACGGATGAAGTCGCCGGCGGCAAGGCGAAGCCGAAGGTTGAAGGCAGCGTTCGCTAAGGATGCGAAGGCTCGGAATGATGTGAGATGTTTCAGCGAGCCACCAAACGGTGGCTCGCTGTTTTGCAGTGAATGACAAATGACAAATGCGTCGCTTGTTGATCCCGTTCGTCGAAACTCTGCCTCGGTTCGCTGAGGTGCGCAGCCAGTGCCACACTATTCCATGACACGACAAACGTGGATCGCCGTACGACCCATTTGTCATTTCGTCATTTGTCATTTGTCATTCTCCCAAAACCATGGCTAACAAGCGCGACTACTACGAAGTCCTCGGGGTGCAGAAAGACGCCGCCCCGGATGAGATCAAGCGCGCTTACCGCAAACTGGCGGCGGCCAACCATCCCGACCGCAACAAGGGCGACGAAGCGGCACTGGAACGCTTCAAGGAGGCGGCGTCTGCTTTTGAGGTTCTGGGAGACGAAGAGAAGCGCGAGATTTATGACCGCTATGGTCACGAAGGGTTGGAACGCCGTGGGGGCGGGCCGCAGTTTCAAAATGCGGCCGACATCTTTGGGGCATTCGGCGACATTTTTGGAGAACTGTTTGGCGGTGGCGGGGGTGGCGGAGCCGCGGCGGCAAACCGCCCGCGGCGTGGAGACAGCCTGCGGTATCCCGTGCAGCTCGACTTGAAGGAGGCGTTTCTCGGCTGCAAACGGTCCGTGTCGTTTGAGCGCGACGAGATTTGCAAGACCTGCACCGGCAACGGGGCCAAGCCGGGAACCAAGCCCGAATTCTGCTCGACCTGTGCCGGGTTGGGTGTCGTCAACCAGACGCGGTCGGGCTTCGGGTTCCAGTTCCAGCAGCGCGCCGCCTGTCCGGCCTGCCGCGGGGCCGGCAGTATCATCCGCGAAAAATGCCCCGACTGCCGGGGCGCGGGGCGCAAGGCCGAGCCGGTCACCATCGAAGTGGCCATTCCGGCGGGTGTCGATACCGGCATGCAAGTGGTGCGGCAGGGCGAGGGTGAACCGGGTGCCAATGGCGGACCCCGCGGCGACCTGCACTGCGAAATCGTGGTCAAAGAGCATCCGCTGTTCAAGCGGGAAGGTACGCATCTCACCTGCCGAGTGCCAGTGACCTTTTCACAGGCGGCGTTGGGTGCGGAGTTCGACCTGCCGATGCTGGTGGGCACGGAACTGCTCAAGATCCCCGCCGGTACACAGCCAGGCGAGGTGCTGCGGAAACGCGGGTTGGGGATGCCCGACCACCGCACGCAGCGCCGCGGCGACCTGCTGGTCGAAATTCAGGTCGAAGTGCCGAAGAAATTGAATGAGAAGCAGGAACAGTTGATTCGCGAACTGGCCAGCCTCGACCAGACCCATGTCAGTTCGCACCGGAAGTCGTTTCTTGAAAAACTCAAAGATCTGTTCGCACCGATCACTGGTGCTGACGAGGATCCCAAATCGTGACTGCCACACCGAACCCCGACTCCGCCGTTCCAACACCCGCTCCAGAGACTGCGCCCGCTGGCGAAACCCCGGCCGCGCCCGCTCCCGCTGTCGACCCGCTTCATGCGGCCCAGGCCGAGTGCGAAGCCCTGCAGCAGAAGTGGCTGCTGGCGCAGGCGGACCTGGAAAACTACCGCCGCCGCGTGCAGAAGGAGTTGGAGCAGGAGCGGACCTACCGTTCACTGCCCCTGGCGCGCGACCTGCTCGCCGGACTCGACAACCTGCGTCGGGCCGTCGAAGCCTCCAAGACCGGAAACGACCTGGCGCAGCTCACGCAGGGCGTGCAGATGGTTTTGAAGCAGTTCGAGGATGTGTTTGCCAACCACTCGATCAAGCCCATCGAATCCGTCGGGCAGCCGTTCGACCCCAAGGTTCACGAGGCGATCCAGCAGGTTCCCAACGCGGACCAGCCACCGATGACGGTCATGAACGAGTTTCAAAAGGGCTACATGCTGCACGACCGCATCGTTCGGCCCAGCGTGGTCAGCGTGTCGGTGACTCCGCCCACGTAACGAGCGATTGCGAGCCATCGACTTGGGAGAATGCCCACGACCGAAGATCATGGGACACTTTCTGGCGCTACGCTCGCAACCCCTTCAGGCTACTCGTCATACGCAAGATTGCAGGCGGTCGAATTCCGTCAAGGGCTTTCGAGAAATAGAACAGACCATTTCCGGTTCTGTACGATCACGAGAATTGCGCGGCGTGGGAATTTCCCACATTGACTGCCGTGGGACTTGACGCTGCTCCCACGCCAGCCTACCATTAATCCGTTGAGAGGAAGTTATCGTAAATTTGAATCTAGCTGGAAAATCTCTCATGCCCTCCGAGGAAATCATTACGAAAGTCGTGGACAGCAAAGGGCGGCTGAACTTGGGACGGGAGTACATCGGAAAGACGGTCATAGTCCGGAAAATCAGCGAAGGGCTCCAGATCGAAAAGGCAGCAGTGATTCCCGAGCGGGAACTCTGGCTGTATCAGAACCCGAAAGCACTTGCTGCAGTTCTGGAGGGTATCGAACAGGCGAAGAACGGGGAGTTCGCAGAAAATCCACCGGTGATCGACCTGAGCGTGTTGGACGAAGTGGACGAAGGCTAGCGTGAGGCCGAATGATCTTATTTCCCGAGGGCGGTCACGCAGTCCAAAGGACTTGGGAGATGCGATGAAGTTTAAATTGATTTGGACAAAAAAAAGTTGGGATGACTACGAAGCGATTCAGAATTCAAATGACTCAGGACTGAAGAAGCAGGTCGACAAGGCCCTTGCCAGACTGAGCACGAACCTGAAACACCCCGCATTGAATTCTCACCAATTCCACTCCCTCAAAAACCCTTATGACTCCAGCAAGCCCGTATGGGAGTCATATGTGCAAAATCGAACTCCTGGTGCATACCGAATTTTTTGGGTCTATGGCCCAGAGACGGGCGAAATAACGATTCTTGCCATCACGCCTCATCCATAAAACTTGATCTGCAAAAACCCGTCAGCGATGCCGGGTTTTTGCATTTGGCCGCCCTCTGAGTGACGGTGTGTCGCCTGCCCTCTTCCAGATCGCCAAGATCATTCATCACATTCGCCAGGTGAGATCAGTCCTCCCTGCTCGCAACGCGCAAATTTCGATTGATGCAAGCCGTCAGGCGGCGCGTTAGAATCGGGAAACTGCGTCGACCTCAATGGCGCGCCAACTTGGCGCGCCGATTTGCATCCCCGAGGCTCACTGATGATTCGCACGGTTTTAATTCTTTCCGGCCTGATCTTCCTGGCCCTGGCGGGTGCCGCGCAGGCACAGACCATCCGCTCGCAAGCGGTGGTGAATTTGACCTTTGACGAAGCCACGGGTCCGGCGCTGGATTCCGCGACGACAGGGGCTGTGGCCGACCATGCCACGCTGATGAACGGAGCCACGCGGATTCGGAGCCCGTTTTGGGGCCAATCTGGCCGGCAAGCGGTGGTGCTGGATGCGGCCTCCCGGCAGTTCATCCAGATCCCGGATTCGGCGGATACGGATCGGCCCGACGCCGTGAGCTTCAGCCTGCTGTATTCGAGCCTGCACGCAGCGAGTGATGCCACCTTTCACGGCCTGATCGGCAAGCGGCAGGATGCTCCGCCGATGACCACGAACTATGGCATCAATTACACGCATGCTGGCGACACGCTGCAGCTCTATTTAAACGACGCGGCCGGCTTCAAGTCGGCGCTGTACCCGTTAAATGCGGTGATTCCCAGCCGTCGGCCGGCATACCTGACCGCCGTCTATCTGGTGGGCGACGCCCCCGCGCCCGACGCCGACACCGACAAAGACGATGTGATGCTCCGGCTGTATGTGAACGGGCAACCGGTCACTCCAAAGTCGGTTTCGCAGGGTTTCGTCGCCGGTCCGGAAGCGTGGCTCACCGACATCAAAGTGGCCTCACTCGTCAACGATATTCCCCTGACGCTCGGCAGCAGCACGCCGACACTCGAGTTCGCCTCGTCGCTCGTCGATGAGTTCTCACTGTTCTCCAAGGCTCTGACGCCAGAAGAAGCCAGCCGCCTGTTTTCGGAAGTCGTGACCTCGCTGCCCGAAGACGGGCCGGCAGTGCCCGCAGGTCCGCAGTTGGCGGCGACGAATCTGTTGGGCTTGCAGTCTGGAGCCACGACCACACTGGTGGTGCAGGGGACCAATTTGATGCCGGCCCCCAAGCTGATGCTGCCGGTGCCAGTTGCCGGGCAGACCGTGAAACCCACCTCGAACCCCAACCAGCTTGAAGTCGAAGTGACCTTGGCGGCGGACATCCCCTCTGGCCATTACCTGGTGCGCGTGCAGACGGCGGCGGGAGTGAGCAATGCGTTGCCGCTGGCCATCGAGCCACTGCCGCAGTTGGTGGCAGGAGCAAGCACGCGCGAGGCCCCCCTGGCGCTGCCCGTGGCCCTTTCGGGCACGCTGGCAGGCCAGCAGGTGACGCGGCATTGGTTCTCTGGCAAGGCCGGGCAGCGGTTTGTGGCAGATCTGGAATGCAAGCGGCTCGGCTCGGCGATGGCTCCTGTACTGGAGCTGCGCAGTCCGCTGGGCACGCCGTTGGTGATCGAGTGGGGACACCCCCGCACCGGCAATGATCCCCGGATCGAGGCCACGTTGCCCGAGGATGGCGTCTACGCGGTCGATGTCCACGACCTGGCGTACGCGGCCCCCGGCCCGAACCTGTTTCGCTTGAAACTTGGCAACCTGCAGCTCGCTGATGCCGCGTTTCCTCCTGTGATGACCGCGGGTACGTCGCGCCCGGTGGAACTGGTGGGGATTGGTTTCCCCATGCCACCCTCCCTCCCTGTGGATGGTCACGCCTTGCTGCCGGGGATGCGAGTCGGTGTCTCCAACGCACAACTCACCGCACCGGCGGCCATGGTGAGCACTTCGGCATCACCCGAGTTTGCCGAAGAGGCCAAACCGGCCGGAGAACTCCAGACGCTTGATGCCCGTTTCACGGCCATGGCACATGTGCCGGTGGCTGTCAGCGGCCGCCTGCAGCAGGCGGGAGAAGCCGACACCTATTTGCTGCAGGTGCAGCCGGGCATGACCCTGCGGCTCACGGTGGACTCCCGCACGTTCAATTCTCCCATGGATGGGCAGATCAGCGTATTGCAGGATCCCAGCGGGCAATTGCTGGCGATCAGCGAGGACAAACCCACGCTCGACTATGCCGTTCCCGCCGGTGTTTCGGCCGTTCGTGTCGCGGTCGCCGATTTGAGCGGCCGGGGCGGGCCGCAGTTCCTGTATCGGCTGCGGATCGTTCCCGCCGGTCAGCCAGATTTCTCGCTGTCACTCGATTCCGGCATGGTGACGATGGCCCAGGGCGGCAATGATGTGGTTCTCATCAATGTGGCGCGGGCGGGGTATGGCGGACCGATCGCGCTGTCGGCAACGGCTCCGGGAGTCACGCTGACTCCCGCGCAGATTCCCGCCGGCGTCTCCAGAATGTTCGTCGCCGTCTCGGCCGAGGCGGCTCAGGGACCATGGCAGACATTTCAAATCCGCAGTGAAAGCGTCGGGTTGACCCCCGCCTTGTCGCGCGCCGCGGCGCTGCCCGCCAATCCGCGGATGCAGTTGGTGGCCGCGGCAAACACGGAGGTTGGTGCCGTACTGACAGGTGCGTCTCCTCTCCTGGTCGACGCTGGGAAGCTCCCCGCGGCCCTCTTCAAGGGAATCCCCGTCGACCTGCCGGTTTCGATCCGGGCTCAAAGTTTCGGCAATCAACCTTCGGTGCGGCTGACGCTGCTGACCACCGAAGCAGCCCGGCTGGCCGACCCCAAGGATCCCAGCAAGGGCAACTTGCCACTGCTCCGCAGCCTGCCCGAGCAGTCCGTTGGCACCGGAGAAACAACCGGGCTGTTGCGGGTCGCCGTGCCGCTCAATGTGGCCGAGCCCCAGATCAACTGTGTGATCAAGGCGGAAGTTGTGCCCCACCTGTTTTCGAACAATGTGCTGGCCACGGTCTATTCCCGGCCGTTCATGCTGCCAGTGCAGCCAGCCGTGGCGGTTCAGGTTCCGGCACCCGCACTCATGCTCAAGGGTGGTTCGACGGTTAAGTTGGCCGGTACGGTGAAACGCGCCGCGGGCTATGCCGGCCCTGTCTCCGCGGCCATCCTTAACCTGCCGGCCGGGTACTCGGCACCAGCCGTGGAACTGCCGGCGGGGCAGGAGAATTTCGAAGCCACGATCACGGTTCCGGCCGTAGCCGCTGCTGCCGATATTCCGAATGTCGTATTGCGAGTTTCTGGAGCCGAGGGGCAGCTCCAGGACGATGTGGCTCTGCCGACGAAGGCGGCACCGTAGGACGATTGGAAGGGTGCGTTCCGCAGGTGAGAACTTGCGGAACGCTGGAGCGGTGAGATTGGCTGCGCGAACGCGGACAGTTCTCACCCCTGCTGCAGAAAAGTCTTCCCCGAGGCATGCACGGTCAGCACGGGACAGGGGCCTTTGCGGACCACCTTCTCGGCGACGCTCCCCAGCAACAGGTGTGCCGCGCTGCCGCGGCCGTGGGTGCCCAGGATGATCAGGTCGGACCGGCAGTCGGTGGCAAACTCCACGATTTTGGCGGCCGGCAGGCCATGCACCCAGTGGGTTTCCACCGCACATTGCTCGGCGTCTTCCGGCAGAATCCAGTTCTCCAGCCGGTCCTGCGCATAGGTCTCGAACTGCTGACTGGTGGGGACCGGGTAACTTTCGAAAATCGGCAGGTAGATCACCGGGTCTTCGATCACATGCAGCAGATGCAGCGTGGCTCCGAACCGGCGGGCAATCTCCAGCCCGTATTCGGTGGCCCGCAGGCTTGGCTCGCTGAAATCGACCGGCAGCAGGATGTTTCGCAGCGAAATCATGGCGGGCGTCCGGGGCGGGACCGCGTTGGGGGAAACGCGGCGGTGCGATGCGTGGATGTGGTGTCACCATACCATTAAATCGGCGGATGTTGAACAGTGCCGGGGAATCCCGGCATCCCCGGAACCTGAACGGTGGCGAACAGTGTCGAGACCGCCATGGTCCGTCTTGTTCTTGGTCAGCCAATGAATCCGCCGAGCCACTTTTCCCTCTTGACGGTTCCCCCTCCCACACTCAGTCGATATTATGGGTTGATTGGGGCGATTTTAACGAAGGCTCCGAATGTGTCGGCTGCATCAATTAGAGGCATCCTGCGTGTGGCAGTTTCCCGAAAAGTGACAGAACTGGCGTTGCAGAACGCTAACTCCCTCTTCGAAAAACTGCAGTGATGACCGTGATTGGATTAGGGATCAGGATCGCGGGAACCATGAGACACGACAGATGTGCGAAGGGGGAAGCGTGTTTTCCAGCCTTGCCAACCGACAATTCTCGTCCGATCCCCATTGAGCCTGCATCACGCAGCGGCTTTCCGAACTTGAGTGAGGATGGAATGAGCAGAACGTCAGGACGGATTTTGAAATCGATTCCAAAATGGCTGTGTGGCTTCGTCGTCGCGGGTGTGATGTTCCAGGGCTCCTGCCAGGCGGCAGACGCCTCTCTCAAGGGTCTGCTGCCCAAGCAGATTCCCACCCAGCTCGAAGACGCAGCCAACAAACTGCCGGAGAAGTGGAAGGCTTGGGGCGATGAACTCATCGCCGCGCTGGCCACACTGTATGAGGCGGAGGACAGCGATGCTGCTGCCCAGCAGACTGCCCTCGCCACCCTGCGCGGGAAACTGGCATCGGTCGACAAGCACCTCGCCGACCCCGCCTATTCGATGCTGTGGAGCAACCTGGGCACGATTCGTGGGCAGTTGGGCCGCCGCCTGGCATTGTTCGATGCCGCACTGGCCGCCCAGGCGGGTGGAAATGACGCCCTGCGGACCGCACTGACCGACTTTTTTGCAGCCTACGAAGGCTATACGGCCACCGGCACCAAAGAGCCCGAAGCCAAGATTCGCGCGGCCTACAGCGCGATCCGCGCCGCCTCGGCCGACAAGGGAGCCGCCTTCTCGGAAGCCTTCCGCCCAGCTTACTTCAACTACAATCTGCGGTTCGTCGGGTCCGAAGCGTTCATCGGCAAGTTCGTCGCTCAGCGCCGCAACGAAGCTGGCAACGTTGATGACTGCATCCTCGGTGCCAAAGTCGACGGCTACCAATGCACCGCGGTGGATGTCTCGCTCGACCTGATTCCCAGTGCTGGCGATGTCCGTTTTGACATCAACCTCAACGGCTCCATCAACTCCCACACCCAGGGTGTGAAGGATCCCGCCGTGATCTTCACCGAGGGCAACCACCAGTTCTTCGCCCAGAAGCGGGTGATTTTCGACGGTGACAAGTTTTGGACCGAAGGCGCTCGGATTGGCGTCAATCCCAACAACCAGACGGTTGGGGCCTGGACGAAGTTCAGCAAGATTCCGCTGTTCGGCCGGCTGACCGAGAAGATCGCGATCAACGAGGCGGAGAAGCGCCGTCCAGAGTCGGAAGCGATTGCCGTCCAGCGGATTTCCAGCCAGGTCGTGCCTCGGTTTGACGCCGACATCGACACCCAGCTCGGCCCCACCGGTCAGGCCGCGCTGAAGTTCGACGATCTGCTGGCAAAACTCAAAGCCAACAATCTCTACCCCGACTGCAAGTCGTACGTGTCCACCGACACCCAGTTGTTCGCCTACTCGCGGACAATGAACACCACTCAGTTGGGTGGAAGTGAGCCGCCGCCGGTCGCCTCCGGCCCCAGCAACGCCGTGGTGCAACTCCATCAGTCGCTGCTGAACCACGCGTTCGATGAACTGCACCTGCAGGGCCGTTCATTGACCGAAGACCAACTGCGGAGCGAAATTGAAACGCAGTTGTCGGAACTGTTCGGTCGCGCCGTCCCACCGGCCCCCGCCGCGCCGGCCGATCCCATGAAGACGCCGATGACCCTGCAGTTCGACCAGAATGACCCGATCCGCGTCCAGATCGAAGATGACCAGGTGATTCTGCAGATCCGGGCTGGCATCGAGCGGCCTGGCGAAGAAACGCTGCCCGCCCAGTTGGTCACCGTTCCGCTGAAGGTCACCATCGTCGGCGACAAGCTGGTCGCCACCGCTGGCGGCGTCAAGGTCGGTTCGGTGGACGGCAAGGGCGGAGCTGCACAGATTGTGACGGCCACCAAGATTCGCGAGGCCATTCAAAAGCAACTGCCGCCACGTGAATTCGCCCGGACCAGCCTCGTTCAGGTTGGACAGACGAAGGTTCCGATGACCGTCGTCAACGTGACCGCCACCGACGGGTGGCTCACCATCGTGCTCGAATAGTTCGAAACGACCGCGTCAAGTAGGCAACAGCCCGTTGAACTTCGACGGGCTGTTGCTTTTTCCGCTGTATGACGTGCGGCAATCTCAGGCCTCACTTCCGGCCTGCTGACTGTGAAGTTTGATGGTTCCGACAAAAGTCCCGCCTCTGAATTCGATGTAATTTCAAATTTCAGAGTTCAAATTTCACAGTAAAATGCTTTTTAGCAATATCTACTCTGCAGGGCGACAGTTACGCTCGCCTCCTTGAAGCTCAGCCGACAGTCCGCTGTGGCTGCACAGACTGTGAAATCTGAGATTTGAGATCAACTTTTGTCGGATACTTATGTGCATCAATGATGATGCTCGTGGGGGACGCGGCCGGTGTACGGGGTGCCGTCGATCTCCAGGGAAATCCGGGCATCGGCCCCTTCGGCTTCGATCTCCTTCGTGAGGTCCTCGTCGTCGGACTCGAAACTGGACGACTTGCCCTCGCCATCGTCCGCCTGAGGCTTCGCGGTGAGTTTGTACTGCCTGGCCTTGCCGTCGGCCTTCAGGTTCAGCGTGATCTCTTTGGCTGCGATCGGAACGGACTTCTTCGCCCCGCTGTCGAGAACGTAAATCGTGACGCGGTGGCTCGCCTCATCATGCACGAACTCGGCGTGATACTCTTCGTTCCCCAGTTCGATCAGCGGCCCCTTGTGCGGCCCGGCCGCTGAATGCTCATGCCCCGCATGCTCGTCCGCCGCCTTGTTCGCCGCTGGCGGTGCAGGCTTCATCGAGGGCTCCGGAGTGCAGCCACACGGCAGCACGCTGGCTGCGGCGATCGTGAGAACAGCCAATCCGGACTTGTACCCGGGTGACATCCGTGAACTGGAAAACATCATAAGAATCCTTTCGGGGTGTCGACGAAGAAACAGGTGTCCGGCGAAGGCGATTTTTCAACTTCACCAAACATTGCCAAAAGGCATTTTACTGTGAACTTTGAGATCTGAAATTTGAAATCCGTTTACGCCACGCGTGAAAACACTTCAGCCACGCGGGTGGAGCGGGCGGACCAGGCGGGGAAGATTGCGCCCAGGAACGCCGCGAAGATACCTGTGGCGATCCCCACGGTCATGGCGAACGGCGAGACCATGAACTTGGGGAAGAAGCCAATGGGAATGGCCAGCCCCCCCACAACCTTGTTGATGAGGTACCACGTTCCACCCGCGCTCAGCACGGCGAACAACGTCCCCACCAGCAGGGCTTCGCCCAAAATCATCAGCAGGACATGGTTCGGCTGAAAGCCCAGAACCTTGAGCACCGCGAACTCCAACCGCCGCTCGCGGACGCTGATGCTGATGGCATTGGCCACAACAAGCGTGAGCGTGAACATGGCGGCGGGGGTCAGGATCCACCGCATGCCCCAGATCAGGTTTTGGTAGGACTCGAGAAACGTCGAGATCCCCGACGAGGCGGTTTCAAATTTCACCGAGGGGCTGCTGAATTCCGGGGCCGTCAGAATCTGCTGGGCGACGGTGGCGAACTCCTCCTTGTTCTGGGCTCTGAGCCACACAAGGTTCAGGGACTTGTTGGCCATCGGGTGCTTCTTGCCGTTGATCCCCTCGTACTGGTCCATGGCCGCGGTCAGGTAGTCGCGGTTAAGAAACGCCGCGCTGTCATGGCGCGTCCCGGCGGGCAAAATCCCGACAATCTGGACCTCCAGGTCGATCCCCTTGTAGTTCATGCTGGTGACCGTGAGGGTGTCGCCCACACGCAGTTGTTTCCCCACGACGTTTTGGAGCGACTTGAGCCGGTCGGGGCCGATGATGATGCCCGTGCGCTTTTCGCACATTTTCTGGATGGACGCTTCCAAATCTTTCATCCGCTCGCCTTTGAGTTCATCCAGTTCGTCCATCATTTTGTTGATCTTCTTCGGATCCATGGCGAAGAAGAAAATAATGGCGTCGCGGGTGCGGCTCTTGGGATCAATGGTGCCGCCGTAAAACTGCCACGTCATGGAGTCGTCCGGCTTCACTTCGACGGAGTCGGGTTTCGTCTTGTCCGGCGCGCCGCGGCTCAGACCTTCGGCATACGAATATGGCATCTGACTGGGGATTTGCCAGCGCTCGGTGACGATCCCCTTGATGTTGGCCCCCTTGTCGGCCATGGCGTTGTCGAGAACCGTCAACACGGTCCAGATGCCGGTCACAACCAGCACCAGGACCATCGTTCCCAGTCCTGTCAGCACCGTGCGCAGCGGATTGCGGGCAATGTTTTTCAGGACAATCAAGAAGAACCGCATGCGTGAACCTCAACCCTAACCGTGACTCGGCGCGTCAAAAGCGATCACCGACGTTCACACCATCTTATCCGAGCCACGAGTCGCCAACCACGGCACTGCTCGGCGTCTTGTGAAGTGGTGGGATCGCGTTTTCAGAGTTGCCCAGCGGTGGAGGGCTGAATTTGGGAAGACTGCGAGATTTATTCCGCGACTGCTTTGTGTCAACCGGGCCAAAAACCCAAGAAACGTGACATTCTCTAAAGTTTTTGAGGATCGAATCCCAACTGCATACAATTCATTCACTGCCGCGTGGATTCGCGGGTGGAAACGTTTGGAGGACATCATGAGAATCGGACGAATCGGACTTGGAGCTGCGCTCGCCGCAGCCTTGTTGATGAGTCTGCCACAATCTGTCATGGCGCGCGGCGGAGGTGGCGGTGGACATGGGGGTGGCGGCCACGGTGGTGGAG
>JAKFUF010000248.1 GCA_021732845.1 Planctomycetaceae bacterium | reverse complement strand
GCCCTCCAGAGCGAGCGGCAGGGCGCAAGCAAACTGGGGAGTCTCAAAGTCGCCCAGTCACTCCGGATGGGTTCGAGTCACGGAGTGACTCGCCTACTTGACCCGGCGTCGCGAAACGACATAGAAATTCTGCCGTTTTTGTGTTTGACTTCGACAGGACAGGCGGATAATGTGATGGATACATGGGTACATGTTGTTTTGTCGGGTGAATTATGGATGGTTTTATTCAGGGTTCGGTGGCCCCCCAAACTCCTCCAGGTGTGGCTCCGCTCGGCGAGGGGCGGGCGCGGAAGGAGCGGGCGGACTGCAAGGTGTCGGACGAGGGTTTGTACCACGCCATCGTGGCCCATCTCGTCGTCCTGTCGTATGTTGCGCTCGCGGTGGGGATCAACCGCTCGGCGCTCTACAAGCGGATTGAGCGTGCTCCCGCACTGCAGGCGGCGCGCGATGGGGCGCGGCGGATGCTGTTGTCGCGGGCGACCTACCATTTGCGCAAGGCACTGCACGCGGGGATTGACTGGGCGGTCCACTACGTCATGTGCCGTGAAGACCAACTTTGGACGCCGTTCAATGAGCCACAACCGCCGACGGAAGCGCAGGCGAACAGGGCTCCCCGCGAGCCGAAACTGGAAGAGGCGGAGGAGGTTGAGGAGCAACCGGAGCGGGCGGGCAAGTCGCTGCGGCGGCTGATCCGCGCGGTAGAGCGCGGGGAGCCGTGGGCGGTGAAATACTGCCTGAACCATCTGGACCCGCGCGGCCGGTATGCGAAGAAGTCCGGCGGCCGGAAGGCGGAAGCCACGGTTGGACAGGTTCGGCCCGAGGCACCGCCGGTTGTTATCATTGATGAGGTCGCGGCCGAACTGGCGAAGGCGGTCTTTGATGCGGAACGCGGCCGTGGGACAGACCAACGTCAAAAGCAAGCTGCGCCGCCTGTCTTGGCGTCGGACAACCGACCGGCGGACGAGCCCAAAGCAGTCGTCGAGACCGCGCAAGAAAGCACTTCGCCCGCGCCGGTGTTGATGTCAAAGGCGGCTTGCCAGGGAGAGGCGATGAACACTTCGGCACACGTGCACCAGCCTGAGATTTTAGCACCCACCCTCGAAACAGGATCAGCGCCCACTGTTTCAGTGGACGGACAGAATCTGAGCCACGACTTCGCGCCCACCGTGGATGTCGGGTTCACGCACAGCTCCACTTCTCGACTGCCGACCGCCGCGCCGCTCCTCACGGCGACCGCGCCTGAACCGTTCGCGCCCACCCTTGAACCAGCGCCCACTTTGGACGCCGCACCACTTCCAAACAGCGCGCCCACCAAACCCGCGAAGTGTTCGCCATCGCCGAAGCGCAAGCAACCAAAATCTCAATCCCGCGACCGCACCCGAAAACGGCGCGTGCGGCCCCTCTCAACGAAAAAGCGCAGCCACGTGCGCCGGTCACATTCGAAGCCGTAGGATGGCCTTCCGAGGCCGTCCCGATGAACGGTTGATGCTCCCTTCACCATCGATTTGGCGAATCCCAACTCAATCCACGAGTGGGCGTCAACCGCCCTCCGAACGGCCTAGGAAGGCCATTCTACAAACACCAATGCCCCCTAAACCAAGTGCCATTGGGCGCGAGCCCTGCCGCTTACTTTGGATTGTTCGCCGTCCAGAAAGCCAAGCTTCGAGTCACGGAGTGACTCGGCGACTGGCGCCTCTCGCTCCGCGAGTGGCTGCCGGCGTCGGTCAACGCGGAAAAGCACAGTGGCGGGAGTTGAACAGTTCACGGGCATCGCCCGACGATCGCGTTTTTTTGCGGAGAACAAGACGAGTTTACGCCGCTTGAATGCGTTGCTCTCGGTGCATCCCCGCCGAATTTGCCGCGGTGGAATCGGGCCTCTGCACTACCTACGTCGGATTCCAGCACGCGCGGCGTGGTGCAGAAGCTCGTTCACCACCGAGATGAACTCGGTGGGGATGCGGAGGACGATGAATTCCCAGGCAAGGCCGCCGCTCGTGCTGGTGCCTTCTTCAACCCGCGTGCGACTGGCAGGGGGGAAGACACGGCGGAGACGTACAGGACGCCGCGGTCGACTTGGAGGAGACAGCCGTTGGGGCGTAGGAGTGTGGCCAGCGCCTGATGGACCGTCACGTGGTTGAGCGAAACCGTCACCCGCCCAGAGATTGGCTCCCGAATGACGATGTTCTTGCCCGACAGTTCGCTGATTTTGGCGAGACACTCGGATAGTTCCACATCGTGCATCACGAGCGAGAACCGTCGCTCTTCCTTCAACGGCGCCGTGGTCCGGCTCGAAGCTGCTGCCGACCCTGGCTTTGGTGGATGAGGAACTGTGGATTCCATGGATTTCAGTTTGGGCTGGCCAGCGGCGTCGCTCACAGATCTGCCGGAGGGCGTGCCAGGCAACGTCAAAACAGGCGTCTGCAATCCAGACTGCAGGTCGGCCACGCGCTGGTCCAGGCGATCGAGTTTCCGGTCGTGTTCTGCCTGCGTCAGCGCCTGTTGTTGAAGCTTCAGTTGCTCGGCCTGAAGCTGATTCTGCGCGGCGGCCAGTTGCGATTGCTGCAGTTTGGTGAGCATTTCCCGCTGTTCGGTTTCCATCCGTCGCAGGCTCTCTTCCAGCCTCGCCATTGGCGGTTCCGAGCTTGGCATGCTGAATGGGGCGGTCGCGCCCTTGGCCGCCATTAATGACTGAAGAACCTCATCTCCGCTGATCCGCAGTTCGACTTGAATTGGCGACACCTGCACCGGTGCGACGCGAACCGGGTCGACCCGCACGTTTTCGACGGGCACTGGAGCCACACGCACCGTGTCGACGCGGACGGGGGCCATTTTGACCGGCCCAACCTCGACTGGCGTCACCGTCACGGGCATTACGGGGACCGGCGCGACTTGAACAGTCTCAACGGAGACAGGCTTGACGCTGACCGCTTTGACCGCGACCGGATTCACCTTGAGGGCGGGAACATCGTCAACTCGGACCTCCACCGGTTCGACGACGACCGGCTTCACTTCCAGTGGCCGCATCAGAGGCGCGCTTTGTGCCTCGCCGATGCGCGGGTGCCTGCCGGCCAGCGGCCTGGCATCACGTGGCTCAAGTTTGGCAAGCCTACTGGGCTCGGTCGCATGACCGGCGGAGCGGGGCAGCATTTCCGAGATCACAAACACCAGCAGCGGCAGCGTCAGGCTCAACGCCAGCGTGCGAAATGCCACCTGCAGGGAGCGATCCATCGCGACGCTCTCAGTGAAAGAAACCCAAGCCGACCTTCAGCCCATCGCTCAGGTGATCATCGACAGCCGCCGCAACGCAACTTTCGTGAGAATGTGAAACTGGGCAGACTTTGCCGAAAATGCCAAGGACAACGGCGTTTTGTAACAGTGATGTGTCCCAGAAGAGTTGATTCCAAATATTGCAAATCTGAGGTGTCCGACAAAAGTGAATTTCAAATTTGACAGTCTGTGCGGCCACATCGAACGATCGGCGTCCCTCAACGGTCACGGATTACTGTGCCAAAAATCTTGACAGACATCTGTTCAATAGCCTCGGCAAAAGACCGGACGATTGTCGGACACGTCGACTGTCAGTCCATCCAAAGCAAGCGGCTCGCACGAAGACGACCTTGGTGCGAGCCGTGGTGAAAGTGATCCGAGCTTGGAAACCCTGCATCAAACCGGAGCGAGTTCAGCCGTGCTTGGCCGCGATCGCGTCCCGTTGGCGTTGTTCCTGCGCCAGAAGTTCCGGGGTCATCTCAGCTCCGAAATCCTCGGCTCCGAACACCTGCCGAATTTCGATTTCGGAGTCTTCGAGCATCGGATTAGGACAGCGTTTGACCCACTCAATGGCCTGGGCCATTGAATCCACCTGCCACAGCCAGAATCCAGCCACGAGTTCGCTGGTCTGGGGAAACGGCCCATTCGTGACGGTCCGGGATGTACCCGAAAATCTCACCCGCGCCCCCCGGGAACTGGGATGCAAGCCCTCGCCCGCCAACAAAATACCGGCTTTCACGAGTTCGTCATTGTAGGCCCCCATTTCGGTCAGCAGCTTCTCGCTGGGCATCACACCCGCTTCACTGTCGCGGCTGGCCTTCACCAGAATCATGAATCGCATGGTTGCCTCTCCGTAGTATGCTGGGCGACGGCACGGGTCTACTCGCCGCTTCATTCGGTTTTCTCAGCCTTCTCAGGGGCTTCTTCGCGGGAACCACCTTCGGTGGGTTCCGCGTCGGGTTTCTCGAGTGGGACCACCTTTTTGCCTTCTGGTTCGTCTTCGGATTTGCCGCCGAGCTTACCTTCCTTTTCCGCCAGACCTTTCAAATTCGCAAGGCCCACTTCAAAATCCTGTCCGACCATTTTGTCCATATCCATGAACACGCTCATGACTTTTCCCACGAACAGGTTGGGTCCGGTCATTTTCCAGGTGACTTTCGTGGACTTCCCATCCGGCACGGCCGTGAACTCCGCCAAGTTGCCGTGGCATTCAAATGGCTGGAAGAAATCCAGATTGATCGCCACCTTTGTCGGGACGGACTCGACGACCTCCATCCGTCCCTTGCCCGCCTTGTCGTTGCCCTCCCATTCATAAATGGCACCCACATCCTTGTCTGAGCCACTGAATGTCCGCTTCAGGTTGGGATCCAGCTTTTCGTAGGGAGACCAGTCCTTCCAGCGGTGAAAATCGCGGACATGCGTGAGGACCTGTTCCGGCTCCGCCGCCACGGTCAACGAACGCTGCACGGTGAATATGGCGGGTTTCGTGGAGGCGAGAATCAGGACTCCGAGGACCAGAACGACGAGGACGAGGGCGATGACCCCAAGGACTTTCAAGGCGCGCATGAGCTGTCTCGTGGAAGGAACGGAAACGTGTTCGCTGACCGGTGCGACGAGTCAGACCGATCTGCCGCCGACGATTTCATTGGAGCGACAAAGAAGAGACGGAGCAATGGCTTTCCATGCGCCGACAGGGCTGGCCAGTTTTCGAAAAATCAGCCGGAACGCATTAGCGTCCGGTTCCGAACCTCGTGCGATCGCTGGTCAAGCAGACGAGAACCAGGGCCTAACGACAGGCTGGTTCGAGATCCCCATCTTTAAAACTCGCCCGCCCTGACCGCGTCCGCTGTCCGCAATGAACCGTTCGCTGAAGAGCAGTTCCGCCTTGCTGCGGGCCGCGATATGATGAGACCCAGCGAGTTGGCACCGCACTACCCAGATAATTGTCCTCAAAGACCAGTGCAAGTCCTCTGGCACACCCAACATCATGCGAATCCCCGCCGCTCTTGCCGCCTGCATGGTCACGTTCACCGTCGTGGCTGCCAACGCGCAGGCCGTTCAGCAACCCGTCGTGGGAACGACAGCCATCGGCACCACAGTTTCAGTTCCGGACCGCGGTCGAGTCCAACTGGGCGGAGTCCAGCGCGGCGCAGCCGGCAGGGTGTCGACCGGTCCGTTGCGTTCGGGCACGAATTCGGGGCGTTCGCACCAGGCGAGCGGAATGTCGACCACCGTTTGGATTCATGACCTGCGGGAGATGGACGAGCAGTTGCTCAATCAACCGGTGGCACGGGAAGGCACGTTCCGGCTGTCTCCCAAGGCGGAGCATGCCGCGCGGAGCCTGAGCCACGGTTCACAGAATGTGGCGATGGAAAACGCGGACAAGAACGGCCCAAGGGACGAGGCGAGCGAGGCCGCGCGGTATTTGAAGCGTGGCCAGGAATCTGTGGCGGCCGGGAAGATCGAAGTCGCCAAAGTCTACCTGCGGCTCGCCGTCGACCGTGGCTCAACGGAAGCCGCGCAGGAATTGCGCTGCCTGCCCCAGCGTGTCATCGCTCGCACACCTTCCCGATGAGTGCGTTCTCCGCCGCCGCCCTCACCCCCAACGGCCGGGGGGCCGTCGCGACCATTAGGCTCCAGGGCGATTGGTCGGCCCTCGAAACTTCGGGCGTCTTCCGCACCTCTCGTGGCGTGTCTGCCAGTACCGCTCCCGTCGGACGGGTCTTGCTGGCGCATTGGGGACCGCCGCCGGGCGAAGATGTTGTCCTGTGCCGCAGCGACAAGCATGTCTTGGACGTGCATTGTCATGGAGGCCAGGCTGCGGTCGCGCGAATCCTCGCCGATGCGGCGGCGGCAGGTGGTGAAGTTCGGACCGCCAAGGAACTCGTGAAGCAATCGGCCGGGTTGTTTGAAGCCGAATGTCTCGATGTTCTGTCGCGGGCCTGCACATTGCGGACGGCCGAGATTCTCCTGGAACAGGCCTCCGGGACGCTGCGAGACCAGGTGCAGCGACTGATCGATGGTCGAGACCTGTCAAAGCTCGACGAAATTTTGCATTGGTCGGAGTTCGGCCGGCACCTCACCGCGCCGTGGCGGGTGGTGCTGACCGGAGCGCCCAATGTGGGCAAATCCAGCCTGATCAACCGGCTGGTGGGATTTGAACGTTCGATCGTGAACCCCACACCAGGAACGACCCGCGATGTGGTCACCGCCGAGGCTGCTCTGGACGGATGGCCCATCTGCTTCGAAGACACGGCGGGACTCCGTAGCGGCGCGGCGGCTCTGGAACAAGAGGGGATCGACCGCGCACGGGCGCGGTTGGAGCAGGCGGACTTGGTGCTGATTGTCGTCGATGTCAGCCAAGGCTTGTCTGATGCCGATCGCGCTTTGTGCGCCCAGTACCCAGAAGCACTGCTGGTTGGAAACAAGTGTGACTTGGCACCAACGGACGCAGCGACACTCCGAATGGCAAGGAGTGTGTCGTGCGTCACTGGCGTTGGTCTGGAGGATCTGACTGCGGCCATCGTTGACCGGCTTGTGCCAGAGGTGCCAGAGAGCGGAACGGCTGTGCCTGTGTCCGAGCGGCAGATCCGCCTGCTGCAGGCCGCGTTTGCCGACAACGACATCGCGCCCCTGTTCGACTTGCTTGGCTCGAACGCCGAGGCAAAGCAAACACCCGACGCGTGAGACGCGTCGGGTGTGGGAATCCTAGTTTGCGGGAGAACCAAAGTTGCCGAGTCACTCCGTGACTCGAACCCAGTCACGAAGTGACTGGCCAACTTTGAGGCTCAGTCGCCGGCAGTCGTTTTGGGTTTATACTCGTGATCGCGCTTGCGGACCACCTTGGCGGAGAGGATCTCATCGCCCACCTGCAGCGCCGCGGCGATGTTCATCCCCTTCGTGATCCGGCCGAAGACGGTATGACCACGCTCAGCCTGTGCATTGGGGTTCAGGTGAGCCGTGGGCAGGTGCGTCAGGAAGAACTGCGATCCGCCGGTGTCCTTGCCGGCGTGGGCCATGCTCAGCGACCCCTGGAAATGGATCCGGGCATTGGGTTCGTAGCATTCGCAGGGGATCCGGTAGCCAGGGCCGCCGGTCCCATCGTCAGAGGGATCGTCGTCCTTGGACTTGGCATCGCCGCCCTGCGCCATGAAGTTGGGGATCACGCGATGGAACTTGGTCCCGTCGTAATACTTGCTCTCAACCAGGCTGATGAAGTTGGCGACGGTGTTGGGGGCCTCGTTTTCGAACAGTTCCAGGGTGATGTCGCCGCGTGAAGTCTTGAAAACCACGATCGGCAGGTCGTTCGCCTTGGCTTCTTTGGCGCGAATCGCCTTCTCGGTCTCCCAGTACTTCGCATACTGGTCGCAGGACTTGAGGAACACCGTGGCTTCCTGGGGCTGGCCCTCCAGATCCCGCTTGCCCGCTTCAGTCAGCAGTTCCTTGGCCTTGGCGAAATCGTGAATGGCAAAGTGCGCCATGCCGCTGAACGTGTACAGGGCCGGGTTCGAGCGGCCGGCGGCGATCAGTTCGTCAGCGACCTTGGCCGTGTCTGCATACCGATTTGTTTGCAGCAGCGAGCCGAGATAGGCGAGCGTCAGATCTTCGGCCCCGACATCCTTCTCGTCCTTGATGTAGGCCGGGATCGCGGCCTTGGCGGCGATCGGGATGATCTTCTCGGCGTATCGGCCAAAGGCATTCATCGCAGCCGTGTGTTCGGCGGCGATTTTCTGCTTCCGTTCCGGCGTTGCGGTCTCGAACTCCTTGCGCAGCTTCTGATCCAGCTTTGCCAAGTCGTCGCGCCGCTTGATGAACTCGGCCACCGCCTTGGCGGGATCCATCTCGACGGCTTCCGCAGCCGGGGCCGCCTTGGGCTGTGGCTGCCCAAACGTGTTGTTGGGCTCGAACAGATTGAATGTCAGCGTTGCGGCCGCGAGGAGCGCGGGGCAGACAAGGGATGCAGATCGCATGAAGGAGTCCTGATTGAGCGTCGGTAGGAGGCGGGGCGGGTGGCGGGTTGCTGGCCGTGTCCGGTTTGGGCGGGAAGATTCGCAACCCCAGGGAAAGTTTAGGAAAGGGTCCTCGAATGGGAAAGAGGGGTTTTCCTCTCTTATTTTTCGAGATTCCCCGCTTCTGCAGGGCTGGCCAGTTTTCGAGAAATCAGCCGGAACGCGTTAGCGCGCGTTAGCGTCCGGTTCCCGAGTTTCCGCGATCGCCGCTTTTTAGCTGGGTCAGAACTTGGGCCTAACGGCCTCCGGCTGATTCAGGGTTCGCCAACTTCAAAAGCTGGCCAGTCTTGCCCGCTTCTGGAACCCGTCTTGGTCGCCAGTTGGGGTCTCGGATAGAATCCTGAATCATGCAAGACTATGCAGTCGAGGCAGCATGGACAGGAGCCGGTTGTGCGTGTGGTGTATCTCGATTGTGCGACGGGCCTGAGCGGCGACATGACGCTGGCGGCGTTGATTGACGCCGGCGTCGAAATCGAGGCGCTGCGGCGTGCCATCGATTCCCTCGGCCTGCCAGGTGTCCGCCTCGAAGCCGAAACCGTCCGACGCTGTGGCTTCCGCGCGACCCATGTCCGCATCCTGCACCCCGAGCAGCACGCGCATCGCGGGATGACAGAGATCCGGCGGCTGATCGATCATGCCGCCGCGCTGACGCCGCGGCAGCGACAGCTCGCCCTGCAGATCTTTCAGGCGATCGGAGAAGCGGAAGCGCATGTTCACGGCGTGCCCTTGGAAGCGGTGCATTTTCACGAAGTCGGCGCGATTGATTCCATCTGCGACATCGTCGGGGCGGCCGTCGGCTTTGACCTGCTCAAGGCCGAGCGGATCGTTGCCAGCCGGATCCCCACCGGGCATGGCAGCATCCGCATCGCCCACGGGGTCTGCTCGCTGCCGGCACCGGCCACTGCCGAACTGCTGCGCGGGATTCCACTGGTCGACGTGCCGGTGGCCGCCGAACTTACGACGCCCACAGGCGCGGCAATCGTCAAAACACTGGTCAGCCAGTTTGGCGGCCTGCCGGAGATGACCATCGACAATGTGGGCTATGGCGCGGGGACGCGTGATTTTCCGGATCGGCCCAACATCCTGCGACTGTTCGTGGGCCAGGCAGTGCCTTCGCCAAACGGTGACATCGTCTGCCTGCTGGAGACCAATCTGGACGATGTCTCCGCCGAAATTATCGGATACACCCGGCAGCGGCTGGCCGAGGCGGGCGCGCTGGAGGTCTACACAACGTCCATTCAGATGAAAAAGGACCGGCCCGGAGTGTTGTTGAGCCTCCTCTGCCGGCCCGCCCAGCGCGAGGCACTGGAGGAGATCCTGTTCGCGGAGACCGGCACCTTCGGTGTGCGGTGGCACACGCTGGAACGCAGCACACGCGAGCGCTGCGAGCATTCCGTGGAGACTCCCTGGGGGCCGGTGCAGGGAAAGCTCGGCTGGCGGCCGACCGGAGCCACGGTGTTCACACCGGAGTTCGCCGCCTGCGCCCGCGTGGCTCAGACGCATGGCGTCCCACTACGCGACGTGTACCGCGCCGCCGAAGCCGCGTGGCTCGACTTCGCGCCCCTCGAAATTCCGACCACCGAACCCGCCCGCGACCATTCCCATTCACACGATCACAGCTCCGACCATGACCACGACCACCGGCATGACCACGGACACGATCATGGCCATGGGCACTGAGCGCGATCTCAATGAGCTGGATTTAGAGGAACCACGAATCTCACGAATAGCACGAATAAGACGAATGAGTATGCAAAACGGAACGGATGAATCTAGACGACTTTCACCGAGAAGATTCGTGTTATTCGTCTTATTCGTGGTTAATTTCCTCGCCGTTCATTGAACATCAAGCGTGATTGCTCCAGCCCGGTTCACTGATCGTTTCAGAATTCTCCCACTTCCGTTGAACGAGTCGTCCCATGCCAGCCAGCCTCCTGAATCCGATCTTCGCAGAGTTGGTGAGCGGGGCGCAGATCATGATCCTTGGGGTGCTGTTGATTGGCGTGACATTTGTGGTGCGATGGAGCGCCCGTCCCACCGGCAAAAAGATCCGCGATCCGCTGCGCGACGTGCAGGAGGAGTTTCGCCAGGTCGAAAGCAGCTATCAGGGGCAACTCAGTCGCATGGAAGTCCGGCTGCATGACTTCGCGCGGGAAATTGAAGGCCGGATGCAGACCCGGATCGCCATGCTGGACCAACTGGTGGTGGATGCCCGGCACGAAATCGAGCGGTTGGAAGGCCTGCTCAAACGCGTCCCGCCGGACAACAGTCCGCCGCCGCCGCCGTCCCCGCCACGCGCGGAATCCGAGCGGCTGGAGACGATTCCCATCCCGATGGCGGCAGGAAGCGAGAGTCCAACGAATCTGGAGATTGTCCCGCCGCATCGGATTGAGAATGAACTGTCGCGAGAGATCTGCGCTCTCGCAGATGCCGGCCTGTCACACGAGCAAATTGCCGACCGCAGCGGTCAGCCACTGGTGCGCGTGCGACTGGTGCTGCGGTTGCATCGGCCCCAGCGCACCGCTGCTTGACATTGCGCGAGAACCGACACGTCTCGTCGACCTTACTGGTCAGGCGTCAATCGGCCGCGTTCGGGGATTTCGACATCGTCTTCGTCTTCCTCATCGTCCATTTCGACGGTCGCGTCGAGAATCGGCAGCAGCGATGAAGAGCGTTTCTCCTTCTCGGCCAGCTCGGCGAGCAGATCGCAGGTATCCCGTTCGCGCGGATCCCAGCGGGACAGGCGTTCCAGCACGTCTTGTCCTGTGCGGCGGTCGCCAAGCGCGATCAGGCATCGGGCCAGTCCCCGCCCAGCCGCAAAAAAGTGTGCGTTGTACCCTTCATGAGCGGGAAGTTCGCCGTTGAAGCGCTCCGTCAGCACTTCCAGACCCTGTTCGAACCCGAAGCCAAAGTGACCCCGGGCCAGTTTGAGATCGTTCTCCTCCAGGGCCAGTTCCGCGAGCAGATTGTGGGCTTCAATGAAGCCTGAACAGTCAGCCACGAGGTACAGCAACTCGTCCCGCGCGATGTCGAATTCCTCGCCCGCGATCATCTGCTGAACTTCGTCAATGTCATCGACACGCTCTTCGGCGGCGCGGGGGGCGACGAACATGAACTGGTTTTTTCCGAGCCGTTGCAGGCTCAGCGAGTCCTTCTGCCGCACCAGCCGGCCGACAGGTTTCGGCTCTGGCTTGGAGTACTTTTTTCGGGGACGCATGTAATCTGATTTTAGGAACGGAAACGAGGACTCGTCAGCAGTTCATTGTCCCCCGCGATTCACGGGTGTCAATTGAGCCACGTCAATTGCCGACACTGCCGACACTGCCTCGCTGCCGCCTCTCAACCCAGATCACGTCCTCAGACCACTTCGATCGAGTTCTTGAGCGCAAAGTTCTCGCAGGCGTCGAGGGCGGCATGGGTGGCAAGCTGCTTCGCGTAGTAAGTCGTCGTTCGGCCGCTGACGATGATTTCGTCTCCCTGGCACTCCACACGCAATCCACGAATCAAGCCGCTGGTTCGTTGGCGGACGAGTTGTTCCAGGTCGCGGGCGAAGTTATCGCGTGCGGCAGGATCGGCGGTGAGGGAGAGATTGACCATGGATTTCATCCTTGCCGGTCATGGGAACCGTCATCCGAGGTCCGGATGAACACAAACCATCCTACAGTCGGACCGTAAAACAGAGGTGCAGTGGCCTTGAGTGGGATGGAGAGTTTTAGCCTACCCATCCAGTTGCAGTCCGTCAAATAGATTTTGGGATTCTCGCACAATTTCTTCAAAACTTCAGATGGGTTCCGCCGCATGGTCCGAGTTTTCTCGCGACCATTGCGTCGCCGGGTTTATGACCCGATGCTAGATTGAAAGTTGGATCTCCGAGACTCAATTGGCGAACGCGGGTGGTTCATGCGACATATGTTGACAGCGGTTAGTCTTGCTCGCTGCGGAACTTCTTCATCCCCTGTCGGGGTCCCTCGCTCACTCGTCATGCTGACGCTGTTTCTGGCCTGGGGCGGTTTACAGGCCAATGCCGCCGAGCGAACATTCAACCGCGACATTCGTCCAATCCTGTCGGCCAATTGCTTTGCCTGCCACGGCACGGACGGCAAGCACCGCAAGGCCGACCTGCGGCTTGACGAACCCGCCGCGGCGTACGCCGATCATGACGGCACCGTCGCCCTCAAGCCCGGCGATCTCGCCAACAGCGAAGCCTGGCAGCGGATCATTTCCGACGACCCCGAACTGATGATGCCGCCGCCGTCGTCCAAAAAGGCACTGACGGCTGAACAAAAGCAGATTCTTCGCGAATGGATTGAGCAGGGGGCCAGATATCAGAAGCACTGGGCGTTTGAAGCCCCGGTGAAGCCCCCGGTTCCCGCTGTCAAGAAAGCGGGCTGGGCGCGGAATGAGATTGATCAATTCCTGGTGGCGCGGCTGGAGCAGGCAGGGCTTGAGCCACGGCCCGAGGCGGATCGACCGACGCTCATCCGCCGCGTGGCGTTCGCCCTGACCGGCCTGCCGCCGACGCCCAGGGAGGTCACGGAATTTGAAGCCGACCATTCTCCGCAGGCCTATGAGGCGATGGTCGACCGCTATCTCAGTTCGCCGCGGCATGGCGAAGAGATGGCCCGGCACTGGCTGGATGTCGCCCGCTACGCCGACACGCACGGCCTGCACCTCGACAACGAACGGACAATGTGGGCCTATCGCGATTGGGTCGTGAAGGCGTTCAACGCGAACAAGCCGTTCAGCGATTTCACCATCGATCAACTGGCGGGCGACCTGCTGCCCAACCCCACGCGCGACCAGCGGATCGCCACCGGATTCAACCGGTGCAACGTCACCACCAGCGAGGGTGGCTCCATCGAGGCCGAGTTTGTTTACCGCTACGCCGTCGACCGGACCAGCACGATGGTTCAGGCCTGGATGGGGCTGACCGGCGGCTGCGCGGTGTGCCACGACCACAAATTCGACCCGCTGTCGGCCCGCGAGTTCTACTCGCTGTACGCCTTCTTCTATTCCGCCGGCGACCCGGCGATGGACCGCAACGCCAACAACACCGACCCGTTCTTCAAACTGACCACCGAAGAACAGGCCCAGGCAATCAGCGTGGCTCAGGCCGCCGAAGCCGACGCCAAGAAACTGCTGGAAGAGGCGGCAGCCCGCGTGATGTACAAGGATCCGGCTGAGCCACCGCCAGCGGCGGCTCCTACCGACGCGGCAAAGCCTGAACCGGCGAAGATCGCGAAAGTCACTGTCGAAGACGTATGGCTCGACGACGCGTTTCCGCTGGGCGCCAAGGTCACCTGCTCGTCCCGCAACGCCTCCATCTGGGTGACGGATGCCGACGCTCCCTTGGGAAAACGTGCGCTCCGGCAAGCGTTTGCGTCAAACTACCAGGACAAGTTCGAAAACTGGATTCAGCCGCTGGTGCTGCCGGAAAATCCCAAGGTCAGCATCTTTGTGAAGACGGATACGTATGAGGCCCCCAAAGCTCTGCTGATTGACCTGACCACGGCATCGGGTGCCCGCCGGGCGATTTGGGGCGACCCACAGCACTATGGGGCCAAAAAAACCGACAAAAATTGGATGGGCGAGCTGCCTGAAGCCGGACGCTGGGCGCGGCTCGAACTCACCGCCGACAAACTGGACTTGAAGCCCGGCGACGCAGTTCGCGGCGTGGCCCTGGCGCAGTTCGGGGGGATTGCCTGGTGGGATGGACTGACGGTGGCGGGTGAAGTGCAGCCCGCGACCGATCCGCGGTCGTCGTTCCTCGCGTGGTGGAAGGACCGCACCGGCAAGCCGACCGACGGCATTCCCGGCGAAATCGCCGAGGCTCTAAAGGCCGGACCGGACAAACCCCCCGCCCCCGAACTCAAGGACAAACTGCTGCGGTATTTCCTCGCTTATATTGCGCGGCCTCAAGAGCCCGAACTGGTCGAACGCAAAAACGCGTGGCTCACCGCCCAGACGGCGCGGATGGCACTGGAAGATGCGATTCCCGGCACGCTGGTCTTCAAGGAACTGGAAAAGCCCCGCGAGGCGTTTGTGATGGTTCGCGGCCAATACGACAAGCCGGGCGAAAAGGTGGAGCCCGGCGTTCCTGCCATCTTCCCCGCGTTGAAGAAAGCCGCCGCGGAGTCGCGGGCGTCCCGGCTGGACCTCGCCCAGTGGCTGCTCTCTCCCGACCATCCGCTCACCGCCCGCGTGGCCGTGAACCGCTACTGGCAGCAACTGTTTGGCACCGGTCTCGTCAAAACCAGCTACGATTTTGGCACCCAGGGCGAAACGCCCAGCCACCCCGAACTCCTGGACTGGCTGGCAGTGACCTACCGCGAAAACGGCTGGGACACCAAGGCCCTGGTCAAAATGCTTGTGACCTCGGCCGCTTTCCGGCAGGATGCCCAGGTCACCCCGGAACTGTTGCGTCGCGACCCCGAGAACCGGCTTTACGCCCGCGGCCCACGGTTCCGCTTGGATGCTGAACAGATTCGCGACAATTCGCTGTACGTGAGTGGGCTGATGAACCTCAAGATGGGCGGGCCGGGCGTGAAGTCTTATCAACCGCCCAATATCTGGGAACCGGTGGGATACTCCGACAGCAATACACGGTTCTATTTGCAGGACCACGGCGATGCGCTGTACCGCCGCAGCATCTACGCCTTCCTCAAGCGGACCGCTCCGCCACCGTTCATGAGCAATTTCGATGCTCCCAACCGGGAACAGTTGTGTGCCATGCGCGAGCGGAGCAACACGCCGCTGCAGGCGCTGCAACTGATGAACGACACGCAGCAATTTGAAGCCGCGCGGGCGCTGGGCGAGCGGATCGTCACCGAAGGCGGCGCGACACCCGACGAACGTGTTCGCTTTGCCTTCCGCGTGGTGCTCTCCCGCCTGCCCGAGTCCGAGGAGCTGGAGGTGGTGAAGCAGGCCCTGGCCCAATACACCAGTCGCTATCAGGCGGACATTGATGCCGCCCGAAAGGTGGTGGGCGTGGGAGAATCGAAGCCCAAAGCCGAGCTGGTGGCGGCTGATCCGGCCGTGGCCGAACTGGCGGCGCACACCCTGCTGGCGAACCTGGTGCTCAACCTGGATGAAACCGTGATGCGGAACTGATGACGGCGAACGGAGCCGTAAGGACGAATGGCACGAATAACAACGAACAGGATTCCATCACCCGCGAAGCCATGCCGGTTGATGATTCGTGAAATTTGTAAGATTCGTGACAATTCGTGGTTCAGTTTATGACCGTACGATTTCCGCACCGTTTTGCCAGGCCTGTCGACTTCACCAACAACTTCATTTGTTGTCCTTGATGGCGTTCGCTGCTGGATAGGGACACAAATGTCACAGTGATTGTGGCTGCGATCCGAAGTAGCTCGTGCAACACAGGCAGAAATCATAACCTCAGAGCGAAACCAGCAGCGATGCCCTCGACGTATGGCGGAATCATCCTGTGCGGCGGTCTCAGTACGCGCATGGGACGTCCCAAAGCGTGGCTCCCACTGGGTGACGAAGTCTTTTTGCAGCGGATTGCCCGGATTCTGGGCGAGGTGGTTTCCCCTATCGTGGTCGTGGCGGCGCAGGGTCAGGAACTGCCGTCGCTGGCGGCTCATATCGAAGTGGTCCGCGATGAGTACGAGCAACTCGGCCCGCTGGCCGGACTGGCGGCGGGCCTCGCCGCGCTCGGCGACCGGGTGACCGCGGCGTATGCCACGTCGTGCGATGTGCCGCTCTTGCAGCCCGCCTTCGTGCAGGCGATGCTGGCGGCCTTCGATGCCGCCAACAGCCGTAACAACGGTTGCGATCTCGCGATCCCCCGCGATGGCCAGTTTTATCACCCGCTTGCCGCCGTCTACCGCACCGACCTGCTGGTGCGTGTCCGGGCACTGCTTGAAGCCCAGCGGCTGCGCCCGTTGTTCTTGGTGGATGAAAGCCACGCCTTGAAAATCTCCACGGAAGACCTGCGCGCCGCCGACCCCGACCTGCGCTCGCTCCGCAATGCCAACACCCCGGAAGAGTACGCGGCAATTCTGGCGACTTTGCTTCCGTAGTGTCGGCTCGAGCCGGCTTGAGTCGACACGGCTGAGCTTTCCTCTCCACGTGAGGACCGCGGCAACAATGACTGTCGATTCTTGACGAGCCGTACAGCCAATGAGCCGGAGGGCCTTAGCCCCCGGTTGGAGGATGATCGGAAGACTTTCCTCTCCACGTGAGGACCGCGGCAAGAATAACTGTCGATTCTTGACGAGCCGTACAGCCAATGAGCCGGAGGGCCTTAGCCGGCCTTAGCCCAATGGTACTTACTTTACTGTTTTGGTTCAGGGGCCTCCTGTTTGCGTTTTCGTTTTTTGAAACTGGTGGCCTTGTGTTGTCT
>JAKFUF010000133.1 GCA_021732845.1 Planctomycetaceae bacterium | reverse complement strand
ATGTCGAGGTCTATCTTGCCGCCGCGCAGCAGATCCTCGACCGGGCGCTGGTCGAGGGCGACCGGCCGGCGAGCATCAAGTGGCGGTTTGAGCCTCGAGTCGGACCGGCGGACCAGACTCGCAAGCGATTGTTTGAGATTTGCGGAACTAGCTCCCGCTGGGTGAGTGCGTCGCCGCGTTCAAGCGTCGCGAGGAGCACGAACTGGTCGGCAGAGAATGCCGAACTGGTCGGCAGAGAATGCCGCTGTCGACTTGTGTGTAACAACGAGGAGCCAAGCCCTCCCGCCACGTCGATCAGCAGAAAATGTTTCATGTGCTCGAGCCGAGATTCCATCTTCAATCGAAGCGTCCTTGAGGACTTCGATGCCCCGCCCTCGCTGTCACTTCGGGCAACGTGTGGATTGGCTTCTTCTCTGGATTGAACAGCTCGCCAACCTGCAAAATCTCTCCGTTCCGCCTGCTCCCGAGTCACCCGCGCCGGTACCGACAGCGCCCGGCAGACCGGAAAAGTTGAAGGGCCATGCCGGTTGGTCCAATTCGTCAAAATGCTGCTGGCAAAGGGTCCAGGCATCCTGTACCGTTATGCAACAATTGGGTGGGGTTGAGGCAAAATCCACCGGTTTTTGCCGAATTCGGCGGGTGGTCAATGAGCCTTTTCCCAACTTGCACAAAACGGACACAGCGTTCCATGACTGTGGACCACCGGGCCAAAATCGTCCACGGGGGGGAACGTGTTGTTTTTGATGGATCGTGGCGTGTCTCCGGCCGACAGCAACACGGAATCCACCCATGACGAGAGCAAGCGTGATCGCCCGCTGGGCGGCGACTGTTCAAACCCGCCTGCGCTTCCTCTGGGTGGGATCCCCGGGACGACAAGGGCGCAGGGCGCGTGGTCAAAGATCGATCGAACCTCTTGAGCCACGGGTGCTGCTGGTGGCTCCGATCCTGCTGGACACGGACCTCGAGTTTCGCGTTCCAGCCGGTGTCGCCACAGCCTTTCCGATCTCCTTTCTCACGGGTGGCATCGTCGACCCCGACACCCGTCTCAAGGGGGTGGCCCTCGTGGGAGTCAACATCCCGCCCGAAGCGGGCGTGCTGCAGTCCAGTGGAGACGGGGAGAACTTTCTTGACGTGCTCCCCGTCGGCGAAAATGCCGCGGTGCTGTTTCCGGACCTCGACAACGTCGAGCTTCGCTTCGTCCCCGCGCCCGGCTTTACGGGAACCCTCGAGGCGGCGATTCGCCTTCGCGGCTGGGACGGGCAGGTGGGGATCGGCGAGTCGACCCGCGGCATCACCGTGTCGATCCCGCAGCTCAATCTCGATTCTGCCAGCTTCAGTGCCGCCACGGACACCGTCAGGATTGTCGTCGAGCCGGCGCCCGAGATCCCTGTGTTGCGGGCGGCGCGGCTCAGCCTGGATGCGGCGGAATTCTCGGGGCCGGAATCAGGCCGGGAAATTCCCCTGGGCCTGCTTGCGGCCGACATTACCGGCATCAAGACACCGTTCGGCGGTCTGGCGATCACGTCGGTGGAAATTCCGTTCAGTGCCGGGAGACTGGAACTGAGCGGCGACGGCGGGGCCACATGGACTCCACTGCCTTCGGGATTCCTCAGCCCCCGAAACGCAATTTTGGTGCCGGCTTTTTTTGCCAGGATGCGCTTCGTCCCGGCTCCTGGCTTCACGGGGGAGATTGCCAATGCCATCGGGTTCAAGGCGTGGGATGGCACCGCCGGATTGGAGGCCCTCCTTCAGGGTCAGCTCTTCGATCCCGGCCTGTACAGCAGTGTCCGGGCCTTCAGTGTCGGCGAAAACTTCGTGTCCCTCAACGTCGTCCCCCTCGATCCGACCTCTCTGCCGCTGGACGGCGCTGTTGACGTGGTTCCCGGTGCTGGTCCGCTACGGCTGGTGGTGCCGGAGGATGGCCGGCTCGTTCTGAACCTCGAGGATCCCCGCGGGACGATCACCCTCTTCGACCGCAGCGGAACGCCGATCCTTGTTGCGGCGGGCGACGGCCGGGCGGGCGCCTCGCTGACACAACACTTGGCATCGGGAATTTATGGAGTGGCTGTGACGGCAGGTTCCAGCACCCGCCTGGCGACAGCGTTCATCCCCGCCCCCAATCCGCTGGCGTCTCTGTCTGCGGGCGATGCACCATCCTCCACCGGTTCGGGCGACCTCAATCAGGACGGCTGGGACGACATCGTTGTCGCCAATTACGGCTCGGAGTTCTTCTCGGTGTATTTCGGGCTTCCCGGCGGCGAATTTCGGAAGGCCGAGAAATTGCCGGTGACGGCGGGTGGCTTGTCGCTGCAGGTGCAGGATCTCGATGGAGACATGGCACCCGACCTGGTTTGGGTGAACCAGGGTGCGGGGACTTTGGAGATCGCCTGGAATGATGGCGCGGGGAGATTCGATGAGCGGCAAACCGTCGGCGTCGGTCTGCGGCCAGGCAGCGTCACCGTGGGCCGGCTCACCGGAGATGACCTGCCGGAATTTATCGTGACCAACGCCGCGTCGAGGGATATTTCGGTCTTCCTCAACGGCGGCGCCCGCACCTTTGCCGCGGAGTCGAGGCTGGATGAGCACCTCGCCCCGGAGGCGTCTGTCATCGGCGACTGGAATGGTGACGGGATCGCCGACCTGGTGGTCGTTAGCGATGCCTTCCCGGACAGCCAGGCCGTGATTTCATTCAGGCAGGGGCTCGGCGACGGGACATTCCTCGGCCCCATCCTCTCCGCGGCCGGCGGCCTGGGTGTTGCCCTCGCGGCCGGGGACTGGGACGGCGACAAGAAGTTGGACCTGACCGTCGTGAACCAGGCGGGTGCCAAAGTCACAATTCTCCGCGGGGATGGAACGGGACGATTCGTCGTGGTCTCGACGGAACCGGTCGGTCCCAAGCCACGCTCCATCACGACCGCCGATTTCAATGGCGACAGCCTGCCCGACCTGTTTGTGGTCAACGAGAGCATCTTTCGCCCGGCCTTCGCGTCCGTCCTCCTGGGCAGGAAAGGGGGTGGTTTCGAAGAGGAGCGGCGGGTGATTGTTGATGGCGCGCTGCCCCGCGGGGCGACATTCGCCGACTTCAACAAGGACTCCCGTCTGGATGTGGCCGTCGTCAGCAGCGGCAGCGGTAGCCTGACTGTGCTTGCGGGACTTGGCGATGGTTCGTTTCAAAGCCGGTCCTCGGTTGCCGTCGGGAGTCAGCCGTTCATCATCATCAGTTCCGACTTCAACAACGACGGTGTCCTTGACCTGGCGACGGCAAACTTCACGTCGGGCGACGTCTCGGTGCTCCTGGGCCGGGCACACGGTGGTTTTGAACCCCAGGCCCGGCTTCCGGTGTTCGCCAATGCCGTCGGGCTGAAGTCGGCGGACCTCAACCGCGACGGGCGGACTGATCTGGTGGTCACGCGGCAGTCGGACGGCCAGGCTGTCGTTCCGGTGGCATATCTGCTGGGGCTTGGGGACGGGAACTTCCTGCCGGCGCAGGACGCGATTGCCGGTGCGAATCCCGCGTTCACCGACGTGGCCGACATGAACGGCGATGGAATTCCCGACCTCGTGGTCGTCAACGACGCCTCGAACGACCTGCATGTCCTGCTGGGCAGGAATGAAGGAGGCTACCAGCCCCCACTGATCACGGGCCTGCCCCAGCAGCAGCCGGCGTCTGTCCGCGTGGGCGACTACAACGCCGACGGGCTGCCCGATGCCGTCACGATGAGCAAGGTCTCCGGCAGTCTGCAGGTTCTGATCGGCCGCGGCGGGGGCCAGTTCGACCGCGGCCAGCTCATTGTCACTGGTCCGCGGCCGGCCAGCCTGGACGTGGCCGATGTCACGGGCGACGGACTGGCGGACCTGGTGGTGGCCAATGACGCGACCCTGCAGATCCAGGTCTACCGCGGCCTTGCGGATGGAACATTCGAACTGTTCCGGTCGATGCCGGTCCTGCCCGTTCCCTCGTCGATTCTGGCGGCTGACGTCAACGGCGACACGCTTCCCGACCTTGTGACCAGCAGCATCGGCGCGCTGGGGCTGATCTCCGTGAACTTTGGGCTGGGGGGCGGAGACTTCTCGCCTGCGGCAGTCTTTCCCGTGGAGGGAAACCTGCCGTTCTCACTGGCGGTGGGCGATTTCAACGGCGACCGGCAGGCTGACATCGCCACGCCGCTTCTGACCGGCAACGCCGTGGCCATCCTGTTTGGAGTGGGGATGAGCCGCTTTGTCGACGGCGGCGAACTGGTGCCCAGCTCGCTGCAGCCGGCGCCGGTCTCCATCGACTTGAACGTCGATGGCCGCAATGACCTTGTGATCGTCAATCGAGCCGGTGCCGTCCTGTACCACGCGGGCGGCGCGGGGGCCGGTTCCTTCGCCGCCCGGGTGGAGCTCAACTCGTCCGGAGGCGATCCGGCCCTGTCGATTGCCGCCGCCGCCTTCGACGGGCGGCCGCGGCTGGTTGTGCTGGAGGCCGCCGGAGACAGGATCTCCGTCTACGAAGCGGATTCTCAGGGCGTGATCGGCCGGACGGGGCGCTATTCGGTCGGTGGCGCCACGCCGTTGTCGATGGCCACGGGCGACTTCAACGGCGATGGCCGCGATGATGTGGTCACGCTCAACGCGGGTTCCAGCACCATCTCGATCCTGCTTTGCAACGACCGGGGTGAATTCGCGCTCGCCGCGACGACCGTCGTTCCGTTCGGCGCCTCTGCGGTGACGGTGGCGGACCTGGACGGAATCGGACCAGCCGACATCGCCCTTGTGACGCAGTTCGGTGGCCTGGTCAGCGTTGTTCTCAATGACGGAGTGCGCTTCACCCCGGTGGCGCCGCAGGCTGCCGGCGTCGGTTCCAGCCATCTGCAGCTGTTTGCCGGCAATGGTCGGGTGCAATCGCGGGACGGCGCGGGTGGAATCACCGCGGCCGACTTCAACCGCGACGGGGTCATGGACCTGCTGGTTGCCGACGAGGCGGCCAACTCCCTGTCCCTTTTGCAGGGTTTGGGCCGGGGGCTGTATGCCGACCCCGCCAGGATCCTCACCGGCACGGGGCCCCGCCGCGTGCGGGCGGCCGATTTCAACAACGACGGCTGGGCGGACGTGGTGGTGCTGGAGGTCGCCTCCGGACAACTCCGGGTCTTCCTCAATGACAGGCACGGCCGCCTCGAGTTTGCCGGTGCCATGGCGGCCGGACTCGAGCCCGCGGACATTAGTGTGTTTGATGCGGACGGTGACAACCACATCGATCTCGTCGTTGGAAACGCCTTCGGCGACATTCTGACGATCGCCGGCGACGGCACTGGGCGGTTCAGCACTTCGCAGCGGGTCGACCGAGACGTGCCGCTGGTTGTGGCCGACCTCGACGGCGACGGGCTCGATGACGTCGTGCTGGCCAATCGGTCGCTTGACCGCGTGACGCTGATCCGCAATGCCCGCGACCCGCGCGAGCTGGCTGAGGACATTTCGATTGGCGGAGCCGGTTCGCAGATCGCGGGGCCGGGCGCGATGAAGCTTGCGTCACTCAACGATGACAACGGCGACGGCCGCATTGACGAACTCGACATCCCCGACCTCGTCGTGGCCAACAGCAGCGGGAACACGATCCTGGTTTACCACGGCCGGGGAGGCGGACAGTTCGCCCCCCCACAGTCGTATTTCGCCGGAAGCCGACCCTCCGGCGTGACCATCGCCGACATCAACAGCGATGGACGGCCGGATCTGGTCATCGCCAACCAGGGCTCCAATGACGTTTCGATCCTGCTCAACCAGCCGTCCGCAGCGGCCGGCGGGATGGCCTCGTTCAACCCCGGCCCGAGGCTCAACACCGGCGCCAGCTCGGGCCCGGTGTCCACCACCGTCACTGACATCACCGGCGACGGAGTCGCCGACATCGTCGTCACCAACTCCCAGAACGGGACGGTTTCCCTGCTGCCTGGCGTCGGCGGCGGCTTCTTCAACGACCTGAACCCCGCCTTCCTGCAGATCGGCAACACCGGGGGCCAGGGAAGCCTCGTCATCCCGGGAACAGGAACTGCCGGAACGACCCTGATTGCCGCCAACCCGGCGGGCGGACAGGTGGTGGTGGTTTCCAACCTGCAGCAGGCGTTCTTCGTCCCGAACCCGGACCCGTTCATTCAGCGGTTTGGCTCCGGCGGCAGTTCGCCCGCCGGGCTGGCCGTCATGGACTTCAACCGTGACGGGCGGTTCGATCTGGTGATCGCCAACAGCGGCAGCGGCTCGGTCACCTTCCTGGCCGGAACAGGCACCGGCTTTGACCTCTTCCGCGAGCTTCGCAGCGAATCGCTCCAGCATCCCAGTGCCGTCGCTTTGTCGGCCGACGGCCTGCAACTGTACTGCACCGACGAAGGCGAGGAGGTTGTCACGGTTTTTGACCTCAGAATGCTGCTGCCGGAATTCAATGGCGGAGCGCTTCCCGTACGGCAGTCACTTCTCGCCGGAAGCGTGGAAACTTTAATCGCGCCGGCATTGTCCAGACTTCTGGTCCAGGCCGGCCTGGGACAACCGGTGTCGCGCAGCAGCGCTGGCTTGTTCAGCATTGCTTCTGAATTCGTCGATTTCCGCGGTGGCGGCGGAATGCAGGCGATTTCCAGGCTCTTCTGGCAGATCGTGGTTTCTCCAAAAGCCGCCGAAGACCTCTATGCGCTGGGACTGGTCAGCGCCGTGTCCACTGCGTTCACGTCACTGACCGACCTGGCAGGCGTGCGGTTGCCAAGGGAGTCGGTGGAGGCCTTCGCGGACTGGCTTGCGCCCATTGTGAGCAAATATGTCGCTGTCACCGAATCGACTTCCGAGCAGTTGTACAAGCTGGCGATCAGTGTGATGCGGGCCCTCGAACGCCACAACAAGCGTGTGAATGAACCACAAGCCGACCCGGCCGCACAGCCAGCGACTCAGTCGCGACTCAGGGAGTGGATGAAACCACCGGTCCGTTCCTTGGAACATCCGGCGAAAGTGGCCGGCGCGGCGGTCCGGCGGCCCCCGCCCCCGGACTTTGCTGCAAGACCGAAAACCGCACCGCCAACAAGTCCGCGGCAAGCGCCGGCTCCGCGCCCGAAGTCATCCCGTCAGCAGCGCGAACTCGACCGGCTCATGACATTGCTGGCAAAGGACGCGGAATCCTGGGACAACATTTTCACAGGTCGGGACAACTCCGGGACGGCCTTGAATCACTCGACAGGGCGGCAGCATCCATAAACATCGATTTCGGCACACGCCGAATTCTCCACAAGTTCATGGCTCCGCCGCCAGGGAGGCGCAGACCAGCTGTCAGCGACCAATAGAAATGTCATCGTCAGCTCCACCCAGGCCAGTTCCCGCTCTCGAAACCAGAGATGAATCGTCCCGTCCAGGTGCTCACAGACCAGCACTGTTCGTGGCATCGTCGATCATCACGATCAGCGAGGCCTTCTCCCGGCGGCCCTCGAACCAGTCATGCAGCGAGCCATCCACCTGCACCATCTCGCCAAAGCAGGCCCGTCGCTCGCGCCACTTGCGGTGCTGTGAGCCACGAGGCCGGGCCTTCCACAAGCCCGCCTCCAGCAGCCATCGCCGCAGCACCGAAACGGGCACATCAAGCCCGTCGTCAGCCGCCAGGGATTCCACCGCCAGCGTGGGGCCAAAGTCGCTGTACTTTTTCTGGTACAGCGCCAGCGCCCGCCGCCTGATCTTGGGGTCCAGCTTCCGGTTCGAGGCCCGGCCGCGCAGCCGGTGGACCACACCCGCCGCGCCCCGCTTTTTGAACCGGTCATAGGACCGAAGCGTCTGCCGGTAACTCAGCCCCACCAGATCCGCCGCCACCCGCAGCGACACCTCTCCGCGCTTGACCCGCGCGAAGACCTCCAGCCGGTTCCGCTCCATCTTGCTCATCTTCAAAACACTCATGCGAACCTCCAAAAGGAAGCTCACATCGAGCCATCCCCTCACACCCCCAATGTGACATTTCTACTGGTCAGAAAATGTGACATTTCTATTGGTTTCCGACAGGGAGGCGCAGACCAGCTCCTTGCCGCTGCGGGCAAAAATGTGGCGGTTCGCATACGCCGGAGGCGACCAGGCGACGTTCCTTCCCCCGAACGGAAACGTGGGCTTCAGGAGGCTTCAGGACGGCGGCGCGGCTGATCGCCGGGCAGGTCGCTCCAGATGCGCCTGGGTTCAAACCAGGCGCGGGCGAGGACTGAAGTCACGCAATCGTCATCTCCGAAAGCGACCTCGCCGCCGCCTGCCGCGGCGATGGCGGCAGGGTGCAGGTAGTTCTCCAGGGCACGCTTGCTGGTCAGAAAGGCCCGGCAGCCCGGACGACTCGAGACGTGTTCAACCGCCTGTTCTCGGCGTTCGGTTTCGGGAGGTGCTTCGCGGTCATAGAGATGCAGTTCAGGGCAGCCAAGCGGTGCGAAGCGATCGGTCCAAGCTGCCAGTTTGCCGCCACCGAATGGCACGAACACGATTCGGTCAGCGTCAATCAGCAGTTGCAGATCGAGGGTCGATGGGGCGGAGGCAGAAAGCCGCCTGGAAAGGCGAACGAGGAACTCCACGTCGTTGACCCCTTCGACGACTACCAGCAAGGGTCGGTGTTGCCTGTCTGAAGATCCGATGGGATAAAAACGGCTGACCGGTGGGCCGGCCTCCGATTGCCGCCAATTCACGAAAACGGCTGTTCCGGAGCGCTCCTGTTGAGACGGGGGCGGACGGACAGCCTGCGTTCGATCAGGAGTTCGCCATTGGTAAACATCTGCAGCCGGTATTCGCCCGGGCGGGGAAACAGAGGTCGCACGATCTCAACTCCGTTCTCAACAATGTCATGGGGACTCCTAAACCTTAGGTTCGTCATGATTTCAAAGATTGGGGGGCGTTCGTCGTCGATATCAACCAGTCGGAGTTTCACCATGACATCTCCGTGCCCGTTGGTCAGCGCAAGGTAGATGGCCAGCACTGGATGCCGAAAGGGAAAGCTGTCGGCATTGAGTGTCGTGAATGTCCCGATGATCGTCGATTTGCCCTCGCAGGGATCGCGCCAGACGTGATCGCAAATGATCATCGACAAGGCGGTGGGGTTGATCCCGGGGGCACGCTCTGCATTGGACACGGCATTCTTCCTCGACACAGAACTCTGGCGATCGGTTTGACCTGCGGGCAATTCCGAGATCACGTTTGCTTGCTTTCGTAGTTCTCCGCAACGTTGCACCCGTTGACTTGGCTGCATTTTCACCACGACAGGCTCCCATTTGCCATGCCGAACTCCCCGAATTCAAACCTGCCGCCTCCAGCGATCCTGTCCTTCCTGCTGTGTCGGGAGATCTTCTCCGACGAGCGGACGCGTGAGTCGTTCCTGATCGGCCCGCGCTGCATCTACCCGGTCCGCGAGCTGCCGGCGACCATTTTGATGTCCTCGTCGATTTTCGTCGGCGGCGGACATGGACGGTACAGAATCGGTTTGTCGCTGAGGAACAGCGACGACGAGGAGGAGTGGGGTTGCAATCCTCCGGAGCCGGTTGAGCACCCCGATCCACTGATGCCGCAGTCATGTCGGGCTTCACGGACGCCCGGTCCCAGCTTGAAGACTGCCTGCGGATCCTGAAGGATTAATACGAGAAGTAGACCGAGGAATTCCTTGTCATGCTGTCGTATGCCGTCGAAAGAGTGCGCTGGGAGTGGGCATCCGTGGGTGCGTTGACGGCCAGCTCCTTCGCAATCTCCACGCTACGCCGATACGCCTCCTTCGCGGCCGGCACATCCCCCTCCTCTAGGCTTACATCCCCCAGCTTGTACTGGGCCAGCGACAAGTCTCCCCTGGCCGGGCCGTCGGCGGGATCTGCCGACACGCGGCTTTGGGCGATCTCGAGGCACTGCTGATAGGCCTCCCGCGCAGCCTGAAGGTCCCGGGCGCGAAAGCTCAGGTTGCCCAGCTTGTTGTAGCAAACACAGAGGCTGCGCTGAGTCTGAGAATCGGGGGCTGCGGCGGCGGCATGCTTCTTTGCGATCTCCAGGCTCTGCTGCAAGACCTCCCTCGCCCCCTTGAGGTCGTTGGCGCGCAGCCGGACATCTCCGATCTTGGTCAGGGCGACCGACAGTTCGATCTGCGTGCGGGCGTTTTCGGTGTCGGACGCCGCCAGTGCCCGGGCAATAACCAGGCCACGCTCGTGCGCCGCGCGCCCTCCAGGTCACCCGCCTGCATGTTCACTTCGCCGAGCCTGGTGCAGGAGACCAGCAAATCTCGCTGGGAAACAGGGTCGCTCGGTGCGGCGGCCGCCAGTTTTTGAAAGGTCTCGTTGGCTGCCACCTGCAACCGCCTCGCGGTTTGGATGGCATCCTGAAGTTCGTTGCCCGCGCCTCCATTGGCCGGTCGCGCGACGTTGATCTGGACGATCACTGTTGCGAGCTGCGACAGCGCCGCAGCGGTGGCGCGGTCAAGCAGCGCGCGCTCAAGATACTGCTTCGCCAACTGGTCCAGCTGCGTGATGGCGGTCTGCAGGATCTCCCGGCGCAGTTCCCCGCCGCCCGGATAATTCTCCAGGCTGCGGCTGAGATTGAAGACAACCCCGTTCAGCGTCGCAAGCGCCAGTTCGCTTTGCCGGCGTGCGGCGGCCGCGCTCTCCTCCGCCAGCTTGCGCTGCTGTTCCTTCGCAATCCGCTCCGCCTGCGCCGCCGCTGACGCATTCCTTGCGATCTTCGTCTGTTTGCGTGCGTCGTCCGCAGCAAATCGCTCGCCCTCCGCCGCCAGCCGCGCACGCCCCGCGGCGAGCCGCTCCCGCTCAGCGGCGTTCCGTTCCCGCGTGTTCGCCAGCTCCAGATCCTGGTTTTTCTGCCATGTCACCCAGGTCACGACCACCAGCGCCAGGCTGGCGACGAGAATCGTCACGACGCCCCCCGTGACCACCGCCCGGTGCTTTCTGGTCCAGCGGGCCGCGCGGGCGGTCAGTGGCTCGCGGAACGCGGCGACCGGTTCGTCGGCCAGCCAATGCTCCACATCGCTCGCCAGGGCGGCAAGCGAGTCGTAACGCGCCCTGGGTTCGACGGCCATCGCCCGGAGACAGATGGCGTTCAGGGCCGCCGGAACGGCTCCCACAGTCAACGGCGCGGGGAACCGACCGTGCTGCACATCACCGAGCCGCGCGCTGAAGTCGACTTCCTTCGCCCAATGGGCGAACGGGGACCTGCCGGTCAGCAGGTGATAGAGCGTGGCCCCCAGGCTGTAGATGTCGGTCGCCGGGCCGAGCTCCTTGATCCGCCCCGCCGCCTGCTCGGGGCTCATGTAGGCCAGCGTCCGCAAGACCTGTCCTGCCTGCGTGGGTTCGATGTCGCTGCCTGGCCGCAGGCCGGTGCCACTGCAGTGCTGGCTGGGCGGCACCAGCGCCGAACCCGCATCCGTCATTTCGGTCCCCTGCGCCTTCGCCAGCCCCCAGTCGACGACCAGCGTTTCACCGTACTTTCCCAGCATGACGTTGTCGGGTTTCAGATCCCGGTGCAGCACGCCCCGGCTATGCGCGTAGCCGACGGCCTGGCAGACATCGACGAAGCGACCCAGCAGTTCCCGCAACTGCAGGTTGCGGGCTGAATCGCCCAGCGGCGGGGCGGCGGACGACTGGCCGTGGAACCGCTGGATCGCCTGCTTCAGGCTATCTCCCTGGATGAACCGGTTGGCCGTCGGGGTAGGCCCCCAAGCCGTAGACCGGAACAATTCCCGGATGCTCCAGTCCCCCGGTGATCTCCGCTTCCAGCACGAACCGGCCGCGGCAGTTGGGGTTGTCGGCATGTTCCGGCTGGATTTCCTTGAACGCCACCTCGCGTCCCAGTTCGGTGTCAAGCGCGACCGAAACCTTGCCCAGACCGCCCTTCGCATGCGGCCGCAGGATGCGGAACCGCCCGGCGGTCGGTGCTGTTTGCAGGACTGTCTGCACTTCGGTGGCATGGGTCTGGCCCTGGCTCCCCGGGGTGCTCGGTGTCCCGCTGCTTTCGCGGCGAAGATGCCCCAGGCTGGCGGCGACCTCGGCATCCTGCCCGACCGCAGGATCCAGCGCGCCGGCGACCCAGCTCGCGCTGCTGACCGACTGCAGGCTCTGCGCCGGGTCATTGTCGTGCTCGCGCACATGCTCCGCGACCAGCGGCTCCAGCAGCGCGGCCTTGGCGGCGGACAAATGGCCCAGCCGGACAAGGTGCTCCGAGAGAGCCACAGGCTTTTCGGTGACCCACGCCTGCATTCCGGCAATCAACTGGGCCTGGGAAATGAAGTCCAACTGCAGCGCCAGAACGCCGAACAGCAAATTGCGGTCTGCTGTCATGGGATGGGCCGTTTTCGAGAGATATAATTAGGCGTTTCAGAGTTGTGCTGCAGTGTATCATGCCCTTCGACTCACATCAGCGCGCCGCCAACCCTCAGTCTGTCTGTTTTTCGGTACCTCGGCGAAAGCAATGATTGGATTGCTCGCGCCACCAGACCTCCGACATGGGGTTTAAACGATTCGATGCCAAACATCTACGTCATTGGAGAGACCGGCGAACTCTGGGTCGCGGAGGGCAGCAATCTGGCCGAAGAAATCGCCGCGCCGCGGGCCGCCGACAACGATCAACATGGGCGATTTCGCGCCGAAGCGGTGCAGAGCCTGGCGGAGCGCGTTTTTTTGGCCTGGAACTCGACGAACAGGGCACGATCTACTTTGCCGGCCGCGTGACAGACCCCGAGCCAAAGTAAACCGACAGTCGGTTCCCTCATCGGGTTCTTGGCCAGTCTCGCGGATCAACGACCGCGATGCTTGCGAATGTCCCTGGCGGCGGAGGGAGTATTCGGCAGGACCGAGGGGAAATGTTCTGTGCCTGAACTGCGGGAAATTCCGCCAGATTCGACAGGCGGCCATTGAATGCTGGATCTGCGCGCCTTCAGGCGGCCTCCTGCGCGGGCGGACTTTACCAAATCGACATGGGGGAGGCCGATGAGGTGCGGCGTTTCAAAATCTTGCTGGGAGAAACCAAAGCTCGAGTTCTGAATTTTATCCCTGAAAAATCCTGATTGACGCCTATTCCGGGCCGTCATTTGTCAAGGCGTTTCTCAAGCATCACCACAAAATCAGCGAGCGATATTCTCAGCGCCTGGCAAATCACGCGAAGTTCCAAGATGTCCAGCCGGCGCTCACCATTCTCAACCTTGCTGACAAATGATTGTGGCTCGCTGATCGCGTCAGCCAGTTCCTGCTGCCTCAGTCCTGCCGCTTGTCGCAGCTCACGCAGCAGACCGAGCAGTGTCTGCTGGTGCTTGCTGTAAAGCGTCTTGTCCATGCTCCCCACCCTCTCTGGGCAGGGACTCTAAATCCCAAGTCGGAATATCCCATTTTCGGATATTCAGCGGCGATTCCATTTGGTAGGTTGGCCGAATCACGCTCTCGGCCTTGCAGTTCCCGAATTTCTACGGGCGTGAGAACTGGACCTGACAACCGTGTAGAGGGACGGCGGATGGCAAAAGACAGATTCCATTTTGACGGTCGCGGACGGCTAAAGGGGTTCTCGACTGACAAAAGCCCATTCGATGGCTGCGGGCAATACCTGCTCATATTGGCAGCCCTGTTTTTATTAGCCTGCTGGAGTTGCGGAGGGTGAATTTTGCCAACGGATTTGGCTCACTGGTCAAGAGCTGATTTGGAGGTACAAGTCATGGGGCTGTTTGGCTTCCTCTTCGGGGACTCCAATAAAGATCGAAAGGATCGTGACAGCTGGAGGCCATCGGTCATCGCGAAGAATGCAATTAGTCCCATCAATGAATACGGGACCTGCTTCGGGTGCGACGGAACTGGCAACCGCACGATTGATTGTCAGCGTTGCGGTGGTACTGGGGAACACAGCGGCGAATGCCAGGGATGCGCTGGCTCAGGCCGATTTGAGCGGCCAGTACAGTCCTGTTTCACCTGCGAAGGGACTGGTCAGAAATTCGGCAAGCCGTGCCGGCGGTGCAGCGGGAGCGGCATTTTCAAGCCGGCAATCTCTGAGGCATGCCGCAGATGCAGCGGCTCCGGGCGGTACTCCGCGGTGTGCAAAAAGTGCAGTGGAGCAAAGCAGTTCGTCGTGCCTTGCCGAAAATGTGGCGGATCCGGGTGGCACAAGCAGAAGCGATGACGCAGTCGGGCGATGCTGATTTGATGCGGCCATCAAATTCCTGCCAGCGGCGCTGATCGCCCGGCATAGCCGCACTCAGCCACCGTGGGTCAGACCGGGGCATGGATTGGCCGCACCCATTTGATATGAAGAGGCAGGCCGTGGGCGTGGGATCGCACTCGCCCACGCGAATTGGGAGCAGGGTACGCCGCAGACTCTGGCGTGATGACGGCGTGTCTCATTTGTCAGAACGATTTTGGATGCCTTCAGGGCAGCCGAGTGAATCAGCCACAATTCCTTTTGGGAATTGCCAGTTCGGCATGAAGGGCTCGATCCGGGGCGGGCGGCAATGTTGGAGAAGTCGTCGTCGCCGACATGATTCGGCCCAACCGTTAAATGCTTTTCCTGGCTGTGTGGCGCAGCCTGACGCGTGAAATTCATCGTCGTGGACCGCACTGGTTCTCCGACCGCGGCCCCGGTCAGTCGGGTCGAGAACGCCCGTCAGAGGGTGCCGAGAGGGCTGACGGATTTGAAATCCGAGTCGTATCCTGCTGATACAGTCGAGTTTACTGCCTCGTTTTACCGCCCGCTGGCGAACTGTTCCGCCCGTGAATAGAGTAGCCTGACGCGGTGATTTCCGGCGGCATCGACAGGCGACGAAAGCGATGGACTATCAGGACAAGACTGAAGATGAGCCGCGGCCAGAACCTGTCGCGGACGGAAGCGCGGGGATCCTCCCCGAGCGGATCGGCCGCTACCGCGTCGAGCGGGTGCTGGGCAGGGGTGGGTTTGGACTCGTCTATCTGGCCCATGATGACCAGTTGCAGCGGCTGGTGGCGATCAAGGTGCCGCACGCGCGGCTCGTGGCTCAAGCCACGGCGGCAGAGGCGTATCTGGTGGAAGCCCGGACGGTCGCCAGTCTGGATCACGCGAACATCGTGCCCGTCTTTGACGTTGGATGTACTGCGGAATTCCCCTGTTTCATTGTTTCCAAATACATTGATGGCACCGACCTTTCCGTCCGGCTGAGGGACAAGGCGGCGCGGCTGTCATTGGCGGAGGCGGTGGAATTGGTGGCGACAGTGGCGGAAGCCCTGCATTACGCGCACAAGCAGGGGCTGGTGCATCGGGACATCAAGCCGGGGAACATCCTGCTGGACAAAAGCGGCAAGCCGTTCGTGGGTGACTTCGGGCTGGCATTGCGGGAACAGGATGCGGGCCACGGACCGCGTTTTGCCGGAACTCCGGCCTACATGAGTCCCGAACAGGCGCGGGGCGAAGGGCATCGGGTCGATGGCCGCAGCGACATTTTTAGCCTGGGCGTGGTGTTCTACGAACTGCTTGTGGGACGGCGACCGTTCAAGTCGGACACTCAGCAGGAACTGCTCGAACAGATCATCAGCGTGGACGTCCGCCCGCCGCGGCAGATCGACGATACGATTCCCAAAGAACTGGAACGGATCGCGCTGAAGTCGCTCTCCAAGCGGGCTGCGGACAGGTACACCACGGCCAGAGACATGGCGGATGACCTGCGGCACTGGGCCGGCACCCAGAGCCTCGGCGGCAGTGGTGGCGAGGCGCCGTCAGACTCTCCCCCCGCGCCCGCATCAGAAGCCGCCAAACCAAAGTCGGTGGCTCCGCTGCCGGCCGCCGTTGCCGGCGTGGGCAAAGAGGCCTTCCTGAGTTACGCCTCCCCCGACCAGGGGGCGGCCTTCGACCTCTGTCGGCGGTTAGAGGCCCAAGGCGTGGCTTGCTGGATCGCCCCCCGCGATGTGGTTCCCGGCACCGACTATGCCGAAGCGATCATCCGTGCCATTGAGGGGAGTCAGACGTTCATTCTGCTGTTTTCCGCCCACGCCAACGCTTCCATCCACGTCCGGCATGAAGTGGAGCGGGCGACCAGCAAGGGCCGGCGGGTGATCCCCGTCCGGCTGGAAGAGTTGCTGCCCGGTCCGGCACTGGAACTGCATCTGGCGTCTGCCCACTGGCTCGATGCCTGGCGGCTGACTCCGGATCAGGTCGCCGGGCAGTTGGCGGCGATTGTCAAAGGCGACAGTGCCAAGTCCACCACGCCCACGCAAGTGCCCGCAGCACCCGTGACGCCCCCCAGCCGCGCGTCCGATAGCCACGTCTTGAAGATCGTGCCCAAGGGGTTGCGGTCGTTCGATGCCCACGATGCCGACTTTTTTCTGGAGCTGTTGCCGGGACCCCGCGACCGGGACGGGCTGCCGGACAGCCTCCGCTTCTGGAAGACGAGAATTGAAGAGCCCGACCCCGACAATACGTTCACCGTGGGGCTGATTTATGGACCATCCGGCTGTGGCAAATCATCGCTGATGAAGGCCGGTTTGTTGCCCCGGCTGTCGGCTGCGGTGATTCCGGTTTATCTGGAAGCCACGGCGGCAGAGACGGAGACGCGGTTGTTGAATGGCCTGCGGAAGCGCTGCCCGGCGTTGCCAGTGGACCTGGGACTGAAAGAGTCGCTGGCGGCTTTGCGGCGGGGCCAGGGGCTGCCGGCCGGTAAAAAGGTGTTGATTGTTCTGGACCAGTTTGAGCAGTGGCTGCACGCCAAGAAGGACGAAGAGCATACCGAACTGGTGCAGGCCCTGCGGCAGTGCGACGGCGGACGGGTGCAGGGGATCGTGATGGTCCGCGATGATTTTTGGCTCTCCGTCACACGATTCATGGGGGAGTTGGAGATCTATCTTTTGCTGGGGCAAAACACGGCCTTGGCGGACCTGTTCGATCTGGATCATGCCGGGAAGGTGCTGGCGGCGTTTGGGCGGGCTTTCGGCAGATTGCCGCGGTCGGCTGACACCTTCCACGACCAACAACAGTTTCTCGAATCCGCCGTTGCCGGGCTGGCCCAGGAAGGCAAGGTGATCTGCGTCCGACTGGCGCTGTTCGCCGAGATGATGAAGGGGAAGCCGTGGACGCCAG
>JAKFUF010000228.1 GCA_021732845.1 Planctomycetaceae bacterium | reverse complement strand
ATCCCGATGCCGCTCCTGCCGGCATGCTGAACGTCTCGACAACGCCAAGCGCCGCCAGGGCCGCGGGGTCCACCTGGGCGAGCAGCTTCCGCCGGGCTTGGTCCGGATCCTGGGCGAGCAGCTCGCAACATTCCCGGAATGAAATGCCACGACTGGAGAACGAACCGGCCAGCCAGGCGATGGCCATGAGGGCGTTCTGCCGATGCTGCCGTCTTTCGCTCATCAGCCGTTGATTCTGTGAAGGTTCTCGCGTCCTGGTCACCTCCCACTGCTGGAGGTCAATCAGGGTTTGGACGACAAGCCGGGCACACAGGGCGCGGGCCAGCCGGTTGAAGATCGTGGGGTGGAGGGGCGTGATGGTTCTCGTGGTCATGGGTCGGTGCCTTTGCGGGGGCGTGATGTGGTGATCCGCTCGCGATCGTGTGGACGTACCGCGAGACAGAAAAAACTCGAGGCTTTTGCCGGGCCATGCGGGATGCCGGCGGGAGAGGATTTATCGACCAGTGGCTAAATTCTTGGCCATGATCGATGCGGGGCTCACTCGGGCTCGGCAGCCACAGTGCGGATAATTCGCCACTGGCCTGCAGCGTCCTGCTCACTCAGGGTCACCCCATCAAACCTGGTGACATTCCCGAGAGAGTTGTCTGGCCGGCCTTGGATAAACTCGTCGCCTTCCCGGCCGGACCAAAACCACCTGGTGCCGAATAGAAGGCATTCGTCAGGGGCGAGCAGGTCAAAGAGTGCCTGAATCTTCGGGTTTGTCGAACGAGGGGGAACCACAGCCAGCGGGGGTGATGACGCTGCAGTCTGCATGGAACTGGTCGTGGCGACAATGTTCGTGATGGCACGGCGAGCGGTTGGCGATAGCGTCGGCCATGAGCGAATGACGGTCAGCAAACCGGCGGGGCGGACGGGCCGGCCGCGTTGCCTGCTGGTGGCTTGTCGTCTACGATGTGGCTTCAGTGCGGTCATGTGGGTTTCTCCTCGGGTAGCACTGGGGTGGTAACTGCGGCTGCATCGGGGACCGGCGAGTCTGATCACTCGCTCGGTCCCTTTCCACTTTGGCCTCAGTCCACCGGGACCACGTGGGTTTCCCCTTCGTATTCCCTGGCCACTTTCTTCGCGCTGGCCAGCGTCATCTTGATACAGGTGAGCTGCCATTCCATTCCGTCGAAGAAAACCACTCCGTACTTCTGGGCTTTGGTCTTCATCTTGAATCTCCTGTGTGCGGGTTTGCGTGTGCGTCGTATGGATGGTATCTTAATGTGCACGTTCACATAGTCAATAGCGAACGTGCACTTTTCTGAAAAAAGATTCAAGGTACGCGCAATGGGACGACACAAGGGAATCGCCAAGACGTTCTACTCCACTCCGGAGCTTGAACTGGCTATCGCAAAACGTAGCCAGGATACGGGGGAGACATTCAGTAACCTCGTTCGCGCGGGGCTTGCCCATGTGCTCGGCCGTCCGGATCTTGCTGAGCCGCCGGCAACTGGTCGACCGAAGAAAGATGCCGCGCCAGCGCCTCGCAAGAAAGCGTCCACCAGGGCGGGCCAGGTCGTGACCGCGAAAGCACCACGCAAGGTTCCAACGCGAAAGAGGGCCGCGGAATGAAAGAGCCCAAGAAATCGGCGGAACTTCAGCGACTCGAAAGCATGATCCGGACTGACGAACCAGACACCACAATCAAACCCATCAGGCCAATGGATATGAAACCGATCGTTATTGACCCTGAGTTCCGCGATCAGATTCCGCCGCTCAGCGAATTGGAGCGCGTCCAGCTCGAAGGGAACATCATCGCCAATGGTTGCCGGGATGGCCTGTGCGTGTGGGAAACGGATGCGGCCTTGATCCTTCTGGACGGGCACAACCGTTATGGGATTTGCCAGGACAACAATGTCCCGTTCACATGGATTGTTATTCCCGTTGCCGATCGCAAGTCTGCTGCGGACTGGATTGACCGCAATCAGCTTGGCCGGCGGAATCTGCCACCGGACCAGATGAGCCTGATCCGTGGCCGGATCTACAACCGCGTGAAAGGTGTCCAGGGCGGGGACAGAAAATCAAAGGGTCAAAATGACCCTTTGAACGCCGCCGCCACCCTTGCGAAAGAACATGGAGTTTCTGAGAAGACGATCAAGCGTGATGGCCAGTTCGCCAAAGCCGTGGAGACACTGAAGCCGATCATTCCGGATATCGCGGAGAAGATTGCCAAGGGCGCCGGGCCATCCAAAAAACAGGTATTGAAGGCGGCCGGGCAGGCAACGAACCCAACCGCCGCAAGGGCTGAGCTGGCGAAGCCGCCCGAGAAAAAGCGGGTCGTAACATCAAGCTTGACGGTCACTCAGGCCAGTGATGATGAGATATTTCGAAAGCTGGAGATTATCGGCGAAACCTCTCAAACCGCTGAGTCGATCGCTAAGACGCTAGGGTGCGACTTTGAAGCCGCCATCGCCTTCATTCGTGAGTGCCAGAACGTCAAAGGTGTTTCCACAAATCGTACTGGCTGCGAAGGCGGAACCCTCTATAGTTTCCACGTCACAAGACCATCCGTCCCTGAGTCCGGAAAGGGCGTCGATCTCGCGAATGAAGCCATCAATTATTTGAAGCGGATCCCGAAGAACGACAAGCTTCGGGGTCGTGGTTTTGAAATCGTCGAAGACTGGATAGCAAGCTGCCTGGGAGAAGATACAAAGGCACCTGCCCAGACGCATCAACTGACCGGCCAGTCGCGTGCGGAAGCGGTTGCCGCAGATGTTGCCAGTATGACCGAACACATCACCGATTTTGTCGAATCTCTCGATCCAGAACACCGCCCAATGGTGGCAACGGCACTTGAGAAGATCATCCGTGATATCCGTGGTCTTCCTGCCGTTCTCACAAAACCGCTTTCAACTGACGAACAGTTGCGGAAAAATCTCGCGCAGGCCAAGGCTGGCGTCGAACTGCTGCTAAAGAATAGAACAACCCGATAAATCACCCATCACAGCATCAACGGCCACGTCCCGCCGGTCCCATCGTGGTACACGAACTTGCTCTTGGCCTCCCGTTTACACGTTCTCTTGGTTCCAGCGTCTGCCGGCGGTTGTGAAGGTGGATTCAACCGGGCCAGTGGTGTGACTCCAGGGGTACCAGCAGTATTGGTACCCTTCACCGCCGGCCTATCCACCGGCAAAGCGACTTCCAGGGCATCGACAGCCAGGCGGTTGAACCGCTGCATGATCTTCACCGCCGCCACGTCCGGGTCAGCGTCCATAACTTCGCAGCATTCTTGGAATGTCAGCGTTTCCCGGCTTGTGCTGCCCCTGATCCATTGGATAGCGCGTCGAGCGTTCCGCGTGGCCTCCCGTCGTGCCCGTGGCTCGGGGAGATACTGGCCAGCGTGGATGCGCTCCCATCGCTCAACGTCTTGGCATGCCCTCACGATGACGGCAGCACAAAAGGAACGCATAAGTTCGGTGGATAGTTGCATGGGTGGATCCGGCGGGTTGGATGTCCAGTGCGGAAATGTTGTTCACTTCGATTTAGATGGAATTGTCGGTGATGTAGCGAAGTGGTCTTCACCTCACCTATCCCATGTGAAGCCATCACTGTTGCGAACCTCGGACAATAGTTGCTGAATAACCTGTGCGGTCTTTTCTGTAGCCTTCGCCGTGCGTTGCTGCTCGCTGCTTGCCCCGCTCAGCATGCCGCTGATTCCCTGTGCATTGAACGTGCCAACCGCTGCAATCTTGGTTGGGAGTTCCCCCAGCGGATTCACGGCACCGGCCTTCAGTTTGTCCAGCGGACTGCCATTCTTCTCTGCCGCAATCCGGGCGTCCGACTGCAGCTTCGCCAGGTCGATCTGGGCGTCAATCATGGCCTTCGTGCCCCGCCCCAATGCCGCCGCGCTGGCTTGGTTGAATGAATCCTTGACCGCGTCCGCCCGGGCGTTGATGCCGCCCTTGAACGCCTCCGCTGTGGCACTGATTGCCGCCGCCCGGTTGTTTCCGCCGGCCATCGCCGTGGCATTGGCTGCACCCGTCCTGCGGTCAATTCGTGAATCACTGATGGCAACATTCTGCGCCGCCTGAATTGCCGCGCCCGTGTCGCCGGCAGCCACGGCACCCAGCACGGTCGCCACTCCCGCGATGCGGTTGATGGTCTTCTCAACCATGCCGCCGATGACGTTCCAGCCGACTTCGAAGGCACCGCGGAAGTCGCTGAAAGCGGTCAGGATTGTTTCAAATGCCGTGACAATCCCCGTGGCCAGGGCCGATCCCATGTCGACCGTGAGATTGACCACAGCGTCACGGAAGTTGTTCCAATATTCGCTGAGTTCGTTGAGCCCCTGCACCCATGCCACATTCAGACCGGCCAGTGCGATCCGTCCGGCCATTTCCAGGTCACCGGCAGCCAGGGCGTCACGGATTCCCGACCATGTGCTGTCGAACGTCGCCTTGAACTGGCCAAACAGCCGGGTCACTTCTGAAATCACATCCCGCCAAGCGCCCGTGAAGTAGAATGCCCCGGCCGTGCCTATTGCCGCGCCGGCTGCCGCAGATGCGAAGATCCCCGTAACACCAGCAGCCATCGCCGGGAGCTTCGACAGAACGGATACAGTCCCCTGCATGCCCCGCGTGAAACTTCCAATCAACCCGCCGGCAGCGCTGATGGCCTGCCCGATGCCAATCATGACGGCACCCGCCGCCGCCACGGCCTTGGCAATCTCGAAAACAGTCGCCACCAGGGCTTGGTTCTTCCGGATCCAGTTGCCGACCGAAACGGCGATGTCGATCATCAGCTTGTTGGTCTTCATGATGCTGGGCGCGACGGCCGCCCCGACCGACACCGCCAGTTGTTTCAGCACAGACTGCAACGTCATGAAGCTGTTGCTCAAATCCTTCGCCGCCTTGGCATCCGCGCCTGACATGACCAGTCCGAGCCGCTCAGCCTCTTTGCGGGCTGCCGCCATCGCCGCCCCGCCCTTCGACAGGAACGGCACCAGGTCCGAGCTTCCCAGCAGTGCCACCGCCGCGGCCGCCTTCCGTGCGGGGTCGGGAATTCTCCTCAGTCCGTCCGCAACTTTCTCGAGTTGCTTTTCCGCAGACAGGCCGGCCAGCTCGCGGGATGACAATCCGAGTTGCATCAGCGCCCGGGCGGCGTCGATGCTGCCGAGCTTGGCTTCGCGTAGTGTCTGCTGGAGGCCTGTGATCCCGCCTTCGACTGCCTGCAGATCAGTGCCGGCCAGGTTCGCCGCGAAGCCTAAACTGCTCAGTGCCTCAACACTGGCACCCGTGCGTTCCGACACCAGTTGGAGCGAAGAACCCGTGTCTGCGAACACCTTGGCCGATGCCACAAACGCCGCCGTGACGGCACCGCCAACGCCAGCGAACTTCGCCCCGATGGAAGTGACCTGCCCGCCGAAGGCCTGCAGCCGCTTCTCGGTGTCTTTCAGCGTCCGGATGAACGGCGAGTTGTCCGCGAAGAGTTCGTAATAGGCCCGTCCGGCCTTGATTGCGCCGCCTGTTGCTGCCATCGCTTATGCTCCCGCCAGAAAATGAACCGGGTCCGAATCAACTCCGAACCCGGTTGTAAAACACACCCGGTCAGACGGCCTCAGCAGTCTTGGCCTCAAGTCCAGCCACGGCAGAATTGCCGGCGGCCTCCACGTCCAGCGCCACCTGCTCCAGTCCCGTCTTGAATTCCTCACGGATTTTGCCGACAGCGTTGGCCAGCTCCTTTCGGCCGCTTTCAGTGAAGAACGTGACCAGGTCGTCAATCAGCGCATCCTTCCCGGCCGCGAATGTGGCACCGTCCAGTAGCTCGCCGAAAGCGTCCTCATCCAACTGGCGCTCCTTCGCCGTTGGCTCACAGACGGACCACAGCACACCGGCCGCCTCCATCGGGTCCATCAGCAGGATTTGCAGCAGCGGTGCGCGGCCGTCGACCGATTCGATCAACCGCAGCACATCATGCCCGGTCTTCTTCTTGATGCGTCTCACCGCTGACACGTTGATGTCAATCGGCCAGATACCTTTGGATTTGTCTACGAAAGTTTTCATCGTTTCGGTCTCACTAATGTTGAGTTGGTGTTATGCCCGGGAACCGCCGGGCTCGGTGTTCACTTCTTCAGCTTCCGCCGGTCAAACCGCTCGATCGACTGCCGCAGAATCTCGACGCGCTTCCGCTGCCCCGCCAGCGTGCGGCGTGTCTTGCTGTTGTCAACGATTCGTTTGACTTTCGACATGATTTCGTCCCTCTCATCCTCGGGGTTGGATGTGGCTCAGGCCTTGCCCTTGGACTTCACACCGGCGCGGAAGTCGCGTGTCGCCACGCCGAAGTCGATGTAAGCCCGCATGCTCAATCCGAGCTGCGTAAAATCCGCCTGGGCGCTTTCGACCGTGGGTTCTTGCTTGCCATTCAGGAACGCCACTTCGATTGCCGCAACGTCGGTGGCTTCCGGGTCCCCCATCAGCCACCAGGCGGTCGAGCTGTAGCCATCGTAGGCCGAATTCGACAGATAGGGGCTGACGACGGGGACGAACTTGTTTTCGAAGAAATTGGCATTCGGCACCCGGTCTGCCGTCGATGCGCCGCCCGTGTTCAGGTTGCGACTGCTGAATAGTTCCTGAGCGACAACTTCCAACTCGGGAGGCACCAGCAGGAATTTTGGTTCCAGCATCAGCGGGTTGCCCTCCGAATCGGTCTGCTGCCGGAACAACGTCACGGCCGACTGCAGGGACGTGGCGGAAAGGTTGGTTGCCGCCCCTTCGAAGTAGTTGGCGTTGGCGTTGTTGGACGGGAACAGCGTAGCCTGTGCTGCCATCCAGGCCGTCCAGAAGACATTCGCGACAGTGACGGCCGCCTTGCGCCCCAGCATCCTGGGGATGCGAGTCAGCGCCGACATATCGTCATTGATCTGCATCACCCGGGTAATGGTGATCATCTCGCCATAGGTGTACAGCTTGTTTGAATAGCTGTCCTCAGCCAGATGGCCATGCTTGATCGAACCGTTTCCGGCGATTTGTTCCATCACACCGGCGCTCGTCAGCCTGTAGGATGAACTGGCCTTGAAGTCCTTCAGGTTCGCGATGGCCGCGACCTTCTCCCACGCGTGGTCAATGCCAGACCAGCCCTCCAGCAGGAATTTGCTGGCCACATTGGACAGGATGCCGCCGATGTCGGCCGTGGAGAACGCGGCCTTCAAAATCTGATGGTGGCCACTGGCGAAAAGGCTCGGGTCGCCTTGGAAGCCGTTTCGCGCGGCCGCTGCCAGTAGCAGCCGCTGAATCCCGTAGTGACCGCGGTAGTTCTCGTGAGCCGCGTCCAACACCTGTTCTTTGAAGTACTTTTCGGGGTTGGACAGGTTGCCGCTCAGACAGAGCGCGGCGCAAAGCACCTGGGGACTGTTTTTCGCAAATGTGGAGTTCATGCTGCGTGATCCTGAGAATGAGTGAGTGAGTTGAGCCGCGAGCCGAACGGATGTTCCGTTTCCCGCGCTCGTAGACACGAATGAGATTTCCCGCAGCCGTGAGCGACGGACAATCAAAACTGGACCGCTGAAGGTTGCTCCATTCACATCCACCGAACGGCCGGCGGGGATGTTCTGGTTTTCGAGCGAGGTAAACCCGATTTGGGCCTGCCACTCGTATCCACTTTCCGCCATCTGGATGGCTCGGATGGCCTTGTCGCCAGTGCCCATTGCTTCGCCGCTGGCGCTGATGCCGGCTTCGTTCACTTCGACCAGCGTCGTTTGACCAATGACCGATTCAACGTCGTCCATATGGTCCAGCAGGATCGGCGTCACCTGCTCGGCCTCGATCCCCTGCAGGTCGACCACGACAGGAATCGGGTAAGCCTCGATGTTGATGATGCCGCCGTCGTAAGCGTCGATTTCGATCTGCATGCCGTCTGCCCCTTTCGTCTGGAAGTGATTTGCCGGTCGCTGTGCGTCAATAGGGACTGGCGGTCATCCGGAGTTGAATGTCATTGGATGCCGCGTGGCAGTCCTGCAACTGCTGTTCGAGGCTGGCCAGCTCGGTCTTCGCCGTGGCCACCCGGTCTGCCCACAGTCCCTGCCGGCGGGTTGCCTCGGCGCGGTCCTCAACAGTCGGCGTGTGGAGGCCGAACCCCTGAATCTGTCGCTCGACGGTCAGCAGCGTCTGCTTGTGCTGGTCGAGTTCGCCCCGCTTGGCGTTGATGTCCCTCTGCAGGCGGCCGGCCAGTGCGGTGTTCTCGGTCTTCTCGGCCAGCAGGTCCGCGTCGGCACACTCCCTCAACAGTCGCTCGGTGATGGTCGCGACAGTCCTCTCCACGCGCTCGACCTCCTTCAGTCCGTTTGCAGCCGGCCAGAACTTGGCGTCGTGTTGCTCCTCAAAGGCCTTGCGTTCGTCGTCCAGGCGTTTCAGGTCCGCTTCGAACTTCTGCCGCCGGCCGGTCTGGCGTTGGGCGTCGGCCAGTTCCTTGCGCATCGTTTCGCGATCCCGGACCCGCGAAACGTCCGCTTCGAATTCGTCCAGCGATTTGCCGGAATCCTCCAGCAGCCGGAGAACGGCAGCCGGATCCAGCTTGGCGTCCGCGCCAGTCGCCGCCGCAATGACTGCATCCTTGTAGCTCGCGGTGGCCTGAGTTTTTTTCGTGGTGAGTGCGCTGCGGAGTTTCTCGAGAATGTTCATGGTTTCGTCCAGAAGTTTTGAATTAGAAAGATAGACAGTTGCATATTGCGACTGTTCCCCATGGCATCAATTGAGTTAGGGAAGCCGGGAAGTACCTTTGGCTGTTTATTTATTCAAAAGGTACTTCCAGACGATCCTATCGCTTGTCACCGCATGTGAACCCATCGAAATATGCAACTGCCTTACCCCTAGGTGGGTTGCGTCTCGGATGTACTGGTCCTGAGTGAACGCATCAACGTCGCCTTATGTTTTTTCAGATCTGTGGTTGCTGGTCGAAGCTGACGATTGGCATTGCGTGCCGACGTGTAGGAGTGCGTCTTGAGGCTTGTGGCGTTGAAGTGACTCCCGCATCATCCGAAGGCTCGATCGTGTCATGGTGGGCCTCTGTCGCGATCGCATCGTCGGTCGCTCCTGATTCAAAGTCCCCGCACCAATCGCCAGGGGAGACGCGAGGAAACTGCCAGGCGTTCGGATTGTCGGTGGCAAGAATGGCGTGGTCAGCGAGATTGGCCGTTCGAGGGATTTCACGTTCCATGCCGGTGATGATGTTCGGCACGAGAACAGGCGCGTGGCGTCGGCAATGGCCAGTGATGAAGAAACGGCAGTTGCCGCAGGCGTCGGGTTGTGGGGGTGTGGTCATGGGGTTCCTCCTTTGATGGTTTGTCGCCAACGGTCAATAACTGCGCCTGTGCCAGCCAATTCGGCCAGTGGCTGGGATGTCTGCTCGGACTCGGGTTCTACTGGTGCCGGTGGCTGCTCAACCGCGATGCCGGTCGCCAGCTCGAAGCCAGCCGGGGTGAGTTGCCAGCCGGTGCGGTACCCAACCCGCTTGACCATGCCACGGGATTCGAGGGATTCGAGGATGGTGCGGACTCTTCGGGGTGAGACACCTTCCGACGCTGCCAAAGCACTCACTCGAAGGGAACAGTTTGCTAATGTCCGAAGGGAACACTTTGCTAATAGATATATATTAGGAGACTGTTCCCTTGACGAAGGGAACACTTTGCTAATGTCCTTTTTCGCCTTTCCCGACCGTGCCACCCTCAGCACTTCATCCGCCATCAGCTTCAACAATCGCTCCTCCGCACCGCCAGTTTTCACGGCCGAAGTGGATGTATCAGCCACTCGCAAGCCGCATTCGTCCCGTGTGTAAACGAGAACGGGGATTCCAGAATCGAGGGTGATCCTCGCTCGTCCGATGGCCTGCACCAGTCCCGCCCGCACAATTGCCCGGTACGCTCTCGCCCAATCCGGGTCGAGGTAGCCTTTCGTCTTGACCGTCACAGACTGGCCGGAAACCGTCGTTCCTGCCCACTGGCGGGTTTTCCATGCCGGTTGCCGCTGTGCTGCGCCGATGTCGCCAATCTGGACAAGGAACGCGCGAATCACCGCTGGCTTCACCCTGGGGCTGCCGAGAATGACCAGCATGTCACACTCGCCATGCCACCGGTTCGAACTGCGGTCCAGTCCGCTGCCGAAGTAGGACAGCATCGCCAGCCGTGGCTCAAGTTTCTGAAACCGCTTCAGGTTCTTGATTTGGTTCGAATGGGTGATGACTCCCAACCGCTGCACGTCATGGTGTGTTGCCAGGATGCCGCGGATGATCTCCTGTACCCGGTCGGTGGATGTGCTGCGGAAAATATCCGTGTCGACGAACTGAACCGCCTTCTGGATCGTCGGGGCCGCCCCGCTCGGGGTCATGTCCCGGACTGGCCGGCCGATGGCGGACTGCAGCAGCTCAGGTTCCGTGGTGGCGTCGTCATACCAGCAGACTGTTTCCGCCGGCGGGTTGTTCATCCAGACAACGATGACACTTTGCGAATATGTTGGCTTGCCGCCTTTCTCTCTGGCCTCGCTGGCAATGATTGCCGCCTGGTGGAATGTTCCATCTGCGATGGCGAGCAACCCGCGCCATGGGGCCGCCTTGAAATCCGCCTTCTGCTCGCGACTGGCCTGAAACAACACCCACTCGATTGACCTCGGGCGCGGCATCGTCTTGGACGGCTTGAATTCGGCGGCCGTTTTCACGATCGGCAACGCGGTGAGCAACTCGGTCAAGATCCCCGCCAGGTGGAAAATGAACGCGTAGCATTCATCCTGCCATCCTTTCCTGCTGGGGGTTGTGTTGCCGACCGCGGTGTCGATCTCGAATTGGCCGGCAGTGACTGGTTCCGTGGCTCGAACAACTGGTTCGCCGTCGTCTTCCTCACTGGCCTGAACCGCTGCCATCTTCTCTGCCAAGATGTTCAGCCACTTCGAATTGAGGATGTACCCGACCACCTTGTCCGCCGTCATCGCGTCGGCACCGCTGAATTCATCAGTGGGGCGAATGACGCCGATCGGATCTTCATCAATGGAGATGTAGCTTCGGCCGCTCGCCAGCTCGGGAATGCCGTTGTGCTTCGCCCGGGCGTGCGTTGCCGTGGCCACCTGTGCGGCCTTGGCTTCATTCAACTGGCTCAGATAGCCTTCATCAGCGCACCAGCCTTTTTGCGGGCATGCTCGGCAGATTGTTCTCGCCGGGCTCAAACCCATCTTCTGTGCGTCGTCAGCGTCGGGATTCAGACAATTTGCCGGAATGACCTCGCCATCTGGATCCGTCCAGTCCTCACAGTGCCGCCCGCAGTATGCCGCCGCATGAACGCCAAGCTTCTGCAGCTCCCCGACCACTTCCAGGCCATTGGCATGCGTAGGCAGCATCACCAGTGCATTAAATCCGGGGATGCCGCAACCATGCTTCAAGGCTTTGACGTAGGCGGTCGTCTTGCCGCTGCCTGTGGGGCTTCGGTCGAGGTAGTCACCGGGAACCGACAGGCTTTCAATGCGACTGCCGACCATCTCCAGGCGACGGTCTTCATGTTGCCGGATGGCCTGAACCGCCGGGGCTGGCTCAATGTCGTCCAGTTCTGGCCGAACGATCGTCAACACCAGGCCGGCTTCAAATACCGCTCTGCGATCATGCATGTTTGTACCACTCCCGCGAGTCTTTAAACCCGTCTGGTGGATGCGACCATGCAACTGGTCGATCGAGGGCGTTGGCTAGTTTCTGTGTGGTGGAAATCGCTCCATAACGGCCGGGAAAGCAGGCACCGCAGCATTCACAATTCTGATCGTGCTGTTCTCGAACCCTGGGCTTCAGGTCTTCATGCTGTTTCCGGTCATAATCCGCGATTACAACGATTTGACGATCAGCCGGAAAATCAATCAGCAAGTCGACAAGGAATTCAACGCCGCCGATGTTGTTGGGCCGCCCCACAACACTAGCGCCAAGTGCGTGAACCGCCGCCGTACCGCTGGCACCCTCGGGGAGATAAAGCGGTCCCTGCCGATCAAGCCAGTCGCCAGGGATGGTCAATCCGCGAGAACCGCCCGTCGCCTGCTTTTTGGATCCGTCTGCAAACCGGTTCAAAAATCCGATGACTCGGCCGGCGTGGTCCCACTCGGGGAACGTGAACGCGGACAACGTCAGATCGAACCCAACGCCAATCGCGGTCAATGAGGCTTCAGGAACGCCAAGATTCTGTGACAGCCAGGTCAGGCGCTCAGCTGTCAGGCAACGCGTGTGGTGTTTCGACAAAGCCGTCAGGTCGGCACCAGGCTTTGGCTGTTCAAGTTCTCTCTGGACGGGGGCCGACTTCCGCTGCTCAACGCCGATCATGTGGAGATGTTGGTTGCCGGCGTTGGGCTCGCCGATCGAACCCTCTGCGATGCGACCGCAGTAGACGAAAAGGCCACCGTCAGCGCCTTCACTGATCTTGCAGTTGTCCGCATGCCCGCACTTCGGGCATGGTTCCCGGCGACTCACGGGCCGCCAGCGTGTGGGCGACGCCATCAGGAAATCTCCCCGTCACGCTTCACGAACGGCTGCACTATGTCCAGCTCCATTCGGGGGCGACTGTCAAACCGGCGGTATCTCTCCATCACACCCATTGAGGGTTCACCCGGAACGTCATACGTGATCGTGATTGTTTGGCCGATGGCGATGGTGTGATTCATGGCCGGCGTCATGCCGTGCTGGGATCCGCCAATGAGTGTCACCAGGTGGGAGTTCGGGAATTTGCTCCGACGCCAGGGCTTGGCGAACCCCAACCACTTCCAGCAGTGGAACAAGATCCGCATCTCGCCGCCGAGAGTCTGCATTGGCGTCAGCCGCTTGGCTTTGATCGCCCGCATCATCGCAACCGCCTGAGCCTGCCCGCGGGGTGTGCTCAGGTCCAATAGCAGTGTCTCGAACCAGTCACGTTCCACGCCTTCCAGCTCGATTCCGATGAAGTCCGTTCCCATGTGGCGGAACCCGGTGACTGCCACTTTAATCCACGGGTCGACGTAAATCGCATGTAGGAGTTGCGGTTGTGCTTGCTGGCGGAAAACTGCCGGGCTCAGCCGATTTTGCGGTCTGGTTTTTAACTCAGAGAGTGCTACCATGATGTTGTTCCTCGCCTGCAAGTGATGGACAAAGTTGCTGCCTGCCCGGTGGTGACAAATGAGATTTGAAACGTCCCGGTTCGCCGCCGGGCGTTTCGCTTTGGCCGTCAGAAATACTCCGTCACATTCGGGTTGCTCACCCGCCGCCGACGTTGGGCGCGTGAAGCCGGCGGGTGCGTGCTGCGGGAGATAATGAACTCTTCCAGGGCGGCCGCAGTGATGCGAAACCGCCGCTTGCTCTTGCGGGTCGCCGCGCAGTCCACAGCCTTCAGCTCGCCGTTGGTGATCCATGTCAGAACGACACCTGTGCTGACGCCAAGCTGCTCGGCAACCTGTTTCAGTTGCAGGGCTGGGCGTCGGTCGATGGTGGTGATGAACTTCGGCACGATGCTTTTCCCGGCATGGGAACGAGTGAGCGCAACGGGGGCGTCGGGGGGATGTGGCCAGCGTCAGCCGGCAGAAACGCCAGCGAGGGCCAGGGGGCGAGGCTTCGCAGCGTTCACGCGTTTCCGCGGGCTCGCGAAGTGTGTGGCGATTTCCGCCACAAGTGCGTCAGTGAAAATGAACGTCAGTGAGCCGTTCATCTGCGGCCGGGGAATCTTCCCCGTGGCGATGGCATACCGAATCTTCGCTTCGGTTGTCTCAACGCCCATCGCCTGAAGTGCGGTTAACAATTCCGACATAACCATGACGATCTCCAGAAAAGAATTCAGTCATCGACTGAGTTCCATAATGGTGATGGTCGCGGTGGTCGAGAATCGGAAACGGCTGATTCAGGGGGTTAAAAACATCGAGATTTACGGAGTATTTCCGTTAGCTTCCGTTAGCTTCCGTTAGCTTCCGTTTTCGTCCGTTTCCGGATTCATCTTGTTCCAAAGCGTGCTGGCTCGGTCGAATTGAATTGCATTCTTGAAGTACAAATCGCCCTTCCTGCCTGCATTCGTGGTCTCGTCGAAGTAAGTGACTTTACCCTCGACGTAATTCAGGACCTCATTGTTCCTCTTCGACAGATTAGGATTGTGGCAAATCAGTCGCGTTGCATCCGTGCCTGACAGGCCCTTGATGCACCATTCTGGATTCAGCCAATTGGGTTTGGCGACAGGTGTTGCGAGCTTTTGAGCATCAACTACCCTTTGGAAAATCGCCAGCATCTCCGGCGCTGTGACCTGATCAGCCTCGATTTTTCGCAATAGCTCCAATATCAGATCGCCGGTCCCATCAACATTCCCGGTGTGCTGCGGTTCAGTGCGAGCATCATTGATCTCTTGCCTAACTTCTGGATGAACAAACGGACGTGAGTCTGACCGCTTGTCAAAAAGCCGCAGAATATAGATGGAAAACAACGTGAGCTCGCCAGGTGGAGTTGTCAGTCCGTCTCGATCTAGGCTTAGGATCTTCCGGGCCTGCTCTCCGGCTGAAGTGATTCGATATTGCAAGTGGTCAACGAAGAACCTTTCCGGAACGGTCCAATACCATCCCCGAAAAAGACACTCATTGCCGAGTTGATGCAGGGTTTGTTCAAAGGATCCGCTGATCGTAAAAATGCCAACCGATTGTTTCTTGTAATTGAAGAATTGCAACGAAGCGGAAAGGCGAACACGAAGACGCATCCAACCTGCTCTTGTTAATCGGACGATAGCGTCGGTCTCTAGCTCACCTTCCGGCATGTCCCGCCATGTGGTTGGCGATTCCATCAATGCGTGAACCGTTTCGCGGTCGACTTCACTTATTCCCAGAAGCGTCAAATCATTCATCGTCGCCGCCCCTGAAAGTGCGGTCTGCCCGAAGATTGAAACCAGTGGGGGAAACCGCTTCAGGATGTCGGCTTGTCGGCTGGCCGGCCTATCCCCCACTGCGTTCGATTCTACTTGCCAGTAGGCTTCTTTGCCCGCTTCGGCTTGACCGGATCCGCCGGCCACAGCCAGGCGTGGACGTGGTCTGTTACGGCGCGCAGCCGGCCATCGTCGATCGTCTCCCGGTACGCCGCTGACATGCTGGCGTCTGCATGCCCCATGATGGCGTTGACAGCGATCTGATCCTTCGTGCCACCGCCGATCGTCTCGAACGTGTGGCGCAGCGCGTAGAAACTCACCTTCTCCCGCTTCAGCTTCAGTTCCCGCAGCAACTTCCCGAACTGCAGCCCGATAGAGTCAGTCAGAACGCCACCGCCTTCCTTAAGCTCGAACCGCACCCACGCCGCCCCATACTTCGTGATGAACGCCAGCCTGTCATCCTCCGTGGCCTTTGCCTTCGGTCTCGACTTGAACGCCGCTTTGAGCGCGTCCAGGGTTTCCGACCACAAGGGGACGCGGCGCATCACTTCCGTTTTCGGCCTGGGATAGATCGCGAACCCGGTCGTGAAGTCGATGGCGGACTTTGGCATTCCAGCCAGGTCGGTCTGGCCAAACCCGGCATTGATGCCCAGCAGGATCATGGCCTTCAACTGGCCGTCCGCCGCCGCCAGGATCTTCCGCAGTTCATCGGCTGAAAACATCCGCTTGCCAGCTTCATTCCGGCCACGGCGAACGACGCGCTTCTGCGGAGCCTTGAAGTGCGGGCCAAATCGCAGCGGAGCGTCAAACAGGGCTGCATCGTACCCATACTTGAACAGGATTCGCGTGTTCCGGATCTGATTCCCGAGTGCCACGGCTGCGCGGGTCTTGGCGAATGACTTCCGGAGAGATTCAAAATCGTCGGTCTTCAGGTCTGTGACCGGACGTTCCTTCCCGAAGTGATCCAGCACAAGTTCGCAGCTCCGGTAATACCCGTCCCATGTCATCGGGGATAGTTCCCCAGTGTCGACCAGGGACTTCTTGGCCGTCAGGAACCGATTCACCAGTTGTCGAACAGTTGTCGCGTCCGGGTCAATCACTCGTGGCTTGCGGCCGGCGTACAGGTCATCACGCTGAACCTTGAACAACGCCTCCGCCACCGCCGGTTCGTTCCACTTCCCGAAATAGTGCAGTTGCCCGCGGATCCGCTTGCACCATTGGCCGTTCGGATGTGCCGTCAAGGGGAAGCCATCGTAAGGCTTGTCGGGTTTCGGAGCTTTTGCCATGATTCGCTGAATCAGACGGATGGCTCAGACTGCCGGGAAACTCAGGTCTGAGCAGAGTTTTATCAGAAAAAATTGTCGTAACGGTTGTCGGACATGATTTTACCACGAAAGAACTGCACAGAGAAGCAAGACACAAACTGCTGTTGAATAATCAGTTACATCAAATGCCTCCGTAGCTCAGTTGGATAGAGCATGGGATTTCTAATCCCACGGTCGCAGGTTCGATCCCTGCCGGAGGTAATGCGTAGTCCCCAACATTGCCGCTGGCAACAGCGTTGATTCGCTGCCGAAGCTTGATCTTGAGGCGGAACTGTTCGTTTTCTTGTGCTCCCACGGCCAAAGTTGCCGTTTGCGCTTCAAGCTCTTCGTAACGTCTGAGGGCGATGGTCCATCAACTGAATCTGAACCGAATCTTTGGCAAGCCCCCATGATCGGTGCCACGGTGCCACTCTGCGACTGGTCAGAGCGCCAATCCTCCTGAAGCACGCCATGACACAAGCATACACGCCGGGTTTGAAAGTGGCCGCGCGAATGGTGCATCGCGCCCGGCGCACCCTGCCGATTCCCGGCGACGTGCTTGTCGAAGTCGGACAGCACGTCGACGCCCGCCAAGTCGTGGCTCAGACATTGATGCCGGGCGATGTCACCCCGGTCAATGTCGCCCATCTGTTGGCGGTCTCGCCCGAAGAAGTCCCGGCGACCATGTTGAAGCGTGAGGGTGAACCGGTCGGCACCGGTGAACTGCTGGCCAAGACCCAGGGGATGTTCGGCCTGTTCCAGTCACAGGCGGCCTCGCCCATGACGGGACTCTTGGAGACGGTCTCGAAGGTCACCGGCCAGGTGATGCTGCGGGGGAAGCCGCTGGCGGTCAGTGTCGAGGCGTTTCTGACCGGCACAGTCGTCGAACTCTTGCCCCATTCCGGAGTCGTCATCGAAGCGGAAGTGACATTTCTTCAGGGGATCTTTGGGATCGGCGGCGAGGCGTACGGTCCCATCCGCTGCGTGTGCGCGACTCCGTCGGAAGCGCTGACCGACGCGCAGTTCAACGAGTCTCACCGGGGGGCGGTGATCGTGGGCGGGGCGCGGGTCACGGC
>JAKFUF010000063.1 GCA_021732845.1 Planctomycetaceae bacterium | reverse complement strand
CAGCTTTCGAGCGGCCTTGACAACGATCTCAGAGCCACTTAGGACATCGGAACCGACTTCCAGAATTTTTCTGGCGGCGTGAGCCACCGAGAAGCGGAATTACGAGGGTACTTTTGTCGGACACGTCAAATTTGAGATAAATTTGAGATTTGAAATCAACTTTTGTCGGACACCTCAAATCATTTTTTGACTCGGGTGTCGCTCAATCGCTCAGCCACCGGCCTGTTCCAGAACGTCCCGCAGATTGTCGAAGTAGGGCGGCCAGGCGGCCTCCCAGCTTTCCAAAGCAGAGTCCCACTGGTCCGTGCTGAATGTCACGGAGCGAACAACGCGGACCAGAAACTTCCCACCCGAGCGGCGCTCGATCGACCACTCCGTCGATACGAGCGGACCGTTCTCTCCCAAGTCGAGGCCCTCAGTGGTGAACCTGCTGTTCGGTTCCCAACTGGTCACGGTGACGACGGAGACATTGTCCGCGTCGAGATTCGCACGAACTTGAGATCCTATCCCGCCCTCAGGCGGAACAAGACTCGTCGGGACATGCCAAGAGGTGATTCCGGGGCCAGTGGCGATCGCGTCCCAGATCTGCGCGGGTGAGCCACCGACCAAAACGTACGCCTGGACGAAGCGGCGTCCCTCTGCGTCGATGTCGACTGTCATGCGCGGCTCCCGGTGAGCAAGGAACGATCGGGCGAATTTTGATTTACTTTTACCTGCCAGACGTTTGTGCTGCGAGTGTTGGCGAATGGACGCAATCGGAGAGGTCCGTCAGAGCATGATCCCGCCAAGACGAGCAGCCTTCTCTTTAAGAAAAGACAGCCTCTCTGCTGCGGCTGACGGCATTGCGTCCCGCTTGCGCGGCATGGCCCCACCCACTTCAAACATTCTTGTTCAACACAAAGCACTGCCATCATTGGTGTTGTATTGCCAAGTCGCGTTGCGACTCCCGGGCTGGCATGCGACGTGCAAAAGCCTCTTCCGCGACGCGCTCGGATGACAGGAAAATCAGGGAGTGAACTGTGGCGCGTGGATATTTGATTGACATGGATGGCGTGATTTACCGGGGTGGCCAGCTCATTCCCGGTGCCGACGGATTCGTGAACCGACTTCGATCGTTGGACATTCCCTTCCTGTTCGTGACCAACAACAGCCAGCGGACGCGGCGCGATGTCGCGATCCGCCTGCAGCGGATGGGGTTGGACGTCGAGGACAAGCATATTTTCACCTGCGCCATGGCCACCGCCCGGTTCCTGGCGCAGCAGAAGCCAAACGGAACAGCCTACGTCATCGGTGAGGGGGGACTGTTGCAGGCGCTGCATCACAACGGCTACGCGATTGTCGACCACGACCCGGACTACGTCGTTGTCGGCGAGGGGCGGGCCTTCACGATGGAGATGTTGGACAAGGCCGTGAAGCAGATCATGAAGGGAGCGCGGCTCATCGCCACCAACATGGATCCGTCGTGTCCCACGGAGGATGGACTGCGCCCGGGCTGCGGGGCGATTGTGGCCATGCTGGAAACCGCGACCGGCAAGCGGGCGTTCAGCGTGGGCAAACCGAGTCCCGTCATCATGCGGGCGGCCCAGGCCGAACTGGGCATGTCCCCCGCGGACACCACGATCATCGGCGACACCATGGAGACCGACATCCTCGGCGGAGTGCAGATGGGGTATCGCACGGTGCTTGTCCTCTCCGGAGGCACGCACCCGGGCGACCTGTGCCACTTCGCCTATCAGCCAGACGTCATCGTGGATTCCATTGCTCATCCCTCGCTCATGGAGGCCCTGGCCGCATGAGGCTGGTCTGACAATCCGCATCAACACGACGAGGCCCGCGAGAAATCGCGGGCCTCTTTCCATTGGGGAACAACGAACGGGCGCAGCGGCTGTCCTCAGAAACGCCAATTGCCGCAAATTGGTGGCCTCGTTAAGATTCCCAATGGGCCTTCCAGGGGAATACGATGCCAATTGGTTCGAAATTTGCTCAGGACACGGAGTTTCGCAAACTGCTCACGCGGCGGTCGGATGTGGACGTGACCACCGCCGCACTGGAGCTGGCACGCGACGCTTTTCCTGATCTCGATTTCAGCGTGGTTTACCGGTGGCTCGACGAGCGTGCGGCGGAACTGACCGGCCCGTTGGCCCGCGCCAAATCGGACACCGAAGCCATCCGTGAGATTGGATACTGTCTGGCCGGGAAGCATGGGCTAACTGGGCACCCTGACTGCTACGACAACGCGGAAAGCAGTTTTTTGCACAAGGTCATCGAACAGCGGCGCGGACTGCCGATCAGCCTGTCTGTGGTCTACATGGCCGTGGCCGAACGGGCGGGTTGGACGCTGGAGGGGGTTAGCACCCCGCGGCGGTTTTTGACCCGCTTCGAAGCCGGAGCCGGCCCAATTTTTGTCGACGCGTTTGCCGGCGGAGAAGTTTTGACACTGGATGAGTGTGTGGATCGGCTGCAGTCGGTTGCCGGGCTGACACCTGGCGAAGTTTTGCCCACTCTGGATGCCGCGTCCCCGCGGACCATCATTCTGCGGATGCTCAACAATCTGAAGGCACTCCATGCGCGTCTCGGCAACTGGGAAGCGGCCTGGGTGACGCAGAACAGGCTGGTGGCATTGCAGCCCGCCGTGTACGCCGAACGCCGCGACCTGGCGCTCATCGCCTCCAAAACCAACCGCGCCGGTAAAGCGGTTGAGCAACTGGAATCGTGCCTCAAAATCTGCCCGCCCGATGAATCGAACGTGCTCGAGGAACAGTTGCGGGAAGCGCAGCGGCGGCTGGCGCAGTGGAACTGATGTGAATGACAAATGAATGACAAATGACAAATTGGTCGTTTGTTGATGTGGATCGCTAAAGGGTGGCGGTGTTTTCGGGTGGTTGGCCCGGGGCGTTTCTGCACGATGGATCGATTTGGAGCGCGGCACCACATGAGAAACGTAACTCAAACTCAACCTCTCCCGCTCCTTAAATCCCCTCCCCCACGATCGACCCATTTGTCATTTGTCATTTGTCATTTGTCATTCCTCCTCCTCCTCGCGTCGGCAGCCATCGCAGAAGACTCCGCCGCGCAGCCCGAAATCACTCCTGCGCAAGTCAAACCCCACGTCTTCCACCTGTCTCAACCCGCGCTCGAAGGCCGGGGGACGCGACAGGGAAAGCGGTTGGCGACGAACTATCTGATCGAGCAGTTCAAGGCGATCGGCCTGGAACCCCTGTTCGATGGCAAATATGTGCAGACGATTCCCGGCCCGGACACCGAGGACGGCAAGTCGACCTACGTGGGTCACAATCTCGGCGCGTGGCTGCCCGGCAGCGACCCGGCGCTGAAGGATGAGATTGTCATTCTCAGCGCGCATTACGATCACCTGGGCAAAGTCGGTGACAAGATTTTTCCTGGGGCCGATGACAACGCCAGCAGCGTGGCGATGATGCTGGAGGTGGCACGGCAGATCAAGCGGGACAAGACCGCACCCCGCCGAAGCATCGCCTTCTTGGCATTCGATCTCGAAGAAAATCTGCTGTGGGGGTCCACCTGGTTTGCGGCCCACATGCCGTGGAAAATGGAGCAGGTGAAGCTGTTCATCACCGCCGACCTGCTCGGCCGGCCGCTGGGCGACCTGCCGCTGCCATTGGTGTTTGTGATGGGGGCCGAGCATTCCACGGGATTAAGGTCGCTGGTGGAAGCCACGCCGCGTCCAAAGGGGATTGAGCCGGCCTTCCTCGGAATCGACCTCGTCGGCAACCGCAGCGACTATGTTTCTTTTCGCGATGCTCGAACGCCCTTTCTGTTTTTTTCCAGTGGGCAGCATCCTGACTATCACACTCCCAATGACTTGCCCGAGCGGATTGATTACGACCGTCTGGCACAGATTTCGACGTTGATTCTGGGCGTTTGCCGGCAGGTAACACAGGCAGACACCACACCCCAGTGGACCCGGCAACCGGAACGCAGTCTCGACGAGATTCGGGCGCTCAACCGCATCACCACGCTGGTGCTGAAGCTCGACGACGAACACGCCGCCGGCCGGGAGAAGCTCACCACCACGCAGCGTTCGGTGGCCGTCAATCTGCACAATCTGACCGCAAAAATCCTCAAACGCGGCCAGTTGCTGTCCTCCGACCGCCTGTGGCTCATCCCCTCGGCCCAGGCCATGCTGCTGACGGTCTTTTGAACGGAATTGCCGATAGGGCCGGCCAGTTTTTGAGATGGCGAACCCAGACTCACCGGACGGCTTGCGCCGTGCCGCTACAAATTCTGTAGCGGAAGGGCGCAAGCCCTCCGGTGCCTGATGTTTTTTCCGAGTTGGATTGAAAACTGGCCAGCCGTGGCTTTGGTGAAGACCGATCTTGCGTCGGTCGCGAGGGACGGGATAATCCTGCGGTGTTTGGCGGGCGTGGCCCGGCTCGATTCGAGGCTTGCGGGAACCACACGGATGTGGTGCGGCAGATGTCAGGCGATTGTGGCGGGCCAGGCCGGTGCCGATGGGTCGCAGGCGTTCTGTGCCACGTGTGGCTCGGACTTGATTCCGCCTCCTGTGCGAGCACCCGCCAAACCGCGCGATCCCCGCGAGTTGCTGGCGAAGTGGGCCAGGGAAGATGCGCTCGATGTCCTCGGACCATGGATTTCCGGTGTCGAGTCCACCACGCGAGCGACCTCAGCCGCGGATGACGAACGCCTTTCGGTTTCATCCACGCCGGTGTCCCAGAAAGACACCTCAGAAAGAGTCGTCCGCATCCGGCACGAGTCCCATCGCCCTGCCGGCAGCGGAACGCCACCCCTGTCGGACGCCGCGCTGCTGACCGAGCGGCTCGTGCGGGCGATTCGAAGCCGCCGCGCGGTCGCAGTGGCCGGACAACTTGCCGCTTATGCCGGGGTCCTGGCGCTCACCGCCGGAGCGCTCCTGCTGTTTGCCGGACACTTCAGCCGGATCGACAACTACATCCCCGTCGGGTGGCTGGCGATGATCTCCGGCCAGATGCTGCTGTTTCTCGGTGTGGTGACATTGATTTCCAGCGGCATGGAACAAACGACGGCGACCGTGGCCCAGCGGATTGAAACCCTCGGCCAGCGGCTGCTGCGGATTGAAGCCGCCGCGGAGCTTTCCGGGCCGCACTGGCCTGCCGATCGGCAGACCCACGGAGAAGATTCTCCGCCCGATTCCGCCGAGCAGGATTTGGAGGCACAGATCGCACGGTTGACGCAGGAGCTGGCAGACCGTCGGCGTGCTCAGACCTGAGATGATCGGCGGCACACCCCGCAGCGCCGGATCGGTATGATCGATGCATTCTCGGCCGATCGACACCAATGCGCCTCAACGGCGCAGAGGTAGGGTTTTACGGAGACACGTTTTTCATGCGGGCACTGGTCACGGGTGGCGGCGGATTTCTCGGGTTGTACATTGTTGAACAGCTTGTGGCCCGGGGTGATTCCGTGCGGGTCTACTGCCGCGGGAATTATCCGCGGCTCCGGGAACTTGGCGTCGAGGTCGTTTCCGGCGACATTCGCGACGCGGCGGCGGTCGCCCGGGCTTGTGTGGGAATGGACGCGGTGTTCCACACAGCAGCCGTTTCAGGCATCTGGGGGCCGTGGTCCCACTATCATGGGATCAACACCCAGGGCACGTTGAACGTCATTGCCGGTTGTCAAGCGGCGGGGGTTTTAAAACTGGTCCACACCAGTTCTCCCAGTGTGATCTATGATGGGCGCGACCATTGCAACGCGGACGAGTCGCTACCCTATCCCGAGACGTTCCACTGTCACTACCCGCACAGCAAAATGCTGGCTGAACGCGCTGTGCTGTCCGCCAATTCCGGGACGCTGTCGACTGTCGCGCTGCGGCCGCACCTCATCTGGGGACCGCGCGACAACCATTTGATTCCGCGGCTGATTGCCCGGGCCAGGTCTGGCCGGCTGCGGCAGGTGGGCTCGGGCAACAACTTGATTTCCATGGCCTACGTCGAAAATGTCGCCGCCGCGCATCTGCTCGCGGCGGACAGGCTCGCCCCGGCTCACGTTTGTGCCGGCCGGGCGTATTTCATCAATGAGCCCGAACCGGTGCCGCTGTGGGGCTGGATCAACCGGCTGTTGGAGCGGGCGGGTCTCCCGCCGGTCAAGCGGCGGATTTCCCAGCCGGTGGCGCAATTTGCCGGTGCCATGTGTGAAGCCGTTTATGGGCTGCTGCGGCTGCCGGGCGAGCCACCGATGACCCGGTTCCTCGCCGCACAACTCGGGGGAGCCCACTGCTACTCCATCGCCGCCGCCCGCCGGGACCTGGGGTTTGAGCCACCGGTGAGCGTGGAGGAGGGGTTGAGGCGGTTGGAGCCGGAGTTGCGCGAACTGGCAAAGCGGTAAATTGAAGCCTTGGCGAAGCCCCAGCCCAGCTTGTGAAGACCTCGTCTCATGTCAGGAATTTTGCACACAGTTTCGTGCTTTTAGTGCCTTTCGTGGTTCACTGGTTCAGAGAACCGGGAAACCGGAAATCTTCACGAATCGTCAACCGGCTGCGCATCGCGGGCGACGAAGCAAACTCGTTGTGATTCGTGTGATTCGTCTTATTCGTGAAAATTCGTGGTTCTTCTGCTCATTATCTAAAGGTTGACGTGTCCGACAAAAGTGAATTTCAAATCTCAAATTTCACATTTCACAGTCTGTTCAGCCACACCGAACTGTCGACTGAGCTTCAATGGCGCGAACGTAACTGTCGCCCCACAGTGTGGATGCTGCGACAAAGTATTTTACTGTGAAATTTGAAATCTGAAATTCCATGAAACTGAGACGCCCGACTTTTGTCGGAAACGTCGAGGTTGGCTTACGGTCAGCACCTTAAAGCGCCGGAGCCGCCATTTCTCGTCAAACTTTCGCCTGCCGGAAAAATTCTCTCAAGTTTCCTGGCAGGAAGTTGACACGCCTCGTGTGTGACCTAGGTTTTGGTGTCGCCCAACTGCTGCCCGTCAACGGGTGGCAGCAAAGCTGACCTACCGTGGCCGCCATCAAGCGGCGGCCGTTCCCTTTGGGTCGAACCTCGTCGTCGAGGTTTTGTGTTTGAGTCCGGCTGTTCCATCGTCCGCGTGAACTTCCCCAGGTTCGGCGATGTGGCTCCCCCGGCGCAATTCGTTCCGACACGGTCGGAGCACATTCGAGAGGAATACGACATGATTCAGTTTGCCAACAGTGTGAAGCGGTTCCTGGTGTCCGAAGACGGCCCGACCGCAGTCGAATACGCCGTCATGCTGGCCCTCATCGTGGTCGTCTGCCTGACGGCCATCCAGGCCATCGGCACCAACGCCGCCACCACGTTCACGAACGTTTCCGGCCAGCTCGGAAGCTAATTCGCCGCCGTGCGTGGATTCACGCACGGCACAGATCTCGCCGCCATTGACCGTCCAGCCTGTGTGTCAGGCTGGACGGTTCCCGGCATGTCCACCCCACATTCCCCGTCGAACCCGTTTGGACCCGCCATGTTCCCATTTTGGATTGACTCGTCGCTGCTCCCCCACGTGCTGGTGCTGATCACCGGTTCGCTGGCGGTCCTGTGTCATGGCTTTTCACGCTGAAATGCCCCTGCTGGAACTGCCGGGCCGGTTCCGGTGTTCGCCGACAGCGCTGAAGGCCTGCTCCGGTTGTCGGAGTGCGCCTTCCGCGCTTTGCGGAAAGACTTCCAAGAGCTGGACATTCGCCCAATGGTGTGGCGAACCGCTTTCAAACTCATCCTCAACTGCTCGAGGGTTTCGATACCATGGACTGGCTGCAACTCGCTACCCAGAATTTGCCCGTGAAAATCGTTTGCGTGCTCCTGATTTGGGCGGCTTACATTGATGGCAAGCAACTTCGCGTGCCAAACTGGCTGACGTTTCCCATGGTCCTCGCCGGGATCGCGATGAACACCGCGTTGCACGGCTGGGCGGGAACTCAATTCGCCCTGCTGGGCATCTGCTGCGGCCTGCTGACGCTGCTGCCGCTGTACAGCGTCGGCGGCATGGGTGCCGGCGACGTGAAACTGATGGCTGGCATCGGCGCGTGGCTCGGCTGGGAAGTGACGTTCTGGTCGTTCGGGGCGACGGTCGTGGTTGGTGCGGTGATGGCTGTGATCATGGCGTTCCGCAGCGGCCGGTTCCAGCACCACTACCAGCAGTTCCTGCACATCGCCCTAGAAATCCTGCACATCAAGAACCCCCGCCAGCTCTCGGCGATCGCCGCCGAACGCAAGCCCCGGATGCTGCTGTTGCCGTATGGGATTCCCATCTGCATCGGCTCGATCGGGTACTTCATGTGGTCGGGAATGATCTAACGGGCCACGGCTGTGGCCAATGGCCCTGACCAAGTACCAATGACGCAACGGCCACCCGGAATGCTTTCAACTCAGCAACGGGTGGCCGTCCCGCAGCAACAGTCGCTGAACAGCCGGGCGCAAGACTTGAGCCGGAAACCGGTTGCCACCGCGGATTCCGGACAGCCCGCCGTCAAAATCGTTATAGACTGAAGCCTCTGCTCCATCGTTGCCGATGAACTGGGTATTGCCATGAAATCAAAGTCGGTCGTTCTGCTTGTCATGGCGCTGGGCTGCGGCCTGGTTGCCATGGTGGGAGTTCAGCAGGTCCTCAAGGGCAATCAGGCCCCGGTGAAGTTGGTCAAGGTGCTGGTGGCGACCGCCCAGGTCGAACCCTATACGCGTCTGGACGAAACGAAAGTGGCGTTCCGGGATTATGCGGAGAGTGCCGTGCCGGAGGGTGCGGTCCTGACTGTTGCCGACTATGAAAATCGGGCACTGATGTCCGGTGCCATTCCAGGAGAAGTGATTCTCAAGGGAAAGCTGACCGAGCCCGGAAAATTCGGAGCCTCGGGCATCATTCCCGCGGGAATGCGAGTATTCACCATCACCGTGAACGCCGAACAGGTCATGAGCGGCATGATTCAGGCCGGAGACCGGGTCGATGTCGCGGTGAACTGGAAGGAGATGGGAACGAACAAGCCGAAGACGAAGCTGGTGCTGGAATGCATCGAAGTCTTTGCTCTCGACAAGCAGCGGGCCGCGGATGAGACCACGACCGCCAAAGGAACCAAGATTGAAACCCTGTCCGTGTTGGTGAAGCCACCGCAGGCACAGATGCTCCAACTGGCGAAGACGATGGGGACTCTGAGCCTGACTTTGCGGACCCCTGGAGACACCGCGTCTTCGGGATTGGCGCTGTTGACGGAAGATGATTTCACCGAATCGGAAGCCAGCCAGGGGGTGGTGAGCAACGAACCGGACGAAGGGGGAAAGCTGCATGAACAACTGCCAGAGGAGGAGCCCGCCGAACCGGTGGTCGAACCCAGCCGGCCAGTCTCACCGCTGCCCACCCTGCAGGCCGATGTGACCACGGAACTCCCCCCAGCCGTCTGGGTCATGGAGATTTTTGAAGGAGAAGCGGTGCGACGTGTGGAGATTCCGCTGGGGTCTCAACCGAACACCACCGCGACTCAGACAACGACGCCCGTTCCCGCCGCGACACCCGCCGCAGTGCCGACGCCACCGTCTGCCTGAAATGTTCTGGAAGGTGCATGGATGCCTAATTCACGCTCAAGTTTTAAGGGACGCCGGTTGGCGTCCCTGTGTTTGGGGCTGCTGCTGCTCTCGCAGTGCCACAGCGCCACGGCGCAGGATGTGAGCCCGGAGCCGGCAGCCAGCACGCGAGCACCAGTGAACGAGCTGGTGTTTGAGCCCAAAGAACGCACCTCCGTGTTGAATCTGACGGAAAAGGGCAGCCGCATCCTGCAGTTGCCGCTTAAAATCCGTCTGGTCGACGGACACGACCCCAAGGTGGTCGCGGTCACGCAGATTGGCACCGAAACCAACAAGGTGCGGCTCACGGCCGTGGGCAGCGGACTCACGACGATGACAGTCGTCGACGAACGCGGCGACAGCTACAAGATCGAGATCCTGGTCTCGGGCGACGTCCGCCATCTGGAAGCCGTCATCCGCAAGATCTATCCCGACTCGTCCGTCCGGGCCGAAAAGATCAAGGACAGCGTGGTGCTTTACGGCTGGGTGAACCAGATCGACCATCTCGACAAGATCGTCGACATCGCCAAGGAGTATCACGCGTCGGTCATCAACTCGCTGCGCGTCTCCGGCAACCAGCAGGTGATGCTGCGGGTCAAGATCATGGAGGTCCAGCGCGGACAGATCCGCAGCCTCGGCTTCAACTTCCTGGAGCTGACTGAAAACGGTTATGCGTCCAGCACGCCGGGCACCCTCACGCCGCTCAACTCGGTTACGGTGCCCTTTGGCGGCCCGCCGGGCGCGATCATGAACCCGACCGCGTCGGCCACGGCCACGTTCGGCGTGGTCTCCAACAACAACATTTTCCAGGGGTTCATTGAGGCGCTGAAGCAGGAGGCGCTCCTCAAGATCCTCGCCGAGCCCAACCTGATGGCGGTCAACGGCCGCCCCTCGAATTTTCTGAGCGGCGGTGAATTTCCGATTCTCGTCCCCCAGGGGCTGGGAACTGTCTCGGTTCAGTTCCGCCCCTTCGGCGTACGGCTGGAGTTCGTCCCCAATATTCTCGGGAACAATCGGGTGCGGCTGGACGTGACCCCCGAAGTCAGCGACCGCGACTTCACGAACCAGGTCGCGCTCAACGGCATCGTCGTCCCCTCGCTCACCGTCCGCCGCGCCAATGCCCAGGTGGAAATGAATTTTGGCGAAACGCTGATCATCGCCGGTTTGATCTCCAACCGGATTCAGTCACGAACTCAGAAGACGCCGTTCCTGGGCGACCTGCCGTGGATTGGTGCGGCCTTCCGCCGCGTGACCCATGACGAAGCCGAAACCGAACTCATGATCATGGTCACCCCGGAACTCGGCGGACCGATGTCCGACGACCAACTCCCAATGGGACCAGGCTACGACACCGTCAGCCCGACCGATGGCGAACTCTATGGCAAGGGCTATCTGGAAGTGCCCCGCGTGGCTCCCGATCCGGATGGTTACAGTGCCGGGATGTCGATTCAGGGCGGATACCCCGGTGATTACGGCGGTGGCTACCAGGATCCTGGTTATGGAACAACGACCCCAAGTCCTTCAATGGCACCGGACCAGGGCACAGGCCTGCCGCCACCGGTTCCCACCGAACCTTACTTCGAAAGCCGCCCACCGGCACCGGCCAGCCCCGTGCCTCCGCCAGATCCCGTGGCTCCGGAACCTGTTCGTCCAACTGCTGCCCGTCGCCCCACACAACGAGTCCAACCCGTGTCTGCCAGCCGCCCAGCCCAAAAAACCACGCTGCGGCCTGGGCAGAAGAAACCAGGGATGATTCCGCCGGGAGAAGGTCAGCGAACAACAACAACCCGCGGCGCGAACGGAAGGCCAGGATTGATCAAGCCCTGACGCGCAACTACCAAGTGCGCCATCAAGGACCCGGACAAAGCATAAAAGCACGCTTCAAAATGCTGACCGAAGGCCGGTCTTAGGCAACGAGAGGGGGAACCACGAATTTTCACGAATAAGACGAATGTCACGAATGGCAACGAGCAGGATTCCATCGCCCGCGAAGCCATGCCGGTTGATCACTCGTAAGGATCGTGGCAAAAATAACTGTCAGTTTTCGGAATGGCGATCAGCCAATGAGCCGGCACGCGTTAGCGTCCGGTTTGAGGCCGAAACCGGACACTAACGCGCCCTAAAGCGTGCCGGCTCATGGAATCGTTCGCGTCGGCCAGCCATCTGGCAATCAAAATCACCAAGTTATTGTTGCTGCGATCGTAAGATTCGTGAACATTCGTGGTGAATTTATGACCTTAGGACCGCGGCAAGAATGACTGTCGATTTTTGACGAGCCGCACAGCCAATGAGCCGGAGGGCCTTAGCCCCCGGTTGGAGGATGATCGGAAGACGCCAACGCCACCAACTCCGCACGGTCTTGCCAGGGCTGTCGACTTCACCAAATTCATTCGTAGTCCCTGATGGCATTCGCTGCTGGATAGGGAGATAAATCCCAAGTCCATTTTACTGTGAAATTTGAAATCTGAGATTTGAAATTCCTTCCTGACCCCTGTCAGACATCCGGGCACGGAAATCGGCCGCGACACGTGACCCCACTCTATTTCGGTACGGAAATTCCATGAAGACCGTCGTCCGCCTGGCGCTCGTCGACCCTGTGGACTCGACCCGCAACGCCTTGAAGCACCTGTTGGTGGGAATTGACACCGTTTGGCTCGAAGCGGAGTGTTCGCGGTACGAGTTCTTCACCGACGTGGCAATGCAGACACTGCCCGACATCGCGCTGATTTCGCTCGATTCGGACCCCGCCAAGGCCATGGCCCTGGTGGGTCGCATCAGTCAGGATCTGCCCGCCTGCAATGTCCTTGTGACCAGCTCGTCGTCGGAAGGCAGTCTGATCCTGCAGGCCTTGCGGAATGGTGCCAAGGAGTTTCTCGGACTGCCGCTGAAGCTTGAAGATTTCATGACGGCGATCAACCGCATCCAGCAGACCCACAGCGCCCGAACCGGAGACGGGCAGGTCCGCAGCAGCCAGGTCATCACGGTCTGCGGTGCCTCCGGCGGCGTGGGCTGCACTTCGCTCGGCATCAACCTCGCGTGCATTCTCGCGCGGAATGAGAAGAACAGCGTCGCGGTGATCGACCTCGACTTCGCGCTGGGCGACGCCGACGTGTGGCTCGACATCATCCCCGACTATACGATTCAAGACGTCGCCGAAAACATCACCCGGTTGGACTACCAGTTGCTGAGGCGCTCGCTCACCAAGCATGAATGCGGCGTGTTTCTGCTGCCCCGGCCGGTGCAGCTCGACGACAAACTCAAAATCACTCCCGACCAGTTGCGCCGCGTCATTGCCCTGCTCAAGGCCACCTTCACGCACCTGATTGTCGATGTGGCCAAGTGTTATGGTCCGCTCGACATGGCGGCGCTGGAAGTTTCCGACACTGTTCTGTTGATCACCCAGTTGGACCTGCCCTGCCTCCGCAACGTCGTGCGGCTGATGCAGTATTTCGACCAGCGCGAAGGTCTGACCGAAAAGATCAAGGTCGTGGTCAACCGCCTCGGTCTCGAAGATACACAGATCAGCACCTCCAAGGCGCTGGAAACGATTGGCCGGGAGATTTTTGCGCAGATCCCGAACGATTACGCCGTGATGGTCGAGGCCCGCAACAACGGAGTTCCGCTGGTGATGCAGTCGCCGCGGGCCCGGATCACGCGCGGCCTGGAGCAACTCGCCGCCGGACTCGATCAGGCCAATCAGCCTGCCAAACCCGAAGACGACAAAAAAGCCGGCCGTCGCAGCCTGTTTAGTTTTCTCGGTTCAGGGTCGAAGTAGGCCTCTCGCCAGGGTTGATCACACGAGCGCCAAATTCAAGTGTGTGATCCAATTCCCGACTTCTTGTGGCTTCCGGGGAATCCCGGATGTAGGATGAAGCAAGAAACTGACCCAAACGCGTGGGTGCAAGCAGATCTCGCTTCATCACAAAGCCATGACCGACACAGGCGAATTGCAGCCGGGAACCGTCCTGGGCGGGTGTCGCGTCGAGAAGCTCATCGGCCGCGGCGGGATGGGCGAGGTGTATCTCGCGGAGCACCTTGTGCTTCAGAAGCGGGTCGCCATCAAGACCGCCCGTGCCAGCCTGCAAAGCCGAGAGCGCGATCGGGAGCGATTTCTCAAGGAAGCGCGGCTCGCCGCCAAGGTGGATCACCCCAACGTCATCACAATTCATGATGCCGGCGACCTAAATGGCACGCTGTACATCGTGATGCAGTTCGTGGAGGGGCAAGACCTGGCACAGGTGCTGAAGGCCACTCCCACTCCGTTGGCGTGGCCGCTGGTGCTGGCCTGGATGCGCGATGCGGCCAAGGGACTGGTGGCCGTTCACAAGCGGGGCTTGATCCATCGCGACATCAAGCCACACAACATCATGCTGACCGACGATCATCGGATCATCGTCATGGACTTCGGACTCGTCCGCGAGGAGGATCCCGATGTCAGCGTGACCAGTGGTGTTGTCGGCTCGCCCGCATACATGTCGCCGGAACAGTGCCGCAGTGAGCGGCTGGACCACCGCACCGACATTTACTCGTTGGGGACGACGGCCTACAACCTGTTGAGCGGGAAGCCGCCGTTTTTGGAGAAGAGCGTTCACCTGGTCATCATGAAGCTGGCGAACAACGCGGTCGCAGAGCGGCTGGATCATGTGCGGCAGGATATTCCCGCACAGGTGGCCGATCTCATCGCCAGGACGATGGCACCGCATCTTGAAGACCGCGTTGCAGATGCCAGCACGCTTGTCCGCGAACTCGAGCATCTGCTGAGTGGTGTTCCCGTGCCATCCCTGACGCTGGAAAGGGAGACTTCAAGGCTGGGGGCGACTGTCGTACCGTCAGGAACCGAACCGCCGCCCACCGGTACCCCCCCGCAGAACACGGAAAACACCGGCTTGGCCACATCGACGCGCGTTGAGACGGTAAGACCCGGCCTGCCTAACCAGCCCCCCGCCACTTCACACGTTGCCATCGAACGTGCGCGGCGAAGATGGCTTCCGAAAGTGCTGACTGGAGCCGCGATCGCAGCGGCCACTGTCGGTGGCTTCGTATGGGGTCCGAAATTGTTGTCACGCGGCGCGGCTGAGCGACCGGAACTGCATACAGGCATTCCCAACACAGCTCCCGCGGCGGTAAAAAAACCGACGCCAGCAATGGACACCACCTTATCGAAGGCGAGCCACGTGGTCCGCCCCACGGTGAAATCCGCCGCCAACTCAGGAGTCTCGACCCAGAAACGCAAACCCCTCAACAGTCGGACCGAGCAGAAGTCCTTGGGAAAAGAGAGGGTGGCCCGGCCCGTGGCTGAGCCGCAGGTGCCGGTGCAGGCCCCAGATCTTCCGGTCGACTCAGGAAAAATCAGCCCCGACTTGCTCCATGCACCGTTCACTGTTCAGGAAGCGTTGGCGGCGCGCAACGCCTGGAGCAAATATCTGGGTGTTGAGGAACGGCTGGAGATTTCCGGTAGCGTTTCTCTGGTGTTGATTCCCCCTGGCGAATTCCAGATGGGGACGACTTCCGCACAAGTGCGGACGATGCAGGCGTTTGACCCTGGTTTCGATGCGCGGCTGACAACGGAAGAAATGCCGGCGCATCTGGCGGAGATTGCGGAGCCGTTTTTCCTCGCCACCTGTGAACTGACCAAGGGGGAATTTGCCAGGTTTGTGGAATCGCAGGGCTATCGCACGGAAAGTGAACGCGATGGAGCCGGTGGCTTCGGAATCGATGTAAATGGGCATTACGTTCAAAAGCTCGAATACTCCTGGCGAAACCCTGGCTTCCCCCAGGCCGAGAATCATCCGGTGGTGAACGTCTCGTGGAATGATGCGGTTGCCTATTGCAATTGGCGCAGTCGAACCGAGGGAAAAGTGCCAGCCTATGTGATTGAAGGGGGGACCGTCAGGCAAACCATGGCCTCCGGCTACCGGCTTCCCACGGAGGCCGAGTGGGAATTCGCCTGCCGCGCTGGAAGCCTCTCGAGCTTTTCCTGCGGCGATGATCCCGAAGGGCTGGCCACGGTCGCCAACATCGCGGACAGGACCCTGAAAGCAAAGCTGTCGGGAGTGACAACGCTTGCCGCTTCCGACGGGCATGTTTTCACGGCTCCCGTCGGCAGCTTTCGCCAGAATGCCTTTGGCCTGCACGATATGCACGGTAATGTGTGGGAATGGTGCGGGGACTTTTTCTATCCGTATCCAGTCAACCGGGCGAGCGTCTCCCAAAAGGCGTCTGCGAAAGCCACGAGAATCTACCGCGGCGGCTACTGGTACAGTCCTGCCGGCCTCTGTCGCTCGGCATTTCGTGGCTGGCGCTCGGGGTCCGACCGGCGGTACGGCCTCGGCTTTCGAATGGCATTGAGTCCTGCCGGTCCAATGTCGAAATAGGGCCTCTCGTGACTCACAGCGTACCCTTCATCCCGATTTCCTGAACCGTCATGAGTGGCCCCGCCTCCTTGCCGCAGGCTGTCGCCACAGCGCTGCGTTTGCTGCAACCGTTGGGCAGAATCCTGATTGGCGTCTCCGGCGGGGCGGACAGCGTGGCGTTGCTCCGCTGCCTGCATGCGGAGCGTGCCGCCGGTGGTTGCGAAGTGGTGGTCGGCCATTTGAATCATCTGCTGCGCGGCAGTGCCGCCGATGCGGATGCCGACTGGGTTCGTGACCTGTGCCTGCGGTTGAGCGTGCCAGTTCATATCGAGCGGTTGGATGTCGCCAGTCAGTCCCAAGCGACGAAGCGGGGCATCGAAGAGGCAGCCCGCGGCGCAAGGTACGCCTTTCTGCAGGCGATCGCGCTGCGTGTGGACGCCTCCGCCATCGCGGTGGCCCACACGGCGGACGACCAGGCCGAGACAGTGCTGCACCATGTGCTCCGCGGCACCGGCCTGGCCGGCCTGAGCGGCATGCCCCTCTCACGCACGCTCGATTCCGGTCAGCGCTTGATCCGGCCGCTGCTGCAGATTCATCGCACCGAGGTTCTGGAGTATTTGCGGTCCTTGGGGCAGGATCATCGTGAGGACGCGACCAACACTGACGAAACGCTGACACGCAACCGCATCCGGCTCTGCCTGCTGCCGTGGCTCAAGCAAGAATTCAATCCCGCCGTGGTCGAGTCCCTAACGCGGCTGTCGGCGCAATCAAGCGAACTGCAGGAGGCAGTCACACGGCAAGTGGAGCGCCTGGTGGTTTTGGCGGTGACACACGTGTCACCCACAGAATGCGAGATCGACTGCACCGCTCTTGTGGCTGAGCCACGGCATTTTGTGCGGGAACTCTTCGTCCAACTCTGGCGGCAGCAGAACTGGCCCCGCCAGGCGATGGGGTTCGCGCATTGGAACAGCCTCGCTGAACTCGTCCACGGGGACCTGAAGGCGATGCACTTTCCCGGTGGCATTCAGGCGCGGCGGCATGGAGACACGCTGCGGCTGCATCGGAATTGAGGTGCGAAGAGACAATAACTGTCGCATGTTTCGTTTAGTTATTACCTCGGCCTGAAACAACATCACCTAAGTTCGGCGGCGTATTGGGCGCAGGGGTGCTGGAAGAAGGCCATGACATGCTGGGGGAGCCGTGCGAGCCTCTGCATGAAGGCGTTCAGGTTGGACTGGAGCTCCTCCCGTGTGGAGGGGAGTCTTTCGGCGTTGACCGCCGCCTTCGTGTCGTGGTTGAGGTATTCGTCCGGATTGAGTTCGGGGGCTCCGCAGGGCAGGTAGAAGATCTCGA
>JAKFUF010000201.1 GCA_021732845.1 Planctomycetaceae bacterium | reverse complement strand
CCACAAACTCGCACTTCAACCCTGTCCCAGGTAAGACCATCAACTGGAGAGCCGGATGCGGGAAATCCGCCAGTCCGGTTCGGAGGGAGGGGGGAGCCGAAACCAATCGGCCCTCCCTACCCCTATCCGCCGCGTTGCCCTGCTACTAATCATATCACCGTTGCAAACCATTCGGTTCCATTCGTCGTTGGACATAACGGCACGGCGCCAGGTTCGCACGCTCACAATAGGTCTACCACCACGCTGTCCGCCACGAACCGGCCTTCGCGCGTCAAACGAATCTGTTCGCCATCGTCTTCCAGCCAGCCACGTTGCCGATGTTTCTGCAGGGCAGCTCCGAACAGGACGTCGAGGGCGAATCCTGTTTGTTGGGCGAACCGGGTGCGGTTCAAGCCGGGGACGCGGCGCAGGCCGATGACGGCGGCTTCGCGGGCGCGGTCTTCGGGAGAGAGTTCTTCCGTGGTCCCCACGGGGCTCTGGCCCGATTGGATGCGTCTGAGCCACGCGGTGACGCTGCGGTGGTTCACGTCCCGCCGGCCGTTCAAATACCGGGCCGCGCCGGGACCGAAACCATGATACGGCTGACCAGCCCAGTACACCTGGTTGTGCCGGCAGGCGAAGCCACGGCGGGCGAAGTTGGAGAGTTCGTACTGCTCGTAGCCAGCGGCCGGCAGGCGGTCCATTGCCGTGGCGTACATCGCCCGTTCCAGTTCGTCGGGTGTCTGGGCCAAAGCGCCGTGTTCCCGCCGTGACCAGAAGGCCGTGCCTTTTTCGAAGGTCAGGCCATACGTGGAAAGATGTGTCGGACGCAGCGCGAAGGCCCGGTCCAGAGTGTCGTTCCACAGCTCCAATGACTGGCCGGGGATGCCAAAGATGAGATCGAGTGAAAGGTTGGGAATTCTGGGCCGCAGCCGCTCGACGGCACTTTCAATGTCGGCGGCGGTGTGATCCCGCTCAAGCTGCTGCAGCAGGGCAGCGTCGAACGACTGCGCGCCGAGGCTCACGCGGTTGATGCCGGCATCCGCCAGCACGCCGATCTTGTCATTCGTCAGGCCCCACGGATTGGCCTCGACGCTGACTTCCGCACCCTCCGTGAAAACGAACCAGCGGGCCACAATGTCAAAAAAACGCGACAGTTCTGAGGCCGAAAGGTGCGTGGGTGTCCCGCCGCCAACGAACAGGGTCGTGACTTCCAACGGTTCGGGAAGAGCGCGGGAAATCTCCAGTTCCAGGGCATCGAGATAGGCCGGGATCAGGTCGTCGCGGCGGGCGACGAGCGTGAAGTCGCAGTAGCCACAGCGGTGCTTGCAGAACGGGATGTGCAGGTAGGCGGCACGGACTGGGTTAGTCGAACGTGGTTCAGCCGAACGGATTTCTGCGGAAGTGCCAGACATCAATTGGTGGGTGCCGGCGGGGCGGGCGGCGCTGCGGGGGGCAGAAGCGCCTGTTGCTGGGCCATTGCCTTGAGCTTCGACAACAATGCATCCGACATCGTCAGTGCGAGCTGTGCCGCCTTGCCGTTGGACTTGATGGTCACCGTCGACACCAGTTCCAGGATCCCCGTCTTCAGCGCCGGGTCTAGCTCCTTCAACATTTCGTCTGTCAGCAGAGCTTTCACCACGCCCCACGATTCCTGGAATTCGGTGCTGGTGGTGGTTGCCGAACTTTCGTCGTGATGGATCGCCTCAATGACCAGTTCCACGCCGTTGCGCCGCTTCAGCCAGAGCGAGAGAGACTCGATGCTTGGAAGAATCTCCCGCACCGGCGGCATGAATTCGTTGTCGTCGAGGTTTTGCGGCAGCGCGGCCAGCATCATGGCGCGCTTCACCTCGTCGATGGTCCAGTGGATCCAGACCGGTGAGGAATTCAGGGTCTGCAGCCGGGTCCGCAGTTGTGGAGAGATTGAGCCACCATCCTTGATGGCTGTCTGGATGCGTTGGATGCGGTCCGACACTTCCGTATCGCCAAAGCACAACACCATCAGCTTCTCGGCGGGAAACAGCAGTTCGACTTTCGTGGAAGTTTCAGACTCCGTTGCATTGGTCTGCGTGCGGACCACAAGCATCCCATCCTGTTCATCCAGGGTGGAACCCAGGCTCGTGGCGATGTCCGCGGGGTTGACCGCGACCTTCAATTCGATCGCGAGCAGTCCCCACGGTTTGATGTTGCCGTCGATCCAGAACACCACCGAACGAACATCCCGCAATGGGCAAAAATTCGCCGTGTTGCGCAAGTTGTCGATGAGCGCCTGCGAGGCCTGGGGCAACTGAGCATACAGCTCATCAATGCTCATCTGCGCAGGATCGAGCCGGAGGGCTTCCGCAATATTCAACCCGGCGATGAGCCCGTCGCCTGGCAGGCACTGCAGCGGGTTCAGCGCCGTGCGCCGCGCCGCGAGAGCACGGGCGATTCTGGCCTCTCGATCGCCGGCGTCCGGGGCGGGTGTTGAATTTGTGGTCGGTGAAACAGGAGGCGCGTCAACCGGCGGAACTGCGGCTTCGGGCGGGGCTTTCGGCTTCATCTCCTCCTGCGGACCCTCGGTGGCTTCGGCCGGCTTCTCTTCCACCTTCTCTGCCGGGAGCCGATCGTTCGTCGGCTCCGCCTCTGGCTTTTTTTCGTCTGCTGGCGTCTCTGCCGGCGTTTCAGCCGGCGGGGCCTCCGGCTTACGTTCGTAATCCGGCAATTTGACTGGGACAGCAGGCGGGCGGCTCTCTGTCCACGCGATGGCTGACCTGGCAATCATTGGCCAGTCCCACATGGCCATCATCGCAATGCCCACAGTCGCCACCAGGCAGAAGCCCGACAGAAACAGCAGACGCAGCACCCGGTTCTTCCGTGGCTGTGGCTTCCGGCGACGCTCCAGGGTCGAGTCATTGCGGGCATGGAGTGTCGAGTGCGTCCGCGTGTCGCGCGGCGGTTGTGACTTCGTAGCGGGATGTGGCTCATGGCGGGACTGGTCACGTGTGTCGAGAAAATCGACGACAGGAATCGCCTCCGGGTTTCCGGCAGCAGTGGGCACGCCGACAAAGGATCGCGCGCGAGAGCCATTGGCATTCGCCGTCTGACCACCACGCACCGCCCCCGTGGAGCCGCTTCGCGCTCCGGCGGCGACATCGGTGACCGGAACTGGTGGCATGGCCGCGGCTGGCTGCACCCGCACGGAATCGAGAGCCTGGAGGACCTCGTGCAGGTTTGCCGGCCGATCCTCCGCCCGCTTTTGCAGCATCCGCTGAAAGAGGTTGTCCAACAGCGGCGGAACGTCGGCGCGTGCCACCCGCAACGAAGGAATCGGATCTTCCCGATGGGCGAGGATCCGCTCCATCATTGTGGTGCCAGTACTGTAAGCCACCTGCCCGGTGAGCAGGTAGTGCAGCGTGCATCCCAAACTGTAGATGTCGCTGCGGGCATCCGCCCGCTTGGCATTCACCGCCTGTTCCGGGGCCATGAAGTCGATGGTGCCCATCACCATGCCAGTGGCCGTGAGCCCCGTGAGCGAATTCTCGATGGCGTCCTCCAGCCGCGCGATCCCCAAATCCAGCACTTTCACCGTGCCCGTGGAATCCAGGAGCAAGTTCGAGGGCTTGATGTCGCGGTGAATCACACCCAGTTGGTGCGCATGGGCGACCCCTAGGCTGGCCTGCCGGAGATAGTCGACCGCCGTGGTCACGGGCAGCGGCCCATTTTTCTTCACGAGTGAGGAAAGGTCGCAGCCGTCAACATATTCCATCACATAGAAATAGATTCCACGAACTTCGTCGGCGTCGTGGGCCGTGATGATATGCGGGTGGGTGAGCCGCGCCGCCGCCTGGAGTTCGCGTTCGAAGCGCGCCACCGCCATGTCGCGGATTTTTTCCGGCGGCAGCACCTTGAGAGCCACGACCCGTTTCATGCGGCGGTGTTCGGCCTTGTAGACCAATCCCATGCCGCCTTCGCCGATCTTGTCCAGCAGCACATAGTTGCCCAAGACCAGCGACGCTCCGCGACCGCTGTGGACGACCTGCGCCTGGAACTTGGTGATCATCTGCCGCCGCATCAGTTCACGGGCCAGATTCTCGGCCGTCTGTGGCGGTGAACCCTGCCACGATTCCAAGACCTGCCGCAGCGTCGACTCTGGAACCAACCCGTGTTCAGCCAGGGCCTTCTGGAATTCGAGAATCGTCATGGACATGGAACAACTCCGCAGACGGGCTGGCCTCGGCGGTGAATTCTACCTCACGCCAGCGCGCCGCATAGATGGACAGGCCCACGGATTCTCGCTTTTTCGGCGGTACTCCAACGACAAACGCACACGAATCCACCGATCGGCACGCCGTATTATCGGAGAGCGTTCGCTGTTGTTGCTGTTCCGATACTTACTTTGTCGTCAGGTCGATCTTCCCTAAGTCAATCGGTTTGGAACTTGGCGCAACGGTAAATTTTTGGGCGGATTTGCTGGGATCCGCATAGCGGTCGTTCAATTTGTCGGGGCCGCCGTACTGCATGTTCATGTTGAACTGGCCCCACAGATAAGTGAGCTGATAGTCGCCCGGGGGAACTCCATCGCCCGCCTCGTACGTGGAGATGGCGAATTTGCCGTCTTTGTCGGTAAAGCACTGCGAGACGGAGGGCCTGACCGGATCGATTCCGGCGACATCTTTGCAGATGACCCTCAGACCCTCCACAGGCTTCCCATCGACCGAGATGATGCCCGTGACGGGAATCGTCTCCTTGCGGTCACCGAGTTTCTTGGGGGCGCAGGAGGCCAGCCCCAACTGGGCGACGGCGACGAAAAGCACTGCGATTGAACGACTTCCAAACATGCCTTGGCCTTCGGAGAATATTGCGCTGGGTGGCTGCAATCCCCCAATCGCGGCGCTGCACCGCGCGGGGACGAGTGTGGCGGAAGGACTTGGTTCAGAAATCGCCGAGGATCTCGCCCTTGCGGCGGGTGATCAGGCCCGCAAAAGTGTAGGCCGCGATGTTCTCGCTGATGAACCGTACCGCCCCGTCACCCATTAGGAGGTGTGCGCCGCCCGTGTGGAAGCTGAAGAATCCGGCTCCCCGCGCATTGGTGCAGTTGACGGGGCAGGGTCCGCCGCCGAGCGTGCCGTCGTAGAGTGAGCCACCAACCCAGTGTTCGCCGTTGAGGAAATCGCCCCAGCCGCCGCCATTCTGTTTCACGATGTCCGCGGGCAGGGCCTGCTGCCTGCCGCCGCGGCCGTAGATTACCGTGCCGCCCACGCGTTCGCCCAAGATCATGGTGTTGGACAGACCGTCCGTGATATCCGACATCCGACTGACACTGCCACCCTGCCCGGCCACCTGCAGGGCACCGGCGCGGTCACCGCCAGCATTTCCGGAGTAGGCGATGTTGGCGAAGGTTCCCAGGACCCCGGTGCCCACGCCATAGTCGCCTCGGGCCGCGGTCCAGGTCAGATTCAACCCGCTGAACGGCACGCCGCCGTCGTAAATCGGCTGAGTGGCCGGCGTCGAAGGACAGACAAAGACCGAAACAGGGGTCGAGATGACCTTCATATTGTTGGCAATTTGCGTGGCGTTGTGCCCAAACGCCACCGCCTCGTTGATGCAGGGAACACTGGAGTTGTACTGGTTGTACAATGGCGACTGATCAATGTAGGGCAGCAGCGTCGTGCCCCAGGCCACTGCATTTACCGTGGCCGGAGGCACGGCGAGGATGTAGGCGGGCGGAAAGGTCTTGAAGACATCCTCGTAGTTGTGCATCGCCAACCCGAGTTGTTTCAGGTTGTTCTTGCACTGCGCGCGGCGGGCCGCCTCGCGCGCCTGCTGCACAGCCGGCAGCAGCAGCGCCACCAGGATGGCGATGATGGCGATGACCACGAGCAGTTCGATCAACGTGAACCCACGTCGTCGCTGTGCATTGTGAATTGACACCAGAGTATTCCACAGGGGACCAGGACACTCAAAAACGACTGGGAAAACGAGAAAACGTGCCTCAAATCCAAGAAGGAGGCATTGAGACTTGAGTCTGATGTGAGAATTGTGCGCTGCGATGTGGCCCACTGGCATTACAATCCTGCAGGATGTCAAACGCAAGGTGACCGGCCTCTTTTCACCGGACTTTCATCCGCAAAGACCGCTCGTCTAGGGGGACTGACCAAGCCATGGAAGCCCGCTGACTTTCGTGCCGAACGCGGACAGCGTAAATTCCATGGACGTTGTTCTGCCATTCGCGCCGAAGGGGTGCGCGGGTGGCAACCTGTTTTTCTGAAGGAATCGTTCCGTGGCTCGAGAATCGGTCGTACTCGCCTACAGCGGCGGGTTGGACACGTCTGTCATCCTGTGCTGGCTGCAGGACGAAGGGTACGACGTTCATGCGGTGTATGTGGACCTGGGCCAGCCCTGCGAGGACCGCGAGGCGATCCTGAAAAAGGCGCACGATTGCGGCGCGAAGTCGGCCCGGATCGTCGACGCCCGCGAAGAGTTGTGCCGCGACTTCGCCTTCCCCGTCGTCCAGTGGCAGGCCCGCTACGAACTCTCGTACCTATTGGGCACCTCGATCGCCCGGCCGCTGATCTCCAAAATCTGCCTGCAGGCCGCGCGCGATGTCGGAGCGACCGCCTACGTGCATGGGGCCACCGGCAAGGGAAACGACCAGTGCCGGTTCCAGTTGGCCGCCGAAGCGCTTGAACCCCATGTGAAGCTGATCGCTCCGTGGCGGATCGAGGCATTCCGCACACTTTTTCCGGGCCGCAAGGAGATGATCGCCTACTGTGCGGCGAAGTCGATTCCCGTCAAGGCGTCGGTTTCCAAGCCGTACAGCTCCGACGAGAACTGCCTGCACATCAGCTATGAGGCTGGCCAGTTGGAAGATCCGATGGTCAACGGCTGCGCCCTCGTCGAATTCGGCATGACCGTCTCGCCGCAGGCCGCACCCGACAAGATCGAGTCGCTGTCGATCGGCTTTGAATCGGGCGTCGCCGTGACCTTGAACGGGAAGAAGAAGACACCACTGGAGATGGTGTTGGAACTGAACACCATTGCCGGCCGCAACGGCATCGGGCGGATCGACATGATCGAAAACCGCTTCGTGGGGATGAAGAGCCGCGGCGTGTATGAGGCTCCGGGGATCACCACCCTGTACGCGGCGCATCAGGCGGTGGAACAGCTCACACTCGACCGCGACCTCGTCCACCTCCGCGACCGGATGGCCCCGGAAGTCGCCGAAATGGTGTACTACGGCCACTGGTACTGCGCCAAGATGGACGCCCTGATGGCGTTCATCCGCGAAACACAGAAGCCAGTCACCGGCGAGGTCAAGCTCGAACTGTACAAGGGCAACATCGTCATCGCCGGCCGGTCCAGTCACAACAGCCTCTACGACGAAGCGGTCGCCACCATGGAAGCCGGTGGCTCCTACAACCAAACCGACGCCGAAGGCTTCTTGAGGATCATGGGTTTGCCGGGCCGCGTCCAGGGCCGGGCTCGGCCACGAAAGTATTAGAGATTCTTCACGGTGGAAGCGTCGCCGATAGTTCGATGTGGTCGCACAGACGGTGAAATTTGAGATTTGAAATCAACGTTTGTCGGACCCGTCAGATCAGAGATGGATCTGCTTGCATCGACGCGACAGGGGCGAAAGGCCACTCCACTGGCCAGCCCCGCACCAAAGCCCTCCCGTCCTTGACGCTGACTTGCCGCCCCTCCGACAATGGCATGATGCCGGCACGCGACCGGCGATTGCCCTTTTCTCGGTCTGACATGCCTGATTCCACTGCCCCCGTGTCCCCTGCCACGCCGTCTGATTCGCAGCCGTTCCCGGACGATCTGCCGCCGGTCAAGCCACCGTCCGCCGGCTTTATTCTGCAACTGTTCGTCGTTCCCGCGGTGATTGTCGCGGCATTATTCATTCCAGCAGTGCTGCTCAAGAATCTGGTCAAGACCGAACTGGACGTCAACAATCTGGTGGAAGAACTGCAGCATCCCAACGAGCATCGCCGCTGGCGCGCGGCGCATGGCCTCGCGCAGGCGCTCAAGGCTGACCAGGAACTGGGAACGGACAGCCAGCATCTGTCCGAGAACAAGCCGGTGGCGACCAAGCTCGCGGCCCTGCTCGACGAAGAACTCAAGCGCGACCTGGGACACGACGAGGCGAAGGCCGACCCGAGCCTGAAATTCCAGGCGTTTCTCGCCCGCACGCTGGGGTTGTTTGACCTGCCTGACGTGGTGCTGCCGGTCCTCGAAACGGCGATCCGGATGGACCACTCGCAGGAAACCGGCGAGCTGAGGCTCAACAAGTTGGAAGTCCGCAAAAACGCCCTCAGTTCCATCATGGTGATCGCGGACCGCGCCCACACGCGTGGCTCACCGCTGCATTCGCCCGAACTGGTGGCGGTCCTGGAGGAAGTCTCGCAGGATCGAGAACCGCTGGTGCGCGAAGTGACCGCCTACACGCTGGCCGTGCTGCAGGACGAGAAAGGGGCCAATCGCCTGGTGCAGATGCTGGTCGACGCCGATTACCTGGTGCGGGTCAATGCGGCCGTGGGCCTGACGCGGGCCGGAGACACACGTGGTCTCGAAATCCTGCTGGAGGTGTTGTCACTGGCTCACGGGAGTTATCCCGATACCCTGAAGAAGTGGAACACGCTGTCCCGCGGCGGAGATCCCCAGGCAGCCACGCCTGAAGACGCGCGGGACACAACCCATGAGTTGTCGCTGTTCCTGAGCCTGAAGAATTCAATCCTGGCATTGGAACGGGTCTCACTCAAATTGAGCGACAAGGAGCGGGCCGCAGCGGTCGCGGCCCTCAATCCAATTGCGGCCAACTTCACCGAGACCAACATCCGGCATCTGGCGGTCACCATGCTGCCACGGATCGAACATCCCGAACTGAAGCCGGCCACGGCCAATTCCCCGACCGGTCTGAAGTGAAGCCGCGACACACTATTCGACGAACTCAACGTTGACCGCATGCGGAATAATCCCCGCCGCGTGTGCCCGCTGCAGGAGCTTCGTGACCGCTTCGCGGCCACGGGCACCAAAGTCGATCGTCCAGTCGTTGACATACATGCCGACGAACTTGTCGGCCTGTCGGTTGTCGAGGTTGCGGCCGTATTGCAGGGCGTGGTCCAAGGCCTCCTGGCGGTGCTTGAGTCCGTACTCAATGCTCTGCTTGAGCAGCGCATTGACTTCATGCATCGCCTGCTTCCCCAGATCCTTGCGGATCACGTTCCCGCCGAGCGGAAGCGGCAGACCGGTTTCGTCCATCCACCATTTGCCGAGATCCACGATCAGGTGCAGCCCCTGTGTGGCATAGGTCAACTGCCCTTCGTGGATGATCAGCCCGGCGTCGTATTTGCCGGCTTCCACGAGGTCCAGAATGGCGTCAAACGGTTCGACGCCGTAGGTGAAGCTGTCGCCCAACAGCAGCTTGAGCGTCAAAAAAGCGGTGGTCAGCGTGCCGGGGACGGCGATCCGCTTGCCGCGCAGACTGTCGATGGAGCCCGGCTCCCGAGCCACGACCATCGGGCCGTAGTTGTCGCCCATGCTCGCGCCGCAGGGGCAGAGGGCGTACTTGTCGGTGACGTAGGCGTACCCATGGATGCTGACGGCGGAGAGTTCCAGCTCGGCGTTCATCGCCCTCCGGTTCAGGGTTTCGATGTCCTGCAGCTCGTGGGTGAAGCGGTAGTTTCCCGTGGGGATCTTGTCGTTGGCCAGGGCGTGAAACATGAAGGCGTCGTCGGGATCGGGGCTGTGTCCGACGCGAATGAGCTGAGACATGAGTGAATGCGTTTTTCGAAACTGAGTGGAACAGAAATAAACGGCCATCTGGCGAACCGCAGAACAAACCGCAGATTAACGGGTCTGAAGGCGGCTCGCCATTCCGGTGGCTGAAACCGCGGCGCACCGCATGGCGGTTTACGGCTTCTTCGGCGGTTCCCGAACTTCGATCGTGATCGGCCGGGCGGCGACAGAGACCAGTGTGTTCGGCTTTTGCGCCGCCTGCGGATCCTTGTTGTAGGGAACCTGGGCCTGCCCCTGGACTGTCAGCGTGTACTCACCGGGACGGGTTCCGGCCTGCACCGGGATGGCGAGATTGATCTCGGTCACGCCGGGAGCAATTTCAGATTGATTGAGCTGGAAATTGCCGGAAAAATTCAACGGGACGATGTTGATCTTGTCCTTGAAGTCGGGCCAGATGCGTGTGGCTCGCAGCTTGATGGACGCGGACTCGCCGGCCGTGACGACCAGCCGGTCGGGAACGATCTCCAGGCCATACGCGGCGGCGTCCAAGATGGCCGCCTGCAGGCTGCGCATCGGCCGGCTGGAGCCTTGATCGCCGGAAACGCGCGCGTACGGGCGGACTTCGCGCGTCAGGACACGGTCGCCGTCGCGCGCGGTGGCGACCAGCCGAATGGCAGCGAGGCTGGGTGCGGCATCGCGGTCGGCCCACAGGACGAGTGTGCCACGGGTGTTGCTGTTGATCACCGTCGGATTGACATGCAGACCGGGTGGAAGATCCGTGGCGGTGACGGTCACGGGAGCGTTGAAGCCGTCCTGCTGGTGCACGACGAGATCGAGGACTTCTGAGCCACCACGGCGGATGTTGAGCCCGGACGGACCGGGGTTCTCGCTGTGGATCGCCGCGATGTGAAAGTCAGGCTGTGGGGCGCGCACGCTCAGCACATAGACGTAACGCGCGCCGCCGCGGCCGTAACGGTCCTGCACCAGCAGGCGATACTTTTGTTTGCCCTGAAGGCTGACCGCACCCGAAGGGTCGCGCAGGTGGCCGTCGAACGCGGCAATGCGATGGCCGAAGTCGTCCAGTTCCGACACCATGTTGTTCTTGGCATCAAACACAACCAGGTACGGATCCGCGCGGCCGGCAATCCGCTCGGAGTAGACATCGAAATAATAGTTCCCGTTTTCGGGGGCTTCGAATTCGTACCAATCCGCATCGCGTTCACGGTCAAACCGGCCGCCCAGCACGACAGGCAACGTCACCGCCTGGGGCTGTTCACGGTTGTCGTTCGGTTCCTGCTCCACTGACACCGCCTGCGGAGTGACGAGGACGCACTGCGGGTGCAATGCTGGCACACCCGGGGCTGCGGGAACGCGAAGTTGAAAGCCGTTGAGGGTGCAGGTGGCCGCCGTGGGCAAAACACTGTGAGTGGTGGGATGCTCCAGAAAGCGGTAGGCACCCGGCATCAGATCCGCTGGGCTGGTTGCCGCGAACCGCAATTCGTCCAAAGGCAGGTCAGCGAGTTTCGAGGCTGACGGCCTCCCGCCCACGCTGGCGAGATTGGTGCCCAATGCGAGCAGTTCGGACGGCTTTCCCACCTGCACCGCGGGTGGAAACACGTTTTCGATCTGGGGACGGTTGGTGATCAGCAGCCGATAGGGTGAGCCACCGCGATAGGAGAGGTCATGGACCAGCACGAGATATTCGCCATCCGCCGGTGCGACAAAGTCGATGAACGGATCACGTCCAAAATAATCGCCATTGTTCGCCAATATCTGGCCAGAGGCTGAGCTAACCAGCATGCTGGCGTCGAGGGGTGTCTCCAGCCGAGCCGCCTGACAATCCAGGGCCACCCGTTCGCCAGTCTTGAGGACGATTCGAAACAGATCCTGTCCATTGCCGTCAAATGTGGCGTTCATGGCGGAGTTGACCTGCACCGGCTGGGCTTCTTTGGGGGAGTTGTTGGGCTCGACTTCAGGCACGTCAGCCAGGCCGCGTGAGACGGCGAACAGCCGGGAGTTGCTCACGCCAAAGCGGCCAATGAGCCACACGTCGTAGGTGCCTTCCGGCACGTCGGCCGCCACGCTGATTTTGAACCGCCCGGGCTTCACCAGCTCGGCAGTGAAGCCCGGCTGGTCGAACAGCAGGCGGGCGACATCTTCCGTGTCGCGGCCAATGACCTCGACTTCAACGCTGGTTCCCGCTCCAGTGCCGAGGGGTTGAATGCGGTCGAAGCGGATCGATGGCAGCTCGGCGCGGACGGGTGCGGCCAGCAGCAGGCAGAGGCCGAGAAGCACCAACATTCGTCGGGTAGCGTTTCGCATGATTCGTCCTCAAAGTCCAAAGGCCAGCTTCGAGAGCCAGCTCGTCGCCAGGTCGGCCACGACAATCGATTCCGGCCGGCCGCAGTGTCGCAGGATGTTCTCGGCGGCCAGAAATCCGCTGCGAACCGCCCCCTCCATCGTGCTGGGCCAGCCGGTCCGTGTCCAGTCGCCCGCCAGTTGCAGGTTGGGGATCGCCGTCTGCTGCGGCGGACGCAGGGCCTCGACGCCTGGCATCACGGAAAGTGCGGCGCGGTGCTCTGTCACAATCCGGCTGTGGCGCAGCGTGGCTTCGCCCACCGCTGGCCAAATCGCGGCCAACTCCTCAACCACCTGCTGGATCACCTCCGCCTGCGGCCGGCCATCGACCTCGCGCGAAGCACTGATCACCACCTGCAAATACTGCCCGCCGGAAGTGGCTTTCGCATCGGCGGCGGACGCCGGGCGTGCGAACACCCACTGGCTGACGCGGCTCACCAGGGTCGCGTGCGGAACCGGCAGCACCACGCGGTCGAACCATAGATGAACGCTGGAGATGGGCGCGTCTTCAAGCTGCTCGATCCGGCGAAGACCAGCGTCATCCTTCAGATTCGCCGGCAGCAGGGGCACCGCCAGATGGTGCGGCACCGCCAGCACAACATGGTCGGCCTCGATCGGCTGCCCATCCCGCAGCGTCACACCGCGCACACGACCGTCGGCGACCGTCAATTGTTGGACGCCAGCCCGCAACCGCAGGTCGACGCCCATGCTGACAAGGGACTTGCTGAGCTGGTCGCCATACAGGTCATGCAGCGCGCCTCTGGGGATCCAGACTTCCCAGCCGCTGTGGCTTCTGAGAAAGGCATCCACAAACACCTTGCGGGCGTGGCTGATGTCGATGCGGTCCAGCGTCTCGCTCAGGGCACTGACCAGGACGACGTGCCAGAACCGCTCAATCAGAGTTGGCGGCTGCTGATGTCGTTTGAGCCACGCAGAGAACGGTTCGGTCCCGCACTTCGCGGGGTCGACCCGGGCCAGGGCGCGCAGCCCCCAGGCGAGCCGCCATTTTTCGTAGGTGCTCAGGTATTTCAGCCGCAGAAAGGCGGGAAACAGGTGCAGCGGCGCGGGCAGCCAGCTTGAGGCGGCGAAGTCGCTGGAGCGGCCATCCGGCCCAATGAACCACAATTGCGATTCCCGCTGGAGCAGAGAATCAATCTGCATCAGGCGGCAGAAGTGCAAAAAATTGGTGCAGCAGCCGAGCGCCACATGCTGGCAGTTGTCGATCGTCTCGCCGGTCGTCTGGTCGACAAACGAACTGGCCCGCCCGCCCCAGCGCGGCCGGGCCTCGACGACCGTGACCCTGCATCCCCGCGCCGCCAGCCCCACCGCCGCCGCAAGGCCCGCCAGGCCGCCCCCAACAATGACTACACGTTCTTGCATTCAACCGATTGCGGGCAGGAATGTTTCTGCCGTCCTAAAATTCAGAGCCTGTTCGGCCATCGCGACTGATGTTCCTTTGAATTGTCACGGGTTGGCGACGATCAAATTCTTCCATCAGTTCGGCCACGAGCTTGGTCAATTCCGCCACACTGGTATTCTGTGGATCGGGTAAGGGGTTGTCCAACCGGAGGTACCGGTGGAGCAATTGGATCTGGCCGAGCAGGCTCTCGCGACGGGCTTCTTCGACACCCTCGCGATAGCCCTATTCGAATGCATCCTGGTTCCCGCACCGTTTTGCCAGGCCTGTCGACTTCACCAACACTTCATTCGTTTGTCACTGGAGCGTTCGCTGCTGGATGGGGACAAAACGGTCACTGCTGGTTCAGCCAATCCGATCCTGATGTCACGTCGACCTTCAACGGCACGTTGAGCGGCATCGCGTTCGCCATTTCTTCGCGAACGATGGCGGCCAGATCGTTGACGCGGTCTTCCGGGGTTTCCAGGACCAGTTCGTCATGGATCTGCAGCAGCATCCGGGCCGGATGATTTTCGCGCCGCAGACGGTGATACAGGTTGATCATCGCCTGCTTGATCAAATCCGCCGCCGATCCCTGGATGACCGTGTTGATCGCCTCGCGTTCCGGCTGGTTCCGCTGCCGGCCCGTGACGCGCAGGATGCCGGTGATCGCCCGGCGGCGGCCGCGAATGGTGCGAACAAAGCCATCTGCGACGCAGTCCTTCAAAATCTTCTGCAGGTACGCGTCGACGCCACTGTATTTGGCGAAGTATTCATTGATGAACTTCTCGGCGAGCTTGCGGTCGATCCCGAGGTTCATCGCCAGGCCGTAGGGGCTCTGCCCATAGATCACGCCGAAGTTGACCGCCTTCGCCACCCGCCGCATTTCGCGGGTGACAGCGGACTGGTCGACATTATTGATTTGCGCGGCGACAGCGGTATGAATATCCACATCATTCGCAAAAGCAGCGGAAAGCGCCGCATCGCCGCTGAAGTGGGCCATCATCCGCAGTTCAATCTGTGAGTAATCCGCGCACAGCAGTTTCCAGCCGGGCGGAGCGACAAAGGCGGCGCGGATCCGGCGGCCGTCGTCACTGCGGATCGGAATGTTTTGCAGGTTCGGGTCGCTGGAACTGAGCCGCCCGGTGGCAGCCACGACTTGGTTGAAGGAGGCATGAATCCGCCCCGTGACCGGATTGGCGAGCAGCGGCAGGGCATCCAGGTACGTGTTCTTGAGCTTGCTCAACTTGCGGTGCTCGACGATTTTGGCGGGCAGTGCGTGCAGCTTCGCGAGTTGTTCGAGGACATCCTGGCCGGTGCTGCTTTCGCCGGTGCTGGTCCTCCGCCGCGAAGGCAGCTTCAGTTCCTTGAACAAAATCTCCTGCAGTTGTTTGGGTGAGTCGATGTTGAACTGCCGTCCGGCGAGTTCATAGATCTCGCGCTGAATGATCTCCAGTTGCCCCTGTGCTTCGCCGCTCATCTCGCGGAGCAGGTCGTAGTTCACGCTGATGCCGTTGAACTGCAATTCCGCCAAAACTTCGATGAGGGGCCGTTCCAGGGTCCAGTACAGATCCCACAGCCCCTGCTCACGCAGCTTGCCGCCGATCAAATTGGTCAGGTCCCATGCGACCTCCGCATCTTCAGCGGCGTACTCGGCCACGCGGGCGATCTCGACCTGATCCATCGTCTTCTCGAACAGTCCTTTTCCGATCAGCTCGGAAATGGGGATCATCTCATGCTTCAGGTAACGCCGGGCGAGTTCGTCGAGGTTGTGGATCCGCGCTCCGGACTCCAGCAGATAGTCGCCGACCATGGTGTCCAGGCCGATCTGGGCAATCGTCACTCCGGCCCGCCGCAGCACGATCTGGTCGTACTTGATGTTCTGGTTGACGATCTCCACGGCCGGATTTTCCAGGATCGGCCGCAGGCCTTCCATGACCACTTCCGGTGCGAGCTTGGCCTCCTGCTCCGGACCGCGCACCGGGAGATACCACCCGACCAGTGGCTCCCAACTGATTGCCCAGCCGACGATGTCCGCCTGCACCGGATCGATGCTGGTGGTTTCCAGATCGAGGCAAAACGATGGCTTGGTCCGCAGTTGCTCCAGAAACAATGCGAATTTCTCTGGCGTGTCCACGACGTGAAACGTCAGCGCCCGTTTGACGAGCGGCACGAAGATGGCCGAGGCAGCCACGGTCAATGTGCCGCCGTCCTCGAGATCACCCTCGGCCACCACGTTCACCTCGAACAGCGATGGTGCGTTCGCGGCGGGCTTCTTTCCCTTGCGTTTGGAGGGCTTGGGCGGCGCTGGAAGCAGCCGGCGGGCGTCGTCGGCCGCGCGGCGGAAATTGTAGTCGGCAAACAACTCCAAGAGCCGCGGCACGTTGTACTGGCCGAGCCGCGCCAGGTCCCAGTTCACGGTCAGCGGCAGATTGCGGTTGAGTGTCACCAGGTTGCGGCTCAGAATTGCGCTCTCGGCGTGCAGTTTCAGGTTCTCTCTCGCGCGTTTCGCCGTGACCTCGTCCGTGCGGGCAAGAATCGCGTCCAAAGTTCCAAACTGCTGCAGCAGCGTCGTGGCCGTCTTGTGTCCAATCGAAGGCACGCCCGGGACGTTGTCCACGCTGTCGCCCACCAGCGACTGAAAGTCGATGACCTGTTCCGGCCGCACGCCCCAATCGGCCAATAATTCCTCCTCGCCGAAGTACAGTTCCTTGCGCACGTGATACAGCTTGACCCGCGGCGAAAGCAGTTGCCGGATGTCCTTGTCATTGCTGACGACGCTGACATCCATGTTGCGGCTGGAGGCCTGCTCGACGACCGTGGCGATCACGTCGTCCGCCTCCCAGCCCTCGTGCCCGATCAGCGGAACTCCAAACGCCTCGATCAGCTCCATGATCATCGGAATCTGCGGGGCCAGCGATTCCGGCATCGGAGCGCGGTTGGCCTTATATTCGGTGTACATCTCTTCGCGCGTGACCTTGCCCGGCAGGTCGACGGCGCAAATCAGGTGCGACGGCTTCTTTTTCTGGATGATGTTGAAGATGTCGCGGGTGATCCCAAACACCGCGTTGGTCGGCTGCCCGCGGCTGCCCGTCATTTCGGGGATGGCGTGGAACACCTGAAACATCAGCGAATAAACATCGACCAAATACAGCGTTTCGGCGGCCGAGGTGGCCTCGGGATTCGAGGGCAATCCAGCGGGCGCGGGCGTTTCAGACATGGAGCACGTTTCCAACGATGAGAGCATGGCCGTGAGCCACGGGCTGCCTCCAGGTGGAATCCGCCAAGAGAAATTGACGCGTCTGATTCCAGGAGAGACCCCTCATTTTAATCAGATCGCGGCTGGCATGCAGCCGATCGCCGTGTCCCGTGTCGCTGACGGCGCACGGCGGCGAGACGCCAGCCAAAGGCGGTGGAGTTCTCCGTGCTGGCCACGACACGCCGATAGACCGTGTCCGGCGGAGCGTAATGCGGGCGTGCCGCCTGCGCGAACGAAACATCCACATCAGGCGTGGCGTTCGTGGCCGGAGTCGAGTCCACCGCGGCGGAAGACCCTGCGGCGGAATCCGGGGTTTCCGCCTCGCCGCGAAACGGGTGGCCTGGTTCCGGCACACGGGCGTGCTTGATCTCCTGCGCCAGTTTGCCCGCGTAGGCGATGTCCAGAAATCCCTGGGGAATCTCCGGACAGGGGTCGCAGGCCGACACGACGCTGGACAGTTTCAGCAGCACTCCGCACTTGTTCCCCCGCCAGTGCGAGGAGGTACCGGTGGTGTCGGGTTCCTCGGGCTCTTCCGGCACGG
>JAKFUF010000259.1 GCA_021732845.1 Planctomycetaceae bacterium | reverse complement strand
CGGGTGGGCTGGGGCGGGTTTGGCGTGCAGGTCGGCGAGCGGGCGGATCCGCCACGCGAATTCGCTGGCGGCTGTCTGTTGTCCGAGCGAATCCGCCCGCCGCTGTCGCAGGGGCGCTACTGGGACGTGCGGGCCTTCGTGTTCTGCGGCGAATATCTCGGCGGGGTCCAATACAGCAGTTATTCGCCGGTGACCAACTGGTTTCAAGGCGGCCGTGCCGACCGGCTGGATCCGGGTGTCGCCGCCCTGATTGGTCCCGCGGCCTTGGAGGCGGTGGAGCGTCTGGACGCGGCCGCGGAGTTGATTCATGCCCTGCCGGAGGCTCCCGTGAGTCCGCTGACGAATGTCGAGTATTGAGCGGCACGGACTTCAGCCGAATGGCAGACCTTTGGCGGCAAACGATCTGTTTGCCGCAACCCCAGTCAGGCCAGGAGCGCCTGACCCGCCGGATTGACCGGGCACAGCGGATCGATGTAGGCCCACGCCAAAACAGGTCCTTCGGTGGTCTGCACGGCGACAATGGCCCGCTGATAGAACCGGCCCCGCAACTGACCGTGGGGAAGGTCCTCCAACTCATCCAGACGCGCCAGGGTGGCGCGGTATGTGTCGGAACGGAGATGGATCAGCTCCCCCTCCAGCCGCGCATCCAGATCCAGTTCGGCGGACGGAAAGCCGTGTTCCGTGACGCCGCGGCGGAAGCCCGGCAGCGTCGCCGGAACACAATGCAGCAGGGCGTCGGCCAGCAGGTGGTGATTGGAATGCCCCTGGCGGAGTGTTCCAAACACAAACAGGGGCAGGGGCTCAATCACGATCTGGCTGGCGTCCAGGGTACAAAGTTGACCGGCCGCTCCGTGACCGGTATCGAGTCCCGGAGTGGCTCGGCAACATTGAAGAGATTCGCCGACTACTTCGGGGTCACAATGACCTTGCCGGTCTTGATGGTGACGGGAGTCTTGGGGCGGTCGCCATCGCCCGTCGGGACGGCACCGATCTTCATGACGACATTCAGGCTGTCCTGGTCGGCAGTCTTTCCGTACACGGTGTACTGGTTGTCGAGGTGCGACACGCGGGCCGTGCAGAGGAAGAACTGCGAGCCACCGGAGTGCGGATCGTTCGTCCGGGCCATCGACAGGACACCCGGCTCGTGCTTGATGGTGTTGAACTCGGCGCGGATGGTGTAGCCGGGTCCGCCGGTCCCCACGCCATCCGGGCAGCCGCCCTGGATCATGAAGTTGGGGATCACGCGGTGAAAAATGATGCCGTTGTAATAGCCGATTTTCGCGAGGCCAATGATGTTTTTGCAGTGGCCGGGCGCGACATCGGGATAAAGATCCAGCAGGATCTTGCCCATGCTGGTGTCGAATTCGATCTGGTACTTGTTCTTGGCGAAGTCGACGTCCTGAATGGCGGCGTCAACTTCAGCCTTGCGATTCTTTGCCATGCGTCATCGGTTCCGTACTGGGGGTCAGGGGTTCACGCGGCCAATCCGCGCGGGTGCCCCTGAGCACATGGTAGGGAAATAAAGCTCCAATCACCAATGTCCCGATGACAATGACCCAATGACCAATGAAATAATGACCAATCTTCCCGACCAAATCGAGCCGGTTCAGCGATTGGTCATTGGGACATTGGACATTGGGTCATTTGCCCGAATGTCATTGAGTCACTCCCATGAATCAGTGTATGCTGATGGGATCTCACGCGCTGTGACGAACAGACTCTCCCCGGGAGGGCGATTCAGGATGAACGACCGTCGAACGTACTCGCATCCCCTCGTTTCGCGGCGGACGGCCGTGCAGGCTGGTTCGCTCGGGCTGATGGGACTGGGGATGAACCACCTCAGCGCCCTGCGGGCAGCGGACGGGAGTGCTGCGCCGGCGGGGGCTCGAGCGAAATCCTGCATCTATATCTTTCTGTCTGGTGGCTTGGCGCAGCACGAGAGTTTCGACCCCAAGCCCGACGCCCCGCAGGAAATTCGCGGTGAGTTCCAGCCGATTGCCACCCGCTCGCCGGGCATGCAGATTTCGGAGCATTTGCCGGGGTTGGCGGCCCGCAGCGAAATCTGGTCGGTGTTGCGTTCGCTGACGCACCCCACCAACGAGCACACGAAGGGGCACTATTTCATGCTCACCGGGCGGAGCGTGGTGCCTGCCGGGTTTGTGGGGGATCGTGAGCCACGGCCGAACGACTGGCCGTCGATCGCCTCCATCGTGGGCGATGCCATTCCACCCCGTAACAACAATCTGCCGCCGGCCATTGTGCTGCCGGAACGCCTGGTCCACTGGTCGGGCGGGGTCATTCCTGGTGCCTATGGCGGCTTGATGGGTTCGAGGCGCGACCCGTTCTTCATCGAGGCCTCGCCCTACGGAGATCCGATGTGGCGTGGAGCCTATCCGGAGTACACGTTTCCGAACATCGCCAAAAAGCCTCCTGCCGCGGCGGATGACCGGGTCTATCAGGCGCCGAACATCACCCTCCCCGCAGGCATGTCAGCAGGGCGTCTCAACGGTCGCACGGCACTGCTGAAGCACTTGGATGAACAGCGGCGGGAACTCGAACAATCGGCCCTTGTGCAGCGGTACGATGGGCACCGCGAATCGGCGATCTCGCTGCTTTCCGCGCCGAGCGTGCGGCACGCGTTCGACGTGACGCGGGCCGACGACAAGACGCAGGAGCGGTATGGCCGGAACAGTTTCGGCTGGTCGCTGTTGATGGCGTACCGGCTGGTGGAATCGGGCGTCAATCTGGTGCAGGTCAACCTCGGCAACAACGAGACCTGGGACCAGCACGGCGACCTCTTCCCGCGCCTCAAAAACAAACTGCTGCCGCCGACTGACCGGGCCGTGTGCGCGCTGCTGGATGACCTGCAAGCCAGTGGCCTGCTCGACAGCACCTTGGTGGTCATGGGCAGTGAGTTCGGTCGAACACCCAAGCTGTCGACCTTGAGCGACTCCTTCCCGCTGCCCGGCCGCGACCACTGGGGTGCCGTGCAAAGCGTGCTGTTCGCCGGCGGTGGCGTCCACGGCGGAACGGTCGTGGGTTCGTCCGACAAGCTGGGTGCCTACCCCGCCAGCAATCCACTCAAGCCTGAGGACATGGCAGCCACGATCTACCACGCCCTCGGAATCCCCGAAGTCGCCGCGTGGTACGACGACGCCAACCGCCCGCACCACCTCTACAACGGGCAGCCGATTGCGGAACTGCTGTGAGACCCTCTGGGCACGAAGGTTAAGAGATTGGAACCACGAATCTCACGAATAACACGAATGAGCCATCTGTGGATACCACTGTTCGGCTTGGCTTGTACTCAGTCTTTTATTCGTGAGATTCGTGTTATTCGTGGTTCTTCTAAAAACCTGATTGGCCCACTTTCCGTACATCAGATCTTGTCAAATCCCCAGCGGCGAGGAGCCGTGATGCGTGTTCTCTGTGTGACCGTCGGTTGCTTCCTCCTTTCCGCATCGCTCGGGCACGCTCAGGACCAAGCCGTCCTCAAAGCTTGGCTCAGCCGCGAGATTCTGGCCCCCAACCGTACGCTGACCGAAACGCAGGCGTTCTGCACCAGTCGCGTGCCGCCCATCCCGCGTGCAGCGACGGTGGCCGCGTGGGAGCAGTACGCGACTCGTGCCCGCGAAGCGACGCTGGCGAACGCCGTCTATCGTGGTGAGGCGGCTGCCTGGCGCGATGCGAAAACTCAGGTCGAGTGGCTCGAAACCATTCCCGGTGGACCGGGCTACACCATCAAAAAGCTGCGGTTCGAAGCCCTGCCTGGATTGTGGATCCCCGCACTTTTGTACGAACCGGAACAGCTCAGCGGGAAGGTTCCGGTCTTTATGAACGTCAACGGGCACGATCCGAACGGCAAGGCGGCCGATTACAAGCAGATCCGCTGCATCAACTTGGTCAAGCGGGGGATGGTGGTGCTGAACCTCGAATGGTTCGGCATGGGCCAGCTTCGCACCGATGGCTTCGCCCACGGGCGGATGAACCAGCTCGACCTGTGCGGCACCAGTGGCCTCGCGCCGTTTTATCTGGCGATGAAGCGCGGGCTGGACATCCTGCTGGCACATGAGCACTGCGACTCCACGCGGGTGGGCGTCGCCGGCCTCTCCGGCGGCGGCTGGCAAACGATCATCATCTCTGCCCTGGATACGCGGGTCACGCTCTCGAACCCGGTCGCGGGCTACTCCAGCTTCATCACTCGTGCGACCAATTTCTCGGACTTGGGCGATTCGGAGCAAACTCCGGTCGATCTGGCCGTAGCCACGGATTATCTGCAACTCACCGCCATGATGGCCCCGCGTTCACTCCTGCTGACGTACAACGAAAAGGACAACTGCTGCTTTGCCTCGGGCCACGCGCTGCCGCCCCTGCTGGAAGCGGCACAGCCGTATTACAAGCTGCATGGCCAGGAGGCACGGCTCCGGTCGCACGTCAATTCTGACCCTGGCACCCACAATTTTGAGAAGGACAACCGCCAGGCTCTGTACCGGATGATCGGCGACCAGTGGTATGCCGGGAAGGAATTTCAACCAGAAGAAATCGAGTCGGTCAAGGAGGTGAAGACACCGGAAGAATTGAAGGTTGCCGTGCCCACCTCCAATGCGGATTTCCACACCCTGGCGATGGCCCGGCTGGGGTCGCTGCCGATGAAGCCGGCAGCGGATGACCCGGCGGCGCGGCGGGCCGAACTCGCCAAAGTCGTCCAATACCACCCCAGCGTGGCTCAGGCCGAACTCGCCGGAGACGTGAAGGAAGGAATGACCCAGGCCTACCTGTGGCGTGTTCGGCAGCCAGAATGGACGATCCCGGTCGTCGAGCTGGTTCGCGGTGAACCGAAAGCCACAGTGCTCTTGATCGGCGACGCGGGACGAGCGGCACTCGCCGCGGAGGCCGAAAAGCACCTCGCCGATGGAAAGCGCGTGCTGGCCCTCGATCCGTTCTATTTCGGCGAAGCCAAGCTTCCGCGCGACTACCTGTTCGCCCTGATGATCTCGACCGTCGGCCAGCGCCCGCTCGGCGTTCAAGCCGGGCAGTTGCAGGCGGTGGCCAAGTGGTCACAAGAGCAGCACAAAACCGGTCCCGTCACCATCTCTGCTGTCGGCCCTCGTACCACCCTGATTGCCCTCACCGCCGCCGCTCTTGCGCCTGAGGTGATCTCAAGAGTGCAGACGAAAGACGCGATGCAGAGCCTGAAGGAGGTGATTGAAAAGAACCGGATGGTCAACGAAGCCCCGGAACTGTTCTGTTTCGGGCTGCTGGAGAAGTTTGACATTCCACAGTTGAAGGAGCTGACGGCGGATGCGGGGAAGTGAGTGGCAAACTCAGTGCTTTCGAATGACCCTGTGCTTCATGCACGCGCGGGCCCTTTGTGCTCCCGTCATTCGTCATTACCATCCCCGCTCAAGCAACAGGACGCACAGTTCCACGTTTTCGCGTGTGGCCGGGTCGTAGAGTGTTGCTGCACGCTCCTTCAGTTCGAGGGCTACGGAGCGCCAAACTTCGCGTTCCAAACTGAAGGGCAGTGGTACAGGGTATCCTTCAGTATTCCATTCCTGGCAACCTTTGCTGAAGCGATTCTCCTCTTCCAAAACAAGTTCGGTCAGGCCGCGCAGTTCCGTTTCGGATAAGTTGTAAGATCGGACTCGGATGATGCAGGTCAGAAGGGTGAGAGTCACCAAAAGAGGTTCTTCGCTGTACTGCAATCGCCAGTTCAAAAAGCAAGCGAGGGCTTCATTGAAATCGTCACCCAACACGCCAGCGCTGACAAGGCATAAGGTCAATGTGTCCTCGGCGGCAATGTCCTCTATTTGGAGGGTTGGCTCGGCTGCGGCATAAAGCAATGCGGCACAGACGAACATTCGTGTGATATGCCCGCGTCTGCCTGTCGGTTCTGGTACAAAAGGTGGCGGTTCGGAACGCTCGGGATCACTCCAGCGGGTCAAATGCAGAACTTCAAACAGAGCGAATCCCGCGTCTGCCGGAATGAGTCCTGTTTGACGGATATGACGAAGCCCTTTCAGTGCCTCATTCGCGCCGATTCCGTAATCGGCATTGGCGATGTTAAGCAACATCAATTCATCGACGTGCTTCCGCACAAGATCCAACAACGCCGTTGGCGATGGTGGAAATCGCCGAAGCAGGGAGGAAGGGAGCGCCATGCCCAGTCACAATGAGAGATTGATTTGCCCGCCGCGGTTTCAGACCAGTCGGTTAGCCAGCCCTGGTTCGTATTGCTACCTAAAGGTTCGGATCACATCGACGACCACGACTGCCGATGAGTGGCTTCCCATCAACACAATCACCTGGTAGCCGCATTTTTGCAGCATCTCTATGAGTTGTCGGTGCGGGGCATCAGGGCCGAATTCAGAGTAGTTCTTTTCGAGCGAGATTCGAGCGAGCCGTCGTCTGACCTTCATCTCCGCGCGAGCCCGCACCTCTTGCACAGTCAGGTGATCACCCCACTTGGAGCCATCCGAACCACGCATCGAAATCCCGTTGTGCCATGAAAGGCTGACATTGAAGTCTGAGTGACGGAGTTCCTCATAAATTCGATCAACTTGCGGGTCCTCTTGGTAAAAACCCGGCTGTAGGTGAGGGAATAGCCTATTGGGATATGCAGAGTCGACTGGAAGAAGGAGGACACCGAGAAACAGCGAGACCACATAGATGAGACAGCGGATCACAGGATTTTCCATCCCAGAGAAAACAGTAGAGCCGTACTCACCGTGATCGCCCGGCCGCAATCTGCCCGATCGAATTCACTCGCCTACGCCAGCAGTTCCTTCACCACATGCTGCTCTTCCACCCCCGTCAGCCGCTGGTCCAATCCCTGGAACTTGTAGGTGAAGCGTTCGTGGTCGATGCCGAGGCAGTGGAGGATGGTGGCGTTCAGGTCGTTGATGTGGCACGGGTTGCTGGCGATGTTGTAGCTGAAGTCGTCGGTCTCGCCGTAGGAGATGCCGCCCTTGATGCCGCCGCCGGCCATCCACATGCAGAAGTTCCGCGGGTGGTGGTCGCGGCCGTAGTTCTCTTTGGTCAATGTGCCTTGGGAATAGACCGTGCGGCCGAATTCGCCGCCCCAGACGACGAGTGTGCTGTCGAGCAGGCCGCGCTGTTTGAGGTCGGTGAGCAGTGCCCCGATGGGCTGGTCGGTGTCGTAGCACTGAGAAGCAATGTCGCGGGGCAGGTTGCCGTGCTGGTCCCAGCCACGGTGCAGGATCTGCACCGCGCGCACGCCGCGCTCGACCATCCGCCGCGCCAGGATGGCGCTGGCGGCAAAAGTGCCCGGTTTCTGGACTTCGGGGCCATACATTTCCAGCGTCTCTTTGGATTCGCTCGCCAGATCGACCAGACCGGGCACGCTGGACTGCATGCGAAACGCCATTTCGTATTGGGCGATGCGGGTTTGAATTTCCGGGTCGCCCAGTTCGTCGAACCGTTTGCGGTTGAGGGTTGCCAAAGCGTCGAGCATCACGCGGCGGTCGCTGGCAGCCACGCCGGGAGGATTTTGCACGTACAGCACCGGGTCGCCCGTGCTGCGGAGAGCCACGCCGTTGTGGCTCGACGCCAGGAAGCCGCTGCTCCACATGCGGGTGAACAGCGCCTGGGCCGCTGCTCCGGAGGACCAGATGGGCGTCAACACGACGAATGCCGGCAGGTCGTTGCTCTCGCTGCCGAGGCCGTAGGAGAGCCACGAGCCGAGGCTCGGCTTGCCGGGCACCTCGCTGCCGGTCATCACAAACGTGCAGGCCGGGTCGTGGTTGATGGCATTGGTATGCACCGTTTTAACGACGGCAATGTCATCGACATGTTTTGCCGTGTAGGGCAGCAACTCGCTGACCCAGGTGCCACAGTTCCCGTGCTGGGCAAACTTGAATTTGGACGGGGCGACCGGCAGCCGCGCCTGGCCGCTGGTCATGGTGGTGATCCGCTGGCCGTTGCGAACGCTTTCGGGCAGATCCTTGTCGAAATGCTCCTGCAGATTCGGTTTGTAGTCCCACAGATCGATCTGGGAGGGCGCACCATTCATGTGTAGGTAAATGATCGACTTGGCCTTGGGGGCGAAGTGCGGCAGGTCCGCCAGCGCCGGGTTCATCTGGGCGGCGAATGCCTTGCCGCCAGCCCCCAGCATCGAGCCCAGAGCCACGCTGCCCAACCTGACGCCGGAATTCCCAAAGAACTGGCGGCGGGTTTGCAGAACTTGCAGGTCGAGCAGGGGATTCATGCCACGTCCGTTCAAAGAGTCGTCCGTCGCAATGACGCGACGGAATGGTGTTCAATCGGTCGATCAAATTAGGTTACGCCAATGGGACGGCAGAGTCCATGAGGCGCGCGGCAAAGATCGGAGCCCGGTCGGTTGCGCTGAGTGGAGGGGCACGGCAGACAATGGGCCATCCCCACGCGTTTGCCTCATTTCCACTTCCACTCCGTTGGTTGTCACCGTATCATCCATGCGCAAACTGAAATTGATGCGTGCTCGGGTTCTGGTTGCTGTTGGAACTTGATGAAGAGGAGCAGTGATGGACCAGCGGTTCGAAGGGACGCCACGGGCAGAGGTCCGTCGCGAGGGGCAAAGGCTGATTCGTGGCGAAGTGGCGAACGACTGGGGCAGTCAGCTCGTCTGGTCCATCCGCCGCAACGGCGAGGTCGTCGCGACCGTCCCCGCACGGGCCGAAGAAGTTATCGAGTTTCCCGACGCCACCCCCGGCAGTTACGAGGCGGTGCTCCGCCTGTTCCACTACGAGGGGTACGAAAAAGACAAAGACGGCAAGTACACCAAAAGCAAATTCGTCGATGTCTCCAACCCGGTCGTCTGGACTGTTTGACGCATCACAAATGACCCGTTTCCAATGACGCGCGATTCATTCTTCGTCGACAGCACCCAATGACGACGCTTTTATCATTTGTCATTTGTCATTTGTGCTTCACCTCTCCCTCGTCTCCCCAAGGCGCAGCGCGATGCTTCATCTCGGCCATGAGCGTGTCCCCGTCTGCGGCGACGTGACCCGCCGCAGCTTTTTGCAGGCCGGTGCGGCCACCATGACCGGCGCGGCCGCGCTGAGTCTTCCCGCCGTCCTGTCGCTCGAAGCCGCGGGCGCGGTCGAGGCCAGCAAGCAGGAGATCCGCAACTGCATCACGATTTTCCTGGTCGGCTCGCCTGGCCAGGTGGATACGTGGGACATGAAGCCGGATGCCCCGGCGGAGATTCGCGGCAAGTTCAAGCCGATCGCAACCAACGTCAACGGGATTCAGATCTGCGAGCATTTCCCGCTGATGGCGCGGATGATGGACAAGGTCGCGCTCATCCGCAGCCTGCATCACAACACGGGAGCCACGCACGAGAATGGCCAGCGGTGGATGATGACCGGCCACGACTTCAATGCCGACAGCATGAAGCCGCATTCGGGCTCGGTGCTGTCGCGCGTGTTTGGCAACCGTGGGATGCTGCCGGCGTCGGTTGTTCTGCCGGAGAAAATCGGAAACACTGGGGCCGGGCCGCTGCATGGCCAGTCGGCGGCCTACCTCGGCAGTTCCCATGAGCCGTTCTTTTTGCAGTCCGATCCCTCGCGGGCCGACTTCAAAGTCTCGGACCTGACGCCGCCAGCGGGTCAGACCGAGTTCCGCATCAACGCCCGCAAGGAACTGCTCAAGCAAATCGACAATGTGCAGCGGAAGGTGGAAACGAATTCCGAATTGGGCCGCGACACCGCCTACGCGCGGGCCTTCAACCTGCTGACCTCTCCCGAGGCCAAGACCGCCTTCGACCTGACCAAGGAAGACGACCGCACCCGCAACCGCTATGGCCGCAACACGCTGGGCCAGAGCTGTCTGATGGCCCGCCGGCTGATCGAACGGGGCAGCCGCTATGTCACGGTCAATCACTTTGAGACGGTCTTTAACATTTCGTGCTGGGACATGCATGCCGACGGCGGCAGTCTGAACAACACCTACGCTGATTACGAGCAGCTCCTCTGCCCACAGTTCGACTGGGCCTTCACCGCCCTGATTGAAGACCTGGAACAGCGGGGCCTGCTGAAGGAGACAGTGGTGTGCGTTCTCAGCGAATTCGGCCGCACACCGGGGCTCAATCCGCGCGGCGGTCGTGACCACCATCCCGGCGTGTGGACCAACTTCATGGTTGGCGGCCCGATCCGCGGCGGGCAGGTGATCGGCTCCTCCGACAAAACCGGCGCCCGACCGCAGAACCAGCCAATTCTGCCGCCGCAGATCCTGGCCTCGATCTACCATGCGATGGGGATCGACCTCGAGACCACGATGATGCCCGGCCCCGGCAGCCGCCCGATACGCCTCGTCGAGGCCGAACCGATTTCGCAGTTGTTTTCGTAAGCACGGCTGGTCAAAGCCGGATCGATCGGGAATGGGACAGGATGAAAAAGGATTGAAAAGGATGAGAGAGGATGAGAGAGGATGTTGTTGACGGCCGGTCGAAACAAATCCTTTATTATCCTTTTGTATCTTTTTTGATCCTGTCCAGTTTTTGCCGACGTGATCGCGGGCAAGGCAGTCAGGCCTGTTTGAGCGTCGCCAATGCCGCGAGCGCCGCCTTCCGCGCCTTCGCGTGATCGACGATCGGCCGGGGATAATTGTCACCCAGCGTGACACCCGCCTCACGGAGCGTGGATGCGGAGGCATCCCACGGGTGATGAATGGTGTCACTGGGCATCCGGGCCAGTTCGGGAACCCACTGGCGCACGTAGGCACCATCGGGGTCAAACTTCTCACCCTGCGTCACCGGGTTGAAGACCCGAAAATAAGGCGCGGCATCCGCTCCGCAGCCACCGATCCATTGCCAGCCGAGCGTGTTGTTGGCCAGATCGGCGTCGACCAGGGTGTCCCAAAACCAAGTCGCCCCGTGTTCCCAACTGATTCGCAAATCCTTCACGAGGAAGGATCCGACAATCATTCGCACGCGGTTGTGCATCCAGCCCGTGGTCCACAACTGCCGCATGCCGGCGTCGACAATCGGGTAGCCCGTGCGTCCCTGCTGCCAGGCCTTGAGCGCTGCCGGGCTGTTGACCCAGGGAAAGCGGGCGAATTCCGGCCGCAGCGGTTCCGTGGGCGTTTGTGGGAAGTGATACAGCAGGTGATGGGCGAACTCCCGCCACAGGAGCTGTCTGAGCCACGGTTCAGCCGTGGCTCTGCCCTCCGCGGTTGAACCAAGCTGCTCGCGGACGGCGTGCCACACCTCGCGCGGACTGATTTCGCCAAAATGCAGGCTCGCGCTGAGTTGTGATGTGCCGGCGTGGTCGGGGCGATCGCGTTCGACATCATAGTCGGCCACAGCTTGCGCGAGGAACTGCGTCAGCGAGTGGTTTGCAGCCGTCGCGCCGGGCGTCCAAACATCGAAGGCCCGGTCCCAGCGGACTCGCGGGAGGAGATTCAGGTCTGCAATCGACAGCGAAGTCAGCGATTTCTCCGCGGAAGCCGGGCCAATTCGCGGAATTTGTGGGATCGGGTGGGGAGGCTCCGGCTCACCGCGCGCCAGGCAGGCGCGGTAGAACGGCGTGAAAACGCGATACGGACCGTCCGCCTTCGTCTGCACCTCCCACGGTTCGAACAGCAGACTGGCGTTGAAACTTTCCGCCTCCACGCCCCGCGCTTTGAGCATCGCCTTGATCTGTGTGTCGCGGGCAACGACCGCCGGCTCATAACGCCGGCTCCAGTAGACCGCCGTGGCTCCCGTTTCCTCCAGCAGCGCGGCCAGCAGTTCCGCGCTGCTGTTTGGACCCTTGGTCTTGGAAACAGCTCGGACAATCAGCTTCAATCCCACGGCGTCGAGCGCCGCGCTGAATTGAGTCAAAGAATGATGCAGCCACCACTTGGAAGCGGCCCCTGAAGCCCACGGAGACTCTTCGTCAGGTACCCAGAGGAAAACTGGTATCACCTTCCCGCGGCTTATGGCAGCTTCCAGGGCGGGATGGCTGCTCAGCCGCAGGTCGTGGCGAAACCAGAGAATGGTTGTTGGCATTGGGACAACTCGTTGTCGAGGTTCGTCTTGCGCCGGCAATTCGAGCCAACTCAGCGATCAAGCGATCTTCAAATCACGAAGACCCTTGTAAGGGGTCGTATTGCGTAGATCAACGAGTCGTTTCGCGCAAAATGCGATTGGAAAGCGACGGTTTAGGGGATTCTACAGAATTTGGGAGTTTTGTGATGAAAGTTCCGATTGGCGTCGGTACACTGTCTCAAGATCGAACATTTCAGTTTTAACGCAACGGTTTTCGCTGGCATTTCCACGATGTCATGACCAGCGATCAAGTCGCAAATGACGGCACATTTCTCAACAACTTCCCTTTCTGGCTGCGCCAGTTCCGTGAACAGTGGTGGCTTGCAGACCCAAAAACTCGGCCTGCAAGCCGGCCATCGGCCTGAAGATTCCCCTATCCTGCAACTTTGGAGATCGACAATGCGAAATGGAATCTTACTGACGCGTGGGCTTGCCGCGATGGCGCTGGCCCTGGTGCTGATTTCGGGAGTGCTGAACGCCGCGGATCACCGCGATGGACCACGCACCACCAACGCGGCGGCGACGCTGGGCGCGCTCGATCTCAACGACCTCTATATGTTCGTCTCACCGACGACACCGGCGAATTCCGTGCTGATCCTCACGACCGGCGGCGCGAATGTCGGCGTTCTCAGCCCCCCCTTCTTCCTGCCGGGGGCAGTGTTCGAGTACCGGATCAGCAATGATGGCGTGGCCACCGACGACGAACTGGTGTACCAGTTCGTCTTCTCAAATCCCGATCAGTTCCTGCGACAAACCTTCACGGCGGTGCAGATCACCCGCATCGGCACGGCAACTCGAAGCCAGGTGCTGGCCACCGGCATCACGGGTCGCCAGGTGACCATGCGGAATGGCACCAAGATCCAATGCGGGCTGTTCGATGACCCGTTCTTTTTCGACTCCCAGGCATTCGGAAAGTTCCGGACCGCCACCCAGCAGGGTCTGCCGCTGGGGCAGCGTGTGGCTCCCTTCCTGCCTCCCAATGTTCCCAACAACAGCGTCTTCAGCCGCAACACTCTGGCAATCGTGATGGAGGTTCCGCGCCTTCAAATCCAGAAGGATGCCGGGAGCCCGAACATCTCCTGCTGGATCCGCAGCCTGTCTCCCGATGGAACCCAGTTCGATCGCACTGGGCTGCCGGCGATCAACACAGCCACGCTGTTTCCATTGCCGCTCTTGGGTCTCCCAAGCCTGCAGGATGCCTTCAACAGTCTGAAGCCTTCCGACGATGTCGGGCTGCGGGGTGTCGCGGCCCAAAGGATCAATCTGATCTATGGGTTGCCGCTGACGGGAACGGTCGCCAACGGCGGCCCGAACGCAACGGCCCTGGCGGGCGTCGTGCTGCCGGATGTGATGCCGTTCAACACCACGAGCACGGCTGGATTCTTGAACGGAAGGAAGCTGACCGATGACGTGATCGATGCCGAGCTGAACCTGTTGACGGGCGGTGCCCTGACAACCGACCGCGTCAATGTCGATTCGACATTCCTCACCACCTTCCCGTATCTGGCGGCTCCGGTCCCCTGATTCTGGTTGTTGGCGAATCTCACAGGAACGCAGATCGCTTTGGAATGAGTGCCGGGGTCGCGCGATATCCGCCCTGATCCCGGCAGTTTCCTCTCAAGTCACTCACGGCATCCTGAGTCACATCCATGCGCCTGATTCTCAGTGCTGCGCTCGTTGCAATTCTTCCGACCTGTCAGTTGCTGGCGGCACCGCCGGCGAAGGTGGACACCATCCCGTCGTCGGTCGTGCCCCCCAAGCCCCCGCCACCCAATGAGCCACCACCGGCCGATGGCGGCCCGATCAAGTTTGTCTACTCAACGGATCAGGCCATCGCCCTGTTCAAGAAGCAGATTGCCGCCAATCCCAAGGATGCTCACGCTCACCGCCATCTGGGAGAGTTCCTGGAGCGGAAGGCGAATGAGACTGGTGACGAATCGCTGTTTGAACCCGCCGAAGAACATCTGCGGAAGGCACTCGACCTGTATCCGGGATACACGCGGGCACAGACGTCGCTGGCGGCTGTCCTGTGCAGCCGGCACCGGTTCAAGGAAGGACTGAAACTGGTGGAAGAGGTGACCAAGGCGAATCCCAAGGATGTCGACGCACTCGCCATCCAGGGAGACGCATTGCTGGAACTGGGTCAGTACGAGCAGGCTGAAGCCGTCTATCAGCGGTTGATGCAAGTCACTCCCATTCCTGAAATTCTCGCCCGTGTGGCGAACCTCGCCGAACTACGCGGACAGACCGGACAGGCGCGGGATCTGATGCAACGGGCGGTGCAGTTGGTCCAAAAAGTCGGTGGCTCCGACGCATGGTACCGCGGTCGCCTGGGCGACATCGCCCTGGAATCTGGAAACCGTGCCCAAGCTCTGGAGCATTACCGCCAGGTGCCCGCAGGTGTCGATGCGCTGCACGATGCGACCGCCGCGATGGGACGCATCGCGGTTGCCGAGGGCAAGTACGAAGAAGCCACGGAATTTTACAAAAAAGCCGTGGACATCGGCCCCGACGCCGCGATGCTATCGTATTTGGGCGACCTCCATGTCCGTGCCGGAAAGCCCGAATTGGCGAAGCCACTGTTTGACCAGTTGGTCAAACAGTGCCACGGGTTCTACGAACACCGCCGGGCGCTGTCGCAGTTTTATTCGGACCACGACCGCAACTTGCCTGAAGCCCTGGAACTGGCCCGGTTGGACTACGCCGACCGGCAGGACATTTACGGTGCCGACGCGCTGAGCTGGGCGCTGTACAGGAACGGCAAGTTCGAAGAAGCCGCAAAGATGAGCAGCGAAGCGATGCGTCTGGGTACCCAGGATGCCAAGCTGTACTTCCACGCGGGGATGATTCAGGCGGCCCTCAAAAACAGCGACAAGGCCCGAGAGTTTCTGAGCCACGCGTTGAAGTTGAATGCCGGATTTTCAGTCACTGGTGCCGATGCGGCCAGGGCCACCCTGAGTTCGCTGGAGAAGTAATCCCCACCGCGCCGGTTCGCGGTGTGCAGTCAAGTCACTCCAGGATGGAGGCCGGGGAGAGATCTCTTCACGGTCAGCGTACGGATAGAAGGCACGGGGCGCGCGTGCATTGTCTCAAATTCAGCCTCTATCTTCCGAGCCCACACCATGCATTTTACCCCGTTCTCGCAGCTCGTCCAGCGCCTGTTTCCCGTGGCCGCCCGCCGTCGCCGGGGCCGCAGCCAGACTTCGCTCCTGCCCAGAACTGTCGAAGTTCTTGAATCCCGCGTCGTCCTGGCGGCGGTGAACATCGCCTCGTTCAACCAGGTCGGGGCCACCACCACCAGCGCCCCCAGCGTGGCTTACACGCTCGTGTTCGACCAGGCCGTCACCGGCGTCGATTCCACGGACTTTACGATCAACCGCACGGGCAGCGCCACTTCTGACCCCGCCGTTGTCGTCGCCGGAAGTGGCACGACCTACACAGTGTCCGTCTTCAATGTTGGCGGGACGGGCACTCTCGGCGTGACACTGGTCGATGATTTCTCGATCATGAACGCCGGTGCCGAACGCCTGGCGCCAAACACGGCGGTCGTCGCGTTCGCTCCGATGACCGAGTTCCCCGCAGCGGGCGCGTCCAAGATCGTGACAGCGAACCTGGACGGGGATGCCTTTGTTGATCTGGTCGTCCTCGATGAATCGGGAACCGTCCAGACGTTCCTGGGTTCGCCCATCGGCACCTTCACGCAAGGGGCGACCCTCACGGTCGGTGCCGGCGCAAATGGTGCCGCCAGCCTGCGACAGGTGGTCGCCACCAACCTGAACGGTGACGGCTTCAATGACATCGCGGTTGCCGACTACAACAATGACCGGGTGGTCGTCTTCCTGTCGACCGGTGCCGCCACGTACGCCGCCGGCGTAGGCTACACGGTCGGTCTTGGTCCGGTATCGCTCGCGATCGGGAACCTCAATGGCGACGGCTTCCCCGACCTGGTGACGGCCAACAATTTCACGACTGGCACCTACAGCGTTCTGCTCGGCACGGCTGGAGGCACGTTTGCCATGGCCCCGCCCTTCAATACCCCAACCGGGTCCGTGCCGATCGGGATCGCCATCGGGAACTTCAATGCGGACGCGTTTGCCGACATTAGCATCATCAATCAGGGGACGAACTCCGTCGATGTTTACTTCGGTGATGGGACCGGGCTCTTCGCTGCGCCAATCAGCACGCCCACGGCCGATCTGCCGATCTCCGGAGCACTCGCCGCGATGGGGACCACCCTGGATGGCGACATGGTGCCTGATGGAGTCGTGTCGAACGATGATGGGTCCCTGTCGATCTTCTTCGGGATCGGTGGCGTGACGACGTTCGACATCGGCATGGTGGCCCAGGGCGTGGCCGTGGGTGACATGAATGGCGACGGATTTGCCGACATCGTCGTCACCAGCAGCGACACCAACATGATCGGCGTGCTGTTGAATGACGGTGCCGGATTCTTCGCCCCAATTCAGACCTTCGCCACGGGCAGCGGTGCCCAGTCGATTGCCCTCGGCGATTTTAATGGTGACATGCGACTCGATGTCGCCACGGCGAATATTCTCGGGGGAACAGCAGTGGTCCCGGGAACAGTCTCCATCCTGTCCGCCAAACCCGCCGACTTCCCCGCCACCCCGTTCACACTCGTCACGCCGGCCGTGAATCTGAGCATCTCTGCCGCGACGGTGGCGGAAGGTGGAACGCTGACGCTGACGGCGACCCTGCCCACCGTCACTGGCAAGGATGTCACCGTCACCGTCAACTACAGCGGTTCGGCCGTCCGGGGAACGGACTTCACGGCCCCGTTGACGATCGTCATTCCCCAAGGCACCACCTCGGCCTCCATCACCCTGACCGCGACGCAGATCGCGACCTTGACGGCAGACCGGACAATCGTGGCCACGCTGGGCACGATCACGAATGGCGTGGCGGGGACGATGACCTCGGCCACCGCGACCATCACCGGCAACTCCCCGCAGTTGGGTGGAGCCTGGTCGATCAATGGCAAGGCGACCTCCATTGTTCAGGTGGGCAACAACCTGACGTTCACGAACGAAAACGGCATGACCGCGACCGGTCGGATCGTCTCCAAGACGCAGATCGTTTCCGACACCTGGGGAATTACCGGCACGCTGTCGAACAGCAACAACCAGATCAACTGGTCCAACAACACCGTCTGGACCCGCACGACTCCGTTCACCGCGCCCACGCTGCCCACCAACTGGAGTATCGGTGGCCGGGCGACCCTCATCGCTCAGAACGGCAACAACCTGACGTTCACCAACGAATTCGGGATGACCTCGCAGGGAAGCTTCACGTCGCCCACCACCATCGTGGCCACGACCTGGGGCATTACCGGAACGCTGGTCGGCCAGCAGATCAACTGGAGCAACAACACCGTCTGGACCACCACCGGCACGGTGGGGGCTCC
>JAKFUF010000024.1 GCA_021732845.1 Planctomycetaceae bacterium | reverse complement strand
TGATCACCCCGACCGACCCGGAAGGCCAGGAAGATGCCGCCTCCACGACGGCCCCCGCATTGCAGGCCGGTGCCAAGTACTATCAACTGACCCACGACTACCTTGTCCCCTCGCTGCGGGACTGGCTCACCCGCAAGCAGAAGGAAACCCGCCGGGGCCGGGCGGAGCTGTTGTTGGCCGACCGGGCGGCGGTGTGGAATGCGCGGCCGGAGAACCGGCAACTGCCATCCTTGTGGCAGTGGGGGCAGATCCGGTGGCTCACGGCGAAGAAGACCTGGACGCCGACGCAGCGGACGATGATGAGCCGGGCGCGGCGATATCATGCGCTGCGGGGCCTGGTGGTCGCCATTGGGCTGGTGGTGTTCGGATGGGGTGTCAACGAAACTCACGGCAGGCTGCAGGCTCACGCGCTGCGCGACCGGCTGCGGGATGCGAACACGGCCGATGTGCCCACGATCGTGAACGACATGGCGTTCTATCGTCGGTGGCTCAACCCGCTGTTGCACGCGGCTGCCGACGAAGCGGTCGCCAACAAGGAGCGACGCCAGCAGTTGCATGCCAGTCTGGCCTTGTTGCCTGTGGATGCGAGCCAGGCGACTTACCTTTACATCAGGCTGCTGGATGCCGAGCCGCAGGAGATTGCGGTGATCCGCGATGCCCTAGAACCGCACAAGGCTGCGTTGCTGGACAAGCTGTGGGCCGTTGTGGAATCTCTGGAGAATGGGAAAGAATCGCAGCGGCTGCGGGCGGCGGCGGCGTTGGCGCAATACGACCCGAACAGCAAGAAGTGGGAGACAGCGCAGGCGGCCGTGGGCGACGATTTGGTGAAGGTGCCGGCGGTGTTTCTGTCGAACTGGATGGACGCGCTGCGTCCCGTGCGGGCGAAGCTGTTCCCGCAATTGGCGAAGATCTTTGGATCCACCGAAACTGATAATGATGTGGAGCGTTCGTTGGCGACGGACATCCTGGCGGAGTATGCCGCCGATGACGCGCCGAAGCTGGCCATGCTGCTGATGGAAGCGAATGAAAAGCAGTTTGCGCTGCTCTTTCCAAAGTTCGAGGCACGCGGCGAAGCGGGGCTGGCCGTTCTGACCGGCGTGCTGGACACACAACTGCCCGCGGAATTGCCCTCCGCGGACAAGCAGCGGGAAGATCTGGCGAAACGGCAGGCGAATGCGGCGGTGGCATTGTTAAGGATGGGGCAGGCGGCAAAGGTTTGGCCGCTGCTGAAGCATCGTCCCGACCCGCGCACGCGGAGCTATCTGATCCACCGGCTCAGCCCGCTGGGGGCCAATCCCACCGACCTCATCCAACGATTGGACATTGAACCGGACATCACGGTTCGTCGCGCTTTGCTGTTGAGCCTGGGAGAGTTTAGCGAGCAGGCGTTGACGCCAGACGCCCGAAAGGCGCTGCTGCCGAAATTGCAGGAAATGTACCGCACGGAGACCGACGCCGGATTGCATGCGGCGGTCGAATGGTTGCTGCGGACCTGGAAGGACTGGAAGCAACAGCCGTGGCTCACCGCGACAAACGCGGGCTGGGCTCAGGACGAACGCGGCCGAAAGCAGCGATTTGCGGGCATCCAGCAGCGTTTGGCGGAAGGCCAGGCTCGTCCGCCAAGTTGGTACGTGAACGGTCAGGGGCAGACTCTGGTGGTCGTTCCTGGTCCGGTGGAGTTTGTGATGGGGTCGTCCTCCGCCGAAGCGGGAAGAAGTGACGACGAAATTCCGCACAAACGGCGAATTGGCTGGACGTTCGCGCTGGCGTCGACGGCGGTGACGCTGGAGCAATACCGGACGTTCGACAAGGATTACGCGCTGCCTGCCGCTTACACGCGGTCCGGAGATCTGCCGGTTGTGGGCATCAACTGGTACAAGGCGGCACGGTACTGCAACTGGCTCAGCAAGGAGGAGGGGGTTGCGGAAGATCAGTGGTGCTACGCAATCAAGGGACCGGAGGATGCGACGGATGTGGAATTGAAGGCGAACTGTTTGAGCCTGAGCGGCTATCGGTTACCGATTGAGGCGGAAATGGAGTTCGCGACGCGGGCGGGCGCGGTGACGAGCCGGTACTATGGGGAGACGGAGGAACTGCTGCCAAAGTATGCTAGGTACTTCAAGAATTCACAGGAACAGATTTGGCCTGTGGGAAGCCTGAAGCCGAACGATTTCGGGCTGTTCGATGTGCAGGGGAATGTGTGGACATGGTGCCAGGAGAGTTATATAGCTTATCCGGGAGGCGCTGAATTCCACGACAGCACTCAGAGTCGTATGCTGCGCGGCGGCTCGTTCGACGGTCACGCGTCGGACGTGCGGTCCGCGTATCGGCACAACTATGTTCCGACGCTCCGGAACCTCGCCAACGGTTTTCGGCTCGCGAGGACCTTACCACTTATCCCCCTTACTTCTTTACCCCTTTCCCCCGAAGGGGGGCGCGATTAATTTTCAACTCCAATGTTTTGACTATTTTGTGTTATTTTATGGTGGAGCGAATGGCGGTCCGCAACCATGAAATCCTGAAGGCGTTGATCGCCCGCAAAATCAAAGATCCGGGTGTGCTGTGGCTCGCCCGCCAGATCATTGACGGCAGCAACCCGCAGGAAGAAGAGATCCGCCAGTACTTCCCGGGTGACGACCTGTTCACTCCTGCTGCCCAAGGACAACGTCCGGCGGTTCCGGCGGCGTGTCAGGTCGATGCAGCAGGAGTACGCGGCGGGGCGAATGTCCCTGAAGGAGATTTGCCAGCGGCAGGCCCTCAGGGACACTCGCACCACTGAAGAACCTGTGCTAAATCATGGGCACTTTCTTTGTGTAAGGTTGCATGCTTCCGGCACACCTGTCGTGGATCGGCTCACGCCAGATCCACTGTCGGTGTTCCGGAATCATGCGGTGTAAGGTTGCACGCTTCCGGCACACCTGTCGTGGATCGGCTTACGCCAGATCCACTGTCGGTGTTCCGGAATCATGCGGTGTCAGATTGCATGCTTCCGGCACACCTGTCGTGGATCGGCTTACGCCAGATCCACTGTCGGTGTTCCGGAATCATGCGGGGGCCCAATTGGGAGTTGCCATGCTTGACGCGCCGCCGGAACAGGGTCACCAGCCAATCAAGTCGCTGACGAAGGCGCAGCGGCGGGCGTTGGGCGTGCTGATCGAGAAGGGGTTTACCACGCCCGACCAGTATCCGCTGACCCTCAAGGGTGCCACCAGTGGCTGCAACCAGAAGAACAACCGCGACCCGATCACCAACTATGCCGAAGACCAGGTCGCCGATGCCTTTTCAGAACTGCGGGAGCTGGGGCTGGCGGCGGTGGTGCACACGGAGAGCGGGCGGACGGAGCGGTATCGACACTGGATGCGGAAGCGGTTCGAAAAAATGAGCGAGGGCCAGCTCGCGATCCTGGGCGAACTTCTCCTGCGCGGACGGCAGCAGGTGGGCGAGCTACGGGCCAGGGCCAGCCGGATGTCGCCCATCGACTCCCTTGAGCAGTTGCGCAAGGAGCTGGACGGGCTGATTGCCGAGGGGTTCGTGCAGTCGGACGGCCCGCTGGACCGTCGCGGGGCGGAGGTGGATCACAACTGGTATGAGCCACGCGAGGGGATGGCCCTGCACGCCCGCCCGCCGGAACCTGAGGCACCACGACCGATCGCCCCGGCCGCTGTTCCTGCCCAAGCCAGTTCCTTTGCGCCCGCTGCCCCGCATCCAGCGGCGCGGAGCGAGTCACCCGAACTGGCACAGAAGGTCAAATCCCTGGAAGCCACCTGCGAAGAACTGCGCAGCGCCAACACGCTGTTGATTGCCGAAGTCAGCGACCTGCGGGAGCGCTTCGAACGGCTGACGGGAGATTTTGACCGGCTGCGGAGCGATCTGGGCGGGTGAGGCGAGGCCATTGAAGCGAAGCCGCGCTGTGAAAGTCAATTTAATTTCAGATTTCAGATTTCAAATTTCATAGTATGGTTCGCGGCGTCGAACTGTCTGGAGAAATTCAGTTCGCGAAGCAAGATGCTGACCGAAGGCCGATCTTGGTCAACGAGAAGGGGAACCACGAATTTTCACGAATCTTACGAATTGCACGAATCATCAACCGGCATCGTATCGTGGGTGACGGAGCCCATCGTGTTGTCATTCGTGGCATTCGTCTTATTCGTAAAGATTCGTGGTTGAATTTCTGACCAAACGATTCACTCGCCGTTTTGGCGGACCCGTCGACTCGACCAACACCTTTATTCGTTGTCCCCGGTGGTGCCCGCTCCAAGACATTGGGGGCCGCGGCAAGAATAACTGTCGACGTTTGACAAGCCGTCCAGCCAATGAGCCGGAGGGCCTTAGCCGGCCTTAGCCCCCGGTTGGAGGATATTCGGAAGACGCCAGCGCCACGAACCGGACGCTAACGCGCGCTAACGCGTGCCGGCTGATGAATCTGCCCTCAATCAGCGTCCATCCCAATCAACTTCACCATATTATTATTGCCGCAATCCTTGACTGAATTGTCACAGTATTGCTGTGATCGTCACACCAAAAACTCGCGGATCAGCTTCGCGATCCGGTGCGGGTGCGTCAGATACGGCAGGTGTCCAGAGTTGAGCATCCGTTCGACTTTGGCATGGGGCAGCCCGTTGGCGAGTTCGTCGAGGCACTCGTCCGGGACCAAGCCTTCATGCTCGGTATGGATGAGCAGGATTTCCTGCGAAATTGAGGGCAGGATTGGCCGCAGGTCGGTGTCGCGGATGATGCCGGCCCGCTGGGACTGGGCGGCGACGCGCACCTGGCCGCTGTTGTCGAGCAGGAACTGCCAGCGGGTTTTGTCGAAGGACGGAAACCACCGCCGATGGTTGTGGCTCTGGATGAGCTTCCGCAGCGGGATGTGGCCCAACCGGCCGGGAAACTTGGAGATCATCCGGATCAGCGTGCGTTCCGTCCAGGCGAGATGCCGACGGGCGAAGCCACCCTGAATCACCGCCCGCCGGGGCTTGGAACTGAGACTCATGGCTTTCAAGGTCACGAGGCTGCCAAACGATGTCGCGAACAGGTCGAACTGTTCGTCTCCGCAGCGCTCGGCAATGGCCAGCAGATCCTGCGCGTAGGTCTCGCAAGAGACATTTCGCGGAATTGTGCCTGAGAGCGAACCTGGGTAGTCGTAGAGGACGCACCGGAAGGAGTCGCGCAGGAGCCACGCCGTGAGGGCGAAGAGGTCGTGCGTGCCGCCCATGCCACAGACGAAATACAAGGGCGGTCCGCTGCCCCACATCCGCCCCGTGAGCCGATATCCGCCCGGCCGGTCGAGATACCACGGCTCGGCCTCGGCCCGAAATCGTTGAACAATCTGCTGCCATTCCAAGGCGGGCGGACAGCCGGTGGCTTCACCCGGAGGCAACGCCGGCGTGGCTTCAGGGACAGACAGTTCGGAGCGATCGGCTTCGGGCATTTTGATTTCAGAGCGGTGATGGTTTTGGCACACGCCACAGAATCCCAAGTTTCTCAATCCTGCGGTGGCTCTTCATGTTATATCAGTCCGAAAGCGAGGATTCTGCCTCCTGCGCCCCGTGCCGTGTAAGATTTCACACCGGGAGGGACTAACAGGGTGGAGCGATTGCATGCCAGATCATCAGGAAACCCGCCCGAGCCTCGTGCTGCGCCTTCAAAACGCGCGGGACGAGGCCGCATGGACGGAGTTCCTCGCGCTGTATCAATCGCTCATCCTGCGAATGCTGACCCGGTTCGGGCTCCAGGAGACGGATGCCCGCGACGTGTGCCAGCAGGTGTTGGCGGCGGTGGCCAAGGATGTGGGGCATTGGAAGTCGGACGAACGGCAGGCCTCGTTTCGGCGGTGGCTGTTCCGGATTGCCCGCAACCGGGCCCTGAAATTCCTGCAGCGTGAATCGGCCCGTTGCGTGGCGGAAGGCGGTTCCGATGCACACCGGCGGCTGGAATCCTGTGCGGACGCCAACGCGTCGCTGACGGAAGAGTTTGATCGCGAGTATCGGCAGCAGTTGCTGCTGCTGGCAGGTGAACAGATTCGTGACGAGTTCCGCGAAACGACCTGGCGGGCGTTCTGGCTGACCAGCATCGAAAACCGCGAGGTGGCAGCCGTGGCCGCGGAACTCCACATGTCGACCGGAAGCGTCTATGTCGCCCGCAGCCGAATCATCGCGCGGCTGCGGGAGAAGGTGCGTGAACTGGAAGGTGAGGACTGATTCGAATGCCCCTGCCCCACTGCGATGTCGAACATCTGCGGATGCTGCTGGCCGACCAACTGCCGGCACCCAAACAGGCCGAAATAGCAGAGCATCTGTCACAGTGCGCCGAGTGTCGGCAGACGCTGGAAGCGTTTGCCGGAGATGCCCGCTGGTGGACCGAAGTTGAAACCTGCTTTCGCACCCATGAGGCCGAGTTGTCGTCGACCGGGGGCGTCTCGAAGCTGAGCGGTGCGGAGACCGGAGAGGCGTTTGCCACCGACTTCGTGGTCGACTTTCTGGAACCGTGCGACCAGCCCGAATCGATCGGCCGGCTGGGCGAGTTTGAAATCCAGGAGGTGATCGGGCAGGGGGGGATGGGGATCGTCCTCAAGGGGTTTCATCGGGAGCTGGGGCGGTATGTGGCCGTGAAGGTCATGGCCCCGCACCTGGGAACGAGCGGAGCCGCGCGGCAGCGATTCATCCGCGAGGCTCGGGCCGCCGCGGCGATCGTCCATCCCAATGTGATGCCGATTCATGCGGTCTGCACCACGGCCCGCCTGCCGTATCTGGTCATGCCGTGCCTGGCGTGTGAATCGCTGCAGCAACGGATCGACCGGCAGGGGCCGCTGGAGGTCAAAGAGATCCTGCGGATCGGGATTCAAGTGGCGGCCGGGCTGGCGGCAGCACATGCCCAGGGGCTGGTGCATCGCGACATCAAGCCGGCCAATATTCTGCTGGAAAAAGGTGTGGACCGGGTGATGCTGACGGACTTCGGCCTGGCGCGGGCCGCGGACGATGGCTCGTTGACCCGCACCGGAATTGTCGCCGGTACGCCGCAGTATATGTCTCCCGAGCAGGCACTGGGCGACGCCGTGGATTCGCGGTCTGACCTGTTCAGCCTGGGCAGCGTGTTCTACACGATGGCCGCGGGTCGTCCACCGTTCCGCGCGGAAACGACGCTGGGGATCCTGCGGCGGATCAGTGACACTGAGCCACGCGCGCTGCGCGAAGTGAATCCGGACATCCCTCTGTGGCTCAGCCAGATTGTGAGTCACATGCATGCCAAGGCCCCCCGGCTGCGGCTGGCTGACGCCAGCGCGGTCGCGGACTTGCTGCAGCAGTGCCTGGCCCATGTGCAGCAGCCGAACGCGGTGCCGCTGCCGGAGTCGTTGCGGTCCCGTTCGCCGTCGTTGCGTGTTCTGCGACATCCAAGATTCACTCGCTGGGCAGCGCTGGCTTTGTCGGCCGCCGTCGTCCTCGGTCTGGTGATCAGCCTGCGGCCGTGGCTCCCGCAAGCGGCGACGAACGGCACCGGGGCACCGAAGGCTGAAGTTGCCAGCCCGATCGCAGAGTCGCCGACCAGTAACGGCCGGAATGTTGATGGCCTGACCGATCAGGATGTCTCGCAGGAAACAGCGCGGTTCCACTCCGAGCTTGAACAATTGGAACGCGACGCCGAGCAGGAATGGAGCCTTCCAGCTTCGACCCAACCCCTCTCGTCCAAACCCGTCCCCGAGGAGGATTCCAAGCCATGAAACTGCGTTCGACGTTCATCCTGTGTACGCTGCTGATCCCGCTGGCTGCGGGTTCGGTGCTCTTTCATGCCACCTTGCGCCTGTTCGCGCAGGACAAGGCGGCCGGCGAACTGCCTGCCGCCACGGAGCGACCGTTGACTCCTGCGGTGGAACCGCCGAAGCCGGCCGTGCCGGCACCGCCCGCAACACCGGCACTCCCAGCAACAAATACCGCAGTTCTGCCCAGCCCGATCGAACCTCCGAAACCCGTCGACTTGCCCGAGGCCCTGCCGCCAGTCCGGCCACCAATGGACCAGCCAGAGTCCAGCAAGCCGCTCGGTCGGCTGGTGGACCAGCCAGAGACCCGCAAGCCGCTCAGTCGGCCGGTCGACCAGCCAGAGGTCAAGATCACGCACTTCAAGTACGTGCTCGCCGACCAAAAGGCGCTTCCGCTGGCGCAGGTGCTGAAGAGGATCTATCCGCGCGTCGAGTTCCTGGTCGACGAACCAGCGAACGCCATCCTCGTGACCAATGGCACGCCACAGAGCCACAAGCGGCTCGAAGAGTTCCTGACGCACAGCGAACTTTCTCCCGACGAAAAGGCCAAGCGCGGCCTGCCCGACAACATCCGTGAGTTTCTGGAAGGTCAAGCTCGCGAAATGCTGGCCGTGAATCCGCCTGTCTCCACCTCCACCGGGGGAGCGGTCAGTTTCGTGGAGGTCGTTCCGGGCCGTGGCCCAGCGAATATACCGGGGACGCCGGGAATACCCGCGATGCCCATGCCTGGCATCGGGGGAGCGCCCATGACATTAACACGCGGCGTGGCTTATCTCCCTCAGGACGTTCCTGTGTCGCCTGAGCAACAACGCTACATCGCGAAGGACAGGCAGGCCCAGCAATTGGCGACTTTGCTGCGGGAGAAATCGCAACGCAGCCCTGAAGACGTGAAAGCGGTGAAGGATGCCGTGCAGCAGGCGTTCGACCTGCGGCAGGAGATGTTGCGCAGAGAGGTTCAGGAGTTTCGCGAACGCCTCGATCGGCTGAGCAAAACACTCGAAGAACGCGAACAGGGGAAAGCCAGAATCATCGACCGCCGAGTCGAAGAACTGTTGAATCCCGAACTCGGCTGGAGTGTGGAGGACAAGCCAACTGGATCAACGACCGGAACGTCGTATGGAGTTCGCAAGACGGAGGTTGTCCCAGGCGTTCGTTCCGTGCAGCCTGTGGCACCTAACGAGACGCGCAAAACGCGAACCGCGCCACTCGAAATGCCGGGAGGCATGCCGGGGCAGTCTTCAGTACCCCGGTTGGCGTCCGGCCCACGCGAAAAGTTGGAAACGATGGTGATCTCCCTGAAACACGCTCGGGCGGGAAACCTGGCGAAAACGTTGTTGGAAGTTCAAGGCGAAGACACCTTCAAGGTGCGGATGACGGGCGACGAGGCGACCAATACGCTGATCGTGTTTGGCACGCCCGCTGACCTGAAGACGCTGACCGGTTTGATCGAGCAGCTCGACATTCCCCCGGTCGCGATCGATGGCCAGGCGAGCGGCGGTTTCGGCACCACTGGAATCAGCGGCCAGGCAAGCCCGCCAGGCCGTACAGAGAGTCGGTCAACACCTCGGTCACCGGGTGGCGGTCAGCCCATCAAGTTCGACGATGAAACCAAGAAGGTGGATCCCGATGCCCCCGCCATGGTGTCGGTGTTTGCCCTGCAACACGCAAAGGCTGGGGAACTCGCAGTAGCGCTGCAGGACTTCGCCAACGATGGGCAGTTATTCGTGCGGATCACTGTCGACCCCGCCACCAACTCCCTGATCGTCACCGCCACAACCGAGGCGACGCAGATCGTTTCGGCCTTCCTCAAGCGCCTGGATATTGCCCCCCAGCCTGCCAAAGACGCAAAGACTGCGGACCCTCAGGCCGAAAACCTGAAAATGTGGCAGGGAAGGTGGCTCATGGCAAATGCGGTCGACGAGGGCAAAGAGGTGAAGGATGCATCTGTCACCATCGCCCTGACGGTGTCTGACCATTCAGTCAAGCTTCAATCCTCGCAGCCGGGCACAGAGGGGGCGATCGGACAGGAGGGAATACTGACACTCAGCAGGTTCGCGGGGAAGGGGGCATTTGACATCCAGTTCCCCGAACCGCTCATGGGGATCTACGAGTTTCGCGATGGACTGCTTGTGCTTGGCTTCTATGAATCCGGCTCCAAGAAGGCTGGGACACGCCCGGAAAACCTCGACTCAGCACCAGACTCTGGCCTGCAATTGTACAAGTTTGACAGGGTCGCGGAAAAGAAAGCCGAGGACGCACCCGCCACTCCGACAATCAAGCGTTGACTCTCAGTCCTGTCGACGCGGTGCGGAAGGGATGAAGACAAACGGGGAAAAACCGGAATTCGTGAAAATCGATTTGACGCGCCACTTTCACGACCTACGGTTTGAAGGACGCATCACGTGTATGGCCTGAAAAGGCGCAACCCGCGATGTCGTCACCCCCACAACTTGAGTCTTCATCCAGGGATCGCAGTGCTTTGCACTGTCGGCGGGCGGCGCGCCCTCCGAGCCGGGAAGCCATCGAATGGACGCACGACTCCCCGACATGGGTTTTCCATGCCGGGGAGGGCTCGTTAGCCCACCGATTTCCACGGTTGGCCGATTGTGTAATCGGCCATGATCCTGTGATTCGCATCGAGGGAGTCTGTGAGATGTCTGGCCTGTTACGTGGTCCCATTCGAATTCGGCAGTTCTGGCAGAGGATGCGCAAAGAGCATCCGCGCGGAACGGTGGCAGTTCTGACAGCGGTCTGCCTGACGACGATGTTCGCCTTCGTCGCCTTCTCGGTCGACATCGGGTTCATCACCCTCACCAAGACACAGATGCAGTCGTCGGCAGACGCCGCCGCGCTGGCTGGTGCCCAGGAGTTGAACGGCATCGACACCCCCGCCGTCGTCCGGGCGAATGCCCTGGCCGCGGTCTCCACCGTGATCGCCGCGAACTCCACCGGCAACTACGATTCATCCTCGCTGAACACGGGCGAAGACGTGCAGTTTGGCAAGCAATCGTACAACTTCTCGACGGGTGTCACCACCTATCAATGGGGTGACCAGTACACCCCGTACAATGTCATCCGCGTGACCACGAAGCGCGAAAAGCGGACCGCCCCCGCCGGGTCCACCGTGGCTCCCGACCAGCGGCTGGGAATGTTCTTCTCGCCCGTGATCGGTGTTCCCAAAGTCGCCATCCGCACGTCGGCCGTCGCGACTTTCCAGCCCCGCGACATCATGGTCGTGCTCGACTTCTCGGCCTCGATGAACGACGACAGCACATTTGAAGGCATCAGCCGCATCGGCCGGACCGCCGTCGAAGCGAACCTGCTGCAATGCTACGCACAGTTGGGTTCTCCGAAATACGGCACCAAATTGCAAAACACTCCGTCGTACGTCGTGTTCTCCGGCCAGGCAGCCTCGGGGCTCATCCCGCACATTGACGTGACCTACAAAGGCACAGAAGTGGCCGTCGTCTCCACCAAGACAATCACCAGCGTGAAGCTCCAGTTCTCGGACGGCACCACGCAGACAATCACTGGAAGTGCAACCACGGGGACTTTCAAGGGCAGCAGTTCGAACAACGGCAAGGTGATCACGGACGCCTGGGTCAAGTCCGGTTCGAACGGCACCAGTGGTGAAAAGTTCAGTTTTGCCACATCCAACTTCATCACGGCCCTCGGGCTCAATGCCGTGTCGTATCCCTACTCAGGCGGCAGTTGGACCGAATTCATCGACTACGTGAACAAAAGCAGTGGACAGAACTTTGACGCTGGATATCGCTGGAAGCCGGGTTATCTGAACTGGATGAACTACCTGTTCGATATCCGTCCGGGATACTCCGACACTCCCGTGCTCTGGCAGACCGCCAGCTATCCCGCCGAAGCCCTGAAGAGCGGTGTCGATACGTTCACGAGTTTCCTGACGCAGTATGCCGCCGAAGACCGTGTGGGACTCGCTGTCTACAGCACGTCGACAGGGGCCACACTTGAGTACGGGATGACGAATGACATCTCCAAGCTGAGCACCACGACCCGCCAGCGTCAGCCAGGCCACTACGATCCGTACACCAACATCTACGCCGGCATGAAGCTCGCCCGCGAAGAACTGGTTTCGAACGCCCGGCCCAAGGCGTTCCGGCTGATGGTCGTGATGACCGACGGGCTGGCCAACATGCCGACAAACACAACGACTGCGAAGAACCTTGTTCGTCAGGAAGCCCAGCTCGCCAAAGACAACAAGATCAAGATTCTCACGATCAGCCTCGGTTTCAAGGCCGACCCGACACTGATGCAGGAAGTGGCCGACATCGCTGACGGAATCCACTACAACGTGCCGGGCGGGGCGACGACCACGGATTACACCAACGGGATGAACGAGGCATTCCGACAAATCGGGGCGAGCCGTCCGCTCCGGCTGATCAAGGATCCGGGGAACTGATTCCGGGAGTCCGCGGGCCTCGATGTGAACTCGCTCCTGGATGCACGACGAAAGCCGTTGGTTGAGCCTGTCTCAACCAGCGGCTTTCTCGTTTTATAACTCCCTGCACGAAAGACTGAATCGACTTGGGAACCATCACGTTGCGTTTCAGAAGATCACGGTGCCGAACAGCAGGTCGACGTGGCGGGAGGGCTCAGCTCCTGCTGAGCCGCGATGAACGGTTGACGCGGATTCCGTCCGAAATCTCAAGTTGCCGAGTCACTCCGTGACTCGAACCCTGGCTTTCTGGACGGCTTCAACTCTATTGTTAGCGGCACGGCGCAGGCCGTCCGGTGATCCAGCGGAGTGCGAAAGCACTCACCGGACGGCTTGCGCCGTGCCGCTAATATGATAGGCGTAAAGTCGTCTTTTGCTCCGAGGCTGTGATTTTTTCGCCCCAAGCCTTGTTCACCTGTTTGTGCAGTATTTTGAATTTGGGGTTTTGAGCCTTCAAGTGACCCCTGATCTGAAATAGAGGTCACCAAAACGGTTTTACGCGAGGTCGAAAAACCGCCCACTCGAAAAAATCACAGCCTCTCCGCAAAAGAACGCGAACGTCTGGCGACATGCCGACAGCGCGAATCTTGAGCCTCCGTGTTTGTCCGTGCCGGACCACGCTCGCGTCCTTTCGCAGGAGCGAAAGGCGACACAAAGTAGTCGAGTCACTCCGTGACTCGCATCGTGGCTTCCTCGACGGCTTGCAATTCAGAGACAGCGGCAGGGCACAAGCCCTCCGGTGAGTCTCAAAGTCGCCCAGCTACTCCGGCCGGGTTCGAGTCACGGAGTGACTCGGCAACTTTGTGGTGCCCGAGTGAGGACGACGTGGGGCTCGCGAGTTGCCCGCGGCTCTGGAGACCAGAGCCCTCCCGCCACGCCGATTGACAAATGGAACAACCGGTTTGTCTCAGCGGCTCACCGGACGGCTTGCGCCGTGCCGCTAACATGATAGGCGTAAGGTCGTTTTTTTTCTCCGCAAGAGACCACGGACGGGAAACCGTGATGCCCATCGGGGGACGATGTGGGAGCGTCGTCGGACCTCGCTCGCGTCCTTTCGCGGGAGCGAAAGGCGACACAAAGTAGTCGAGTCACTCCGTGACTCGCATCGTGGCTTCCTCGACGACTTGCAAGTCACAGACAGCGGCAGGGCACAAGCCCTCCGGTGAGTCTCAAAGTCGCCCAGTCACTCCGGATGGGTTCGAGTCACGGAGTGACTCGGCAACTTTGTGGTGCCCGAGTGAGGACGACGTGGGGCTCGCGAGTTGCCCGCGGCTCTGGAGACCAGAGCCCTCCCGCCACGCCGATTGACAAATGGAACAACCGGTTTGTCTCAGCGGCTCACCGGATGGCTTGCGCCGTGCCGCTAACATGATAGGCGTAAAGTCGATTTTTTCTCCGCAAGAGACCACGGACGGGAAACCGTGATGCCCATCGGGGGACGATGCGGGAGCGTCGTCGGACCTCGCTCGCGGCCTCTCGGAGCGAGAGGCGACACTACGCCGAGCGCCGCCGCAGACAGGGGGCGCGGTGCAGGCTAATCTCGTGGCGTCCGCTGGAGCCGAAGCGGCAAAGAGGTCCCGACAGTCTGGCTGTGGACTCAAGGCCACACCACGGGGGCTGATAGGGGGCGCGGCTTCGCTGGTTGGGGTCAAAGTGATCGTTCCCGTAACAGGGGGCGCGGAACTGGTCGTTGAGGGTTGATCCAGCTCCCCGCAGACAGGGGGCGCTGCTGCCAAACCGTCCAAGCCCTCATCAGCGTCAACCATCATCCGTGGCTCAACATCCCCACTCCCCTCCAGCACATTCTTTGAATCCACAATCTCGCAATCGCCAACTTTTGCCGCGCTCACCGTCACCATCGGAGCGGCCGCGAGTTGCTCCGTCCACAGGTCGTGTTGCCAGCCACGGCGGCACTTGGCAAAGAATGGTCCCGTCGGGTCCAGGTGGCTCAAGCAATACATCACCGCCCACGGCTCGCCGCGCTCCAGCGCGACGACCATCCGCCGGCTCATCGCCTCCGCCAGGTCCGGCCGTGGCTCACCCTGTCCAACCGGTTGAGCCACGCGATGCGCGGAAAACGAAATCAACTCCACTGGCTTTCCCGTGTCTGCCGGAACACCGGTCTTCACGCCGGCCCGCGCACAAAACTGCAGCGCCCATGGCTCCCCGGCGGCCACCGCCACCTGCAGCAGCTCGTTGGCATGGCCGATCAGCACGCTCCGCGCGGCATCTCGCCACGTCCGCAGACGCTTCGAGCGAGCCACTCGTTGCACCAGTGATGCCAGGGTCAGCCCCAAATGGATGGCGGCGCAGGCCAGCACCCCAAAATTCTGACACAGCGCCTCAAACAACTGGTTCTCCGTCACCGACCGGCCAGCCCTGGCCGCAACCTCACGCTCCCCCGCCCCGCCGCCAACGTCCATTTTTCATTCCCATCGCGCTAATATACCGCAGTTCATGTCACATCACGATACGGACGTTCAGTGTTGGTGTCAAGCGTAAAGTCGAGTTGTTTTCAAAGAATTGACAAAATTATGCGATCGTTGTCGTTGCGGCGGTGAAATAGCCCTTGGAACGAATGTCACGAATCACAACCACCAGGATCCCGTCACTTACGATGCCATGCGGGTTGCCGATTCGTGAAATTCGTAAGATCGTGGTTCAATTTCTGACCGTACGACCGACACCACGCTGACACGAGAAATGTCGGAGCCGCGATCCGGGAATGGCGGGAATTCCGCGGACCAACTACAACCGCTCGGCGGTGACGGGAGTCAGTTTCATGCCGGGGTGTTACATGGGGGAACTGACCTTTGACACAAGGTCACTCAGTCCTTCTTAGGCTGGCAGGCACTTCCAGACCATGTGCGTGCATCAGGCTTTCATCCGCCAATATTTCGTCCGTGGCACCGTCGGCCTGCAGGCGGCCCTGGTCAAGGATCATGACCCGACCGCACACTTCCCGAATCAACTCCAAGTCGTGGCTCGCCACGAGTTGAGCCACGGGGAGTTCCCGCAGGATGTTGATGACGTTGCGCCGCAGCCGCGGGGCGAGGTTTCCCGCCGGTTCGTCCAACGCCAGGAACTCCGGCTCACAGGCCAGAAGTCCCGCCAGACTCACGAGCTTCTTCTGCCCGTGGCTCAGCTCCTTGATGTCTCGAGTGGCAAAATCGTACCGCGTCAGACCCACGCTGCTGAGTGTCGTGCGAACCCGCCGTCGAACCTCTTCAGGTGGGAATCCGAGCATCTGCGGACCAAACGCCACGTCCTCAGCGACCGTTCGGCAGAACAGTTGGTCGCCGGGATCCTGAAACAAGAGCCCCACCTGGCGACGGATCTCGTGCAGCGTGGTCGGCGACAGTGGGAGGCCCAGAACTTCCACCTCCGAGCGAAACGGTGACGGAAAGACGTGCGGCAGCAACCCATTGAGATGCAGCAGCAGCGTGGATTTGCCAGCTCCGTTGGGACCAATCAACCCCACACGCTCGCGGAACCCGATGGTAAAGCTGATCTCGGAGAGCACCAGTCCGCCGGCTGGCAGACGGCAGCTCAATCGGTCGACTTTCACAATCGGCTGCGGAGTGTGCGGCACGGACAACGTCAAACAGGCGGGAGGGAAGGCTGTCGAGGCGTGATTATGCAACGTCCGTCCGCGCCTGTCATCCGCACGCGGCCAAGCCAGCAGGAATCAGGCACTCACGCGGTCACCAGCGCCTGCTGGGCCTTCTTTTCCGCTTCCATCTCGTCGATCAGGGGGAAGACGACATCCAAGCTGTCTTTGAACAGATCGCCGATCAACAGGTCGGTAATGTGGCCCTTGAGATGCGGATACTTCTTGACGAACGCCCCGAAGCTGAAGCCATCGTAGTAGGCGCAGACCAGCCGCCGCATCCGCTCCATCCCCTGCACATACCCGGGCTCCCACTTGCCGAGCTGCGCCCCGGTCGTGTCTCCCGAGGCCAGACCCTCATTGACGGCGTCTGCCGCCAGCGAGCCCGACTTGAGCGCCAGCAGCACCCCCGACGAATACAGCGGGTCAAGAAAGCCGAAGGCGTCGCCCACCAGCACCCAGCCATCGCCCGCCGCCTGCCGCGACCGGTAGGAGTATTCCTTGGCGGCATGATAGGGAGACACACGTTCGGCAGAGGCCAGCCGCTTTTGGAGTGCCGGAGTGCGGTTCAGTTCTTCGGCATAAATCTCTTCCCATTCTTTGGCGGCGCGGTTCTTGAACAGGTAGTCATATCCCGCCACAACTCCGACGCTCAGAATGTTGTCATGCAGCGGGATGTACCAAAACCAGCCCTGCTTGCCGGGAATCTGAATGACGACCGTCGCCCCTTCGTCCTTGCCGACATCGCGGAAGGCTCCCTTCCAGTAGGTCCAGACGGCGGCCTTCTTGAGGACCGGATCCCAGTCCCGCAGCCCCAGACGGCTCATGATCATGGAACTCTGGCCACTGGCGTCGACCACCACCTTCGCCATCACGTTGTGCGGTTCCTTGTCGCCGACCTGCACGCGCACGCCCACTGCCCGGTCGCCTTCGAACAGCACTTCCAGGACGCGCGCCTCTTCGTGGACTTCCACGCCGTGGCGGCGGGCGTTGTTCAGCATCCGCTCGTCGAACTCGCTCCGCCGCACCTGCCAGGTCTGCGACGATTCGTGGGGCTTGTGGTCGACGAAGTAAAACGGCTCGGACAACCGACCCGACTGCCCGATAAACTGCACGCTGTACTTCTTGATGAAGTGGCTCTGCTTCATCTCGTCCAGCATGTTGAGCCGCTTCAGGACGTGATATGTCTCGGGAATCAGCGACTCGCCGATGTGAAACCGCGGGAACTTTTCGCGTTCAAACAGTTGGACCTTGTGTCCCTGTTGAGCGATCAGCGTCGAGGCCGTGGAACCCGAAGGACCGCCACCGATCACGACAACATCAGTCTGAATCACCTGGGACATTCGGCACCTGTGGCTGACTTCGAACGGAATCACAGTCGACTCGGTATTATAGCGGGCGACGAATAGGCGTCAAACCAATATTTGTTTCGACGTTGATCAGTCTCGCTCACCTTGGCGGACTTGGTGCATTGCCCGCCAATGTGATGTGGCACCGCTCATGCGCGACGAACATCCGCCGCTCCACCGCGATTTGCGAGCGGATTTCGGAGCGATTTGGTGTGCGAGAAATTAGTTAGCCCAACTTCCCCAACTCGCGATTGAAATCGGAATTTCCAAAATAATCCGAGGCTGGATTTTGGCATAAGTCCTTTGCCATCGGATCTTGATCAGTGCTGTGGCGTCGAAAATCGTCGCAGACTCAAT
>JAKFUF010000245.1 GCA_021732845.1 Planctomycetaceae bacterium | reverse complement strand
GAAGGCGCTGACCGACTCGCTCATCAAACATGTGGTGGGGGATCGTCCCGACAGGGTCGAACCCCGGGCAAGAAAACGCCGCCCCAAGCCCTTCCCGAACTTGACTGAGCCCCGCACCAAGGCCCGACAACGCCTTACACGTCAGCGCGTCGTGCCAAAGCATTAACCCCCCATAAGATCGGTCCGATTAAGTGCCATTCGACTTCAGTCCACACTACGGGCATTTTCGCTGCTGTCCTCCAATCGAAAATCCCACTCACGCCAGCACTTCGCGAATCACGCGGTTCTTGCCCTCCACCCCTGTCAGCCGCTGTTCCAACCCCTGGTAGAGGTAGCTGAGGCTCAGGTGGTCGAGACCCATCAGATGCAGGATGGTGGCGTGCAAGTCTGAAATGTGGCAGCGGTTCTCGACGGCTTTGAAACCGAGTTCATCCGTCGCGCCCACGGCCTGGCCGCCCTTCACGCCGGCACCGGCGAGCCACATGGAGAAGCCATGCCAGTCATGATCGCGCCCGGGCTTGTCGATCCCCTCGCTTGTCGGCGTGCGGCCAAACTCGCCGCCCCACACAAGCAATGTTTCATCCCACAATCCAGTGCGCTTGAGGTCTGTGATGAGGGCCGCAATCGGCTGGTCAGTCTCGCCAGCATGCGTCTTGTGATTGGTGACGCAGTCGGTATGGCCGTCCCAGGTGTCTTCGATGTGACCACCGCCGGAATACAACTGCACGAACCGCACGCCCTGCTCCAGCAGGCGGCGGGTGATCAGGCATTTGCGACCGAAGTCGGCGGTGCGTTTGTCGTGCAGACCATACATCTGCCGCGTTTGTTCGCTCTCCTGGTCCAAGTCGACCAGGTCCGTGGCCGTGGTCTGCATCTGGTAGGCGAGTTCGTAGGTTTGAATCCGCGCGGCCAGTTCAGATTCGCCAGGCCGGTCGGCGAGATGTTGTTGGTTGAGCGAATTCAGCAGGTCCAGCGTGCGGCGCTGCATGCCGGGGGTGACACCCTCGGGGGTGGAGAGGTCCAATAGTGGCGAGCCAACACTGCGGAAAAGGGTACCTTGGTAGGCGGCGGGCATATAGCCGGCGGTCCAGTTCGAGGCACTGCCGATCGGCCCGCCCCGCGGATCGGTCATCACGACGAAACTGGGGAGGTTCTGGGTCTCGCAGCCCAGGCCGTAGCTGAGCCACGACCCGAGGGAGGGCTTGCCAATGGTGATCGCCCCGGTGTTCATCTGCAGGCAGCCGGACGCGTGCGCGAAGGTGTCGCCATACATCGAACGGATGACGCACAGGTCGTCAGCGAACTGCGACAGGTGCGGAAACAGGCTGCTGATTTCGAGACCGCTCTGGCCGTAGTGTTGAAAGGAAAATGGCGTGCCCATCAGGCGGCCAACAGGTCGACCATTGGAACCGACCTGCAGCCCATCCTTCGGCTGATAGGGGGTGCCATGCAGGCGGGTCAGTTCCGGCTTCGGGTCAAACGTGTCGACCTGGCTGGGTCCGCCGTTCATGAACAGGAAAACGACGTGTTTTGCCTTGGCGGGAAACTGCGACACGCGGGGTGCAAGAGGATGCAGCGATGTTTCAGCCCCGCGGGCCGTTTTGGAGAACACGCCGTCACGCGCGAGCAAATCGGCCAGGGCCAGTCCGGCGAATCCGCCGCCAACCTGCCACAGCGCCTCGCGCCGTGTCTGCCCGCACGGAGTGATGTTGGGAATGAACCGCGAATAGGGAATCGACATCCGCCGCCTCCACCTGCATTCGGACTGCTGTGAACGGGCATCCCCCCGCGCATGACCATGACTTCAAGTCATGTTGAGCACATCGCGGTGGATTGGCAAGTTCGCCACACAGAGGAATGCTGAGGCGACTACCCAGTGTCGGCGACGGCCGCTTCTCCCCAATCGAAAATCGAAAATGCCCTTCACTCGCTCTGGACTTGGATTCGCCGAGGCTTCACTTTCGTCGCCTTGGGCAAAACAACTTCCAGGACGCCATTGTTGAGCCTCGCGGCAATCCGGTCGTGGTCGACCTCGTCGCTGAGGATGAAGGAGCGCAGGAAGTCTCCCTCTTCGTATTCGGCGTGCAGGAGGCGTGCATCAGGTGGCACCTGGCTCTTGGCGTGGCCATAGAGTGTCAGCTTGTTGTCCTGAACCTGCAGCTCGACGCCTGTCACATTGACACCCGGCAGGTCTGCCACAAGGACCAGCCCCTCGTCGGTTTCATAAATGTCAATGGGCGGGGTGAAGACCCTTGCCTGCGGGTCTCGGGAACGGGGATCGATTGTTCGGTTGGCCGATTCACCCACAGCTTCCGCACCTTGAGACGCTTGGTCAGGCGCTCCGGGATTCTCGGAAGGGCGAATCAAAGCCGGCAAGTTGGGGGTAGGTTCTGACATGGATCGAACTTCAATGGAGGCATCACCCAGGCAAAATCCGAGTCTAACATGCACGAGGGCAAATTGCGTGCCTTATCGTAAAATGGTAGACAGATGTGCCTCCGCGAGGCTGCCTCAGATCAGTTCTTGATCCGCAGCCCCTGCGGAATCAGCCAGCGTTCGGCCACGCTGAATCCCGCTTCAACCAGCAGGGCCAGCACCGCGGCGGGGATGGCACCCTGCAGGATGAGGCTCAGGTTGTCGAGGCGGATGCCGGTCAAGATCGGCTGTCCGTAGCCACCGGCTCCGATGAAGGCACCGATCGTCGCCGTGCCCACATTGATCACGGCCGCGGTCTTGATGCCGGTGAGGATCGACGGCGAGGCCAGAGGCAGTTCGACGAGCCGCAGCCGCGCGAACGATGAAAGACCCAGCACATCCGCGGATTCCCGCAGGGCCGGGGCGATGCCCTGCAGTCCGGCATAAGTATTCCGCACGATTGGCAGCAGACTGTAGCAAAAGAGAGCCACGATCGCCGGCCGCGCACCCAATCCCAGCAACGGAATCAGAAACACGAGGAGCGCCATGGACGGAATTGTCTGAATGATTCCCGTGACGCTCAAAATCAACCGCCCCAGCCGTGGCTGCCGGTCGGCCCAGATTCCCAGCGGGACGGCAACCAAGATGGCCGCCAGCAACGAGACACAGACGAGCCGCAGGTGTTGGACGGTGTTTGTTGCCAGCCGCTGAGTGGCCCGCCGAAACGCCGCCTGGCGGTCGTCGCCGGGCAGGGGGACTTCGATCTCCATTTTCGAGCGCAGAAACTCGGCGGCGACACGCTCTTCCGTTTGATGTTCGAGCTTCACTTGATTGTTCAGCTCAATCATCCGTTTGGTGTCGATCTGTCCGGGCAGCTTTTCCAAGTGTTTGACGACATCCGGTGCCCGCTCGTTCAGATCCGAGCGCCACAGGACCACCGCGTGATACGTGGGGAAATAGGCCCGGTCATCCTCCAGCACACGCAGCTTGTAATAGGCGATTTCGGCGTCTGTCGAATACAGATCCATCACATCCAGGCTGCCCTCTTCGAGTCCGCGGTAGGCGAGATTGTGGTCCAGTCCCGTGGGCGACTGCGGCAGCTTGTAGCGCCGTTTCAAGCCCGGCCAGCCGTCGGTTCGCTCCATGAACTCGTCGCTCAGGCCGAACCTGAGGGTGGGGTGAGCCACGAGGTCGGAGATCCTGCGGATCTGCAGCCGTTCGGCATGCTCCTCGTTCATGCCGATGGCGTAAGTATTGTTGAACCCCACCCGGTGGCTCATCGCCACGCCGCGGCGGGCGAGCGCGGCACGCATCGCGTCTTCATCCCGCGTCGGCTCATCCTGCAGGATCTCCTGTGCCAACGTGCCGGTGTACTCCGGGTAGATGTCGATCTCACCCTTGAGCAGCGCCTTCCAGAGGATTTGCGTGCCGCCGAGTTCTTCGCGATGAACCTCGTCGGCACCGGCGACGTTGACAAGCTGTGTCAGAATTTCACCCAGAATCACCGATTCTGTAAAACTCTTCGACCCCACGACCACCCTTGGCTCTTTCGCCACGGCAATACTTGGCAGCGACGCCCAGAGTGCCGCAACGATCGCCGCGGCGACAACGGGAAGAGTCTTAAAGCCCATGGCGTCATCCTGAAAAGTGCGCACTGGTCAGTCTTGTTCGCCCCGGAACCCCTGGCGCGGATGGGTGGCTTGCGCCACCTTTTTCATCCGCTGTCGGGGTTCCTCGCTCGCGGGTCAGTTTTGCTCGCTCCGGAACCCCTGGCGCGGATGGGTGGCTGCGCCACCTTCCTCATCCGCTGTCGGGGTTCCTCGCTCGCGGGTCAGTCTTGCTCGCTCCGGAACCCCTGGCGCGGATGGGCGGCTTGCGCCACCATCTTCATCCGCTGTCGGGGTTCCTCGCTCACGGGTCAGGTTTGTTCGCTGCGGAACCCCTGGCGCGGATGGGTGGCTTGCGCCACCTTCTTCATCCGCTGTCGGGGTTCCTCGCTCACTGGCCGCTCACCCCAAAAGACGCAGGGATTGGCAGATTATAATGCGAAACTTCGGGACCGACACGCGTGCCCCGCACGATTCCAGGACATCGCCAGCGGATCTGAAGGGAGCGTCGGCGAGCGGATCCGCGACAGGTGTTTTGGAATCCCGCAATTGGACGCAGTTCAGTTTCTCGAGTGCTTGATCCACCGTTCCAGAACGGCGGCCGCCATCTCGGGATTGTCGCGGACGACAGTCTGCAGCTTGTCGCGCGGGGTGCTGGGCTTGGCCGGTGCATCGTCTTCTTCATCGTCTTCTCCGCCCGGCTTGCTTCCCGAGGGAGAGGAAACGGCGGCCGGTTCTGGCGGTGGCTTGGGCAGCGTCCGCTGGAGCGTCACCACCGCCCACACGGCAAACAGGCACAGGGCCAGCGGCCCGGCATACTGCGCGGCCAGTTCGCTCAGGGTGGAGGTCAGCGGAGCTTCGGCCATGGCGGCCGGAGCATCCAGGCGGTCATAGGTCTGCACCTTGACCACCTCCGCCAGCGTCGTGGGAGGCGTGGGAGGTGGCAGCAGCGTGGCGACCATCCCCTGCACTTCCAACACGATGCGTTCGCGGATCTCCTTCACCTTGGCCTTGAACTTCGCCGCGTCCGCCTCCGACTCGCCCTGCTGAATGGCCACCTGGCGGAAATAATCATCCGGCAGACTGACTGTGGCCTGCACCGATTTCGGCGGCAGTGGCTCATACTCCCGGTCGCGGAACTGCGAGTCCCCCGGCATGTTTTCGCCGGTCTCAATTGTCTTCTTCGCGTTGCGGTCGTTGCCACCCCCTGAGGAGCTGACCTCTGCCGGCATGTTGGGCCGTACCCCAGGCTGGCGAATGGGGGCCGCCATCCGCGACTCTTCCGATTCTTCCTGTGTCGAGGTCTTGATGGGGAACGGCTTGAGATGCTGCAGCGACTGTTCACGCGACATCTTGAGGCTGTCCAATTCGACATTGACCGCCACCACCACGTTGGGAATGTGGTGCAGGGCCAGTTCCAACTTTCGCTGATACTCTTCGGCAAATTGCCGCTTGCGGTCGAGAAAGTCGGTCCCGTAGGGGTCCGACGGATCGCTGGCACGGATGACCTTTCCCCGGCGCGTATCCAGCACCGTCACGTCGTCCGGAGACATGTTCAGTGCGCCGGCCACAGCCATCCGCAGGGAGTTTCCCAATGTGCTGGAAATCTCCTGCACCCCCTTGGGACGGACGCTGAGCGTGGCTGTGGTCCGGACGCTTCCATAGAGCCCATGTGCCCGGTTCTTGGAAGACACCAGCGAGGCGTCGGCGACTTCGGGAATGGCCCGGATCATCGTACAGAGCGCCCGGGCCTTGGTGTCCTCAATCAGTTCCTCGCGGTGCTTGTTGCTGATGAACGGGTTCATGTTTTTGTGCATCTCGGCCAGTTCCTGGCCGAACGACTGCGGCAATCCGTTGGCCGTCACCAGCGCGGCGTTGTAGGACGAGGCCTTGGTGCGGGGCACATACAGCTTGCCGGCTTCCAGCCGGAACTCGGTCATGCCCGTCGACCGCAGCGCTTCCTGAGCCGTCTTGGCCTCATCGGCAGTAAACTGCTTCCCACCCAGCAATGCCTCCTCATCGGGAGTGGATTGCTGGTACACGAGATAGCCCAGCCCCCCGGCCACCAGCAACACGACCAGCACCAGCGACACCCGCTGCGACGCTGACGAGTCGTTGAAGAACTGGCGGAATTGTTCAAAGGTCTGTTGCAGGGCGTTCATTGCGGGACGAATCGTTTGAAACCGTAGGGTGTGTGAAGCAAAGCGCAGCACAACGGGAGCGTCTGTCGACGCTAATCTTCAATCCATCTCTTGAACTACATTTGCATTTGACGCAGTTCATTAAAAGCTTCCATCAGTTTGTTACGAACCTGCAGCATGGTGCGAAATGCCAGGTCGGCCTGAACCATGTCGATGTAGGCCCCGGTCTGGCTTGCCGAAGGGTCCACCAACGTCTGAGCCACCGATGCCTGGGCCCGTGAATCGATATTGTTCACTTCGTTGAGCGACTGCATCAGCATGTCTTGAAAGCTGGCACCCCCACCCGGGCCACGCAATGCCGCGGCACCGCCCGACTCGGGTCGAATCATCGGACTCAGTGCGGACAGTCCGCCGATCGGCGTGGCCATCAGTTTGCTCCAGCGACAATGCTAATTTGACTCAAGAAATAGCCACCGATGATACACAGATGAAACACGGATTTTGGAAGCACTTGTTCAATACTCACACAAGGGCGCAAATGGCATCTGACACACGGCCTAGTCTCAATCCCTTTGTGACTTTGTGTGGGCCTTTCCAATACAACATCCGTGTTTCATCTGTGTTCAATCCGTGGCTAAAACTTCGTGCTTCACGTCAGGATTCGCAGTGCCTGTGTCATCATCGCCTTGCTGGCCTCAATCGCTGCAACATTGGCTTCGTAAGCCCGGCTCGCTTCCAGCGCATTCACAAATTCTTCATTCAGGTTGATATCGGGGTAGGAGACGAATCCATCGACAGCGTCGGGATGCTCCGCGTCGGGCACCTTGCGTGTCTTGGCTTCCGGGTCAGTCTGAACTTTGACGTGCACGCCGACGCCGGCCACCTGCTTCCCATCCTGGCTGCCGTCGGTCCCGCTCTCGGCTTGAAACAGCACGATCTGCCGCTGAAATGGCGACGGCTGTCCCTTCGAATCCCGTGTTGTGTTGATGTTGGCGATGTTCCCGGCAATCGTGTTCATCCGCTGCCGTTGGGCAACCAGGCCGGTGTTGCTGACATCGAGTGAATGAAACATAGAGTTGTCCGTGGAGAGTCAATGCACCCTGATAGGGATCTCACTCGTCGCTCACGTCGTGTTGCACATACCCGAGGTTGCTACTTTTCTGGCTACGGTCGTTCAGAGATCACGGCCTGCAATCGGCTGAGTTGAATCTTCATCAGTTCCACGGCGGTGCTGTACAACAGGCTGTTCTTGGTCATCTGCATCACTTCACTTTCAATGTTGCGATTACCGCCATCGTGAAAGGTCACTCCGTCGGAATAAGCTTCCGCCGCCGGGTACTGACCCGCGGACATCGGCTGGCCGGGGAACGAAGAGGCCTGAAAGGACCATTGCGGTGCGCCTTCGCCAGGGGAGATCCGCCGTTCGACGGCCGATTGCAGCGCCGCCTGAAAATCCGCGACCGGCAAATCGCGGGTCTTGTAGTCGGGCGTGCTGATGTTGGCAATGTTTCCCGCCAGCACATCCTGCCGCTTCTCGGAAAACATCGCCGTCTGCTGCAGGAGCGGGATGGTGTTGTTGTTGAAGAGAGAAGAGAGCATGAGGGCGGGCGGTGGAAGTTGTGGATGAACGAACTGGATTGAAGCACAAATGACAAATGACAAATGACAAAGCGCAACTTATTTCCTACGTCGCCAACGAAAGATCCATTGGTCATTGGTGCTTGGTCATTGAGTCATTCCTCTCCTATTGTCCCACGCTGAGATGTCTGAAACTGACATGCGGCGGTGGCGCGCCGTAGGCGGCGTTGGCCTGTTGGCCGAGGGAGACGGAGTTGAGTTGGTTCCGGGTTTGATCGCGGCGGGCGGCGATTTCATCGGTGTCGCGGCGTTCCTGGTTCAGCAGTTGGGCCAGCGTGGCTTCCGTCTCGGCGAGGACGTGTTCACACGATTCGCGCACCTCAACGGCCAGCCCGGCGCGGCTGGCCTTCCAGTCGAGGGCCAGCCGCGGATGCTGACGCTGCATCTCCTCCAACTGGCCGAGGACGCGCTGCTTGCTTCCCAGCAGGGTCAGCAGTTGTGAGTAGTCGACCACATCGATCAGCATGCGCTGCTCGTTGGCGAGCCTCAGCAGCTCGGCAAAGCACGACTGCCGCTCTTCGAAGATTTGAAGATAGTCCATAACGTTAGGAACTCGGCGACTTTTGTGGTGTCGTGGTGTTGGTCGTGGATGTCAGTGGTGCCGTGGCTGGTGCAGACGGCTGGGGTGGAAACTGCGACTGAGCCCATTCGAGCCATCTTGCCCAGTCCTCGCGCGACATGGCCCCCGGGACCGAGGCGAAGGCGGAATCGGGAAGCTGCTTGAGCATCAGCCGGGCTTGTGCCAAGGCGGTGGCGGCACGCGGCGGTTCTCCCAGGTGCTTGTAGCAGTTGGCGACTTGGACAAGTGCCAGGAGTGAGTCGGTTGACAACGGGTCGCGGTTGATGCAGGCCTGGTAGGCGTCAACCGCGGACTGATAGTCACCGCGGTGATACTGGCAGCGGGCGAGTTCCGAGCCGGTGTTTCGCAGCAAAGCCTTGCCCACGGCATCGAGCGAATCGCTCTTTTGGGACTTGATCAGCAACGCTTGCAGAGTCTGGAATTCCTTGATGGCGCGATCCAGCCTGGCGAGTCGCTGTCGCTGAAGCTCCGAGCGGGCGAAGTCGGTTTCTGCCCCGGGTATCTCTTCCTCGAAGGCATCTGCCGATTGCTGCAGGGCGCGGGCGTGCCAAAAATGCGCTTCCCCGATCTCGGCACTCTTGGGGTAGCGATCAAAGTACTCTTCGAGCCGGGAAATGACTTCCTCCAGGCGGCGATAGGCCGCTTTTCGGAGCGACTTCTGGCTCGCCTCGTCGACGGGGGGGCCTGCGGCAGGAACCGCACCGGGTGCCGCCGCGGAGCTTTGCAGTTCGGCCTCGGCCCGCAGCATGAGCAGCTTGCTCAACCCATACACGGAGAGCCGCCACTCTTCGGAGTCGGGGGTGACGATATGTGCGGCGAGAAACGCGCGCCAGTTCCGTTCCGCCTGGTCAAGCTCGTTACGTTCGAGGTGGACCCGTCCGATCAGGTACTGGGCCATGAAGGCGTTGGGGTCGGTGGGGTGATATTCAATCAGGCGGCTGAAGTCGACCATGGCGTCCTCAGAACGGTCGAGATCCAGCAATGCTTTTCCGCGTTTCAAGAGCGCCAGAGAATGCGTGCTCGGTGGTTGGGATTCGAGGTACTTGGTCAACAACTGGACCGCCCGTTCAAAGTCATGCCCAAGCACAAAGAAGTCGGCAGACTTCAACAGCGCTTCGGCATACCCCTTGGTGCGGGCCTCGGCCAGTTGCTCAAAGGCCGTGCCACACCGCTTCCACCGCTCTTTGAGTTCTGATTGGACCAGCGCCAGCCTATCCTTCCGCGCGGCCGACAGTTGGCCCTGGAGATGCGCGGCCCAGCTTTCATTCGCCCGGGCCACCAATTCAAGGGCATCGGCCCGCGGGTAGACGGGGCTCATCATCTCGGCCAGGGCGATGGCATCGGCGTGGCGGTCGGCCTTCACCCACTCGTCCCAGGCCGTCTGGATCCGTTCACGCAGCCGGGTCAGGGTGAGCCACCGGTTGCGAAACTGTTCCGGCTTGCGGACGGAGCGCAACGCGTGACCATACGACGAAAGAGCCTCTTCCGAACGGCCCAGGCTGCGGAGGACATCGCCCGCGCCGAGGCGTGCCGCCACCGCCTCGTGGGTGCCTTCAAACCTTTCGGCGGTCCGCTCGTAATCGGTGGCTGCCTGCCCGAGCCATCGTCTGGCCTCGACCCGCAGGGCCTCCGAGTTCGTGGCTTCGCCCTCCTGTTGCGCAATTTCACCCAGCCGCTCGGCACAGCGGGCGGCAAGATACGCGGCGCTGGCCGGGTAGCGGCGTTCCAACCGCTCACTGTTGGCGATCGGCGCCAAGAGTTCCAACGCTTCCTTGTACCGCTTGTCAATCATCAGTGTCTGTGCTTGCAGGACAATGAGGCCCTGGCTGGCATTGTTTTCCTTGGACAGGTGAGTCTGCGCCTCGTCCGCTTCTTTTGGGCGGTTCAGTGCAATCAGCAACTGGGCGCGTTGCTGCCACGCCTGGTCACGCATGAGCGGCGTCAGGGTGGTGTCGGCGATGACCGTGGAATTCAGTTCGAGTGCCTTTTGCAGCATGTCCGGCACATGGGAGTCGACGTAGGCTTCCGCCAGGCAGAGGGCGGCCTCGGAGCGGCCCGGCCCGACCGACAAGACCGCTTCCTTCAGATGGGGAACGGCGGCTTCAATGGCCCCCGACTGATACAAGCTGATTCCGAGTGCCTGAGCACATTGCATCCGCCGGGCCGCCTGGACAGAGTGCTTGTCGGCCGACTGCAGGTAAGTCGCCGCCACGACATAGCCCTGGTCTCGGCGGCCCTCCTCCTGGGCCTGCGTTTCCAGGAATGTTGACATTCCCAGGACAAAGTCGGTGCCACCAGGAAATTCAGGATCGACATAGCCGGCCTCCTGCAGCTTCGTGACCGTCTTGCGGGCCGTCAGCAGTCTCCCGGCGTCCAGGTCTTCCAGTGCCTGCTTGAGCTGCAGGGCCGGCGGCAGCTCCGGCGAGCTGGTGAGGTAGAGATATCCCGCGACCACGAGTGCCAGGCCCAGCCCCGCCCCGGTCATGATTTTCCAATGACTCAACAGGCCGGGTTTAGGAGCCGCAATAGGATCGGTGGATGCACTGGCTTGCGCCATCGCCAACCCTCAGGCCTGTGGGATGTGACGAAATGACAAATCTGCCTGCGACGGGAACAACCGCGCGGCAATACGGTTTGGACGTGTGTGGAAAGGGGGTGATTGAAAGGTGCGGGATCTTCCGGGAAACTGCAAAAAGTGTCAAGACGGGCACGCGCCGTGCCGACGCGCTGTGGGGCCAGGGTGACGCGCGCAAAGTTGCGGCGGGGAGATTATGATGGGGAAAGATCTCCACCCAATCCTTTCGGAAGCCACCATGAAGATTGCCGGTGTCCAGATGGATGTTGCCCTGTGCGACATCCCTTCGAACATGGCCGCAATGATTTCGCATCTGCGGACGACGGCCGCCGCGGGCGCTCATTTGACCGTATTTCCGGAATGTGCGGCGACCGGGTACTGCTTCGCCAGCCTGGAGGAGGCTCGGCCCTACGCACAACCGATCCCGGGTCCGATGACCCAACAGATGACGCAGGCGTGCGCGGAATTGGGAGTCTTTGCCATTTTCGGCATGCTCGAGGCCGATGGCGGGCGGGTGTTCAACGCAGCGGTTCTCGTGGGGCCGCAGGGGGTGGTCGGCAGCTACCGCAAGGTGCATCTGCCGTATCTGGGCATCGACATGTTCACCACGTACGGCGACCGGCCGTTTGCCGTGCATGATGCCGGCGGGCTGAACGTGGGGATGAACATCTGCTACGACGCGGCCTTCCCGGAGGCCTCACGGTCCCTGGCGATTCTCGGTGCCGACCTGATTGCGCTGCCCACGAACTGGCCGCCTGGTGCAGAGACCACCGCCTGCAGCGTCATCAATGCGCGCGCCGTGGAAAACGCCGTGTATTTCATTGCCGTGAACCGTGTCGGCAGCGAACGTGGCTTCGAGTTCATTGGCCGCAGCAAAATCGCCGACCCCAGCGGCAACACCCTGGCGGAGGCAAAGACGACGGGGTTCGAAATCCTCTATGCCGAAATTGACCCGGCCCGCGCGCGCCGAAAGCATATCATCCGCGTTCCTGGCAAGCACGAGATTGACCGCCTGGCCGACCGCCGCCCGGAGATGTACGGAGTACTGACGGAATCCCACATATTGAAGCGGCCGGGGCGGCAGAATTAAGCTCCGACCCGCCTGCGGTTCAGTTCATTCAGCAGTCGAAACTGCACTTCTGGAGATTGAGATGTTTCGCGTCACGCAGCAGATCGAGTTTTGCTATGGCCACCGGCTGTTGAACTACGCCGGCAAATGCCGCCATCTGCATGGCCACAATGGCCGCGCGGTGATCTGCCTGGAGGCGGAGGAACTGGATGACCGCGGGATGCTGGTGGATTTCACGGATGTGAAAAAACTGCTGCGAACTTGGATCGACGAGGAACTCGACCATCGCATGATCATGCACAAGGACGACCCATTCCTGCCGATTTTGCAGGCCCGGCATGAACCGGTGTACGTCATCCCCACGAACCCCACGGCAGAAAACATCGCCCGGCTGATCTACACCAAGGCTCGCGAGATGGGATTTCCAGTCGTGGAAGTGACCCTGTGGGAGACCGCCAACTCCAGTGCGACATACCGCGGCGAGAGCGGCATGCCGGCGCCGGAATGGAACCCGCAGACCCTGCGGTCGACGATTCCGATCACGGCGTTTCCCAATGAATGACGGGTCTCAGCGTTTGGCCAGCGAGACAAATTCCTTGAACACCTCCGCCGGATCGTAGGTCGTTCCGTCCTGATCGCGGTGCAGGGCAATGCCGTACTGGATCCGCAGTGATTGGCCGGCATTCAGGCCGATCGGCATGTTCTCGGTACGGCTGGGATGGGCGTGAAACAGATTGGCCGCCGCAAACCCATAATTCCGCGCGTGCCACCATGTTTTGCGGGGATTTTGCGGGTCAGCCATCAGCGTGATTCCGGCTTTCTGGCCACCGAGTTTACCGTTCAAGTCGCACCAATCCGCCAATTTTTCCCGCACGTCTTGTTCATTGATGCGGCCCTCGCTGTCGAGAATCTGGCCACCCTTCTTCGCGTTGACCACCAGCGGCGTTGCCATCCGCACCCCGAGCCCCATTTCCTCCATCTGATCGCCAAACCGGCAGCCATCCATCCTGGCGGTCAACGTGGAGTCGGCGATCAACAGGCAACCCCAGGGCCGTGGCACAAACCGGTAGCGGCAGTCCTCCGTACACAGAGTCTGCTTGCCGTCGTTGGCAAGATACTGATTCCGCACGGTGAAGCCGCCTTCCTTGGCGTCACTGCTGGGCTTCGTGACAAACTCGCCGCCCGCCACGCGTGCCTTGAGCCGCCAGTTGTCGCTGCCGGACAGGTCGCCCAGCGCGAACCACATCCCGGGATGCAGTACGTCGTGGTCCTGCGCATCATCGGGATGCGGCGGATGATTGCGCGTCAACTGCGGGCCGCCCACGGCATGCAGATGGGCAAAATACGGTCGCGGAGTTTTCGGGTCGGAATAGACATAGGTCGCCACGGGCTTGCCGCCGGCCGTGACCACGATCTGCCCCGGCTCGCTTTGAAATTCGACGGCGGGAGTCTCGGCCCGGACCGTCGTGGCGGACATCAGCGTCGCGAGTACGACGAGAGCAACAGTCGGCTGTGAGAGGCGCATCAGGGATCCTTTCGAGAAGAATGTGCCGCGATGATAGCGGCCGGAGCCGGTCGTTTTGAGGCATCCAGCTTGAAAAGTCCAAGTACCGCCCCCAAGCCTGGCCATTGATTCACCGGGGACATGGTCGCTCACCACTTGGAACCCAAGGCTCAAGGACTGAAGCTGCGCGTTCCCGGAAGACCGGCGCAACCCGGTCCACCACGCGTCGCGCCTGCGGGGCTGCCAATGAGAGTTGCCGCCGCAGGCAGAGCAGGGCGAAGCGAAATGGCCACGTCAGAATCGAAACGCGCAGCAGCCCAAACGCGGTCAGCATGACAAAGCAGCTTTGGGGCAAGATCCGGCATTCGCGGGAAACGCGCTCATCTCCCCTGCCCGGCATCATTCGAATTTGCATCCTTCACAGATTCGCGAAACCGTGGGTTGCGAGCGACCGCGTCATCGAACAGCTTCTGCGCCTCTTCGCCGCGGTTGAGTTTGCGCAACAACGGAATCAATTCCGCGAGCGTGATGGCATTCGCGGGCTGCAGCCGATGTGCCTGTTCCATGAATTTCACAGCTTCTTCGTGCTGGCCGGTGGCAGCCAGCGCGACGCCCAAATCGTGGCATGTCTGCCATGCCTGTGGCTGAATCTGATGGGCGAGCCGCAGGTGCTTGATCCCCTCCTCAATGTTCCCCATGCGCGACAGCGCCGTTCCCAGACGCAACTGCGAGTTCACATCGCGGGGGTTCACAATGATCGCGATGCGGAATTCGTCGAGCGCGGCTTCGGGCTGATTCAATTCCTGCAGCACAATTCCGAGGTTGTGGTGTGCCATGCCGTAGTCGGGTTTGATCTCGATCGCTTTTCTCAGGTGGCGTGCCGCATCGAGAAAGTTCTTTTCATCCTGCAATGCCAGGGCGAGATTGTTACAGGCCAGTGGGTTGAACTCATCCACCTCCTGCGCATGCCGAAACAGAGTCTTGGTGTTGGCCCAGACCTCCACCTGCTGCCTGCCGACCCATGTCCAGCCGCCAATGCTTGTCAGTCCCAGAAGCACCAACAGAATCTTCCAGGCGTGGCTCCGTTCCGCCAGTCGCTGCGCTTCCCGCCCCAAACCCAAAAAGATGCCAATCAGCGGAATGTAGGCGTAACGGTCGGCCTGCTGCTGCTGGCCCACCTGCATGATTCCAATCATGGGTACCAGCGTTCCCAGGTACCACAGCCAACCAACCAGCAGCCACGGCGAGCGTTTTCGCTGGAACCAGACATAGGCCGAAATCACCAGCAGCGCGACTCCAGACAGGGAGGCCGACAACAGCAGTCCGGGCCAGGGGTGCGGATCCACCATAATCGGATGGGGATAAAACACGCACAATTCGCTGGGAGCCGCCAATTTGAACAGGTACCAGCCATAAGCACCCACGGCATTGGTCAGCCGCATGGCCATCGAGATCGACTGCAAATCGGCGATGGTGCCCACCGCCCGCTGGCACTCGATGCACAGCCAGCTCGAGATGGCGGACAGGCCAAACAACGGCAGCTTTTCCACGAACAGTTGTCGCCACGATCGCCTCTCACCCACGCCGATCTCGACGCCAGAACGCTGCAACGGCCACCAGTCCAAAAGCAGGAGTGTGCAGGGCAGCGTCACCGCCAGTGGCTTGGACATCAGTGCCAGCGCATGCATGGCGAGCACGACCATGTAGGCTCCGGGACGCCGGGTTCGGCACCAGGGCAGGTACGCCAGCAGCGTCAACATCCAAAAGATGGCCGTCAGCACATTGCGACGTTCCGAAATCCACGCCACCGATTCGACGTTGAGGGGATGCACCGCAAACGCGGCCGCCACCCAGGCACAGCACCAGACGCCGCACGCCAGCCGGCGGCAGGCCGCGAACAGCAGCAGCGTCGCCAGGGCATGCAGCACCACATTGACCAGATGATGGCCCCCCGCCCACAACCCAAACAGCTCGCAGTCCACCTGATGCGAGAACCACGACAGGGGATGCCACTGGCTGGGTCCATGAATTCCGAACGACCAGGCCATCGTCGCCGGCGTGACACCAGCCGTCACATCCGGGTTGTCATAGACGTGAAGGTTGTCGTCGAAGTTGACAAAGGAATACGTTGCGGTGGGCGCGTAGATGAAGCCGACCAACCCGACCAGCACGGCTGCAATGCCAAGGTCACGAAACCAATGGAACAGTTGACTGGCCGGCACGGGTGCTGTGCCGGGCTGGAGATCGGGCATGCTGACCGTGATCCGTGTGGCAGGGGAAACTTCGCCAGCGTCATTTCATGACACGGCACATGCCAATATTACAGCAGTGACGCATGCTGCAACCACCGCCGCTCCGAAGTCACTTCGTTCATGCACCCAATGATGTTCCGGCAACAGTCCAGTTCCGAAAGACACGCTCAGCCCGATCAGGCCGAAGGCTGATCACTTCGGCTTGCTGCCGGATGCCGGGAGCATAGGTGATGGCAAATCCCAGCGACGCCAGCAACAAAAGCAGGCATCCGATGCATCGGGTCAGTGAGACAAAACTCATCTGTTCACCTTATGCCGACATTGGCTCGACCTCCTGAGCCGCTTCGGTCGTCACTTCACCCCCAACCACGATCTCACGCAAATCGGATCGGCTCGCCGTAGTACAGCGAGTGCGGACGCTGGGTGTCATCGATCCAGACGGCGGAGTCGGGAAGGCCCAGCGCGTGATAGATCGTGGCTGCCAGGTTCTCGGGGGTCTGTTTGTCGAAGGCAGGATAGGCCCCGTTCTTGTCCGAGGCCCCAACCACCACGCCGCCTTTGACACCACCGCCGGCCATGAACACTGTTTGCACGGCTCCCCAGTGGTCGCGGCCGGGGCTCTGGCTGACTTTGGGAGTCCGGCCCATTTCTCCGCACATCACGATCAGCGTTTCATCCAACAGTCCCAGCGACTGCAAATCGTCCAACAGCGCGGAAATTCCGCGGTCCGTGGGCGGCAGCAGGCAGTCCTTCAGCAACGGGAAGTTGTTGTCGTGCGTATCCCACGTCTCGTTGTTGCCGAGGTTGACCTGCACCAGATTCACACCCGCCTGCACGAGCTGACGCGCCATCAGCAGCGACCACCCGAAGGAGTTGCGGCCGTAGCGGTCCAGCACTTCCGGCGGAGCATTGTGGACATCGAACGCCTGCTGCACACTGGGGTCGGTCAGCAGCGAGATCGACGCCTGGCGGTGCCGGTCGAAGGATTCCACGATCGCCGACTGTTCCAAATCCCGGCGTTGGCCGTCGAGCAGGCCGCGCAGCACATCCCGGTCCGCCAGCCGCGCGCGACTCAGCCCTTGCGGCAGGCTTAGATTGGGCGACTGAAACACCAGATCCTTCGTGCGTTCACGACCGCGCTCGAAGTGGAACTCGTAGTCGGGATACGCACCGTAGGTCTTTGCATTGAAGGGCGAGGCTTCGACAAACCACGGGTCGCGGCGGGGACCCATCTGTCCGCCAAACTGACCGGGAATCACGCGGCCGGTGCGGTGGATCAGGCGTTCCGGCAGGGCGATGGCAGGGGGAAGATTGTTGTTCCGGCGCGGAACCGCATCACCCACGATCGACGCGATGGAAGGCCAGTCGCTCATCTGGGGCTTCGTGCCGTCGAAGGCCAGCGGCAACGGTGTCCGCCCCGACAGAATCGACATGTGCCCTTCGGAGTGTCCGTTGTGCGGTGTGGACAGCGAACGAACCAGGCTCCACATGTGGCTGCGGGCAGCCAGCATCGGCAGATGTTCGCACAACTGCACGCCGGGAGTCTGCGTGTTGATCGCCGAGAACTGGCCGCGAATGTCGAGCGGAGCATCTGGCTTGGGGTCGAAGCTGTCGTGCTGGGCGAGCCCACCGGACAGGAAGACGAAAATGACCGATTTGGCCGCGCCCTCCATGCTTGTTGTCCGACCAACTTCAGCCGCCCGCAGTGCCGATACGTGATTCATCCCCAGCCCGAGCAACCCCACCGATCCGGCCTGCAACATCGTCCGGCGGCTCAACGTCGGGTGAAGAGGGAGAGAAGGCCGCATGGGTGCTCCGATCTGCGGGAG
>JAKFUF010000225.1 GCA_021732845.1 Planctomycetaceae bacterium | reverse complement strand
CTCCGCCGGCTGATTGCTCGCACCGACGCTGGACAGGCTACATGCGTATCGAGCAACTCACATGGTGAACTCCTTTCAGTCCACAAGATCAACCAGGCTTGGCCTGGCGCACCGAATTTTCACGAATACGACGAATGTCACGAATAACAACGAACTGGATTCCGTCACCCGCGAAGCCATGCCGGTTGATCATTCGTGATATTCGTAAGATTCGTGAGAATTCGTGGTTATTTTATGACCGTACGATTCCCGCACCGTTTTGCCAGGCCTGTCGACTTCACCACCAACTTCATCCGTTGTCCTTGATGGCGTTCGCTGCTGGATAGGGCGACAAATGTCACAGTTATTGTTGCTGCGATCCTAAAGTACTTTTTTTGCGACACGTGATTTGCAGGACGAGAGTTGCGTCTTGCACTCCGGTTTTTGAAGACAGTTTGACACCTGCGCCACATACCGTGAAATTTGAGCTTCACTTTTGTCGGAAACGTCAAATCTGACGTTCAATCCTGTCCAGATTCTCCGCCACCTGAATACGTGCTGAATGGCCAGTTTAGGCAGTTCCTCTTGACGGCATCGCACCTCATGTGGATATTCCCGTCCTCATTCGGGTTGTCCGGGCAGTCACCAGGGAGGGTGTGCCATGAAGCGTTGGGCGTCAATTGCGTTTATCAGCGCCTATCTCAGCGCGCTGACGTACGGGAATTTCTGCCACATCCTCCAGTACAACACCGCCTCGCACCCCCTCATGTATTATGTGGTGTGGGACATGTTCTGTGGCTGGTCGGCCTATGCCCAGGAAATCCACGTCATCGCCGAAGGTCAGAGCGAGAAGTACTACGAACTGGCCCCCGGACCCTGGGGACCGATGACACCTTGGGGATTCCTCCCGCGGCACAACTACGACAACTACCAGATGCACCTGAACAAGGTGGCACTCAATACACTGCGGCACACCACGCACGAGCCGATCACGCGGATTTATGTGGTCGAAGAGAGCTGGTCCAAGAAATATGACCTGCCCGACCACATCTGGCAGACGCGTTTTGAGGGCCAGACCAGGCAGGGGTTCGAAAAGTACTGCCACATCCGCTGTGAATACCGGCCGGATGGGACCACGGCGCAGGTCAACTATCCGTGGCTCGAATATCTGGGCCACCGCAATCTGGCCAGCAACCCGCGCCTGATCGGGCAGATGGAAAAAAGCCGTCCATTGCTGCTTGTGAACCAGCCCCGCGCCGGACGCGAGATGACGGTCGAAGAGCCCACCATCGGCATCGGCCAGGGCAACTGAAGCCACTGCACACAGCGATCTGCCTTCTCCCGCACCCCGGAATCTTGCCATGTCATCCGCGTCCGCACGGACCAAATCGGGGCCCATCGGCGTTGCCGCCACGAGTCTCTCCGAAAAGGTCAACCAGTTCTTTTTCGCCGAGGAAGCACCCTACGGGATGGCTGTTCTGCGGATGGTGCTGCCGCTGGCCATGTTCATCGATTTCGTGTCGCGCTACCTGTGGGTCCGCGAGATTTATTCCAGCGATGGCTCGCCGGCGCCCATTGCCGAAAACTACGGCTATCCAGGATTCGTGCCGATTTTCCCTGGTCCGGTCGCCGTCGGACTGTACACCGCGATGCTGTTCCTGTTTCTGACGGCTGCCATCGGCTGGCGGACACGTCTCTCGCTGGCCGTGTCCGGCGTCCTGATGTTCCTGTTCGCCATGGCCGACTGCATGTCCACGCAGTCCAAGTACCATGTGATCGCCACACATTTCATGCTGCTGCTGGCGGTCTCCCGGTGCGGCGATATCTGGTCCGTGGACCGGTGGCTGCTGGGCAACGACCCCAATGTGACGTTCCGCACGCTGCGGTCCCCCGTCTGGCCGCAACGGCTGGTGCAGATCCTGCTGGGAATGATCTACTTTGGTGCGTCGATCACCAAGATGCATACGCCAGGGTTTCTCAGCGGCGACCAGATGATGTACTGGATGATGAGCTACATTAACGGCAACCATTCTCTGGGTGACTATCTGACGCAATATCCGATTCTGATCATCATTTCGGGCTATGTGGCCATCACCTGGGAAATGATCTTTCTGTTCATGGTCTGGCAGAAGTGGGCGCGGTGGCCGGTGCTGTTCGTGGGCTGCCTGTTCCACATCATGACCTCGTTCACACTGGGGCTGAACATGTTCCCGGCCGTGATGATCGCGTCGTACGCCGTGTTCTTCACCGAGACCGATGTGCTGGCGCTTCGCCGGTTCGTCCGCAGATTCCGGCTGCTGAGCTGGACCACGGGTATCTTCCGAATGCCCAGCCTGCGGGCGCCCAACCAGCGGTGGCTCACCGGTGGTTACGCCGCGGCGTGCGTGGTGTTGAGCCTGGCGGCCGTCCAGGCCGAGCAGTGGATGGACGTGTACCACGAGCGCGGCCCCGACGGACCGCTGCCGCTTAAGGAGATCTCAGCGGAAGAGGCCGACCGCCTGCTCCGGAAAGAACGGCCATTGCTGGAAGCGGACAAGATTCTGGCCGTCGATGTCGGCTCATCAACCATTGGCGACCACCTCGTCAGTTTCCGCAAGGACTTCCGGCACGGGGACATGGTCATTGTGCAGGTGAGCCTCAATCCGCCGCACGAAGACCTGTGGGTCGACTGCAACCTGCATGATGCCGATGGCCTGATGATCGCCCGCAGCGGCGCGATCGTGCCCCGCGACAGCCTCCGCAGCCACTTCAAGTTCAAATTCGATGAGACCGTGCCGCCCGGCGAATGCGTGTTCGTCGTGAAGAGCAGCGGCCAGGAAGTCGCCCGCAAGGTCATCAACGTCCGCCGGGCAATCGGTGCCGAGCGTGCCGATGATTCGGAAGCTGGAACCGTCGAGGGTGTTGAGGAGAGTGCGGCTGCCACCCCCGAGGAACCTGCGGCTGAAACCAGCGAACCGCCGCCGCAACAGGAAGTGATCGACGAGAAATAGCCGACACTCCTATGTAAGATTGCATGATTCCAGGACACCTGTCGCGGATCCGCTCGCTGGCGCTCACTTGAGAGCCGCTGGCGGTGTCCCGGAATCACGCAAGGCTTATATGGTCGATCCGACCGCCGAACCAATTCAGACGAGCCGGGATGTGGCTGATGCCTCCCGGCTCGTCTTTGCTTTTTGGAACCTGTCGCGGCCAAACTTCAAAGTCACCCAGTCACTCCGGGACTCGATCTCGACTGTCCACCAGTGTAGACCTCTGGTGTGAGGATGCACGGTCTCCATACGTCGGCCAGTGCATCCCCGCCGACCTTGTCTCGGCGGATGCGGGCCTCCGCACTACCGGGTGACAGCGTGCGCGGCGTCGGGCAAAAGCCCGTTCACCACCGAGGTGAACTCAGTGGGGTGGCGACCATCAAAGTAGGCGAGTCACTCCGTGACTCGAACAGCCGGAGTGACTCGGCGACTTTGAGTTGCCTCTCGCTCCGCGAGAGGAACGGCGGTCGGGCGATGGCAAGTACCGATTGAACCGACAGGCCCTGAACTCCGCCGGGTCGTGGATGCCAGCGTTTGCGAAATTGCCGATCCACTTTTGCGGGAGCGCGCAAACAAATCTCCAGCGAAACTTGAGATTTTCGGATCGATTTCCCAACTTTTCCCAATCAGCAACGTCATATTCATGGAGTTGAATCGCGTCTCGACAGGCGGCACTCGCCGCTGCGATTCGCAACTCCAATGACGAAAGCGATTTGCAGCGATTCCCACTGGAGAGAGCGCCATGCGACCTGGACGTTGGACGCCGGTTGTGTGCGGCCTGACCGCCGCGTTGATCCTCAGTTCCGCGGTCCTGAAGGGCGCGGAAATGGCCGTCGTCCCGGTGGGCGCGGGGCCGGCGGCAGACAAGAATCTGCCGGTCAAAGATCCGGTCACCTCACTGCCGCGGCTGCCCGCGGTGCTCAATGAGGCCCTCCAAAGCCGCGACTTCGCCACCGCCATCAAGCTGATCGACCAATTGCTGGCTGAGAAGAAATTCTCCGCGCTCGACTACCTGCTGTACCTCAAGGCCCGCAGCCAGGCGGACCTGGACCAGGCCGTCCCGGCCATGGAGACCTACGAGGCCCTCGAAAAGCAGTATCCAAGCTCGCCGTGGATCTCCCGCTCGCGGTTCGGCCGCGGGGCGATCTTTGCCAAACAGCGGAATTATCAAGCCTCGGCGGCCATCTATAAATCCGAGACCGAACGGTTGCTGTCCGCGGGACGCACGGACGAGTTGACCAGTATCTATCTCGAATTCGCCGACCGCTATTTCCAAGGTGAGCCAGAGAAGGGTCCCACCATGGCGCGGCATCCCGACTACACGCAGGCCTTGGAGTATTATCAGCAGGCTTTGGTGCTGCGCCCCAGTCTCGCGCTGCGGCAAAAAATCGAGTTGCAGATTGCCCGCTCGCATCAGGAACTCAACCAACTCAACGTGGCGATTCCGAGTTACCAGGCATTTCTCAGGCAATATGGAGAAGCGAACAGGCCCGGCAAGCGCGTGGCTCCTCCCGACCTTCTGGCCCTGGCCCAGTTCCATCTGGGGCGAGCCCAGTTGGCCGCTCCTCTCCCCGCGGAAGCCCGTAAAACCTGGCAAGACTTCATTCAAGCCGCGGTCCCCATGGAGGGCCAGTCGGAAGCGGTGCAAAAGCAGGTGCAGAACCTGCGACTCGAAGCCACGTATCTGCTGGCCCGCACGCATGGGATGCCGCAGCCACCAACCATCGGCGATTTGGAACTGGGCGTCACGGCCCTGGAAACCTTCATCAAAGCGTATCCGAATGACAAACGCGTCATGGACGCGCAGCTCGACATCGCCCAGGGTTACATCCATCACGGTCGCATCGAACAAGCGGTCACGCAGCTCAAGAAACTGACCGAAGTCGCCAAGGAAAAATCGTCGCCCACCGCCTGGAATCTGCTGGGGCAGGTGTATGCCCGGCAGAAGAATTTCAAGGAGGCGATCGCCACCTGGCAGAAGTTCCTGGAGCTGTTCCCGACCGATCCGCAGTGGAGTGCCGTTCAGCAGGTGATCGTCGACACCGAATATGCCATGGGTGAAGAACTACGTGGCGAGAAACAGTTTGCCGCCGCCCGCACGGCGTGGGAGACTTTTCTGAACAAGTACCCGCTCGACGCCCGTGCCCCGGTGATCTTGTACGCGTTTGGAGAGATGCGACATCAGGAAGCGCTGGCCACCGTTGAAACCAGGAAGGCGGCTGCCGTGAGGAACGCGCTGTTCGAAGAGGCGCTGGCCGACTGGGCGCGGCTCGTCAGCAAATATCCCGGCTCGCCACAGGCTTCTCAGGCGGCCTTCATGCGGGGAGTGACGCTGGAACAGAACCTCGGCAAGCTGGCAGAGGCTCTGGAAGCCTATAAAAAGGTGCAGGGCGACTTCCAGGCGCGGGCGCAACAGGCGATCGGCCAATTGACAGCGCACCAGTTGCACATCGTGACCGAACGGAAATTCCGCTCCAACGAGAAGGCCGTGATCAAGGTCACCACGCGGAACATCGAAGACCTGACGGTCAAACTGTACCGCATCGACATGACCGACTACTTCAAGAAGCAGCACCTGGCGTCCGGCGTCGAATCCCTCGACATCGCCCTCATCGACCCCGACAAAACCTGGGACCAGAAGGTCGAAGGCTACACACAGTACCGCCGCACCGAGCAGGAGATCCAGATTCCCGTGGAAGGCCCGGGCGTCACGGCAGTCACGGTCAGCAGCGATTCGCTGGAAGCCACGACGATGGTGGTCGTCAGTGACATCGACATTCTGGTCAAGAGTTCGCGAAATGAACTGTTTGTGTTTGTCGAAAACATGCTCGAAGCCAAACCCGCGGAAGGTGTGACCCTGCTGGTCAGCGATGGCAGCAAGGTCTTCGCCGAACTGAAGACGGATGCCAACGGCGTCGTGCAGAAGAGTTTTGAGGAACTCAAGACGGTCAACGATCTGCGCGTCTTCGCCGTGAAGGACGCCCATTCCGCGTCGAGTTTGGCAAACCTGCAGGGGCTGCAGTTCGCCGTCGGGCTCTCGGCCAAGGGGTATCTCTTCACAGACCGGCCCGCTTACAAGGCCGGGCAGTTGGTGAACCTGAAGGCGGTTATCCGCCAGGTGGACCAGGACCGCTACGTCTTCAAGGCTGGCGAGAAGTACAAGCTGGATGTGTACGACGCCCGCAGCCGCGTGATCCACAGCCAGGAAGTGGCCCTCGGCGACTTCGGCAGCTTTGCCGCCAACTGGAAGCTCCCCACGAGTTCACCGCAGGGCGAATACCGTGTCCATGTGTATCAGCCGGGACGCGACCAGTCGTATGAGACGCGGTTCACGGTTCATGAATACCAGTTGGAGCCGGTCCAGTTCAGCGTCGAACTGCCGCAGCGGGTGTTCTACCGCGGCGAGCATGTGAAGGGGAAACTGATCCTCAAGTATTACTATGGCACGCCCATCTCGGGCCGGACGGTGCAATACCGCCTGGCGGACGACCGCCTGTACACGGCCGAAACCGATGCCAATGGCGAAGTCGCCTTTGACCTGCCCACGCAGCGCTACAGCGAGGCACAGGCCCTGCAGCTCTCCGCCGATTACCCGGAGAGAAACCTGCATACGGCAGCCACGGTTCAACTGGCGACCCGTGGCTTCGACATCAGCCTCTCGACCCTGCGTTCGGTCTACATTTCCGGTGAAACATTCGACCTAAGCACGCTGGTCAATGACGCGGCGGGCAAGCCTCTGGGCACTGCCTTGAAGCTGGAGGTGCTGGAAGTCACCAACTTTCATGGTCGCAGCGGTGAGAAGCTCGTGCAGTCGGCTGAAATGAAGACCGACGACAAAACCGGCAAAGCCACGCAGACGCTGCGGATTGAGAAGTCCGGCACCTATACGATTCGAGCCACGGGAACCGACAGGTTCAACAACGCCGTCAGTGGCTCAATGACACTGATGGTCTCCGGCGAAGAAGACACCGTCCGTCTGCGAATCCTGGCCGACAAGCACAACTTCAAGGTGGGTGACACCGGCAAGGTTCAGCTTCACTGGCGCGACAAGCCGGCCCTGGCATTGGTGACCTATGAGGGGGCCTCGATTCTGGGGTATCAGCTCCTCAGCCTGAAGACCGGGTCGAACGAGTTTGATTTGCCGATGGTGGCCAAGCTCGCCCCCAACTTCAATTTGTCGGTCTCGGTGATGGATGGGTCGAAATACCATCACGCCGACAGCGAATTCCGCGTGGCCCGCGAACTCAAGATCACCCTCAAGCCCAGCGCCACCACGCTCAGACCGGGCGACCCGCTGACGGTGGAACTGCTGGTCACCGATCCGCAGGGCAACCCGGTCAGCGCCGACCTGACGCTGGCGCTGATTCAGAAGAGCCTGCTGGACATGTACCCCGACCAGTCGCCAGAGGTCCAGGAGTTCTTTGGCGGCAACACGCGGCAGGTCTCGGTCCGAGCCACGACCAGCTGCACGTTCCACTATCAACCGCCGACACGCGCCATCAATGAATTCCTGCTGGCGGAGGTCGAGCTGGAACAGATTCGTGCCGAGGAGGAACTAGCCCGGAAGCAGGTCGCGGGTGTGATGCAGAACAGCAACATGATCATGGGCGGGGCCTTCATCGCCGATGGCACCGCGCTCGATTCGGTCGACAGGCCTGCCAGTGGCTCAGGTTCCGAGGAGGCCGGCCGGCCGCGGACCAAGTTCAGCAAACGCTACGGCCTCAGGGACAACCGGCAGAGCGGACTGAAGGGGCAGGCGGACTCAAGTGAGCCTTTTCAAACTTTTAGCATCTTTAAGGACGAAACAACAACCTGGGCCGACGCCAACAGCGACCGCTACTACAATTACGGCTTCGCCAATAACTTCGGCAACCAAATCGGGATTCAGGTGATAAATCCCGAAGGCAAGTCGGTGCGGATGAATTTCAACACGGCCGAATTAGGAAATACTGCCCGTGGCTGGGAATTCCTCTGCAACTGCCCCACCACCGTCGTGGCCAAGAATGGCCGCGGCGAGTTCCAGGTGGTTAACGGCCTGGCCGTGGCTGACCTTCAGAAGCTGGCCCGCGAGGGTGGCCTGGAGATCATGCCGGAAATGACCAATGCCGAAACCGCCTACTGGAACCCCCAAGTGATCTCGGACAAGGACGGCAAGGCGACGCTCGTCATCCGTTTGCCCGACCGCTCGACCGCCTGGAAGCTGGTTTCACGCGGGATGAACATCGAAGCCCTCGGCGGACAGGCTGAAGCCGAGATCATCACCAAGAAGGATCTCTTCGCCGAGATTCAAACGCCGCTGGCCTTCACCACCGGTGACAAGGCCCAAGTCCAGGTCGAAGTCCACAACGCCGCCCTCAAGGAAGGCGAGATTGTGGTCACGCTGACCGCGACGATCGGCACCAAGTCGGTGGAACAGAAGCAGACGCTGAAGGTCACCAAGACCGGCATTGAAGAACTGCGGTTCCCCGTCGAGATCGGCATTGGCGACTCAGTGGACTTCGAGCTGTCAGTCGCCGCTGGCGATCAGAAAGACTTTTCCGGCCGGTCGGTGCCAATCCAGCCGTATGGCATGCCAGTGTATGCGACGGCCAGCGGCACATCGGGGCAGAACACCTCCTTCGCGGTCCAGCATTCCGCTGCTTTGGGTGGAGCGGCTGTGCAGAACCCCGCCCTCGAGATCCTCATCGGCCCCAGTGTGAACCGCACGCTGCTGGACGCCGTGCTGGGCAGCTCGATGGGGCTGTATGAACGCAACATTCCGCAGCCACGGACCGATCTGGAACGCTCGCTGTCCGACGTTCTGGGCGGCGTGGCGCTGATGAAGATGGTCGGCCACACCCGCACCACGGACACGCCCGAGGCTCAGGCACTGGCCGGTCGAATTCAAGGCGGGCTGGCCCTGCTGGTCTCCAGCCAGCGCGACGATGGCGGGTGGAACTGGTCTGGTTCGGCCAAATCGGAAGCGGCCGACCGATATCTGAGCAGCCGCTGCCTGTGGGCCTTGGCAGCTGCACGCAATGGCGGGTTCGCTGTGCCGCAGGACACGTTCAACAAGGCGGTGCAGCATCTGCAGACTTTGTTTGCCGCCGCACCGGAGACTGACATTGAGGGCAAGGCGATCATCCTGCATGGCCTGGCCGAGGCCGGCGTGGCGGACTTCGCCCACGCCAACCGCCTGCACCGCAGCCGGAATGCCCTGAGTTCTTCGGGACTGGTGCATGTCGCTTTGACGCTGATTCGGCTGGACCGCAAGCCGATGGCGGCGGAAATCCTGGCCCTCGCCAAGGCCAAGATCCCGGTGGCCAAGGCGGCTCAGGACGTGGCAATTGTCGGCTGCGTCCCCTGGATGCAGTCGGGTGTCGAACTGCGGGCACTGTACCTGGCGGCACTCAATGAACTGGAGCCCGCCGGACCACACAATGCGGCCCTGGCCGACTGGCTGATGTCCGCCCGTTCCGGCTCCCGCTGGAATCCCGAAAAAGCTAACGGCCCGGCGATCGTGGCTCTGGCCGACTGGTTCGGCCGCGCCAAGCTGACCCCCGAAAAGTACACGCTCTCGGTGTTCGTGAACGACAAGCTGCTGGAAAAGTTCACGGTGGATCCTTCCACGGACGGCTCCAAGACGCTGCCCGTGCCGGCCAAGCTGATGGCGGCCGACAAGCCCCAGCGGATCAACATCGACATCGAAGGCCGTGGCACCTTCAGCTACAGCGCCGTGCTGACGGGCTTCGTCGACACCGAAAAACTCGTCCGCACCACCAACGATTGGCACGTCTCCCGCAGTTACGCCCCTGCCCAGCGGATGCTGGATGGCGAGGCTCTTGCCCGTGGCTTCGACGTTGTGAGCGGTTCCTACGATGGTTTCGAGAATGCCATCACTCAGCTTCCCGTGGGTGAACGCCTGGAAGTCAGCCTGTATGTGAACCGCGACAGTGTCCAGGGCACCCCGTACGAACAGTTGGACTACCTGGTGGTCACCGAGCCGATCCCCGCCGGGGCAATGGTGCTCACGGAGTCGATCGTCGGCACCTACGACCGCTACGAGATCACCCCGGGGGCGATCACCTTCTACCTCGGTGACCGCCCGCACCTCGGCAGCATCAACTACACCCTGGTCGGCTACCTGCCCGGCGACTACAAGACCGGCAAAACGGTCGTCCGCAGCTTCTACCAGCCCGAAAAGATCGTAGTCACCAATGAGAAGCCACTGACGGTGCTGGCGAGGGGAGAGAAGTCCAAGGACGAATACCGGCTCACGCCCCGCGAACTGTACGAGTTCGGCAAACGGTACGTCGCCAAGGGCGACTTTGCCGAAGCCTCAAAACACCTCACCACGCTGTTCAAGGACTGGCGGCTGCAGGATGGCATCTACCGCGAAGTGGTGGAGATGCTGTTCCAGTGCTCACTCTCCAACGGCTCGCATGGCGACATCGTCCAGTACTTCGAGATCATCAAGGAAAAATACCCCGATGTCGAAGTCTCGTTCGAGAACATCCTGAAGGTCGGCGAGGCCTATACCGAAATCGGTGAGTACGAACGCAGCTATCTCGTCTACCGTGGCACAGCCGAAGCCGGCTTCCAACGGGAAAGCCAGATCGCCGGGTTCCTCAACCAGCGCGGCGAGTTCCTCCGCAGCGTCCAGGTGATGGAACGGCTGCTGCGCGAGTATCCGGCCGAAGCCTATGTCGCCATGGCGACCTACGCCCTCGCGCAGGAGGTCTACGGCAAGGCGCAGGAGGCGGCCGGTGATGAGAAGCTGCGGGCGGCGGGTGTCACCCGCATTGATCTGATTGCCATCAGCGCCCACATGCTGGACACGTTCCTCTCCACCTGGCCGGATGACCCGGCTGCCGATCAGGCCAGCTTCTCGCTGGCCAACGCCCTGCTCGACCTGCAGCAGTACGACCGCGCGATCGAGCGCTGCACGAAGTTCGCCGAGCGGTTCCCCAACAGCAAGCTGCTCGACAGCTTCTGGTATGTCATCGGCTACAGCCAGTTCGCCAAGGGCAAGCCCGACGCGGCCCTCGAGATGTGCCGCAAGGTGGCTGACTTCAAGCGCACAGACCCCGCCACCGGTGTCGAAGTCGCCTCGGCCAACCAGTGGCAGGCGATCTACATCATGGGCCAGGTGTTTCATAGCCAGGGCAAGCCGGCCGATGCCATCGCCGAATACGGCAAGGTGAAAGACCGCTTTGCCGATGCCAGCGAGGCGATCGATTTCTTCATGCGGAAGGATCTCAGCCTGCCGGAAGTGACCACGGTCAAGCCTGGCGAACCGGGCAAGGTGGCTCTCAAGTTCCGCAACGTGACGAGCGCCAACATCAAGGTCTACCGGATCGACCTGCTGAAGTTCGGCCTGCTGCAGCGGAACCTGAGCCGCATCACGGCGATCAACCTCGCCGGGATCCGGCCGTATCACGCCCTGTCGGTCGAACTGGGTGATGGCAAGGACTACCGCGACCGCGAGCATCCGCTCAACCTGCCGCTCAAGGAAGAGGGGGCCTACCTCGTCGTCTGCCAGGGTGAAAGCCTCTATGCCAGCGGACTCGTGCTGGTTTCACCGCTGGCTCTGGAAGTTCAAGAGGACGCCGTCAGCGGCCGCGTGCGGGTGACGGTGAAGGACACCGTGGCCGACCGGTATGCCAACAACGTGCATATCAAGGTCATTGGCAGCCTGAACAGCCAGTTCGTCAGTGGCCAGTCCGACCTGCGGGGCATCTTCGTGGCCGATGGCATCTCGGGCACCAGCACGATCATCGCCCGCAGCGAAGCCAACCGCTACGCCTTCTACCGTGGCAAGCTCCCGCTGGCGATGCCGGCACCCAACGCCGCCCCCGCCGCGCAGGAACCTGCGACGGAAGAGAAGAAGCCGGCTGCCAATGGCGACGGCCAGTTGCTGGAACAACTCCGCAACCAGAACAACGACTTCAACTCCATCCAGCGGGACAACTACAGAAACCTGCTGGACAACAAGAGCCAGGGGGTGAAGGCCAAGGCGGCGTTCTAACTAATTACTGGCGATGTGACCCGCGCCGACTGGCAATTCTGTCGGTCGGCGCGGATTCAATTTGTTAGAGACCGGTCGCCGTACGGACCACACGTTTGGTAAACCGTGCGGTTGTCAATAAACCACGAATAAGACGAATCGAACGAATCTTCACGAATAAGGTTGTTGAGCACAATCGCTTGAGGCCGTGACAAACGCTTCGATTGACCACGGTGGACCGCTGTCGGAGTCCTCAGGGATCAACAACACTGCCGTGAAGCCCCAAGTCATCGCGAAGCTTTCTCAAGTTCGCCATCCCGGCCTTGGAACATGCTGTCCCTTTGAGCGACACGAATTCCAGCCCGGGCAGCAGACTCAGGCAGTCAAGACCACGGTTGGTGACCTTAGTCGACCGTAATTCCAGGTACTTCAACTCTCGGTGGCGGTAGGCAGTCGCCAGAATCCGCAGTCCCTCGTCGGTAATGCCAGTGTCAATGAGGCTGAGGTGCTTGCAGGTGGGAAGGCTTCGCAACCCTTCGTCATCGACCGGAGTGCGGGAGAGATCGAGCGAAATCAACTGCCCGAAACCCGCTAACCCTCGGCCCGTCACCTGCGTGCCAGGCAGGTACAGTTGGGAAAGCCCCCTCGCCCCCGCCATCGTGGCAATTCCGGCGTCAGTCAACGGCAGGTCTTCCAAATGCACAACACGCAAAAAGCCCGTACATTTGGCGAATTCCTTCAAGCTGGCATCTGTCACCCGTGTTTTAGCCAGCGAGATTACCGTCAACTGCGTTAACTGGCCTAAGTTCGCCATCCCAAGATCGTTGAACTGAGACCTTTCGAGCTGCAAATGCGTGATGAGGGAACCTTTGAATCCGGCCAATCCGCTGCCGGTCACCCGCGTCTCTCGCAGTCCCAGATGCTTCAGCGAATGCAACCGACAGAGGTGGGTCAGACCTTCATCCGTCGTGTCTGTCTGGCCGAGATCCAGTCCCTCCAAGTGTTCCAAAGCGGACAGGTGCCTGAGTCCTTCGTCGATTGCCGCAGTGTGGCTCAAATTCAGCCTTTGCAGCCGCCCCAAACACGAGAGCTGCTGCAGCCCCTTGCCGGTGACACCTGTGTGGTCCAGGTGCAGTACTCGCAACTGCCCCAGACGAGACAGCTCCGCCAACCCCTTGTCCGTGACCCGCGTGTGCGACAAATTCAGGTCGGTGATCGACGAATGGCCTCTCAACCGCGAAAGCCACACATCGTCAATCGCACACTTTTGCAAATGAATCTCTGTGACGCGGGTGGTAAACAACCAGGTCCATCGACATTTTCCCCAACTTCTGTCGAAGTTGTGCAACCCTTTGGGCAGGGATGTCTCAACTTTGATTTTCCCCCCGAGGTATTTCACATTTCGAATGAGCCGCTGTGCCCTCTGATACGGCACCCACACGGTCAATCCGAGTGCCAACAGTATCAGCACGCACGTGGCGCAGATGAGCCACGCCAAGGACGGGAGTCGAAAACGCCGGCGCTTCGACTCCGTGCTCGATGCGGCGGCGGGGATCTCATTCGCCATCAATGCACTTGCTTGCGCCCTCTTTGTGGTGTGGGCTTGAGTCCAATGCCACAGGAACCGCTGCTCGCGGCTGGGCTGAAGCCCATCCTACGGTCCTTCTATTCCCCTGCCACCGTCACCACCGGCAGGGGCTTCAGCGAGTCGTCTTCCGGGATGAAGTAGGGCAGGTCGATCGCGTCCAGGTCGAGCTTGAGCATGTCGAACATGGCATTGCGGGCGGATTCATCGGTCGGTTCGCCGCGGAAGGAGAGGATGGAGGGGTTCTGGTCCAGGGTCTGGCTCCAATAGACCTTGGCATCGGCTGACTGCAGCGACAACTCGACATGCGCGGTGGTGGTGGTGATCGAAATGCCGGTGTCCTGCCCCTGATCGAGCGGGTTGAAGATCCGGCTGTTTGACTTGCGAATGGACATCTTTTCGCCCGCCCCTTCCGAGTAGCGCACCTGCAGGGTGAGCGTCCCGTCATCGCCGATGGTCAGCCCATCGCCTTTCAGCCGCTGCCCGAGGATCTTCTCCAGCTCGGAACGGGTGGCGGCCTCTGTTCCAAACCGCAGGTCGCTGATCTGGATGTCGAACTTCACCTTCTTGCCCTTCTGATAGATCCCTTTGCCGGCGGCGAGCGCTGCCAGGCTGGCATTGATGTCTGCCTGGGGCAGCGCGATCGTCTTCAGGCGGCCGGCGGCGTTTTCACCGCTCAGAAACAGGACAGAGTTTCCGGCCAACGGCAGCTTGGGGGCCGACTGGTACTTGTCGCCGGGGTCCGCGTACCGCCAGACCGGCTTGCCCGATGCGGCATCAACCACCAGCACTCCGAACAGGAGCCACGACTTGCCATCGGGAAACCAGGCGATTCGACTGCCCTTGTAGGTCGATCCACGAAGTACGATCTGCAGGTTGCCTGACATCGCATGTTCCGCGGTTCGTTTGCCGTCCGCGGTGTTGTAGACCGCGATCTTCGAATTGGTGTGATCGGTTTCCAGCACAGCCAGCGAGCGGCCATCGGCGGAGAATGACGTCCCGACGACCTGCATGCCCTGCGCGAGCGACAATTGGCCCGCCTCGGTCAGTTTCTGCATGTTGATCAGGCGCAGTGGCTCGGTAGCCGACCCAGACACCGCCAGAAACTTCCGGCCGGGGCTCAGCGCCGATTCGTCCTCGGTGAGATTGTACTTCACGTTCAATTCACGCAGCTTCGCGCCGGTCAGTGTATTGAAAACACGAAATCTATGGGCAAAACTGCCACCCTGAGTCCCAAAGCTGTAGGCGGCCAGTTCATCGCCGGCGAGAAAATCAAACCACTGGATATGCATCGTGGCGTCATCGACATTGACTTCGGACAGCGTCTTGTTGGTGTCCGTGGCCAGCACCACGATTTTGAGCGGGGCACCTGGCTTGAGGATCTGGCAGGCGATGCGCTTGCCGTCCGCGCTGAGGCGGATCTTACTGACCTGGCCGAGGTCGGGGGTCAGGTCGGCTCCGCCCTTGCCGCTGAGCACATCCCACACTTTGGCACCCTGCACGTTGTACGACCCGCCACCAATCAAAGCGACTGGCTCCCCCGTCGAAGGAAACAGGAGCTTCTCATCCTTGATGGAAACCTCCGGCAGGTTCCATTTGGCGGGCGATCTCGGAGCCCCAGGGAATGGGTCCGGTTCGACGGACCACGCCGTGGAGACCGTCCCCGCCGGGGCCCCGGGCGCACCGGCCACGTTGGTCACGGCGTTACGGAAGCTGAAATAAACGGCACCAACACCGCCGCAACAGAGCAGCACGCAGACCCCGCCAACGACCGGCAGAATCCATTTGGCGGATCCACCCTTCGCCACCGCCTTCTTTCCTCCCCGGCCGGCAGTCTTGCGGGAGCGGCTGGCGGGCAATTCGTCCTCGTCGTCGCTCTCGTCCTCTTCTGCATCACGGGCCGGACGCTGCGTGGCTTTGGGCACCGCGATCACCGCCTGGCAGTGTTTGCATTTGACCCGCTTGCCCGCCAGCGTGTCATTGACCTGAAAATCCTGAAAGCACTCATCGCACGAAACTTTGATCGACATGGGGGAATCCAGCGCCAAACTGCCAAGACGAAGAAATGACCAGAAGACGAAGAAGCGAAGGAGTGCTCCACGCTACTGCGGAACCAGACCGGTCGCAAGTTGACGACTTGAATCGCAAGGTCGAGGCAGAGCGGCGGGACCTCCGCGTGGCTCAGGCACTCTGGATGCAGGGCCACAGCGGACCGCCACACGGAGGCACCGGGGCACTGCGGCACACCGGGGCGCTGCGGCACACCGGCACACCGGGGCATGAGATGCCACATCTCGTTCGAGGCGGTAAAGTGGGCCATTGGGAACCGTTCTCCTTTTTTGCCCCAGATCCCGAGCCACTTATGCCGCATCCGCTCCTGCGAATTCCCGAACTGCTGCGACTCGACGCCGGGCAGGGGATCGTGCGGATTCCGGCGGAGGTCGACGTTCCGTTTACGCGGCGGGTCCAGGCGATCGTGGACACCGCCGAGTTTCGGCGGCTGTCGCAGATCACGCAGTTGGGTCTGGTGTCGCGGGTCTATCCAGGGGCAATGCACACACGGTTCGAGCATGCCCTGGGGGTGTTTCACAACGCCCTGCGGTATCTGTGGCAGCTCGGCAAAGACAAGCGGTTCCAAGACCTGATCGATCCGCATTCCGCCGAGGTGCTGATGGCCGCGGCGCTTCTGCACGATCTGGGGCACTGGCCGTTCTGCCACCCGATCGAGGACATGGGCCTGCCGGAACTGCCGCCGCACGAGGAGTTCGCCGCCGAGTTCCTGTCTCCCAACCGCGAACTGGCCGAGGTGCTGCAAACCGAGTGGGACATCGACCCCGAGGAGGTCCTCGACGTCCTCGTGGCTCGCACCAACACCCCCCGGCTGCGGATGCTGCGGTCGATCCTGTCCGGACCGATCGACATCGACAAGATGGACTATCTGGAACGCGACAGCCTGCACTGCGGCGTGCCCTATGGACGAAACTTCGACAAGAACCGGCTGATCCAGTCGCTGGTGGTGAATGAAGCCGGCGATGGCCTGGCGATCAGCTCCAAGGGCAAGACCGCCGCGGAGCTGATGGTGTTCGCCCGGTATGTGATGTTCAGCGAGGTCTACTGGCATCATGCGGTCCGGTCGGCGACCTGCATGTTCGCGCGGGCCTTCTTTGAACTCCGCGGGGGAATGGACTTCCGCGAACTGTTCCAGATGAGCGAAGACCAAACGATTTTGCTGCTGCGGGCGCGGGCACGTGGCACACCGTGTGAGCCACTGGTGGAGGGGGTGTTCGGCCGCAAGCGGTGCCTGTACAAGCGGGTGGTCGAAGCCAGCGTGATGCACAATCCCGAACTGCACGCGCGGCTCGCCCGCCAGCCGTTCGATGTCCTGGCCCGCTCCGCCGCGATGCTGGCCCAGCGCCTGGGACAACAGATCGGCGAAACTCTCTCGCCCACCGATGTCCTGATCGACGGTCCGCCCCGGCACCGCGAGGTCGAATTCAAGGTCGACCTGTACTACGCCAAAGAGCAAAAGTACCGGCCCCTGCAGGAAGCCTCACCGGTGGTCGCCGCGCTCGCCCACACCCAGTTCGACGAATATGTGAAGCGCGTGCGGATCTATGCCCACCCCCGCTGCGCGAAGAAACTCGCCGCACTGCCGAATTTGGCCGGGTTGATCACCGGAATGCTTTAACGACGAAGGTCACAATTTAAAATTTATTATCTAATTTTCGCCAGTAAAAGGATGTCTGTGTCGCTTGGTGTCCGGGTGACAATTGCGTGCTGCAGATTTTTCGAAACCGCTTCCACGACCCCGCCGAGTTCACCCCAGTGGTGAGCAGGCCTTTGCACTAGGCCGCGCGGGCCGCAATCCGACCTAGCCTAGTGCAGAGTCCCGAATCCACTGAGTCAAGCTCAGTGGGGATGCGAAGCCTACGAACGGCGTAAAGTCGTCTTTTGCTCCCGCACAATAACGCGAACGTCTGGCGACAATGCCGACATCGCGAATCTTCGGTCACCGTGTTGGGCCTCGCTGGACCACGCTCGCGTCCTCTCGCAGAGCGAGAGGCGACACAAAGTAGTCGAGTCACTCCGTGACTCGCATCGTGGCTTCCTCGACGGCTTGCAATTCAGAGACAGCGGCAGGGCACCAGCTGGCACCAGCTCTCCGATGAGTCTCAAAGTCGCCCAGCCACTCCGGCTGGGTTCGAGTCACGGAGTGACTCGGCAACTTTGCGGTGCCCGAGTGAGGACGACGTGCGGCTTGCGGGCGACGCGGCGGATAGGGGTAGGGAGGGCCGATTGGTTTCGGCTCCCCCCTCCCTCCGAACCGGACTGGCGGATTTCCCGCATCCGGCTCTCCAGTTGATGGTCTTACCTGGGACAGGGTTGAAGTGCGAGTTTGTGG
>JAKFUF010000121.1 GCA_021732845.1 Planctomycetaceae bacterium | reverse complement strand
CACTCGCGAACTCCCTGTGCATGCCTGTTGTTGAAGTCTTCGGGGAAGCCGGATGCGGGAAATCTGCCTGTCCGGTTTGACGAGGGGAGAGGAGGCAGCAACACTGCCCCTCTCCTACTCCACTGGTGAATTTATAACCGTACGATTGCCGCACCGTTTTGCCAACCCTGTCGACTTCACCACCAACTTCATTCGCTGTCCTTGATGGCGTTCGCTGCTGGATAGGGAGACAAATGTGATAGTTATTTTTGCTGCGACCCTTACTGAGTTACGCGGCGCTGCGCCGCCCATCCGGCGTGCTGCCGGGAAAGGAGGCGGTCGTGGATGACCGCGCGGTCGAAGATGCCGGCTGGGGCAGAGTGAAATGACGGCCGACAATGGCCGTTTTCACTCCGTCTTGCTGTTGAATTCCGCCGGGTCGAACGGATCGGCCGCGGGGGATTCAGCGCTGACCTGCCGAACCGGTGGCGACTTGGGGAAACCCGTGGCTCCCGCGGTGCTGACCGTCGATTCCGTGTCTCCCGGTCCCGTCGTCGCTGGACTCTGGGCACGGGCCACCGCGGAGACCCAAGCTTTCAACAGGTCCAGTTGAGTCTCCCCCCTTGCGCCGGAAAACACGGGCTTCCCGCGGAGACCATGTTCGGTCTGTGGCACGGTCAGCAGCGGGCTCGAGCGCGCATGTTCGATGGAGACAAATTCGAGAATCTTGGTCAGGTTTTGCTCCGAAGCGCGGCGGTTCGCACCCCGTCCGGGCATCACCCGCTGCAGGGAGAATGTCTCCGTGGCCTGCGGCCCATGGCAGGCCGCCAGCGCGCAGCCATTCATCAGCAACGGCTGCACCTGGCGGATGTACTGGACTCCCAGCTCGCGGGGCAGGCCTCCCAGCGCCTGGCTCTCTGGATCCGGCAGGCCACCCATTCGTGCCAGTTTGAGGCGCTCTTCGGCAGTCACTTCCGGCGGAGGCGTTCTGGGATCCAGGATTTCGTCCACGCGATTGAGCAGGGTGCGGACTTCGTTGCTCTTGGGGTCGAGGGAGAGCGCGTGTTTCAAAACCTGTCGGGCCTCATCAACCATTTTGTTGGTGATGCACCACCGCGCCAGCGAAATTCGCTGCGGAATCGCTCCATTTTCGGGCAGGTCGTCGCGCAACACCCGAAAGGCCTCCCGGATCGTTTCACAATGCAGTTTGACCGCATCACCCGGCACAAAGATGGTGCCATTTCGCGATCGGACTTCGAAGCTGTTGCCGGTCTTCAGGATGCGGCCTTCAAAGACCGCCCCGTTGACCATCACCAGCACACCGGGCACATAGGCATCCGCCTGTGCCGGTTGCCCTCCGGCTGACGGGAGAGATTCGGGTTGAGCGAGTGCCGCAGACTGCCCGGCTGCCACGGCAGACAGGACAACAACAATCAGGCCTCGGGCGATGTGTGATCGCATGGAAGATTCCAGACCTAAGGATCGCAGCAACAATAACCGTGACACTTCTGCCGATCTCCAGCAGCGAACGTCATCAGGGACAACGAATAAGGGTGTTGGTCAGGTCGAAAGGTCCAGCAATGCGGCTCGTGAATCGTATGGTCAGAAATTGAACCACGAATTTTCACGAATCCTACGAATCATCCACCGGCATTGCTCCGCGAGCGATGGAATCCTTCGCGTTGGCATTCGTGACATTCGTCGGATTCGTGAAGATTCCCTTTCTCGTGATCCAGAATCGGCGTTCGGTCAGCGTCTTGAAACGCACTTTGATTTCTTGTCCGGTCCTAAATGGCGTGCCTACGGCCGGCGCGTCTGCCGAGTCGCGACAGGCGTCCAGAAGCACACAATGCAACGGGCTGTTCCGCAGGCGCGGCCCGCGGGATGACCCCTTGGAGAAATGCAGTCGTTTGGAGATGAGAGGGTTGGCAGGGTATCCCCGCACCCCAGGCCCGTCAACAGGAATTTCACCTGTGTCGGCGTTCCGAAAATGGTGCGGATCGTCGCGCACCTGCGTCGATTGTTCGCCGTGCGCCGCGTTTGCTAGACTTCACACTTCCCTTCAGAATTGAGCAGGATCGAGGCCGGAAGCATGGCGCTGTTGACGCAGGGTGAACTGGCGGATTTGAACGCCACGATGGAGCAGCGGACCCCGCAGGAGTTGCTCGCCTGGGCCTGGGCCATTTTCGGAGAGCGGACCGCCGTGCTGTCGGCCATGCAGCGGGCGGGCACGGCGGTGTGCCACATGGCCTACACGGCGAAACTGCCGTTGGATGTGTTGTTCGTCGATACCGGCGTGATGTTCGAGGAGACGCTCGCCACCCGTGACCGCGTGGCGAATGAATATGGGCTCCGCGTCCACTCGCTGGTGCCGGAAAAAACGATGGAAGCCCAGACCGCTGAGTACGGCGTGCTGTATCTGTCGAATGACGGGCAGGAAAAATGCTGCGATATGCGGAAGACGCAGCCCTTGCTCACGATGAAGGGACGGTATGACGCCCTGATCGGCAGCCTGCGCCGCGGCGATGGCGAGAAACGGGCCAAGGTGCCCATCCTGGCTGTTGATCCCCAAATGAACTGCCTGCGAGTCAACGTGCTGGCCACGTTCACCGACCAACAGTTTAAGGACTACATCCGGACACACCAGGTGATCGAGAACCCGCTGCATTACCAGGGCTATACAACAATCGGCTGCAACCGCTGCACCACGCCGGTCCTGCCGGACGAGCCCAAACGGGCCGGTCGCTGGCGACATTTGGGGCCATGGGCGATGTACTGTGGCATCAATCCCACCGACGTGAACCGGGGAGCTTCCCTGGCAATTGATTTGCCGATTGACGTGATTGACCGGATTTTGGGCAGGAAGGTCGACTACGCGATCTGATGCCAGGAGGCCGCCAACATGCAGTGACGCCACCTTTACAGCGGCGCGCCGCGGTGGTTATCCTGAACGTATTGGTGAATTTGCATGCAAGGCTGGGAAGCGGCCTTGGCGGTGTTTGATCTCCGAATGCTGGCGTGAAGGATTCAAGCCACCCATTTGGCCCCGAGAGGTATGTGGATGCCACGCGTGTGCCCGATGCGTCTGCGTGACGCACTTTGTTGTCTGGCCCTGCTGTTGATGGGAACGCTGGCGACCGCCTCGGCCGAGGACGCTCCAGCGAAGCCTGCCACCCCTGTCAGTTACTACCGGCAGGTGGGTCCGATTCTCCAGCGCAACTGTTCCGGCTGCCATCAACCCGCGAAAGCTGGGGGGAAGCTGTCGCTCACCTCGTTTGCGGAATTCAAGAAGGGCGGCGAGAACGGAGAAAGTTATACCGCCGGAAAGCCGGACGAAAGCGTGATCGTTGAGTACATCTCCGGCGAGAAGCCCCGGATGCCGCTCAAGGCCGCGCCGCTGCCCAAAGAGCAGGTTGAATTGATCTCCCGTTGGATCAGCGAAGGAGCCACGGACGACACGCCGATGGGCTTGGCCGACATGATCACGGCCGAGAACCCACCGGTCTACACCACGGCACCCGTCATTTCCGCACTGGCGTTCTCACCAGACAGTCAGACGCTCGCCGTCTCCGGATTTCACGAGATCCTGCTGCATGCCGCCGATGGCAGTGGCCTCAAGGGTCGGCTGGTTGGTCGGTCACAGCGGATCACCTCGCTCGTTTATTCGCCTGACGGAACAATTCTCGCCGCCACCGGGGGGAATCCGTCCCTGTTTGGTGAAGTCCAGCTCTGGGACCCTGCGACGATGAAGCAGTTGCGGGCCGCGACTTTCACCGCCGATACACTCTTCGGCGGACGCTTCAGCCCCGATGGCAAACTGTTCGCCTTTGGCGGGGCCGACAACAGCGCCCGGATCATTCGCACGGAAGACATGGAGCAGAAACTGAAGTTCGACGCCCATGCCGACTGGGTGATGGACAGTACCTTCTCCGTCGACGGCAAGCACATGATCACCGTGAGCCGTGACCGCTCGATGAAGCTCTCCATCGTCGAAAGCGGTCAGTTCGTCGACAACATCACGAGCATCACGCCCGGCGCCCTTAAGGGCGGCCTGCAGGTCCTGCGTCGCCATCCGACAAAAAATGAACTGCTGGTGGGCGGTGCCGATGGTGAACCGAAGCTCTACAAGATGATCCGTACAGCCGCCCGGCAGATTGGCGACGACTTCAACAAGCTCCGTGGCTACCAAGTGATGCCCGGCCGGATCTTCGCCCTCGACTTCAATGGCGACGGCAGTCAGTTCGTCGCCGGGGCTAGCACGGGGGCCGGCGGCAGCGCCCGGATCTACAGCACCGAAGATGGCAAACTGCTGCATGAGCTGCCCGGTCACGCCCGCGGCGTGTATGCCGTCAGCTTTTCTCCCGACGGAAAACGCGTGGCGACCGGTGGCTTCGACGGTCAGGTGCGAATTTTTGACGCAGCCACGGGTCAGCTCACAAAAGACTTGGTCCCCGTGACCATTGTCCCGGCAGTGGCCACGAAGTAGTCGCTCACAACATCGAACAACTCGGCTGGATCAGCCGCTCTCAAACACAGATAAAAGGTGAAATCCATGCGAATTGAGCGATCCCTGCTGGGACTCTGCCTGGCTGCCTGTGTGGCCGGCTCCAGTTGCCTCGCTGCCGCCGAACCGGTGGCCCATCCTCCAGTGACCGAACTGGTCATCACCCCCGCCAAGCTGGAACTCAACGGCATTCGCGACGCCCGCAAGGTCCTCGTCCAAGGGAAGGCGGCCACGGGCGAAGTCTTCGACCTGTCAGGCGAGGCCAAGCTGACCGTCAACGGCGAAGCGGTCACACTGACCAACGGCTTCGTCACCCCCAAGGCGGCAGGCGAAGCCAAGCTGGTCATTGAAGCTGGCGGAAAACAGACAGAAATTGCCGTCGTCGTCAAAGAGGCCGCTCCCACACCGGTCAATTTCATCCGCGAAATTGAACCGGCCATGAGCAAGGTGGGTTGCAACCAAGGCACCTGCCACGGTGCCCAGGACGGCAAGGCGGGATTCAAGCTGTCGCTCCGTGGATACGATCCAGAATACGATTACAACGCCCTGATCGACGACCTTTCGGGCCGGCGGTTCAACCGGGCCGTGCCCAGTCAGAGCCTGATGCTGCTGAAGCCCACGCAGGGTGTGCCCCATGTGGGCGGCTTCCTGTTTGATGAAAACTCCCGCGAATATGCCCTGATCCAGCAGTGGATTTCCGAAGGCTGCCAATTCGTCCCCACAACGCGTGTGACCAAGCTGGAAGTCTTCCCGGCGAACCCCGTCTTGCCGAAGGAGGGGTACACCCAGCAGCAGATGGTGATCGCCTCCTACGAGGACGGCACGACCCGCGACGTGACGGCGGACGCAGTCTTCAGCAGCAGCAACTTCAATGTGGCGAGCGTCGAGAACACCGGTGCGAAGAACGGCAGCGTGACCGCGCTCCGTCGTGGCGAAACCTCAATGCTGGTGCGATATGAAGGCGCGTATGCCGCCAACATGATCACCGTCCTGGGCGACCGCACCGGCTTCGTCTGGGCACCGGCTCCCGTCTCGAACTTCATCGACCAGCATGTCAACGCCAAGCTTGAGCGGATGAAGACGCTGCCATCCGAACTTTGCACCGATGCCGAGTTCCTGCGCCGCGTCTCGCTCGACCTGACCGGTCTGCCGCCCTCCGTGGAAGCCGCCAAGGCGTTTCTGACCGATCCTCGCGATTCGAAGACGAAGCGTGAAGCCAAGATCGATGAACTGCTGGCCAGCACCGAATACATCGACCACTGGACGCTCAAGTGGAGCGATCTGCTGCTCGCCAACCGCAAACTGATCAGCGAGAAGGGTGTCTGGAGCTTCCGCAACTGGATCCGCAACGCCCTGGCCACCAACAAATCGTACGATGCCTTCGTCAGCGAATTGGTGACCGCCTCGGGCAGCACCTTCGAAAGTCCGGCGGCAAACTACTATCGCGTCTCGCGCGAGCCCCGGATCGTCATGGAGAACATGACACAGGTCTTCCTGGGAACGCGGTTCAGTTGTAACCGCTGCCACGACCATCCGTTCGAACGCTGGACGCAGAACCAGTACTACCAGTTGTCGGCCTACTTCGCGACGGTCGGCCGCAAGCCGGGCACACAGCCGGAAGAGGAGATCATCTTCCCCTCACGCCATCCCGAAGCGGTGATCAACCCCCGCAGCAATGTCGACATTCCCCCGGCGTATCCGTATGTCTTCGCGGGCTTCACCGAGCCACAGGGCGACCGGCGGACGCAGGTTGCCAGTTGGCTGACTTCGAAGGACAACCCGTACTTCGCGGCCAGCATCGTCAACCGCTACTGGAGCTATCTCAACGGCCGTGGGATCATCGACCCCGTCGACGACATTCGCAGCAGCAATCCGCCCTCCAACCCGGAACTGCTCAAGGCGCTGTCCGAAGACTTCGTGGCTCACAAGATGGACCTGAAGCACCTGCTGCGGACGATCACCAGTTCGTACACCTACCAGCGGAGTTTCCTGGCCAACAAGTGGAATGACGACGACGCGGAAAACTATTCACACTTCATTCCGCGGCGGCTGACGGCCGAGCAGTTGTTCGACGCGATCATGATCGCGACTGGCAGCCCCGTGAACCTGCCGGGTGTTCCCGCTGGCTTCCGGGCCACGCAACTGCCCGACCCGAACATTCAAATCGGCTTCCTCGACATGTTCGGTCGTGCTCCGCGGGAAATTCCCTGCGAGTGTGAACGTGCCTCGGACGTGAGCCTCGCTCAGACCCTCAACCTGATCAATGGCCCCACGGTCGCCGACGCGATTGTTCATCCGCAGGGGGTGATCGCCAAGGCGATTGCCGCCAACGCCGACGACAAGACTCTCCTTGATGAAATCTACCTCAGCGTCATCAACCGGCGGCCGACGGACGAAGAAGCGCAGACGGCTTCGCAGTACCTGGCCACCTTGCCCGTCCGGGCGGAAGCGGCGCAGGATCTGATGTGGGCGCTGATGAACAGTCCGGCATTTCTCTTCAACCGGTAATGTAAGCGGTTGAACAAGACTTCGCACAGGCGAACGGGCGCGTGACGCTCGTTCGCCTGTGCTGTTTGAACTCCAAGGTTTTCACGAATTCCCGGGGTGTACATGCTGACCAGCGCTGACATCAAGGCAGCAGCGCGGCAGGCCGGATTCGACCTGGTGGGGATCGCCCCCGCCGTGACCCCCACCGGATTTCATGCGTTCCTCCAGTGGCTCCGCGACGGTTATGCCGGGGGCATGGAGTATCTCTCCCGCCGCGAAGAGGCGTACGCGCACCCGGGGGCCATCATGGATGGCGTGCGGAGCCTGGTGCTGCTGGGGATCAATTACCGGTCTGCCGAGCCGACGGCACCAGCAGAAACCGGCGGCCGCGTCAGCCGCTATGCGTGGTCGGGGACCGACTATCACGACCTGCTGCGGGGGCGGCTCAAGCAACTGGCCGTCGATGTCGAACAGGCGGCACCCGGCACCCGGACGCGGGGTGTCGTCGACACCGCGCCCCTGCTGGAACGCGACTTCGCCCGGCTGGCGGGGCTCGGCTGGTTTGGAAAGAACACGATGCTGCTCAACAAGCAGCGGGGCAGTTGGTTCTTTTTGGCGGCGCTCCTGACCGACGTCGACCTCGAACCCGACCCGACGCATTTCGCGGCGCATTGCGGCACCTGCACCCGCTGCCTGGACGCCTGCCCCACGGACGCTTTTGTCGAGCCGTATGTGCTGGACGCCCGGCGGTGCATTTCTTATCTGACGATCGAACACAAAGGACCGATCCCGCGCGAACTGCGGGAGGGCGTCGGCCAGTGGCTGTTTGGCTGCGATGTGTGCCAGGAGGTTTGTCCCTGGAATCGGAAGGCACCTCCCACCAGCGACCCGCTCTTCTACCCCCGGCCCGACTTGGAACCGCTGGATGCCGCCGGGCTGCTGCAACTCTCACCCGAGGCGTTTCGCGCCCGCTTCCGTCACACTCCTCTGAGCCGTCCCAAACGCGCCGGCCTGCTGCGGAACGCGGCGATCGTGCTGGGCAACAGCGGCAGCCAGTCCGCAGTCCCCATCCTCGCGACAGCGCTGGCGGATGATGAGCCACAGGTCCGCGGCGCATCCGCCTGGGCTCTTGGACGACTCGGCGGCGCGGAGGCCCGGGAGGCGCTCATTGCCCGGAGGGTCGTGGAATCAGATCCAGAGGTTGGCGACGAGATTGCGTTGTCTTTGGAGAAGCTTTAGGGGCTTGGTGGATTCGCGCCGCTGTCTGCATCCACGTCCTCTGGCGCTTCTTGCTCGGTGGCAGAGGCATGCGTCACGGTCGACCGCCCGTTGCGCTTCGCGGGGCGGCTGCCGACGACGTTCGAACCAGAGACGCGGACTTTAATGGGGCCAGAGGCCAGGTTCTCCGTGTCGGGTTCGAAGTACGTTGGGTTGTAGGCCAGCGCCTCGCTTTCCGAGATCTGGCGGTCACCGTTCGTGTCGCAGGCCAGAATCTGGTCGTTGTAGAACGCCGGTGCCGACTTCACCCGCGTCGAACTCCACATCAACAAGAACGGGATCGCGACAAAGTTCGATTTGCCTTGCGAGTCGCGGACTTCGTCATTCATGGCGCGGGCTTTGAACACGCGCTCCGCGGTCTCGGTCTGGAAAACGACCATTTTCCGCTGCTCGGCTTCCCGCTCGTATTTCGTGTGATGATGCATGATCAGGCATCCCGCGACCCCGGGCAGGCACATCATGAGCGCAACGAGGCTCAGCCGCACACGCTTCATGTGAGCATTCCGCAAAGAGCAGGAGTGGCAACAGGGAGAGGCGCGGACCTATACCCGGAGCTGCTTTGGCGGTCAAGCGGAATCGCAGGCAGCCGAATCGGACTTTTACTTTCGCAGGGCGCGGGCCACACGGGCCAAACCTGCCGAGTCTTTCAAAATCCGAACATCCACGAATTCGCCGTGGCTCTCCAGCCGCGCCGCGACATGCGGGGCCTGTTCTGGCGAGAGTTCCAGCAACAGCAACCCGCCGGGCTTCAAGAAGTCTGGCGCGGCGGCGATGATCCGCTCCAAAATCACCAGGCCGCGCGGGCCGCCCTTGAGCGCCAGCAATGGTTCGTGCAACCGCACATCGGGCGGCAGAGATTCAATCTCTTCGTCGGCCACATACGGAGGGTTGCTGACAACCGCATCGAAGACTGTCCCTGCTGCAACCGGTGCGAACAGGTCTCCCTCAGCAAAGGTCACCCGCTCGGTGACCTTGTGTTTGGCGGCGTTCTCCTGAGCCACGGCCAGTGCGGGTGGAGAGATCTCGACGGCCGTGATTCTTGCCGCGGGCAGATTCACTCCAGCCGCGATGGCGATGCAGCCGGAACCGGTGCAGAGTTCCAAAATGGACGCATCGGGACGGTCTTTGGCAAACGTGACCAGATCGAGGACGAGCGTTTCGGTCTCCGGCCGGGGAATCAGGACCGCCGGGGTGACCTTGATCTCCAGGCTGAAAAACTCACGGCGGCCGACGAGATAAGCCACCGGCTCCGCCTGCGTCCGGCGTTTCACCAGATCGCGCATGCGCGCCCGCTGGTCTTCGGTCAGCGGTGCGTTGTAATCCACATAGAGCTGGATCCGCTTGCAGTTTCGCACATGCCCCAGCAGGATCTCCGCATCCAGGCGCGGGGTGTCCCCCACCGCCTTCTGCTGCAGATGCTTCGTCGTGGCATCAATGATCTTGCCGACAGTCCATACGGTTTCGGCAGGCGCGGGGGCTGGTGCGGTCACGGGTGCATGGTCCCTCATCTCCTTATGAAGTTGCGTTGGCACCAATCCGACAGCGTCAACGCAGGGCGTCCGAAGCAGTTATATCCCCGATGGGGAAAAAACCGAAGTCCTGCGGGGAACTGCCGCAGGGGCCGCCCGCACATCACCGGACGGCTCGCCCCCTTCCGCTACAAAATTAGCGGCACGGCGCAAGCCGTCCGGTGAGTCGCGCGGATCCCCAGCTTCAAAAGCGGTCAGCCCTGCCACGCCAGCACACCAGCACACCAGCACGTCAGCACGTCCGCGGGCGCAGCTTCTAAACCGGCGTGTTCGGTTGGTATGATGTGGCCGCAAGGATGGGTCGACGACGACCCGTTTCAACCCGCCGCCGGGGCTGTCACTCCATGACTCCATTTCAATGAAGCTGATTTTGGTGGTGCATGCCGGACCGCTCGCCGGAGCTCGGTTCGAGTTCGACAGGCACGAAACATTCCTCGTCGGCCGCGCGCCGGACACGCATCTGACGCTGTCCGAGGACGCCCATTTTTCACGTCACCACTTCGTGCTGGAAGTGAACCCGCCGCAATGCCTGTTGCGGGATCTGAACAGCCGCAATGGGACGTTCGTGAATGGCCGCCGCGTCACCCAGGCGCTGCTGAAGCATGGCGATGAAATCTCGGGCGGCAAGACACGCATGCGGGTTGAGCTGGAGGCCACTCCGGGTGAGTTGAAGGATGTGGCCGCCATCCCGCCCGCGCCCGCACCGCAGCCGGCCTCAACGCGGGATGACAGCCACGTGCTCGACTTCCAGCCCGTGCCGGACTACGAGGTGCTGAGCCTGCTTGGGCAGGGGAAGATGGGGACGGTGTATCTGGCCCGGCACCGCGAAACCAACGAGCGGTTTGCGCTCAAGGTGATCACGCCGGAGTCTTCGGTTCGGCCCAAGGTAATCAGCCTGTTCCTCCGGGAAGTCAGCGTCCTCAGCCAGTTGCATCATCCACGAATTGTCCGCCTCCACGACACGGGAGCGTCTGGCGGGATGCTGTACTTCGTGATGGAGTATATCGAGACCGTGGATGTGCACGAGGTGCTCGCTGGTCGCAGCGAAGCCTTCAAGACCAAAACATTCTGCGCCATCATCAGCCAGGTGCTGGAGGGGCTGGCTCACGCCCACGAGCGGTCGTTCGTGCATCGGGACATCAAGCCCGGCAACATTCTCCTCTCGCGCATCGGAAAAAGCCTGCACGTCAAGGTGGCGGATTTCGGACTGGCGAAGAATTACATGAACGCCGGCTTGTCAGGGATGACGGTGGAGGGAGAACTGCTGGGCACGTGTGCCTTCATGGCTCCCGAACAGATTTTGAATGCCCGCGATTCCAAACCGACGGTGGACATCTATTCGGCGGGAGCCTCGCTGTACCAGTTCCTCTCGAACCAATATCCGCACGAATACACCCGCGACCAGCATCCCCTCGCGACGGTGCTGGAAGAGGACGCGGTCCCCCTCACGACGCGGGCACCGCACATCCCGGCCGAACTGGCTGCCATCGTGCATCGTTCACTCGCTCGCCGCCCCGAAGATCGTTTTCAGACCGCCGAGGAGATGCGGGAGGCGCTGGCACCGTTCCGGTGATCTGATCGATGCCTGATTGGCTGATCCTGCTGGCCTTGTTCTGCGTCTGCGCGTGGTTTCTCCGCGACCGCTTCAAGCCGCCGCCCGCCTTTCAGATTCGATTTTACGAAGGCCGTCCGCAGGTCATCACGGGCAAGGTCACCCAGCAGTTTCTGAAAGATCTCACGCGGGTGGTCGTGGCAGCGGGACTGCGGCAGGGGACGCTCACCGGCCTGCAGCAGACGGGTCGAATTGTGCTCAAATTCTCGCGGGAGTTTCCGGAACCCGTCCAGCAGCAAATCCGCAACATGTGGATCTGCGGACCATGAACGGCCAAAAAATGCTGCCCGAAGTGCCGTTGCGTGCGGCACTCCGGGCAAGTCATGCATCCCACAATCGTCGGTCGCCTTAGTCGTGCAACTCCACCGTCCAGTACGCCTCGTCGAGAAACGTCTTCCACGAGTGATACTTGTGGTACGTCAACTGGTGGCTCAGCATTGGACTGCGTTTGGGCTTCACCGGCCGCTTGAAGAGCCGCATTCCGGCCTCATGCGGCGTGCGACCACCCTTCCGCACGTTGCAGGTCAGGCAGGCGCAGACGATGTTTTCCCAATTGGTCAGGCCACCCTGCGTTCGCGGAACGACGTGATCCAAACTGAGGTGCTGCGTGGAGAACTTGTGGCCGCAGTACTGGCAGCGGTTTTCGTCGCGCAGAAAGATGTTGCGGCGGTTGAATTTGACGATGTTTTTGGGGAACTGGTCGTACTTCAACAACCGGATCACGCGCGGAACCAGAATGTTGAAGTTGACCGCCTTGATCCAATCGTCGTGTTCGTCCTGGGTTTCCATGGCGGCTTTGAATTCACTGGCCTCACGCCAGCTTTCAAAGTCGTACGAGATGTACGCGCCATTCTCGACATTGACGACTTCGGCCAGGTCCTTGGCCAGCAGGCAGAACGCCCGTTTGACCGACATCACCTGAACGGCAACGAACAACCGGTTCAGCACCAGCACGCTGGACTGCATCGCCGGACTTGGTCCTACAGGCATCAAGCACCTGCCTTTGCAAATGCGGTTGTGGTGGAGCTGGACACCACGCCGAATCTGCGGGCCATGCTCCAGAACCTGAGGCCGCCGGCAGTTGCCTGCCGAACACCCTTTGGTCCCGAAATTCTTAAAGTGACCGTCTCATCCGTCCAAGTCTGAACCGGGGGGATCCTGCGGATTTCACTGAAATTTCATGCCGTGTGGGCTGTTCCCAAGTTGTGTATAATCCACCGTGCATGTGATGACAAGACACCGCCGCGAGATTGCAGGTTCTGCGATTTTCTCAAGTTTGCCGCATCCCGCCCGGTTTTCAATCATAATTCCTCGTCCGTGGTGTGAGTCTGGAATGCTGGCACGCCTGATCGGCTCGATTTTGCTCGCTGGCCTGTGTGTCACGGTCGCCGCAGCGCCAATGCAGGATCAGCCCGCGCCGCCGATGGCTGAGCCGGCTGCGAAACCCGCTGCAGACACGGACAAGCCAGGCCCGGGCAAACCAGACGGCGAGAAGCCTGAAACGCCTGAGCCACCCGAAGAGAAGGGTGGGCTGCTCCTGCGGTACAAGTTTGCTCCCGAGCAGACGCTGGCCTTCAAAAGCCGCGCGGAGTTTCAGCAGCGGGACGAAGCGAATGGCGTGACTCGGGAAACCGTACTCGTTCGCGAGCAAACCGACCGCATCAAGGTGCTGGAACTCGATGAAAAGGGACGGGCACAGGTCGAATGGACAATTGACGGCCTGAAGATTGACGCCCGCTTTCCGCAGGGGAAGTACCAGTTTGCCGCGGATCAACCGCCGGAAACCACGACGGCCTTGGGAAAAATCCTGACGCCGCTCTATCAGCGGACGCAGGGCCTGGTTGTCCGACTGGCGATCGGCCCCCAGGGTGAATTTTCAGACCTGCGGGGCTACGCCGACCGGGTCCAAGAGGTGGCGACCGGCCATCCACTCGCCGTACAATGTGGCTACGGTGGCACCAACAATGGCTTGCGCGTGGCTCTGGAAGATTTGAGCGTCATTTTTGGCGACAAGGTGATTCGTCCCGGAGAAAAATGGGAAATTCCCATCAATCTGGAAGCCCCCGCCCTGGGACGGGTCCGCGGCAAGCGGGTGTACACGCTGGTGGGACCGGCAACACCCGGCGATGCTGCGAAAACCGACGCTGCTGGTGCAGGCGGTTCCAAGCCGGCAGACCCCGCCAAGTTGCGGGTCCAGTTCACCACGGACCTGCAGTACGACATTGCGGTCGAGCAGGGAAATGTGACGGTCACCGGGAAACTGGCCACGAGCGAATCGTCCGGTGTGGCAGTTTTTGACTTCGCCCTCGGCCGGATCGAATCACTCAAGAGCCGCTACAAGGTGAACGGCAAACTATCGTTGATTTCTGGGGGGATGACCAAAGAAATCAGCATCGACCAAACTCAGTCTGTCACCGTTGACGCACTCTCCCAACAGCCAATCGAAAATCCTTAAGCGAAAATCGAAAATGGTTCCCGCCGACTTTTCCGGTTGGCGAAGATTCGCCATCCACCGAAAGTTTGTCAGACAGCGATAGTCGCACGGCTGTGCGGACTGTGCCAATCACTTCGCTTGCAGGCATTCTTTCTGATGTGGAACTCGCGCAGGGCCGCCGGGCTCCGCGCCGATTTAGTGAGGCATGAGCTTCACGGGATCTCAACGTCTGGATGAGCGGCGACGCCGGCGGCTGGCCTCCGAAGACTCGGTGTGCGGTGAGACTTCCATTTCAGCGGATCTGCCCGCTGAGATTTCCTACCGGGTGGACCAGCCGGCAGCAACCACGTCCGACCAGGCGTCCCTGCCGCTGCAACTGTGGCTTTCACGCAGCCTGTGGAAACATTTGGCGATCGTCTTTCTGGCCTGGGCCACGGGGGCGGCGCTGCTGGTGGGAAGCCACTTCGCGGAATTGTTGAGCCACAGCGTCGGCCCAGGCGTGCTGCGTCTGCTCGGTCCAGCTCCGGCACCGCTGGTGCGGGGCTATTCCGGCCTGCTCTTGCTGGCGGCCGCGCAGTTCGCCGTGGTTGTGTGTTGGGTCCGCGCCAGCAGCACCGCCGATTTCTCGGGAAGCTACTGGATCTGGCTGCGCAGCGGCATGGCCGCGTTTTGCTGCTCCGTCGCGGTGACCACCGGCTGCGCTCCAGCCTGGAGTGAATCTGTCAAATGGGCCATTCAGCGGCCGTTTTGGAACGACTCGGTCCTCCTGTGGCTCTGGCCGGTGTTGCTGGTCGGCGGAGCCTTGTTCTGGGGGTTGTGCAATGAGATGCGGCAGTCGCGCGGGAGTTGGATGACGCTCTCCTTCGCCGCTGTGTGTTACCTCGTGGCTGCGGTCTGGTGTCTGGATCTGATTCCAACGACCGATCCGCTGTGGGGGCTGGCTTCCGTGGATGGCCTGGCGCTCACCGGGCACACCGCAATGCTGCTGAGCTTTTCGCTGCACGCAAGATATGTGATCCATTTCTCGGCCGAGCCTGCTCCCCGGCGGAAGAAATCGGGAATTGCACGACCACATTTCGGCTGGATGTTCCGCCGTAAAGCAAAGATTGAACTGGCGGCGGCCGACGTTGAGGGGGAGAAGAAGCCACGGGCCACGCGCAAACGCAAAGAGGTTGAAGCCGAGAAGACGCCGAAGGCCGCCACACAGGAAGCCAAGTCGCCCCGGCGGCGCACGGTCACCGAAACCACCGAAGAATCTCAGGCCGATGAACCCGTCACAACGAAGGCGATCGAACCTGTGCCGCCTGTGAGTGGTGTTGGAGAGAAATCCGATCCGAAGCCACGGCCGGCTGTTCGGGAAGGTACGGTTGCTGAAGCGCCCTCCCCGGTGGCAGCTCCGCAGGCCCCAATCAGACCCGGCGCTGCAGCACTGGGGCGCGGACTTTCTGGCACCTCTGAAGAGGCCCAAACGCCGCTCGTGTTCAATCGCCCGGCACCTGCCCCGGTTGCTCCCGCCGCCCCCGCTAAGCCTGCTACGCCTATTCCTGCCCCTGCTCCTGTCACGCCTGTGTCTGAGCAGAACGCCGAGACAGATCCAGACTCCGAAAACGGCGATCAAAACGATTCGCCAGAACTGCGCGGCCTGAGCCGAAAGCAGCGCCGGAAATTGGAACAGCAGATGCGCCGCGAAGGCCGGTAACATTCAGGGAGGCGTCCCCATAAGATTGACGAAACTCTTGCCAGCACGATGCCGTGTTCCGTTGTCGAGAACACACCGCACTTCGCTGAAACAGCGTTTCGGGGTCAATCATGAGTTCCAAGGAAATTCGCACTGACGGGCCAGCACCATTGGGTCTGCCCGCCTGTTGCCTCGCGGCTGCGTTGCTGTTGTTCGCACCCTCGGGGCCAGCGCAGGCTCAATCGGTGGAGCCCTCAGGCCACTGGACGAATGCCGATCCCAACAACTCCTTGAAAAATCCCCACGTCTTGGGTGCCGCGACGCTGCTCAAAAATGGCCGGGTGCTGGCCGCCGGAGGACTGAGCCGCGATCCCAAATCGCCCGCAACCCTGTTTTCCGCGAGCACCACAGCGGAACTGTTTGACCCGGCCACGAACAGTTGGAAGACCACCGGCCCGCTCCAGACTCCGCGGTGGTCCCTGGATGCCATCACGCTGGACAACGGGAAGGCCCTGTTCGCCGGTGGCTCAAGTGCCTTTGCACCCACTGCGGCTCTGCAATCGGCCGAACTGTTCGATCCGGAGTCGGGGATGTTCGAGTTCACGGGGAACGAACTGTCCGCGGCCCGTCACAGCTTCGGGATCAGCCGGCTGAATGACGGACGCATTTTGATCTCTGGCGGTAATCCGCGCGGCAATGACCTCGGCGGCAGCGGCATTGTCGCCGTCGACATCTACGATCCACAGAAGAACCGCTTCGAACCGGCCGCTGCCCTCCATCAAGGTCGCTCACTGCAAGCGCAGGTGACCCTGAGCGACGGCCGCGTCGTGGTGATTGGTGGAGCCCAGCAGGATGCGGAGATTTATGACCCCTCCAAAAATGCCTGGACCGCGTCAACCGGCCGCCTGCCGACCACGCTCAAGGACATGAAAGCGTTCGAACTCTTCAATGGGTTGATCTTCATTGCTGGTGGTCAAAACACCGTCGATGGTGTGACGACCGATGCCACATGGATGTTCGACCCAAAGACGACCGAGTTCACGCCAGGCCCCACAATGTCCGGCTTCAACTCCGCGCCGCGGGGCAAGCAGATTGGCAGCAGCGACTATTCGGCGTTCGACCTCTTCCCAGCCGGACATGCTCAGCACGGCCGCTACCTGCTGTTCGCCGGTGGCGAACACGACCCACTGCAGGGACCAGATGTGGAACTGCATTCCGCATCCCTGTTTGATGCGCAACGTTCGAAATTCATTGATGTCGGGCCGATGCCGTTCATCCATGACGACCATACGGAGTCGCCACTGCCGGTGAACGCCGCCGGCAATCCCGAAGTCCTGCTGTTTGGCGGGAACCGCTCGAAAGGGACCAGCCGGTTCGAGTTTCAATTGCCGAAACCTTGAAATTATGCAGGCTGAGATCACTGCGCGTGGCGAGTGTGCAAGTGGTTCAGTGGTTTAAATGGACCACGAATCAGACGAATTGGACGAATCTTCACGAATGAAAAGCGTTAGGATCGCGGCAACAATAACAGGGTGATTTTGATTCGGAGTTGGTTGCCCGAAATGGATAGCTCCATCAGCCGGCACGCGTTAGCGTCCGGTTCCGGGAAACGTCCAAACCGGACGCTAACGCGTGCCGGCTCATTGGCTGGATGGTGCGTCAACAACCGACAGTTACTTTTGCCGCGACCCTTAGGATCGCAGCAACAATAACTGTGACATTTGTCTCCATGTCCAGCAGCGAACGCCATCAAGGACAACGAATGAAGTTGGTGGTGAAGTCGACAGGCCTGGCAAAACGGTGCGGGAATCGTACGGTCATAAATTAACCACGAATTCTCACGAATCTTACGAATGATCAACCGGCATGGCTTCGCGGGTGACGGAATCCTGCGCGTTGTTATTCGTGACATTCGTCTTATTCGTGAAAATTCGTGGTTCCTCCTTCTCGTTGCCTAAGACCGGCCTTCGGTTAGCATCTTGAAGCGTGCTTTATTCCTTGTCCGGTCCTTAGGCCACGCCGAGAGGGGACTGACACCATTTCATATTCGTGTCCCGGCCACTCTCCGGGATCAACCATTCTCACGCCGCGCCATGTCAGTATGGCGCTCTTGTACCGGCATGAAACTCGCTTCTACTGATGACGATATCTGAAGCTTTGTTACCTTCGTTTCCTTCTGTTCAAATATTTATTACCCCGGCACGAAGGACTCGCACGGCGAAATCGACCCGGGAGCCATTGACCTGAACTCGGCGTTTTCTCATTCGTTGAGGATTGCGCGACTCGTGGTTCGACCTTTCGTGTTCTTCGTACTACTAACCGTCAGGTTGTTGGCGTGCCGGGACGATTTCGCCAGCGTGTGCTGGAAATCAGTGATCAATAGCGGGTTCTGCTTCTGGTCAGACTCTGGCCAACCGCCCCAACGGGGCAGGATTCGACAGCCCAGGGCGCAGCCGACGAATGTCGGCGGAGCCCTGGGTCGGAGTCGGTGCGAGAAAGGGAGCCCCAACGGGGTGAGATTCATTGAACATCC
>JAKFUF010000243.1 GCA_021732845.1 Planctomycetaceae bacterium | reverse complement strand
ATTGAGTCTGCGACGATTTTCGACGCCACAGCACTGATCAAGATCCGATGGCAAAGGACTTATGCCAAAATCCAGCCTCGGATTATTTTGGAAATTCCGATTTCAATCGCGAGTTGGGGAAGTTGGGCTAACGCGTGCCGGCTCATTGGCGGATCAACGAATCGAAATCGAACAGTTATTTTTGCGGCGATCCGAAGTTACGCACCGCATCTAGCCATGGGATGGGTAAGGAGACAAATGTCACAGTTACTTTTGCTGCGATCCTTACCGCGGTTGCAGGCGAGCAACGAGCGGGGGACATGTTGAAGGAACCGCTATGGAAGCACTCGATGGCCCTTGAGCCACGGGATGCCCAGCCCTCCTTGGCCAATGGTCAGCTCCACCCTGGACTTCCCTGAAACCACGGCGTCGAACTCCTCTGGAGACGCTGACAGGGAACCAACGGCCGGGTCTTGAAGCGTTAAGGTTCGGTAGACCTCGCCTTTTTTTCCACGGGTGATCTCCTTGCTTGAAATTTTTGCCGTGCGGACTTCCGGGGGATGCTGGTCAATCATTGCATTGATCCCGACGACGCTGCCGATGCATCCGGCGGGAATCATGCCGAGGGCCCACAGCATCACCACGCGCCACTGGTCGTGAGAGTTGGACCGGCCGCGAAGCAGCATCGCAGAGAGCCATCCGAACGCGGGCAGGACACTCAGGCTTAGCAGAAGCCCTGCCAGGATTGCCGCATCCTTCCGAATTGGCGGATATTTCAGATTGAGGGCAATCGTTGCGGCGAACAGCCCACCAATGAGCAGCAGCCAACGCTGCCTGGACCGGCCATTGTCGAATTCCGGCATTGGGAAGTCGGCGGCGAGGGGCGGATCCATGGTCAGTGCCCGCAGATGGCCCACGGTGACTGCCGCAAGGCCGCGCTCGCTTGTCTTCGGATTGAACCCAGTCCAGCTCACGGTTACCAGACCGCCTTCAAATGCGACCGACTGAAACCCCATCGTCAACAGCGAAAGCACAGCCTCTCGACGTTTGGCAGCCGCAAGGAAGCTCTCGGCGTAGTGCATGGCCGACGTGCGGACGTAGACAAGGGCATCGAATTCCGCATCCCCCGTTTTGAGTTCACGGGCGATCCCCATTCGTTTGGACAAGCGGTCGTACCAGTTTTCGGGGTTGAGGAGCAGTGACACCGGTACGCCACAGGGCAGCCGGATCCGCAGACATGATGGTCGATCGGGAGAGTTTTTCTTCCCGGGAATTGGAGCGCTGTAATACTCCTCGTACTCCAGCCCCTGACACTCGCGCGTCAGCGGGACATGCGCTACGAACTCGCCGACCAGGGCTCCTTCTTCAGCGGCGCTGGGACGGATTTCCCGATTGGCCCAATGCACCTGCAGGACACCGTAACAGACGATGAGCATGGATGCAAAAAGCACACCAGCGGCGATGCCTGCAATGGCAGGATCATCGTTTGGATGTAAGCCCCCCGCGAAACCCGGCCCCAGAAACTGCCAGCCCAGCGCACCCAGTCCAACCCCCACGATTCCAAGAGTCAGCCAGACCCATCCCGCTGCTCTGGAATCGTAATGCTTGTTGAGCGCCTGTTCATTGAAGTCTTGCGCGCGGTCGATCTTGCCACCGGTCCATCGATTGTGGTCATTCAATGACCGTGCCAACCCCAACCGTTCAAGCAGAGACGCCCTTTTTCCCGTGTCGGTGCCGGAGGATGGAGGTGTGCCGCCCGCCACGAGGTGCTTCGGCGACTTGGGGGCGTGCAGATCCACACCGCAATATCCACACACATCCACGTGCTTTGGAATCCGTTGGAAACAGGCCGGACATTCCCGCTTGCGCATTTCCGTCTCCATGGAGCATCGATGCCAATGCTCTTGAATACCTCTTCACAGTTCCGAACCGACAGGAATTGAGAATCTCTCCGGAAACCGACCTCAGTGGATGTCCTGCCCGGTCAACAGGTTTTCAACCTGATCCGCCTGTGCGGCGATTTCCAAAACGCTGCGGCGGATCTCTTCAGGCGCGACGGTGGAACGTGGGTAGGCGTTGATGACCACGAACATCTTCTGCCCGTCGATGACACGGATCGCCAAGCTGCCGTGCATCACGACCGCGTTTTGCAGGAGCGCCTGTTCGTAATAGCTGGGTGTGGCGGGACAGCAGGTCGAGTACAAAAGAAGCAGGCGTTCCTCTACGGGGTGATGCGAGGGTTCGACGAACACTCGTTGCCGGCGGTTTCCCGGCAACTGTCGGGTGACGCAGTAGTTCTCCCCCTCACGAACCCAGCGGACGGTCGGGTCTTTGCCGAAGGCTTCGATCAGCAGCGACTCGAGATCGCGTTCCAAGCCCAGGATGGCGTGCAGCAACCTAGAAGCGGCGGCGGCATCGGCGGGGCGCTGAGCCGGGTCTGGGGCGGTGAGCTGAGCCACGCATTCGGAGAGTTCCAGCGACAATTCTGGCCTAAAACTGCGGATGTCTGGAACAGTTTCCTTTCGGCCATCCTGGACCAGTTCGAGAATGGATGTCTTCGTCCACGGCAGCCGGCCAATCAGCAACTGATACAGGGACAGCCCGAGGGCGTAGACATCACTGGCGGGCGTGGCGTCTTTGCCCTGAAACAGTTCGGGCGCCATGTAATTGGGGGTTCCGCATGCGGTTGCCCAACCCGCGACATTGCTGGCGGCGAGTTTCCGTGTCGACAGCCCGAAATCACCGATTTTCGCGACGCCTTCCTGTGTGACCAGAATATTGTCCGGCTTGACGTCGCGATGCACGATCCCAGCGCGGTGTGCGGCCGCGAGGCCGTCGGCCACCATGCATGACAGCCGCAGGGCCTGATCCGCGGGCAGCGGCCCCTCCTCGCGGATCAACTGCTGCAACGAGCGGCCAAGAACGTATTCCATCTCAAGAAAATGCACGCCGGCAATGTGCCCGACGGCATGCAGCGTGACAATGTTGGGATGGACCAGGGCCGCGGCGGCCTGCCCCTCCTGATGAAACTGGGCGATGTACTCGGCGTCGGTTTCGCCACGGCGCGGGGCCAGGATCTTCAGGGCGCAGTGCCGCTGCAAGTCATCGTGCAGCGCCAGGTAGACGCGCCCCATCGCCCCGGCTCCGACGAGTGAGACACATTGATAGACATGCAGCTTGCGTCCAATCAGCGTGTCTCCGGTCGCCCGCGGAGCCTCGACGATCGACGCGATTTTTTGGGGCGTCAGTTCCGGGAAACGCGAGGCATATTCGCCGACCTCAGGCTTCTCTCGGCGAGCGATTCGGTAATCCACTTTCAGAGCGAGCAATTCCAACAATAGTGGCTCGCGTTGCTCCGGTGGCACGCCCACAAGAAAGGATTCAATGTTGGGAGCCAATCCTGCCTGAAGGGAACGCTCAAATTCGTCGCACTTGGTGTCGATCACGCGCGCGATCGCCAATGAATTTGTCAGTTCTTCCACCATCTTCCCTCCTGGGTCACGTTCCAATCAGGGTCAAAGCCGCCCTCTTTCCTGCCAGTCAGGGCTGGCCAGTCTTCGAAAAACCAGCCGGAACGTGTTAGCGTCCGGTTCAAATCCCTCAGCGATCACTCGTCTCCAGACGATCCAGAACCGGGGCTGATGCAAGATTCCAGAACTGGAAAAACTTGCCAGCCCAACCCTGTCAGGCGTCAGCCGTCCGCCGTGGCACCCGCAGCCGTTCGGGCCTATAGTAAAGCGTCACTTCCCGCTGTTATCACCGATTCCCGGAGAAATCGCGATGCCCTCAGGCGATGCGTCGGTCACGTTGTGGCTCAAAAAGCTCGAGGAGGGGCACGACAACGCCGCCACACGCCTGTGGGACCTGTTTTTCGAGCGGTTGGTGCAGTTGGTTCAGCGCCGCTTGGCGGGTTCCCATGATCGTTTGGCGGATGCCGAAGACATTGCCTTGAGTGCGTTTGCCAGTTTCTGCCGCGGAGTCGAGAACAAGCGGTTTCCAGAACTCAAAGACCGGCATGGGCTCTGGGCACTGTTGGTCAGCATCACCATCCACAAGTTGTTGCATGTCCAACGAGACCAGAATCGGTTGAAGCGCGGACGGGGGTTTCGCCAGGTTGGACAGGACGTTGAGACCGAAGACGGACCCGCCGCCATTGACCTGATTCTCTCCCGCGAGCCAACCCCGGAAATTGCCGCCCAGGTGGCAGAGCAATACGACCGCTGGATGAAAGCCCTGGAGAGCGAGGAGCTGGTGCGGCTGACGAATTGGAAACTGGAAGGCTACACCAACGAAGAGATTGCCGCGAAATGCGGTCTGGCGACTCGGACCATCGAACGCAAACTCAACCTGATTCGCAAGATTCTGCTTCATGAGGTTTCTGGGGACGATTCTGGGGACGATTAGGCCAAACGTCATTTGGGCCATGGTGGTCAATGATTCACCTCCCGCCGGACCAGTCGCCGTTCGCGTTCCCGCCGAAACTCTTCCAACGGGTCGATGTTGGGATCGATTTCCTCCTCCATGACCTTGAAGAAGCTGGAGCCCAAAACCCCAAGAATTCCAGCGAATACCGCCAGACCCGAAACGAATGTCACCATGACCGTGATCCGCCCCAAGGTCGTCACGGGACTCAGGTCGCCGTAGCCCACGGTCGCCACGGTGACCATCGTGAAGTAAACGGCGTCAAACAGATTGGCAAATTTGTCGGGCTGGGCCGGGTGCTCGAGTTCATAAATCGCCGTCGAGCAGAACATGCCGATGACCAGCATCGAAAAGCCGAGCGGACGGAGTGCCGGGCCAGCCCGGTAAAAGCCGAGCGCCACCAGTTGCAGCGAACGCGAATAACGGAAGAACTTGAGCAGCCGGAACACCCGCAGCGTCCGCGCCAGTTGCAGCCACTGGCTCGAAGGAAAGCAGAGCCCGATCCAGAAGGGGGCGATGGAAATGAGGTCGATGATCCCAAGGGCCGAGTGGGGATAGTGCCACCCATAGTGATCATGCAGGTCATCGAGCCATCGCAGGACATACTCGATGGTGAAGCAAAGTGTTATGCAACATTGCGCCCACCAGAAGACAGGATAAGCACCCGCCGTGGCTCCCAACGAAATCTCAATCAGATAGATCAAGGTTCCGGCGAGAACCATGAATTTGAGCCACGGATCGGCTCGCTGGAGTATTCTGGCGACAGTGGTCATGGATGCTCTGGAGCCGCGCAAGCCGAACTGAGAATGCCTGTAAAACCGCGAACGGCACGAATTCACGCGGGCATCGGCCACTGCCGGTGTCATCCCCGGATCAGGTGTGGCACGAAGCGGCTGGTGTTGTGGGTGATGGGGTTTTCGTCCTCACGGATGCCCATCCCGCACGCGACATCCCCCACGACCCAGCTTCCCAGCACGGCATGGCCGCGCCCCCAGTTCTTGAGGGGCTGGTATTCCTGATAAACTGAGCGGTGTCCAGCGTACGGCCCGGCGGTCTCCTGCTCCACCCTGCCGCGCCGCACAATTTGGATGTTGCTGCCTTCGCGGGACAGAATGGGCTTGCGCACATAGTCCCCCTTGAGCGGCTGCCACGCAGCTGGCAACAGGTAGGGGCTGTCCGGAAAGAGTTCCCACAAGATCACCAGCAGGGCCTTGTTGGACAGCAGCATTTTCCACGGCGGCTCAATCCATTTCGTCGTTGACGCGAGCAGGTGCTGGCCAAACTCCTCGTCGATCATCCACTCCCACGGATACAGCTTGAACAGGCAATCGATCGCGTTTCCGCCATTGTCGACGAAAGCCTTGCGCAGGGAATCGAACCCGATGTCCGTAATATCGAGGTAGTCTGTCGGGAGTCTCGCCTGCGCGGCCGTGTCGCGCAGGTAGGTGATGTTTCCAAAATCTTCTTCGTGTTCGGGGGTTGCGGAGAACCTCAGGCTTTGCATTCCGCCGGCCCGCAGATACTCCCAGGCCTCGATCAATTTCTCGTGCAGGCTGTTGAACTGATCCAGCGTGGGATGCACCGCTTCGAGCCACTTCCATTGGACAACCGCCGCCTCGAACAAGGACGTGGGCGTGTCGGCGTTGTACTCCAGCAGCTTGGGAACGCCCCGGCCATCCCAGGCGAGGTCGAACCGGCCATAGATGGTGGGGTCGTCGTTGTTCCAGCTCGCGCGGATCCACGCGCGAAACGCGGGCGGGACCTCAAACTCGTCGAAGCGGTCATCGTCCAGAATGACCTGCACGGCCTCGAGGCACAGTTCATGCAGCGTGTTCGTGGCCGCTTCGATCTCCTCGATCTCGGCCAGGGAGAACTCGTACCATCCGGCTTCGTCCCAGTAGGGATCGCCGTCGATGGTGTGGTAGGTGAACCCCAACTCCTCCACGTCGCGACGCCAGTTTGGCCGGGGTGCGGCGGTGACACGGCGCATTCAGGAGCCTCCAGAAGCAAAACCCGACGAACGTCCAAATCCGCCGCGTGAAACAGAGCCTGTGCTCGACGAATGACTGCCGCCCGAACTGTGGCTTCCACCCCACGACGACTGATTTGCTGGATGACTGGTCGCGGGAGTTGAAGAATGACTGGAACCCGACGGTTGCGCCGAGCCGCCGCCGTAACTGTAGCCACGCGAGCCCGATCCGTAGCCCGAACTGTAGCTTGAACCGTAGTTCGATCCGTATGACGACCGCCGATACGAACTGGAGGAGGAGCTTCCCCGCGGCCAGAGCCACGCAAAGAATCCGCCCGAGGACCGCCGCGGACGGTCCCGCGCCGCAATCTCCTGCTGCGCGTTGGTCAGCCGCCACAACTGCCGTTCGCGGGTTGGCTGATCCACATTCCATGCTTGAACAGAGATTTTTGCGCGTCCGAGGCTCGCCACGGCCGTGCTGGAACTCTGCTGCCATGCAGACTGAATCTCGCGATCCACATATTGGATCAAATTTCGGATCTGGACCTGCCGCGGATCCAGGCTTCCTGGCGGCACGACCGGCGCACCGGCCGCGCCCGCGACCAAGCCGCTTACGCCAGGTGGCGCGACTGGAGCAACTGCCTCCCCTTCAGCGGGCAGCACAGGCAGGGCGGGAATGTCGCCGACCGCTGCTGTCATAGTTGGCGTCCGGGCCGGTGGCATGGGGGCAACCGGTGAAACGCGTGGCCCAAGGGCCGCGTCGGGAACACTGGAGAACTCGGAGTTGAACTCCCCTGCCGGGCTTGGCGGCGCTGGTCGCTGCCCGCAGCCGAAGGCGGCCATGGCGGGGGCCAAAAGCGTCAACACGACCTTCGCACTTCGCTTCATGGCGGGGTCCCCTGGTATTTTGCACGATTCCGCCACACCTGTCGCGGATCCGCTCGGCTTCCAATGGCAGTCTACACCATCGAGACGACGACGATCAGGCTGAGGCTCACCAGCAGTGCCGCCACCACGATGCCCACCGCCATGTTGCCGGCCTCAAGCTGCTTTTCAATGTCCAGCCGCCGGGTAATCAACTCAAAACATTTGAACCCTGCGACCATGAGCACGAGTCCCAGCAGGCCAAAAGCGGCAGTGCCCACCAGGGCATGCAGCAGCGCGTACATCTCCGGCGGAATTGTGGCCAAAAGCAGGGTGGGCGTCATCGGGATCTCCGAGTGGATGAACATGGCTCGACCGGCGGCGTCAAAGCGGTGGACGTGAACGAACCGGCTGGCAGACAAGGCCGTTTCGCAAGCGTTACTTCCAGTTGATGAACCGAAGTCTACCGCAGAGATGCCCACTTTGGCTCACAACCCGACACGGATTGCGAGATTTGTCGGTCTGCGTTGATCACGGCTCTGGAGGATCAGAGACCTCCCGCCACGTCTGGAGTTCCGTCGCGTCAGGCCGAGGCGGTCGGTTCCACACAAAGAAGGCGACGATGCCCGAGACGAGCACCGCGAGGCTCAATTTGAGGGCTGTGTGGTCGGCGGTGGCGAGGACGAAGATCCAGCCACAGAGGGCGATGAGGCTGGGCAAGGGGTAGAACCACATGCGGAAGGGGAGCACGATGTCGCGGCGGGTACGGATCAGGTGCAGGCCGACAATCTGACCGACGAACTGCACGCCGATGCGGACACAGACGGCGGCATTGATCACATTTTGCAGGTCGAGAAAGCAGAACCCCGCGGTCAAGAGCCCCAATGCAAACAGGGAGACGAGCGGATAGCGGCCGCGTTCGGGCATGTAGGCAAACATGCGGAAGAAGTCGCCGTTGCGGGCGGCGGCGAAGGGGATCCTGGAGTAGCCCAGGGTGATCGCAAACATGCAGGCCAGGGCGGTCCAGAGGATCAACCCCGTGAACGCCACCGCCACGGGCCGGCCATACAGGCGCTCCATGAACGTGGCCGCGATGTTCTTGGAAGTCATTGCCTCCTGCCACGGCACCACGCCAATGATGGAGATGTTCATCGTCAGGTAGACGAGCGAGACGAACACGACCGAGCCCATCACGGCAACCGGGATCGTGCGTTCGGGCCGCCGGACTTCGTCGCCAAGATGGCAGACGTTGTAGTAGCCCAGGTAATCATAGACGGCGATCAGCATTGCCGCGCCGAGACCGCTGGCGAAGGTCGGGGTCAGCTTGAAGGCGTTGGGCGGGAACGTGAGGAGGGCGGGGTTGAAGTGGGTCACGCCGGCAAAGATGACAGCCAGCACCGTCACCACGGTTCCCGCGCACATCACGAGGCTCAGCCAGCCGATGTTTTGAATCCGCTGGCACAACACCAGCGTGACCATCACCACGGCAGCCACGGCCACCCAGCGCGTTCCGCCCGGGATATGCCAGGCGATGAACACGGACTCCAACCCTGGAAATACATACTTGAGATAGAGGAGGGAGCCGATGTAGCCCGAACTCATCTCCAGCGCCCCGCTGACCAGGAACTGCCAGATGAACAGGAACGGCAGCATCCCACCCCAGCGCGAACGGCCATAAATCTCGCGGAGAAAATGATACGACCCACCGCTGCCCGGCATCGCCGCGCCCAACTCGCTCCACACCAAACCATCACACAGCACCAGCAGCGCCGCGACCACCCACCCGATCATCGCCTGTGGCCCCTGCATCGTGGCGATAAACATCGGGATGGTGATGAACGGCCCGATCCCCACCATATTGGCGACGTTGAGGGCCGTCGCCTGCCAAACCCCCAGGCCGCGTTCCAGCGAGGCAGGATGGGGCGGGGGAGAGGTGGTCATAGGTTCTGTTGCAAGCGCAGCGCGGGGTGAGGTGGATGAATCGGACGGCCTCCCACGTTATCGTTGACGAGAAGAATCCGAAAGTTACGGCACGGGGACAATGTCGCCCGGACCGTCGTCCACAACATCGTTGAGGCTTTGTCAGAGGCTGGCAATCAATGCAACTCCGCTGCGGCTTCTGCAAGATCGAGTTCACGCCGGGACCCAATCACCTCAGGATGTGGTCGCGTGATTGCTGCCCACGATGTTATGCGCCCCGATTCCGAATCAGCATGTGGGGTTTTGGCGTTGCGTTGATTGTCTTGTTGATCGCGCTCCTTGCCATAGCAGCCAAGCGCCTCGGCGGTCGGTTGTCTCATGTGCTGTTTTGGCCATTGGCATCGCTCCTGCCAGTGATCTACGCATCCTTTTGGATTCAGATATTGGCAACGCTGGTGATTGCGGTGGTGCTGAGATTGCGGATCTTCTCCATAAATCTCGGTGACCACGGCTCAACGCTGTGCCAGTTGAGGGTGAGACGAACCAACATCATATTGCGGAGTGGGATGTTCGGTGGCACGGTCCTCTTCTATCCAGCGAGCAGGGCATTCGTTCGAACTCGAATGTGTGTGACCTACGCAACTGCGTTCTTAATACAAGCAGGGTCAATTGGCTTGGGTGTTGCGTTGTTTCGCCGGGACGACCCACTGGCACCCACCAGCCTGTTCATGATCACGATCATCGTCGTAAATTCTCTGATTCTGGCAATCGAACTCCTTCCGCTTACAATTCATGCCACACCACCTGTACAAAGCAGATCACGAATCATCTGGGACTACATTGGCCTCTCGGATCAAGAGATTGCTTCCAGAGAGCAGTACTACTTCTACCTTGAAGGACTCGACTCTCAGCAACAGGGTGAGTTGGACGTTGCTGAACATTGGTTTCAACAAGGCACAGATCGCCATCCCGATCATTTCACGTGCTGGTACGGCCTCCACAATCTGTACATCAGGCAGGTTCGTTATCACGAATTTCGCACGGTCTTGCTGAGATTGCTCAATCTCACTCAGGACCCGCTCACTGCCGCGCTGATGGAGAACAACCTGGCATGGACCAACGTGATGCTCGGCTCGCCAAATCTCGTTGAGGAAGCCACGGAAAAATCACGGCGGACCCTCGACCGATGTCCAGACAACCTCAACTATCAGACAGTCCGCGGCCTGGTGCTCGTCGCAATGGGCGATGCTGAGGCCGGCCTGTTGTTGATTGAGAAGGCGGCCGCAGCGAGTACCACTCCCGCTGACCAAGCGGGTGCGGAATGCAACATGGCCTTGGCACGATTGAAACTTGGTGACCTGCCAGCGGCTCAATTGTCTTTAAGTCGGGCGCGGGCCATCGACCCGGCATACTTTGTCATCATGCATGTGGAAGCGGCGATGGAGCGGCAGTACGGTCGTGGCTCGACTTCCACTTGAAGAACTTCACGGCACTCGTTCGGCAATCCCCAGGACCGGCGTCCCCGTGGGATACGCCGCGCCGGGGAACCAGTGTTCGACAACGAATCGCGGACCGACAGGCGTCCACCGTTCGATCCGCTCATCCTCAAACGTGAGCAGCAGCGTGGTGCCCTCGACATCGACAGAGCCACGCGACCGGCGCTGTGGCTCAGCAACCGTTGCCATCCCGCCGTCGCTGTTTGCGAGGTCGCAAACCTCAGTCACGCCGTTGGAGAACGTGACATTCCACGTGCCAGCGGGCAGATCGGCGGCAGGGAGAGCCACACACCCCAGCGGACGGCAGGCGTAAATGTTGCTCCAGCGCAGATCTTTCAACGTGGCATTGTGCTGAGCCACGGCGTCACGAAGAGTTTGCAAGGTGGGCAACTGTCGGGCGGTAGTCTGCCCACGCGGATCTGTGGCTGAGTTCGAATTGAGATCGGACCGTTGAAAGGCATTCCACCCCACGGTCTCCTCCGTCCGCCTCTCAATGGGATACGGCATGTCCACCGTCACCACCAGCTTGTTGTCCTGGACCTTCGAGACTTCAACCGAAACCTGAGGCAGGGCTTCCAAGGCCGCGAGCAGGGCAGAGTGCGAACCCTGGACAGCATCGATCTCAAGCAGGACATGACCGAACAAACGCAGCTTGTCCCGTTGAAGTGACAGCCCAGTCCCTTCGAGCGCCGTCTGTACCTCGTTCAGCCGGGCGTCGTGCTTCAGGTGAAAGGTGAGGTAGCACTGCCCGGCGTACTCCACGAACTTGAGCGAAGACGCCAGCACCAGTGGCTGCAGCTTGGCGGAGAGCTGAGCCACGCAGGCCGGGGTGTTTTGGGCGTCCACGCCTTCAACGGGCAGACACAGATAGGGCGGCCCGCCGGCCATGAGGCAAGCGGGTGACAACAAGGAGGCCACGGCCACGACGCAGACGGACAGGGTTCGAGACATGGCGAACACTCCTGAAGGACGGTGGGCAGGCAGCCCGCGCCGATTGGGCCGCGTAGAATTGCGTGATTCCCTGAGCTTACCGGAGCGTCTTCACTCCCGCCAACTGCGAGTTCGAAGCGTTGTTGCCGAAGCGGTCGTATCCCTTGAATTCCCAGACGACCTTCTTGGTGGCCGGGTCAATTTCAATCAGCAGTGGCTGCCCTGGGCCAGCGTGGCAGTTGCCAAACACATAGTGACCATTTTCGAGAACTTCGACCGTTGTGACCCACGCCAACGTGATACCCGGCAGATCGTTCTGATGCAGTTCCCACACAATCTCTTTCTCCGGCGTGACTTCGAGCAGGCCATGACCGTTGCCGGTAGTCAGCAGGGTGTTGCCCGGTTTGCCATCGCGGCCGGGCAGGCGGACCGCCGCAAAGGTCTTGTTGCCAAACGCCTCCGGACCGTGGCCTGGCTTGGCGGTCTTGCCGAACATGGGGACCGGATATTCCCAGACGACTTTGCCAGTTTCGCCCGAGTATTCGCGGACAGTGCCGTCGCCCTCGTGGCAGACCAGGTAATTGCCGTTGGCAATTTTCCGGGCCAGGCGGGTGTCGGTGTGCGGATGCGGATGCTCAACCTTGAGCGGGATCTCGCGGTGCAGCTTGCCTTCGCGGTCGACTTCGATGATCCGCGCCGGACCGCTCTCGGCAATCATCACCCGTCCGTCAGCGAGCGGCTGCAGGGCATGCACCTCCACCGGCTTGCCAGCGTTCCCATTCTGCTTGGCAGAGTCATACGACCACACCACCTTGCCGGTCTTTGGATCCAGTTCCACCACCTCGTGGCTGCCGCGCTGCAGGAGAATCGTGCCGCCCGGCAACAGATGCAGATCGTGAATCCCACCCCATTGCAGCTCCCAGCCGGTTTTGCCATCCGCCTGCACGAGAGCCAGCTCATTCTCGCCCTGAATCACAAACGCATGCTGAGCCTGGGCGAATCTCGAGGCGGTCAGGAGGCAACATAGACCAACGAAGATGCTGAGGCAGGCCGATCGGAGCATGAGGCGGACTTTCCAACTGGGGATCGCGGGGGACCGTGAAGGTGCCCGCCAGTTTAGCGAGTGCGCGCCGTTTGGGCTCAATGACCGCAGCGGATGTCCGCAGCCGAGCAGCGAAAAATCCGTCAGCGCCGTGGCTGAAACCGAAACACGCGGCAGTAGTCTGGAAAGATTCTCCGCTCGTAGTCGACGGCGTACGCCTCGGCGAAAGATTCTCCGCGAGTGGTGTGGCGCTGGCGGGGCGAGGTCATGCAGTCGTAGTGATGGCCGATTTCATGCAGCAGAATGTGCAGCAGTTGGAACGCCTGCACGGTCTCGTCGTTGAACTCCACATCAGCCCATGCAAAGGGCCGTCTGGGTGAGCGTCGTGGATCCCACAATTCGAACTTCGCGGGATCGATCTCCCGGCCGCACTTCGGACAATTGCGGTCGGTGGAAGATTGCAGATCAACGGTGTCGTAACAGCCGAAGCACCACCCGTTCCAGTGCGGGCGCCACTTGACGCCGAGCCGGTCGAGCGTCGGCAGATGCTCTTCCAGAAACTCGCGGTCCCACTCCTGAACGCAGTCGTCATCCCACGCGCAAAGGGCGACAATTCCAGGGCGAAACCAACCATGGCATGATGAGTTGCCGGCGAGCAGGATCTGGTCCAGCCCCAAGCTGAGCTGATTCCAGTCAGGCAGCAGATTCAAAAACGCTGTGACATCGTTGGGTGAAACGAAGTGCTGGTACCCCTTTGCCGGCTTTTCGCGTTCGATGCGGACAGCCGTCGACCGGACATAGCTCGGCTCCGGCCGATGCCGGTTCTTGCGTCGCACCTGGCCGTCACGAACCTTGGGCGCGGTCTTGCGGGGAAAGTTCATCCCAACACTCCCTCAACGGCGATTCTGGAGAAACCTGCATGTTGGCAGCGGACAGACACTCCCCGGCATGAAAGGTTCTCCAGACAAATTTAGTTTCTTTCATTCGTTTGGGGATTGGTTGCACAATCGCGCCAGTGCTACAGTTCTTGGTTCAATCTTTAGAAGTGCTGGAGGCTGATGCATTGTGTCGCGTCGCCCGGGAGAAACTGCCTGGCGTGTTCCTGAAAAACCTTCGTCCACCGGCGGAGGCCATCTCGGACCACGCTTTGACATATTGAGCGTCACACGGAAGGCAACACATGGATTCTCATCAGGAACTGGTCGACCACTTCATGGACCGCATTGAACACTTCGCGATCTTCATGCTCGACACCGAGGGACGCGTGCTGTCCTGGAACCGCTGCGCCGAAAACCTGAAGGGAGCGCCCCATGAAGTCATCGGCCAGCCCCTTTCCAACAGCTTTGGCCCGGACGAACGGCAGAAGGTCGAGGAGTTGCTGGCCGTCGCCGCGGAAGCGGGGTTTTCCGAAACCGAGGGCTGGAAGACGCGAAAGGACGGCACCCGGTACTGGGAAAGCCTCGCGTTTGTCGCGACCCATGATGTGCAAAAGCAGCTCCTCGGCTACGCCGCCATTGTCCGCGACCGGTCGCGTTTCCGACAAGCGGAAGAGGCCCTGCGCAACGGCGAGCAGAAATTCAATCTGCTGATGTCCGGCGTGCAGGAGTATGCCATTTTCATGATGGATCCGGCGGGACGGGTCGTGGAGTGGAACCTGGCGGCCGAACGGCTGCTGGGTTACACGCTGGAAGAGATCAAAGGGCAGCACTTTTCAATCTTCTGGACGCCGAAGGAGGGTGAGCCCGGCGGGGAGGCAGACCAGGAACTGAAGGCAGCCGCGGTTTCCGGGCGGGCCAGCGACGACCGCTGGCACATCCGCAAGGATGGGACCCATTTCTTCGCCAACGGCATCACTTCGGCGCTGCGCGATGCCCAGGGGAATCTGCGCGGGTATGCCAAGGTGCTTCGCGACAACACCGAGCGCAAACGCTTCGAAGAGGAACTGCGGGCCAAGACGGTCGCCCTGGAAGAGGCCGACAAGCGGAAAAATGAATTCCTGGCGATGCTGGCCCACGAGCTGCGCAATCCACTGGCACCGCTCTCAACGGCCGTGATGCTGCTGCAGTCGCCACGCTGTACAACCGAAATGCGGGCGGAAACCGTGCAGGTCATGGAGCGGCAGGTCCAGAAGCTGACCCGACTGATCAACGACCTGATGGATGTGAGCCGCATCACCAGCGGGAAAGTGCAGCTCAAGCGGGAACGGATCGACCTGCGGACTGTCATCCAGAACGCCACCCACACCGCGCGACCACTGATCGACGAACACCACCATGTGCTCAACGTCACACTTCCTGACGAACCGCTGTGGCTCACCGCCGATTCTACAAGGCTCGAACAAGTCTTTGAAAACCTGCTGAACAACGCCGCCAAATACACTGATGGTGGCGGCCAGATCATGGTCACGGTCCAGCGGTTCGACGGCGAGGCGGTCGTCGAGGTGAAAGACTCCGGAATGGGCATCCCCCCCGAACTGCTGCCGCACATCTTCGACCTGTTCACCCAGGCTGACCGCAGCCTCGACCGGGCCGAAGGGGGACTGGGCATCGGCCTGACAATTGTCCGCAGCATCGTGGAGATGCATGAAGGCTCCATCAGGGTGGCCACCGAGGGGTTGGGGAAGGGCAGCACGTTTTCGGTGCGGCTTCCGCTCGCCTTGTCGGAATCCGTGAGCCGCCTGGCCCCCACCGTGGAGCAGCTTCCGTCCGCCCCCCAGATGCGAATTCTGGTGGTGGACGACAATCCGGACGCGGCAAAAACGCTGGGGATGCTGCTGGCGTCCAAGGGACACGAGGTGCAAGTCACTTTCGGCGGCAGCGGCGCGCTGGAGGCGGCCCCAATCTACAACCCTCACATGATTCTGCTGGACATCGGCTTGCCAGGCCTCGACGGCTACAAAATCGCCCAGCGTCTCCGCGAGCAGGTGGAAACGAAGTCCATTGTTCTGGTCGCACTGACCGGCTATGGCCAGCCAGAAGACCGGCAGCGGGCCAAGGAAGCCGGCTTTGACTTCCACCTCGTCAAGCCAGTCAACATCGCCGATGTGGAAGTGGTGATCGGCACCATCAGCCGCGACATTGGCGAGGCCAGCCGCAAAAGTGCTGAACAGACAATTCCATCACCATGATAGGTTTCGGGTCTGAGGCCGAACCATCATGCTGCAGCAGAAAATGAACTACGAAAAAGACGACTCTCACGAATGACGTGTCCGACAGAAGTTGATTTCAAATCAACCGGCATGGCTTCGCGGGCGATGGAATCCTGGTCGGTGTCATTCGTAACGTTCGTATAAGATTCGTCTGATTCGTGAAAATTCGTGGGTCCCCCTCTCGCTGCCTAAAACCGGCCTTCGGTCAGCATCTTGAAGCGTGCTTTATTCTTTGTGCGGTCCTAAACAATCCGCACAGGCCAGCGAGCCATCTCAACAAAGACTGCCGTCATGTCAATTTCGCAGATCAAGACCCTGCTGACGCTTCAAATTCGCGCGGGGTATCCCATCATCTCCATTGAGACGCACGATGAGCCACGGGCGGTCGAGGTGGCGCGGGATGTTGCCGAGGAGCTTTGCTGGCCAGTCTTTGAGTGGTCAATCACCACCGGCCTCCAACAGGGTGGGCCGGAGCAGCGGCGAGCCGACGACGAGGAGCCGCTCCTGCCGGACAGGAAACCTGCCACCGCGCTGCAGTACGCGCGCGACGCGGAAGTCGCTTCCATCTACATCTTCAAGGATCTGGGGCTGCACCTGCAGGATCTCGTGCTGCAGCGGCTGGTGCGCGACGTGGAACATGGGTTCCGCGAAACCGGTTCGGCGCTGATTCTGATCGACGCCGGCCCGCTGCCGGATTCCGTTCGTCGTTTGGCGCTGATGTTCGAGGTCAGCCCGCCATCCTATGAGGAACTCGACCAGGTGGTCCGAAAAACCTTCAAGGCCATTGACCGTGGAACCCATGAGGAAGTCCAGGCCAAGATCAGCAAACGCGCCATGGAGCAGTTGGTCCACAGCCTGCGGGGGCTCAATGCCACTCAGGCAGCGCGGATTGTCGCCACCGTGGTGCATGACGACATGGAACTCAATGATGCGGACCTGCCCCGCGTCATCCAGGCCAAGCGGCTGCTGCTGGCATCTTCCGGTTGTTTGGAGTCCATAGCCACCGACCTCCAGACGGAGGATGTTGGCGGACTCAAAAACCTCAAATCGTGGCTCAAACAGCGCCGCGGCGGATACTCGCAAAAAGCGCGGGAGTTTGGCATCGATCAGCCGCGCGGCGTGTTGATGCTCGGAGTCCAGGGCTGCGGCAAAAGCCTGTGCGCAAAAGCCGTGGCTTCCGAATGGAGTATGCCGCTCCTGCGGCTTGATCCCGGAGTGCTCTATCAAAAATTCATCGGCGAGAGTGAAAGCCAGTTGCGCAAGGCGCTGCGGCAGGCGGAGGCGATGGCCCCAGTCGTGCTGTGGATCGACGAAATCGAAAAAGCGTTCGCCTCAGCCTCCGCCTCATCCGCGGATGGCGGCCTCTCGCAAAGAATCTTTGGAACGCTGCTCACCTGGATGCAGGACCATCGCGAGCCGATCTTCCTCATTGCGACGGCAAACGACATCTCTGCTCTTCCACCCGAGTTGATGCGCAAGGGACGGTTCGACGAAGTCTTCTTCGTCGATCTTCCCGACAGCCTGGCACGGCAAAACATCTTCGCGATCCACCTCCGCCGGCGCAACCGTGATCCAGCCAAATTCAACTTGGAAGCACTCGCCGCAGCCTCTGCTGGCTTCAGCGGGGCCGAAATTGAACAGGCGATTGTGTCGGGCCTTTATCGGGCCTTCTCCCAAAAGACCGAACTGACGGACGCGACGATTCAGACCGAGATCGCGTCGACGCGCCCGCTCTCCGTGCTCCTGGCCGAGAAAATTGCCCGCCTGCGAGAATGGGCTCGGGACCGCTGTGTGCCTGCCGACTAGTGCAGAGGCCCGGCAACCAACGAGGTAGAGCCAGCGAACGCCATCAGACAACGAATAAAGTTGGTGGTGAAGTCGACAGGCCTGGCAAGCCACTGCGGAAGTCGTACGGTCTTCAATTAACCAAGATTTTCTCACGACAATTACGCATTTCACGAATCATCAACCGGCAAGACTTCGCGGGCGATGGAATCTGCCCGTTGCAATTCGTGACATTCGCCGGCCTTCGGCCAGATCTTGAAGCGTCCTCCTATTCTTTGACCGATCCTAACCGTTGGGCCAATCCATAAACGAGTCCTGGAATACCTCCTCAGTCGAACACCCGGCCAAACGCAAAAACCCCCTCGCCGACAGTTGTCAACGAGGGGGTTTCGTGAATGATTCCGGCAATAACCTACTTTCGCACTGGTAGGCACTATCATCGGCTCTGGAAGCTTAACGGTCGTGTTCGGAATGGGAACGAGTGTGGCCTTCCAGATATGCTCACCGGAAATGTGCTGATCCGCCTTCGCTCCCCTCTCAGGAAGTCGACGCTCTGACCAGCGTCACCTGCAAAGGGCTGTGTCTTTCGACGAAGCCCTCACAGGGTATAAGCTTGGTAGCGGCAGAAAAAGTGGCTTTTAAACTC
>JAKFUF010000041.1 GCA_021732845.1 Planctomycetaceae bacterium | reverse complement strand
ATCGCCTGACCGGAGAACAGCCCGACAAACGGGCTGAACAGCCGCTGCTCCCTCGGATCCACCATGTGCCGCATCGTGCCGCTCCAGCCACCGCCACTGCTGTCAGAAATCCATCACCGGCTAAAACGTTAGCGCCCAAACGAACCGCTGTCCAGGCTCCCGACTTTTGTCGGACACGTCACGGTCATAAATTAACCACGAATTTTCACGAATCTTACGAATATCACGAATGATCAACCGGCATGGCTTCGCGGGTGATGGAATCCTGCGCGTTGTTATTCGTGACATTCGTCTTATTCGTGAAAATTCGTGGTTCCCCCTTCTCGTTGCCTAAGACCGGCCTTCGGTCAGCATCTTGAAGCGTGCTTTATTCTTTGTCCGGTCCTAAGCACCTCTCAGAGCGTACTTCCGGCTGCTCGAACGGGATTGCCGTTAAACACTCACTTCAAGCGGTCATTCGGTCATTCGCAGACGGTCTCGCGACGCACCCCATGCCAAAGTTACGTCCATTCACACTCGTGATGCTGCTGGCAGCAGGCCTGTTCAGCAACGTCGCGCATGGGCAGAAGGTGATCCGCGTCGACTCCTCCTTCGTGATGGGGGATCCGATCCGGGTCAAAGTCCCCATGCCCGGGGGAGCGATCCGGCAATTCGCGCTGATTCGGGATTCGCTCAACCCCTACTTGTGGTACTACGTGCTGGAGAACATCCAGTTGGTGGAACAGCGCGTGCTCCGCCCGGACGCGCGGGGCCGCGTGGCTGATCGCTGGCCGGAATGTCAGCTCGTCCGCTTCCAGCGTGAGAATCCAGAGAAGCCCGGGGCGATCGTCGAAGGGGCCACCCTGCGGATGACCTTCGAGCATCAGATCACCGACCGGCAGATCCTGGCCGCATTGAAGGAGAGCCTGGTCAACAGCCTCCCCTATCTCAAGAACACTATCGCCGGCACAAGCACCTTTAATGACGATTGGGATCTGAGAAGGTCATTGTCGCGGAAGGCATATTACGGCCTCAATTATGCGTGCATGGCGGACGAGAGTTCACCGAGAATCGAGGAATTGACAACCCCGCCGGCATCGCGGCAGAACGGGCAGATACTGCTGCCAAACCTGCTGCTGCGTCCGCTGCCGATCCGGTCCGTCAAGGTCGCGATCAGCGATCCGCTCCAGCCGGCAAGTCCCCTGCCGGCCTATGCTGCTTTTCCAGGGAGTTGGAACGCGGGGGATTACAAGCGGGACTATCGGACGATTCCCGTCACGGTCGATCTGACGCGCGACCAGGCCAACCTGGTCGAGGGGATGCTCCGCAGCCCGATCACCGGACTGGCCGTGCGGTTCGAATACCGCTTCCCCGTGACGTTCAAGACCCATCGGCAGGGGGCGCGCTACCGCTTCGATCCCGGGGCCATGCTCGGCGCGTATTTCGACGACCTGCTCGACACCGCCGAAGGCCGCCACAACGACCGCAAACCACCCACTGCGCATGAGTGCCGGTTCATCTACCTGTTCGCCAGCGAATGGCGGGCGGCGCTGAAGGCGGGGTATCGGCCCCGGAATCGCGAAGAAGCGGTGACCTGGTCGAAGCTGGTGAAGTTCGCCGGCAGCGTTCAGCCCGACGATGGCAACTATCGTCTGGCGGATGCACCTGTGGATTCGCTGCTTGTGGCTGCCGCTTACGCGCTCCGGATGCGCGCGCCGAATTCGCCCTCGCCGGATCTGCCGCTGGAGTTGATGGTGGGTCGCGACCTGGTTGGCACGGCGGACATGGACCAGTCCAATCCTGTCAACTTCCTGTCGCATCAGGCCTATCGTTCCGAGAACGCCGAGGCCTTCAGCCAGGCGCAGTTTGATGCCGGGAAGTATCTGTTTGCCCCGGACTTCTGGAGCCAGTTCAAGTGGGCGCAGGGCGGCGACCTTGAGATTGTTGACGGCTGGGTCAGGCCCAAGATGAAGACCGGTGACGAGGCGCTGTTCTGGGAGGTGGAACTCGCCTACACGCCCGACCTGAACGAAACCTTTGTCACTCTGCGGGACTACGCCCCGCAAGTCGTGCAGGAGCTGATCGGCTTCCGGAGCGAGGGCCTGCAGCCAGCCGCCGTGGTACTCCCCGAGATTGAAAAGAGCGCCGCCGATCTCGGTCTGGCCGAGTTCTCCATTTCGCCAGCGGTGGAATTCCACAGTCCGAGCGACAGTTGGCGGTCCTCCAAGGAGGATTACATGAAACAGTTGAACACGGTCATCCAGTTCGAGTCGCCCTACCACAATCGCGAAGATCCGCCCGTCGCCACCATGATCGAGCGCGACGGCAAGGATTACATTCGTCTGACCTATCCCACCGCCACGTGGCAGCGTGGCTCAGGCTGGACCGGCACGCAAAATGTTGCCGCCACCGGTTCGCAGGGGGTGTTGTCGTTGTCGCTCAGATGCCTCCGGTCGCTCGGCCAGCAACTGGTGCGCGGCCGGCAGATTCTCCAGGCGCAGTATGTGTTCACGCAAACCTTGAAATCGCAGTTCGGCGAGTTTGCGTACGAAACACGCATGCAGGCGTTTGAAGGGACGAAAACCCTGCCGGGGCCAGGCGAAAAGTTCGACATCGTCCGGATCGACGCCTCGAAGATGCCCTGGCACCACCCGGACCGGCCTGGGGGGGTGCACTCCATTCGCGTCATCCTGCAGGAGGGGGGCGGGGAGATCGACCCCGCTTCCGGGGCCGATCTTCCCGCGGGGGTTCGTCGGCAGACATTTGTGATGAAATCCAGGGCGATCGATCGAGAAGAATGGGACATGCGGAGCCGGGCCTACTCCCGCCAGGCTCCCGCCCCCGCCGGTCCTGGCGCACTCCGCCCGGGATCACGACTGCCCGTGCCAGGGCCTAGACCCCGTCGCCCGGAAGGGGCAGGCGGCCCCGGGACCGCGCCCGGAGAAGCTTCCGCTGTCGCGGCCGATGAAGCCCGCGATCCCCGTCTGTTGAGAATGCTGGTCCCGCGGCCCGTCGCCTGGGTCATTCGCCGACCAGATGCCGACGACGAACACCCGGTTCGCGCCTGGATGGAGATTCGCTGGCAGCCGCCCAAACAGCCCCCCGTCGGATTGACGCGGCGCCGGCCCGCCCCCCAGGACCCAAATCCCGATGCCGCCGCCAAGCCCGCCGCGGACGACGATCTCAAGGTGTTCCTGTGGGAATCCAACAATGAAGTCCTGCGGGGTGAAGACCTCAACATTGTCCTCACCCCCCAGCCGGAATGGACCACGCCATGAATTCATCCGAGTTCTCAAGGTGCCATCGGTTCCGGCTGCGCCGCGGGCCGGGCCGGTTGGTCTGGGGGCTGATGTTCGGCCTCCTCTGCTCTCTCGGGTTGGTCGCTCAGGAGGCGGCAGTCCCGCAAAAGCAGACGTCGGCCGACGCCGTGCCGGCCAAGTCCCGGCCCAGCTCTGAACTTGTGACCGTCGAGTTTCGCAACGAAACCACCGGCGTGGCCGACGGTTTCTGGATGGACTTCGAGGGCCAGGCCCGGCACTACGTCACGTTGCCCCCCGAGGGTGCCGTGCCGATGCAAACGTACGCCGGACATGTCTGGCACTGGTACGTCAATGACACCCTGGCCCAGAAGTATCTGGCGGGCGAGGCCAAAAGCCAGACCGTCTCGATCAAGGCCCCGCCGGCCACCGGTCCGCTGCGCGTGCTGTTGCCCACTGAATTGTATGTTCGGCACCCCAACCAGTTTTGGGACAGCTCCCTGGTGACGCAGACACAATACGGTTCGTCCAGCCGGATGTTCAGCTCCCGTTCGGGCGGCCTGCCGATCGATTCGCTGCTGGTGACCCCTGTCATCGAACTTACCTCGCGGGCCGACGGACCGCAGCAGCAGCGCGAGATTGAACGACTGAAGGCCGCGCTTGCGGGGCTGTATGCCGCCACACCAGACTACAAGCCGGAAACGACCCAGGCCGCCGACGGGCTGGGACGGCAGACCCTCCAGATCACGTTTCCAGCGCTCGAAATGGTCGACCCCTCCCGGCAGAATCCGCCAGGAACGGCCAGCGTCTGGAAGGGGAAGACGGTCGAGAAGCCCCCGATCAGCATGATCCCCTCCTCCAGAGGCCAGTTGCTGACCCCCTGCCTCGAGATTCCGTGGCTGCCTCCCGACGTTGGGCAAACGTTTGAAGCGGCGTTCTTTTCGCACCTGGTGATCAGGCAGGCGGTGCGGATCGGGGCCGAACAGTTTGACTATGAATCGGAGATGGACCTGGTCCGCAAGCCACAGCTTTTGGCATCGCCCCAGCAGCGGCTGACGTTCGTGAAAATCGATCCCAGCCTGCTGACCTGGAATCAGGTGACTCCGCAAATCTCGCCCCTGGTCAAAGTCCAGATCAACCTGACGCAGGAGACGCGCACGCTGACGAGGCTCATGCAGCCCACCAAGGCGCCCAGCGGCAACTGGGTCGTCAGTCCGGCAGTCTGCTGGCCGGTCATTCGCCCCAACTTCGATCAGGATCCGCTGGTCATCGCCAACATCCAGTTCACCATGGCCGACAATCAGGTCCGCCAATGGCCCGAGAACGGCAAGAATCTGTTCAGCGTCATCGGCCCGAAACTGCTGTTGGAGATTGTCGACTTCGACTGGATCTTCGACCCGCCGGTGGTCACGTACTGATTGTCAAAACCTCATTCCGCACCGAGGTTTTCGACGAGCCGTCCGCTGACGCGGCGCAATTCAAACTGGGCGACGCTGTCATCGACGACGCCCAGTCACAGCGCGGTGCCGCCCCTGCCGGACGACTGCTGTCGGAGCAGTGCGTGTCGCTCCGAGTGCGTCATCCGACCTTGAATTCCGGGTTTGACGCCCCTGTGTGGCTTCCGCCAGGCCACCGCCCGCCCGCGGCAAACACGCGAAGGCCGGCGCTGGACGTGGCGAAGCTCATTTCCAGTTGACGGTCTGCCTGACCGCCAAACTCATTCTCCGGACCACTGAGTTGGAGCCGCACGATCCTGCCTTACAAGCCACAAGATTTGGCATTTTCGTTGATCGAGGTCCATGGGTCCGTGTTATCATGACTTCGCGAAACCCCCACGCACTGGCAGTGTGAGTCCGGGGTGGCCACTCCCTTTCTCAAGGGGTCGGCCCCGCCCGCAGGGTTACAAACGTCACGCCTGGTCAGCCCGGCCTCGGTGCCATTTGTGCCTTGATCGGATTCATCCCTTGCAGCGAGATGCCATGTCCAACACAGACCCGTTTGAAGATCGGTTTCGGGATTATGAACCCTCTCCGGCAGACCTTTCGGCGGTGAAGCTGGACCCTGCCATGGAGTTGATCGTTCCCAAACTTGCCAAACAGTTTCATGAGACTTGGGCCAAATGCCGCCGCAAGGGGCCGTCGAACATCAATTACTACCAGGAATATGACAAGCTGCCCGACGAGGCCAAGGAAGAAAACTGCGCGAATGCGAGGCTCGCACTGCAGATTCTGCTCATGCACCGGTTCCAAATTGAAACTCCGCGCGAGCCGGGAACGGAACTGGCTCCCGAAGATGCCGCGGACATCGAGGCCCTGAAGGCGAAGCTTGAGCGCGGCGCGGCTGTGGATCGGCTGGAACTCATTCAAGAGTGGAGGCGGTGCGAGAAGCACCTGGATCGTTGGGCGCTGACGCCCCGGATGTATATTCTGATGACCCGGCAGCTCGTCCATGTGGGAGAACCCGACATCGCTCATGACGTGGCCTCGGCGGGACTGTTGGTCATGGGGCGAAACCCCGAACTGCTCCGCTGGCAATCCTTGGCGCTGGTCAATACCGGCGCCGCCCATCATGCATTCGGATTGTTGGGCGGTCTCCTCGATTCTGAAAAGCCATCCGCGACAATTTCCGGGCCGGCGACCGCGAAGGATGAACCTGTTCCGGAGAAACTCTCGGAGGAGGAGATCGATACGATTGGATTCCGCGGTGGAGCTGCCTTGGAATTCGCGCATCAGACCGAGGGCAAGCTGCAGGTTGAGTTGCTCCGCAAGGCCCGGGAGGATTTTCACGCCGCCGCCGGTTCCAAGACATTTGGGTATCTGTTCAAGTCAGGCGAGGCGTGCGCCGCGCGGCTGTTGAACTTGGAGTGTGAGACAATCGCCCAGGAAGCCGTGGCGAACTGCGAGTTGCTCAAAGCTGGCTTGGGAGCCGAGGGCGATCATTACCTGGTGGACATTCACCTGGGCGAGATGTCCCTGGTCTTGGGCAGATTCAGCCAGGCACTTGAGCATTATCGGAATGCCGCCCTGCTGGCACGCCGCCGCTACGGGCTGATCCGAATCGCGGCCCGCATGGCCACGTGGCTCATGAAAGGTCACGATTTTCCGGAACGAACTGCCATCGCGGGCTGCTTCGAACTCCCCAACATCGTCGTCTTCGCCGGACAGTGCTTCTCAAGCCCGGGAGAAGCCGATCCGCGATTCTCGATCAAGCTCGAAGAGACCGTGCGGGAGTCGATTCTCAAAACGTTGATGTTGTACGGCGACATCATTGGCTACTCCTCGGCCACCGCGGGGGCAGACATCGTCTTTCTCGAAGTGATGCAGAGCCTGGGCCGCGACACCTACATCATCCTGCCCTACGGAGAGAAGAAATTCCGGGAAGACACGCTGCAGCGACTGCAGGTGTTCAGCCCCGAATGGAAAGCGCGTTTTGAAAAGGTGCTGGGGCGGGCCGTGGAGGTGGTTGATCCTTCGCCCCTCCAGAGGCAGCCCGACAATCTGTCCCACGTTTACGCCAACCAGGTTCTGATGGGGCTGGCGGAACAGCATGCCCGGCATTTTGGCACCAAGCTGCGCCGCCTGGCCGTATGGGACTGCTGGCCCGCCCGCGAGCTTGGAAGCACTGCTTCCGTGGTTCAGATGTGGGTTGAATCGCGGCGCCGGTTCAAGACGATCGACCTCACCTATCTGTCGAAGCTGCAGTCGAAAGGGCAGCCGGCCAGGGTGGACGCATCAAAACCGGCGGGCTTGGCGATGGAGTGCTTCTCGACGGGTTTCGCGGAGACGGCGACATCCATCAAGGCGCTCCTGTTCGCGGATGTGCGTGGCTTCAGCAAGATGAGCGAGGAACAACTCCCGCTGTTCGTCCAGCACTTTCTCGGCGGCATCCGCGATCGGCTGCCTGATGAATCACTCGGTCCCATCACGGCGCGCACCGCGGGCGACGGGCTGTATCTGGTGTTCAACAGTTGCAAAGCCGCGGGCAACTTCGCGCTGGAAATGACGCGCTTTTGCCAGGACCCAAAGATCAGCGAACTGCTGAAGATGCCCGTGCCCAGCAGCCACGATGAGGGCCTGGGAATTCGCGTCGCCCTGCATGCCGGCGCGGTGTACGGCTGCATCGACCCCCTCATGGAACAGTACGGCTACACCGGCCAGCATGTTTCACACACTGCGCGGCTGGAACCGGTCACACAGGTCAATTCCGTCTACACCACGCGCGAGTTCGCGGCACTTGCCGCCGTGGAGGGCGTCACGGAGTTTGCCTGCGACTACATCGGCCGGATCTATTTCGCAAAAAAACACGGGAAGTTTCCGGCGTATGTGTTGCGAAAAGTTGTCAAGAGGTCACAAGAACCTGTGGAGCCACAGAAATCTCCGCCGGTTATGACGGCCGCAGGGGAGGCTTGACCTTACTGGCCTGGTACGGACATCAGGCCCGGTCTGCCAAATCAGGGTGGATTGCCGGGTTGCACCAAAGTTCAAGTCAGTGCGTCACCGCCGCCAGCATCCCACACGCCCCGTGGATGTCCTGCCCGCCGCTGTAGCGCCGCTGCACCGGCATGGCGAGTTCCTCGCGCAGCGCATCGCGGAAGGCGTCGGCTTCTTCCGTGGAGGGCCGGCGGAACTGGCCGGTCGGGTCGTTCACGTCGATCAGGTCCAGCAGAATTGGCAGGTCGCGCGTGAGTTCCGCCAGAGCCTTGGCGTCCTCACGGCTGGTGTTGATGCCCGCCAAGACCGTCCAGGCAAACGTCACCCGCTTGTTGGTGGCGGCATGATACTCGCGCACCGCCGCCAGCAGTTCCGGCAGCGGATGCACCCGCTCGATGGGCAGGAGGCTGGCCCGCTTCTCTGAATGGGCCGAGGTCAGGGAGACGATCAGCCGGTACGGGTGCCGCTCCTCAGTGAAGCGGCGGATCGCGGGAACGATCCCCACGGTCGACAGCGTGATCGACTTGGCGTTGATGGCCATGCCACACGGTTCGGAGAGGATCTTGGCAGCACGAATCACGCGGTCGTAGTTGAGCATCGGTTCGCCCATGCCCATGAACACGACGCCTCGCACAGGATGCTCGGAATCCGCCTGAATTTGCGTGACCTGGTCCACGATCTCCCACGTGGCCAGATTCCGCTGGAACCCCATTCGACCCGTGGCACAAAACGCACACGCCAGCGCGCAGCCCACCTGGGAACTCACGCAGACGACATATTTCTGATCCTCTGGCCGGTGCAGCAGGGGAATCCGCACGGCCTCGAACTGCCCGGCCTCTTCGCCGCGAAACAGGTATTTGGCAAACCCATCCTGCGGCGAAACCACCTTGTCCACGAGGGTCAACCGTGGAATGCGGACCCGCTCGCGCAACTGCTTCAGCAGCCGCCAGGAAGTGTTCGGCAGTTCCACCGGAAGCTCGGTCGCACCCCGGCGCACCGCCGCCGCATGCAATTGCCGCACCAGCCGCTCGGGCAGCTTTAAGTCGGCAAGGGCGGCGGTGAGTTCCGCCGAAGTGTGGTCTTTGAGAAGAACCGGGGGGGGCATTTTTGATTTTTGATTTTCGATTTTTGATTTTCGATTGGGGCTCACGACTGGACCGCGATTTTGGGCGAGCCACACCGAAAGTTTCCGGAAACCCCGTCTTACAAATCGGCGAGCAGGGCCTGCATCTCGCCGGCGGCGTGATGATCGCCCACTTCTCCGGCCGTTCGAATCCCGTTGCGGAGCATCTCTTTGGCTTCCTCGGTCCGGGTCAGCGCCGCCAGGATCTGGCCGGACTGGAAATAGGACGCCACATGGCGGGGATTCAATTCCCGCAGTTCCTGAAAGCGCGCCAAAGCACCTTCGTTGTCGCCGGCGGAGCGGAACTCCATCGCCAGGGCGTAACGCAGGAAGCTGTCGTCAGGGCTCTCCTTGAGCATCGCTTCCAGTTTTTCACGCCGTGTCATTCTGGCAAACCTTTCCGGTGGGGCAGATTGTTCCGGGAATATGCATGCTGGCGCGCAGGCAAATGCCGCAGCCTCAAAATGCTGCGCCGCAATCCGGTTAGGTAACTTATGAGCAGCACTGGCCGCAATTTCAAGGGGTTTGACGAGCCCGGACGATCTGAATCCCTGAAGACCCGGTCTGTCGGGCCTTCCCAACCGTGGCTCCGACGACTTTGTCGAACCGGCGATTCCCGAACGGGCGGCTGACCGCTCCACTGGAACCGCCCAGCAAAAAGACTTCGCCCATGCGCAACCGGCTCCGGTGTCTTTCCCTGCTGGCAATCTTCGCCTCTCTCCTGGCGGGGACTGCCGTTGAAGCATCGGAGCTACGGGAGACCGCCTTGGTACGTGCCGTCAAACGCGCCAAGTTCTCGGTGGTGAACATTCACAGCGAGAAGACCAGCGCTGACCGCGACATGGCCTTCGATGGCCCCCGCAAGGTCAACGGCATGGGGACCGGGGTGGTCATCGACGAACGCGGCTACATCGTCACCAACCAGCACGTCATCAACGAAGTCGACTCCCTGCGGGTCACCCTCTACGACGGCAGTACCTTTGCCGCCAGCGTCATCTCCTACGACCGCAAGCACGACCTGGCGGTGATCAAAGTGGACGCCGGCAAGCCCCTGCCGGTCATGCCTATCGGCACCTCGTCGGACCTGATGCTCGGCGAAACCGTGATCGCCGTCGGAAACGCGTTCGGCTACGAACACACCGTCACCCAGGGAATCGTCTCGTCCCTCTCCCGTGATGTCGATGCGGACAAGAACCAATCCTACAAAAACCTGATTCAAACCGACGCCAGCATCAACCCCGGCAACAGCGGCGGACCGCTGCTGAACCTGGACGGCGAACTGGTCGGCATCAACGTGGCGATTCGTGCCGGGGCTCAGCGGATCGGTTTTGCCATCCCCATCGACGATGCCCGCAAATACCTGGCGAAACTGCTCAGCATTCAGCAGCTCAACGACACGTACCATGGGCTGCGGACGAAGGACATCAAGACCGCCGACACCCGCCGGCTGGTGATTGAAGCCACCGACACCAACAGCCCCGCCGCGACCGCCGGCTTCCAGGCCGGTGATGTGATCACCCAGGTCGGCAAGATGGCGATTGTCGACGGTGCTGATCTCGAACGCGCCCTGCTCAGCACTCCCGCCGGTGAAGCGATCGATCTGACCGTCAAGCGGGACACGAGCGATGTGACGGTGCGGCTGCAACTGGCCCGCACCGGCAACAACGCCACCCGCAACTCGGTGACCGTGGCCCGCGCCAACACCCCGCCCGAAGAAGACAAGACCTGGAAACTGCTCGGTCTGCGGCTTGCTCCGATTCAATCGCGCAGTGAGGTTCCCAAAGACTACCGCGGCGGTTTGAAAGTGATTGCGGTCCGCCCACAGAGCCCGGCCGGCCTGGCCAACGTTCGCCGCGGCGACATCCTCGTCGGCCTGCACACCTACGAGACGATCAAGCCGGAGGATGTGAAATACGTCCTCACTCTGCCCGAACTGCCGACCCTCAATCCCCTGAAGTTCTGGGTGGTCCGCAACGGGAACACGCTGCCCGGGGTGATGAATAACGTCGCACAGTAGTCGCGCTGCGATTCGCTCCGCAGCATTTGTAGCGTCCGAGTAAATTCCGTAAGATAACTGGGCGCTGGCGAACAGCGTGCTTTGTCTGGGTCAGGTGATTTGTGCTGACAAGCACTGACCCCACCGCCCGGCGACGATTTCCCCCTATGCCACCAAATACTCAAAGTCTTGCCCTGATTGAGATTGGGAATCTCACCCCGGCGCTCCTCGTGGCTGACAAGTGCGCGAAGGCCGCTGGCGTCCATCTCTTGGGCATCGAGAGCACGGACGGTCCCGAGCAGTGCATCAAGCTGGTGGGCTCGACCGCGGACGTGACCTACGCCGCCGAGGCGGGTGCGGAACTCGCCCGCCTGATGGGCAGCACGGCGATGGTCAGCGTCCTGGCGGCTCCCCTGGCGGTTGTCAGTGCCCTCGCCAATTCCAAACCTGTTTTCAGCCCGCTGCTGGGGCTGTTCGACTACCGCACACCGTTAGAGAATTCCATGAGAACGAACGATGCCATTGGTCTGCTGGAAACCCAGGGCCTGGTCGCCGCACTGCATGCCACGGACGACATGCTCAAGTCCTCCAATGTCACGCTCGTCGGCAAGGAAAAGATCGGCGCGGCCTACGTCACCATCATCATCCGCGGCGACATCGCCGCCGTGCAGACCGCGATCGACACCGGCAAGCAAACCGTCCAGCGCCTGGGCGGCAAACTGATCCTCGCCGACGTCATCCCCCGGCCGCATGCAGAACTGGCTGCGCTGCTGCCAGGCTGATTTCACCAGGGGAAATGGGAGAGGATTTCCCAATAGAGGTCCTGCGTCCCGCCTTCGATGACGTTGGCCCCGCGGTGGTACACTCCCCCCTCCATTCTCCACCAGTTGATATGCAGCCCCTTGGTTGCGTCTTTGGGGTCAAAATCAAGCCGCCAGCCGCCTGAGACGCCATCCTTGTTCATGCTGCCCTTCACGCGGCCGATCTCGTGCGCCGGACCCGCCTCGGACCGGAAGGGGACTTTGTCAGCGCTCAGTTTGGCATTGGCGATGGCGTCGGCGCGGGCTTTATTGAAGGCCTCGCGCGGTGTGTCTGCCTTGAACTTGGCGATCTTTTCCGGAGTCTTCGGCACGCTCGCCGGCGGTCGGATGGAAGGCTGTTTCGGCGAGCCACCCCCGCCTCCGCCGCCACTGGACATTGCATTCATGAAGGTCGCGGAGGCCAGCACTCCGCCGTGGATCACCACCGTGGCTCCCGTCGCCACAACAACGACGGCGACCGGCATCACGACCACGCCGATCCCCTCGGGGGTGGTCGCCACACCGGCCACGAATGAACCCGCCCCGGACGTGAACAGCGTGGCTCCGCCGACAATTTCAGCGGCGCTCTGGAGCAGGCTGACGAGGTGGCCCGCGCCACGCCCGATGCTGTAGGCGGTTGAATCCAGGGGGATCCCCAGCTTTTGGGCAAAGGGCTGCCGGTGGGCCTCATCCAACTTCAGGCCAAGTGCGGACCAGTTGTTTTCGAGCAGGGTGTCCAGTGTGCCGACAGCGGCATATCCAACCGCTTTGAGCCCCGCCACGACTGCGTCAAGTGCCGTGTCCAACAGCGGAATGCGGACACGCTCAAGCGGCAGTTCGTCCGACCAGACAACCTGACCGTTCGTGTTTCGAACTTCGGAGTAGCCCCCAGACGAACGGTACCAGCCGACGACCTTTCCGCTTCGATCAAAAATCGGCGTTGAATAGTAAGGGTCAAAACTCGGATTGCCGGGTGACGGGCGATACCCTTCAGACCGAAGCGGTCCAGGAGTCGGACTCTGCGACCGGCACATGGTGCCTTCGTCAGTGCTGCTGCTTCTGCTGCCACAAATGGGTGGGTTGGCCACGGAATTCTCCCTCTTCAGTGACGCAGAACTGCGCCGCGGAATATGATCGCAGTCCGCTGACGTCACCCATTCTCTGACATCGGAGGCCATGCGCTCACGCAATTCCGAACATTTGGCTGTTTTTGTCGTGCAACCGGGGCGAATTGAGTCGCCGTTCTCAACAGTATTGAACAGGATCACAAGGGTCTCCGCATCATGAGTCGGCTGTGTCTGATTGTTGTTTTGGGACTGGCATCGGCCATGTCGTCGGTTGTCGCGGAAGAGATGCGGCTGCCGCGGAGTTCGCCGGAGTCGCAGGGGGTGTCTTCGAAGGCCATTCGCGAGTTCATCGAGACGGCCAATCAACAGGTCGACACGCTGCACAGCTTCATGCTGGTGCGGCATGGGCAGGTTGTCGCCGAAGGCTGGTGGAAGCCCGAGGCGGCTGACAAGCCACATGTGCTGCATTCGCTGAGCAAGAGTTTTTGCTCGACGGCGGTCGGCCTTGCCGTCGCCGAGGGGAAATTGAGCATCGACGATCCTGTGCTGAAGTTCTTTCCGGAGGATGCCCCGGAAAAGCCGTCGGACAAACTTCTTCAAATGCGCGTTCGCGACCTGTTGACAATGTCCACCGGGCATGAGACCGAGCCACGGTTCACCGACAGCGAATCCTGGGTCAAGACGTTTCTTGCCCATCCGGTCCCGCACAAGCCGGGGGCGCATTTCCAGTACAACTCGCCGGCCACCTACATGCAGTCGGCCATCGTGCAGAAGGTCACGGGCCAGACCGTGCTGGATTACTTGAAGCCGCGCTTGTTTGAGCCACTGGGGATTGAAGGCCAGACCTGGATGCGCAGCCCGCAGGGGATCTCGACCGGTGGCTGGGGTCTGATGCTGCGGACCGAAGACATCGCCAAGTTTGGACAGCTTTACCTGCAGAAGGGAATGTGGCATGGCAAACAACTCGTTCCCGCGGCATGGATCGAGCAGGCCACTTCAAAGCAGGTCTCCAATGGCAGCGATCCCACCCGTGACTGGGACCAGGGCTATGGCTTCCAGTTCTGGCGCTGCCGGCATGGTGCCTACCGCGGCGATGGGGCGTTCGGGCAGTTCTGCGTCGTCCTGCCCGAGCAGGACGCGGTGATCGCCATCACGGCGGACACCAAGGACATGCAGGCCGAACTCAACGTCGTCTGGGACAAACTGCTGCCTGCGTTCCATGCGGAACCACTCCCGGCGAACACGGACGAGGAAGGCCAATTGAAGGCCACGCTCGCCAAACTTGTTGTGCCGGAAGGCCACGTTGGCAACACACTCAAACTGCCGGGGACGAAGTAAGGCGGCGCCACTGGTCAGCTTGTCTGCCAGTGCGAACGATTGACGACACACAACGGTCGCGGTGGCTGCTGACTGGTCTCGTCGGCAGCTCGGCGCGGGTCCTGCTGGTCGGCGGCGATCATCCACAGGAATGGCACCCGGTCACCATTTCGAATGTTTCCGCAACTCCAACCCTCATCAAGTGCCTCGCTCAGAAGCCATCCCAGGTTTCACCCACCCCTGCGGCAACACGGCGACCAGTGATGATCATTCATGTCGACATGGACGCGTTCTACGCCTCGGTGGAAGAGCGTGAACGGCCGGAGCTGGTGGGCAGGCCGGTCATTGTCGGGGGCACGCCCGAGGGCCGCGGTGTCGTGGCCGCGGCCAATTATGTGGTTCGAAAGTTCGGCGTGCACAGCGCCATGCCGACTTCCACGGCGCTGCGGCTCTGTCCGCAGGCCATCGTGATCCCGCCACGGCACGCGTTCTATGCCGAAGTCTCCGGGCAGATTCGGCGGATCCTTGACAGTTACACGCCGCTGGTCGAGCCGCTCTCGCTGGATGAGGCCTTTGTGGATGTGACCGGCTGCGAGCCACTGTTCGGGTCGGCCGTCAAAATCGCGAAGGAGATCAAACACACGATTCGGCAGCGGCTGCGACTCGTGGCTTCGGCTGGCGTCGCGCCGAACAAATTTCTGGCCAAGATCGCCAGCGACCTGCGGAAACCGGACGGGCTGGTGGTCGTAGAGCCCAGCGCCGTGCAGGCGTTTTTGGATCCCCTGCCGATCGGGCGGTTGTGGGGCGTCGGCCGGGTGACGGCCGAGGAATTGAAACGGATTGGGATCTCCACGATTGGCCAGGTGCGGACGACTCCGCTGCCGGTCCTGCAGCAGCAGTTCGGGAAGGCCGGCGAACACTTTTGGCGGTTGGCTCAGGGCATCGACGACCGCAAGGTCATTCCTGATCGGGAGGCCAAGTCGATCTCGCATGAGACGACATTTGCTATCGACCTGACCGATCTCGAAGTGCTCCGTGCCAAGTTGCTGGAACTGGTGGAGCAGGTCGGCTGGCGTGTCCGCCAGCATGACCTGCGGGGACGGACCGTGCAGTTGAAGGTCCGGTTTGCGAACTTTCACACCATCACCCGTGAGACCACGCTGGACAAGCCGACGAACATCACGCGGGAAATTTGGGAGGCCGCCACAGGGCTGCTGGAAAACTGCGGGCTGGGGACCCAGCGGGTCCGGCTGCTGGGCGTCGGCCTGGGCGGGTTTGCCGCGAGCCACGCGGTTCAGCTTTCCCTGTTCCCGGATGAGGGGCGACAGAAGCAGACGCAGTTGGACCAGGTGGCTGATCTGATCCGCGACAAATTCGGCGGCAAGGCCCTGCACCGCGGCAGCACCATCCGCCCGCATTTCGACCGGCCTGAGTCTGACTGACCGCTACAAAGAAACTGGCGGCACCAAATGTCTTGCCGTGGACTCGCCGTCCCGAAAATCCCCTTTGTTATCTTCGTTTGCTTCTGATCCAAAGTTCATCACAGGCAGCACTGACTTCCAGCATGGTGGGCCATGGTGACTTACGGTTTCGATGTGGTTGTCGTCATGGAAAGCCGAAAGAAGCGCATTGAAATTGGAACAGAAGCAAACGAAGGTAACGAAGAGTGTGGGGATGACCGAGTCTTCGAGCGAGATCGTGCCGTGCAGACGGTCGATTTTTTGGCAGGAATGTGACTGAAGCGAGATTGGGCGGGCATTGTGGATGGGAGAGGGCTCCAGACCCCGGTCGATGCGGTGACGATTTCTCTCCACGCCGGATAGAATCCGGCTCGACCCGCGAGCGAGGAACCCCGACAGCGGATGGAGAAGGGGGCGCAGCCACCCATCCGCGCCAGGGGTTCCGTAGCGAGCAAAACTTACCCGCGAGCGAGGAACCCCGATAGCGGATGGAGAAGGGGCCGCAGCCACCCATCCGCGCCAGGGGTTCCGCAGCGAGCAAAACTGACCCGCGAGCGAGGAACCCCGATAGCGGATGGAGAAGGGGCCGCAGCCACCCATCCGCGCCAGGGGTTCCGCAGCGAGCAAGACTTACCCGCGAGCGAGGAACCCCGACAGCGGATGGAGAAGGGGCGCAGCCACCCATCCGCGCCAGGGGTTCCGCAGCGAGCAAAACTTACCCGCGAGCGAGGAACCCCGATAGCGGATGGAGAAGGGGGCGCAGCCACCCATCCGCGCCAGGGGTTCCGCAGCGAGCAAGACTTACCAGCGAGCGAGGAACCCCGACAGCGGATGAAGAAGGGGGCGCAGCCACCCATCCGCGCCAGGGGTTCCGCAGCGAGCAAGACTTACCAGCGAGCGACCATGAAACTCGACCACATCGAATGCATCAATCTCCTGTTCGATTATCCCCGGCGGCATGGGTTCGAGAGTTCCGGCGGCATCACGACCTCACGCGTCACGTCGTTGATCCTGGTGCATACGGACCGGGGTGAGATCGGGATTGGTTCGGTGTATTCACACCCGGGCATGGTGCAGCTCGTCGTGCAGCAACTGTCGGCGTTGCTGCGCGGCCACGACGTCAGCGATGTCGAAGCGGTATGGGAGAAGATGTACGGCTGGACCCGTTGGTTCGGCCGCAAGGGGGCAGCCATGTCGGCCTTGGGCGGCATCGACGTGGCTCTGTGGGACCTGCGCGGCAAGGCCCTGCGGAAGCCGGTCTGGAAGCTGCTCGGCGGGCTCGAAGCCTCGTGCCCGGCGTATGCCAGCGCCCTGCTGTGGAACTCGTTTGACGGGCTGGCGGCCGAAGCGGTCGGGCACCTGGAACGTGGCTTCCGCCGGATGAAGATGCGGCTCGGGAAAGATGAAGAGTATGACACCGGTGCGGTCCAGGCGGTTCGCAGGGCGATCGGTCCCGAACACGATCTGATGTGCGACGCGTCGATGCGGTACCACCTGACACTGGCCCGCCGCATCGGGCGGACGCTGGCCGACAACCGGGCGTTCTGGTTCGAGGAACCCTTCCAGCCCGAAGACCTGGACTCGTTCGCGGCGCTGCGCTCCACCGTCCGCGTGCCGGTGGCGGCGGGTGAGAACGAGTTTGGGACGCAGGGGTTTCGCGAGCTGATCGAGCGTCGGGCGGTGGACATTCTGCAGGCCGATGCCAGCCGGTGCGGCGGCATCACCGAGGTCCGCCGCGTGGCCGACATGGTGGCGAAGGCGGGGCTCAAACTGGCTCCGCACTCGTGGAGCGACGCGGTCGCCATCGTCGCCAATGCCCAAGTCGTGGCTTCCACACCCGAGGCCCTCACGGTCGAGGTGGATCAAACGGGCAATCCGTTTGTCGATGACCTGCTGCTGGAGCCGTTGAAGATCAAGGAAGGGCGGCTGCAGTTGAGCCACGCGCCAGGACTGGGGATCGAGCTGAACCCGCAGACTGTCGCCCGGCTGCGGATGGCGGATTCGCTGTCAGTCCCGGACGGCCGCTACTCCGACATGGTGTTCGGTCAGTTGGAGACCCTGCCCGCCGGGCCGTATCGTGAGCGAACTTAAGGACCGCTTTAGCGGCACGGCGCAAGCCGTCCGGTGGGCGAGGACCGACCAGTGTGGCTCACCGAACGGCTCGCTCCATGCCGCTACAAGTGAATGGCGTAAAGTCGTCTTTTGCTCCCGCAAAAGAACGCGAACGTCTGGCGACAATGTCGACATCGCGAATCTTGAGTCACCGTGTTTGTCCGCGCCGGACCACGCTCGCGTCCTTTCGCGGGAGCGAGAGGCAACACAAAGTAGTCGAGTCACTCCGTGACTCGCATCGTGGCTTCCTCGACGGCTTGCAATTCAGAGACAGCGGCAGGGCACAAGCCCTCCGATGAGTCTCAAAGTCGCCCAGTCACTCCGTGACTGGGATCGAGTCACGGAGTGACTCGGCAACTTTGCGATGCTCGAGAGAGGACGACGTTGAGCTTGCGGGCGACGCGGTGGGAGGGCTCCAGCTCCTGCTGAGCCACGGTGAAGGGTGGGCGCTGCTTGGGTGTGTGAACGATTCGCAAATGACTCGAAAGTCCTTCGAAAACCCCGGATCGTCTGTTGCCCGCGGCTCTGGAGGACCAGAGCCCTCGTGCGCTTGCACGTTTGTTGAATCGGCGGGTGAAAGTCCCAGCCAGGAGGTTTAAGTTTGATCCTGTAGTCGACCGCAACTGCGTCGCCGTGAGGCGGGGTGGGGAGCAGCGGGAGATGATTGACC
>JAKFUF010000250.1 GCA_021732845.1 Planctomycetaceae bacterium | reverse complement strand
ATGTCGAGGTCTATCTTGCCGCCGCGCAGCAGATCCTCGACCGGGCGCTGGTCGAGGGCGACCGGCCGGCGAGCATCAAGTGGCGGTTTGAGCCTCGAGTCGGACCGGCGGACCAGACTCGCAAGCGGATCGACGCGCGGAACAACCCGCTGGTCAACGGCGGGAACAACCAGCAAGAGGCAGAGTGGGTCGTCGTTCACCACAACTCGTGGGACAAGGGGGTTGGCGCCCGCGACTTTCGCGTGCCGACCGCCGGCTTGTACACGATCCGGGTGCGGGCGGCAGGGCGCGTTCCCACTCAGGAAAAGGTGCTGGAGAGTGCGACGAAGTTCCTGGAGGTCCGCCGCGATGAGCAGGATGCCAAGAACCCCAAGGGGAAAAAGTGGACCCAGATACAGGTCGACCATGACCTGCAGCACTTTCGCACCGACCGGCGGTACCACTACGGCCCGCCGCGGGCGCGGCTGACACTTCAACTCGGTCCATTGCCCCGCACAGTGGCCGAGTTCGACGCTGACGCCGCACCCGACGAGCCAAAGATTCATGAGTTCCGTGCGCGGTTCTCGACCGAGACCGCCGGCATCGGCTTTGACTACGCCTATTCGATCCCCAGGTCGCTGGAGAATTTCTGGATGCAGGGGAACGACCGGTTCCCGCGCCCCGAACTGATGATCGGCTGGTTCGAGATCGAGGGGCCGCTTTACGATTCCTGGCCTCCAACGTCGCACACGCGCATTCTGCCGGACAGCCCCATGCGGGACACCGATGAGACGGGTTATGTCCGCACGATTCTGGCCAGGTTCATGAGCCGCGCTTTCCGGAGGCCAGTGGACGCCGCCGAAGTCGAGGCGAAGCTGGAGTTGTTCACCGCCGCGCGGCGGGAAAAATCGCTGGTCGAGTCGATCAGGTTGCCGCTCATGGCAGTCCTCACATCGCCTCACTTTCTGTATCTGGTTGAGCAGGCCCCCAGGTCACCGCCCGCCGCAGCCCCGGCGAAGGCAACGGCAAAGTCAAAACCGGTGTCAACAGCCGCTGGTTCTCCCGCAATGGCGCCGCTGAACGACTTTGAGCTGGCAAGCCGGATCTCCTACTTCCTCTGGTCGAGCATGCCGGACGAGGAGCTGATGGAACTCGCCCGCAACGGGAAGCTTCGCGAGCCACGGACACGCCAGGCGCAGGTGGACCGGATGCTGGCCGACCCACGTGCCGAGTCGCTGGTCAAAAACTTCGCCGGACAGTGGCTCGGCCTGCGGGCAGTGGGCGCGACCCCTCCCGCCGAGGATTTGTATCCGCAGTACGACCGCCACCTGGAGACCTCCATGGTGGGCGAGTCCGAGGCATATTTCGCCGAGTTCCTGCACCACGACCTCGACTGCCGGCAGATGATCCGTTCCGATTTCGTCACGATCAACGAGCGCATGGCCCGATTCTACAACATCCCCGATGTGCATGGCGATCATTTCCGTCGGGTGGCGGTTTCCGCCAGTACGCGGCGGGGCGGGATCGTGACGCAGGCCGCGATCCTCACGACCACATCCAACGGCACCCGCACCTCGCCGGTCAAGCGGGGCGTCTGGATTCTGAAGACACTGCTCGGAACCGATCCTGGTCTGCCTGTCGCCAATGCGGGCGAGATTGCCCCCAAGGTGCCGGGGATTGACAAGGCCACCGTGCGGAAGCGGCTGGAGATTCACCGGACGCTGCCGCAGTGCTCCCGCTGCCATGGTAAAATCGACCCGTTGGGTTTCGCCCTCGAGAATTACAACGCCTGCGGCGAATGGCGAGACCAGGAGGGCTTCGGCTACAAGGGCCGCGTGGAGGGGGACGACCCTCGTATTGACGCATCCTCGAAGATGCCCGACGGCACCGCGATTGACGGCGTCGATGGCCTGCAGACGGCCCTGCTGGCCAAGGAAGACCAGTTTCTGGGCGCGCTGGTGAACAAGCTGTTGACCTATGCCTGCGGCCGGGAACTGGGGCTCGCCGACCAGTTGGCCGTGAAGGCCGCAGTGGCCGACGCAAAGGCTCGGCAGCACACGTTACGGGCGCTCTTGAAGTCCATCGTTGTCAGCGAACCGTTCAGCACGAAGTGATCCGCACAGCGGACTCGCCGCCAATCACCGCACAGGCAAAGGCTGCCATGTTTTTCATTTCCCCAGTGCGTTTGTCCCGGCGGCATCTGCTGCGTGCCGCCGGCGCGGCGATCACCCTGCCGTTGCTGGATGCGATGCTGCCCCGCGCCACGGCCGCTCCTTCGACATTTGAACCGTGGGGCAAATCGGCCGGCCCCCAGCCACGCATGGTCTGTTGCTACATTCCCAACGGTGTCAATATTCTTGAGTGGGTTCCGACGGACGCCGGGCCGGCTTACACGCTGTCGCCGACGTTGAACGCCCTGCGGGAGCACCGGGCGGACTTCTCGGTCCTGTCGGGGCTGGGACATCCCGCCTCCGAGGGCGGTCACAGTGGGGCGGACACGTGGCTCACCGCCGCGAACCTCAAGAGCAAGCCCGGTTCGGACTACACCAACAGCCTCTCCGTCGACCAGCTTGTCGCGCAGCACCACGGCCGGGAAACGCGGTTCCCGTCACTGCAGTTGGGGGACATGTCGGGCACGGGCGGGGCGGGCCACAGCCACACGCTGTCATTCAACCTGAACGGCACGCCGCTGCCTTCGGAGAATTCGCCGCAGCGTCTGTTCGAGCGGCTGTTCGTGGCCGAGTCGGCTGGCGACCGGGCCGCCACGCACAAGCGGTATGCCGAGCGGCGGTCGATTCTGGATGCCGTTGCCGCCGAAGCCACGGCGCTCAACCGCAGGCTGGGCGTGAATGACCGCCGCAAGCTGGACGAGTATCTCACCAGCGTGCGGCAGACCGAGGCGCAGGTGGAGCGGCTGCAGTCGTGGATCGACAGGCCCAAGCCGGAGGTCAAGAACACTGGTCTGCAGCTAAACAGCCGCGCCGGCGATTCCCATGACCGGCCGATGTGGCTCGACGTGATGCTGGAACTCTCGTACTTGGCGCTGATCACCGACACGACGCGGGTCATCACCTTTGAATGGTCGCGCGAGGCCGGCGGCTATGGCGGCGGCGGCGAAAACCACCACGAACTTTCGCACCACGGCGGCGACGCGGGGATGCTGGCCAAGCTGGCCGTGATCGACAAGTTCCATCTCTCGCGGCTGGGTCGGTTCCTGTCATTGCTCAAGGCAACAACCGAAACCGATGGCAACATGCTCGACCGGACGATGATCCTTTACGGCAGCGGCATGAATTCTGGCAAGGGGGGCGAGCACTCGCCGCGCAACCTGCCGACGATCGTCGCGGGTGGGGCCAAGCTTGGACTCAGGCACGGGCAGCACCTGGCGTTTGAACCCGACAAGTCCCCGCCGTTGTCGAATGTGCTGGTCACGATGGCTCAGAAGATGGGCCTGGAGACCGATCGCTTCGCCGACTCGACAAGCACGCTCACGGGACTCGTGTAACATCGATTCGCCTGCCACCAGCGGATGCCCTGCGGCCGATGCCGGCGGAAACATTGTGGGCGCAGCAGGGTCGTCTTGGTGCTGTCGGACTTCGCCGTGCGCTCATTTGCCGCCGGTGTCGCGGGGCGGTCCGACTCCATCAGGCTTCAGGATCGCTTCAATGGCGGCGATCGTTTCCGGGGCCGGCCGGAAATTGCCGGGGCGGTGGCCCTGGGCAATCATCAGCGGAGTCCAGCTCCACTTGTTTTTGCGGTTCCAAACGCGGATGTCGGCATTGCGGTCGGCCAGCAGGCGCGCCAGCCTGGGAAGGCTTTGATACGCCGCGCCGTGCATCGCCGTTTCGCCGTTCTTGTCGACAGCGTTGATGTCGGCGCCAAGGTCCAGCAGCAGTTTCACGGCGGCGACGCATTCCTCCTCCGTGGCCGCGGCCTCGTCGCCGTCGCCCAGGGCACCAACTCCCGCCGCCGCCAGCAGCGGAGGGGAGTCGTCGGCGTTAGTCAACTGCGGGTCGGCCCGGAGCTCCAGCAGCAGCCGCATCAAAGGGATGTCAGCGGTTCGCGCGGCGAGCAGGAACGGAGTCGAACCTGTTGTCGTGAACCGGCCGCGCCCCGATTCGCCCTTCTCGAGCCGGATGTTCAGGTCCGCCTTGTGTGTCGCCAGTTGCCGGACAAGTTCCAGGCTGCTGACATTGCCCGAGCCGGTCGGCGGCGGGTCGCCGTCGCCACGGATCGGCTTGCGGACCCAGGAGACCGCATGCAGTGCCGCGTAGCCCGCCGGCCGCTCGTTGGGATCGGCACCGGCTTTCAGCAGAGCCACGGCGAGTTCAAAATGGCCGTTTTCAACCGCGAGAAGCAGCGGGCTGGTGGCCTTTCCAACAGGCACTCCGTTTGCCCGTGGCTGCATATTGTCATTCACCTTGACGCCGGCTTCAACCAGCCGGAAAACCACTGCTGTCCGACCGTCGCGAACGGCGAAGAACAGGGGCGTGAATCCGGAACGGAGCGGTGTCTGAAAGTCGGCCCCGGCTTTGAGCAGGATGTCGACCACCTCGACATGGCCTTCGGCTGCCGCCCACATCAGGGCGGTCTGCCCACGACGCTCGCGGGCGTTGACATCGGCCTTCCGCGCGACGAGTGCCCGGACCGGCCCTGGCCTCCCCGTCCGCGCGGCTGTCATCAGAACGGTCTCGCCGCCGGTCAGCACTGAGTTCGCATCCGCTCCCGCCTCCAGCAGGAGTTCAACAATCTCTGTTGTTCCATTGGTGCAGGCCAGCCACAGCGGCGTGACGCCGTAACGGTTCGCGGCCCTGGCATCCGCCCCGGCGGACAGCAGCGCCTTCACGGTTTCGGCCTTGTCGTGATGGGCGGCCCAATGGAGGGCTGTCATCCCGTCGGCCTGCGGCGCCTTGACGTCCGCCTTCTGCTCCAGCAGTGTCCGCACCGCAGCGAAGTTTTTGCTCTCGGCGGCATCCGCCAGCGGTGCCTCCGCGGCGCTCAGTGGTTGGGCGGCCATCAGCAGGACCACCACAACGAATTGGCTTCCCTTCATGTTGAATCGCCTCACGCGCCTACAGGGAAACCGGATTGAACAGCCCGTCAACCTGGCCGTTGCTGTCGGCAAACGAGTCCAGTCGAGCGCCGACCTTGTCGAGCAGTGTGAGGTGCAGGTTGGCGAGTGGTGTCGGCGCATTGTGGCGGATATGCCGCCCACCGCGCATCTTCCCCGCCGCGCCTCCCGCGACCACAATCGGCAGGTTGACATGGTCGTGAACATTGGGGTTCCCCATGCCGCTGCCGTAGAGATAGAGCACATGGTCCAGCAGTGTGCCCTCCCCCTCGCGGATCGTCTCGAGTTTTTGCAGGAACCCCGCGAACAGCGAGACGTGAAACTGGTTGATTTTGGCCACCTTGGCGATCTTTTCGGGGTCGTTGCCATGGTGCGTCAGCGGATGGTGGGGTTCGGAAACACCGATCTCCGGATAGGTCCGCGTACTGGTCTCCCGTGCCAGTTGAAACGTGATGACGCGGGTGATGTCCCCCTGCAGCGCCAGCGCCTGCAGGTCGAACATGAGCCGCGCATGGTCAGCGTAGGAGGCAGGAACGCCCGTGGGCCGGTCGAGATCGGGCAGCGGATGTTTGCCCGCCGCCAGTTCGGCCTTTTGAATTCGCCGCTCGACATCGCGGACGGACTCCAGATACTGGTCGACCCGGTTGCGGTCGGCCGCTCCCAGTGTCTGCTGCAGGCGTACCAGTTCCTCGCTCACCGAGTCGAGCAGGCTGGCCCGAACCCTGCGTCCCGCCCGCTGTTCGGCCGCCCCGCCCTCCTCGCCGAACAGGTTTTCGAAGACGATTCGCGGATGGGCCTCCGCGGGAAGCGGCGTCGTGGGGGACGACCAGGACAGGTTGTTCTGGTAGACGCAGGCATAACCGTTGTCACACTGGCCCACGACGGACAACAGGTCCATCGAGAGTTCCAGCGACGGAAGCTGCGTGTCGCGCCCCAACTGCCGCGCGGCAATCTGGTCGACGGTTGTCCCCAGGTGGTAGTCGGTGCTTTCGGTCCGCCGTGCGGTGGCAGCACTGAGAAACGCGGCATTCGAGGTTGCATGCGTACCGGGATAGGCGTTGCGCAGCTCCAGATTGGAGATCACCGCGATCTTGCTCCTCACCGCCGACAGTGGAGCAAGCGTGGGCGACAGTTCATCCAGCATCTCCCCGCCGGCCGGAGTCCAGCGTGAAATGTCACATCCCATTGGAACGTACACAAACCCCAATCGGCGAAGGCGGGCCGGATTGGCGGGCGTGTCGGCCTGGGCCGTCAGCGACGGGACCATCGCGTCCAGCAGCGGCAGCGCGAGCGCCGCGCCCACTCCCCGCAGAAACGTCCGCCGCGGCAGGGATTTCTTCAGGACGATCATGGTGCGGTCCTCATCTGAAACGGCGTGCTGAGCACAATTCCCACAATCAACCGCGAGAAGCGGTAGTCCACCCGCATGAACCGGTGGTCGCCAACCCGGGCGTCGCGCACGATCTGGCGGATGGCCGCCGCGTCGTACCACTCAACTCCACGCCCCAGGCCGAACGTCAGCAGGTTTTCGGTCATTGTCCGCACGAACAGTTCGGGTCGGTTGAGGAGCGCCTGTTCCAGGCCGGCGACACCGGTGAACTCGGCGCCATCCGTCAGGCTGCCCGCGACATCAATCGGCTGGCCACCGTCGACCATTCGCCAGCGGCCAACCGCATCGAAATTCTCCAGCGAAAACCCGACAGGATCCATCTGCTGATGGCATCCGGCGCAGGCCGCGTTGGCCCGGTGTTCCCGCAGCCGTTCGCGCATCGGCAGCAGGCTGGAGACGGTGTTGTCCTTCAGCGCGGGCACATCGGGTGGGGGAGGGGGCGGAGGCAGTCCGACAAAGTTCTTGAGCACCCAGTGGCCCCGGATCACCGGCGACGTGCGGGTCGCGTACGAGGTCACCGTGAGCAGGCTTCCGTGACGGAGCAGCCCACCCCGCTCGCTTCCCTCGTCGAGATTCACGCGGCGAAAGCGGCTGCCGTGAACGTGCGGGATGCCGTAGTGCCTGGCGAGCCGTTCATTCAGATAGGTGTGATTGGCCTGAAGCAGCTCAAGCACTCCCCGATCACCGCGCCACACATTTTCGAAGAACAATTCCGTTTCCCTCCGAAACGCCGTCCGCAGATTGTCGTCGAAGTCTGGGAACAGCCGCATGTCCGGAACCGCCGCGTCCAGGTTGCGGAGGTGAAGCCACTGCCCGCCAAAGTTGGTGACCAGATTCCGCGCGCGGTCGTCCGCCAGCATCCGCAGTGTCTGCTGTTCGAGCACCTCGGCCTGGCTGAGTTCGCCCCGCTCGGCCAGTTCCAGCAATTCGTCGTCAGGCAGGCTGCTCCAGAGAAAGTACGACAGGCGCGACGCCAGTTCCACGGGATCAATCCGATGCACACTTCCGGAAAGGGCTCCAGGAGGATCGCGTTCAATTCGGAACAGGAAATTGGGGTTCACCAGGATCGCACTCAGCGCCCGCTCGATTCCGACTTCAAAGCCGCTCTCCTCACGTCCCCCCCGGAAGAAATGCAGCAATGGCTGCAAGTCCTCATCCTTGACCGGCCGCCGATAGGCACGGCGGGCCAGCTTGGAGAGCAGCCGCTTCGCGCAGTCCCCTTCGTCGTTGGGACCGGACGGCCGCTCACTGAAGATGCGGCGGCGGCTGGGAGTGTCGCCGGGGCCTGTGGCCTCATAGGGACCGACGATGGAGACTTCGTAGACGGCCGGCCCGAGCCGCGGATGGCGGTAGAAATTGAAATGCACGTTGAGCGGCTGCCGCGCCGTTTCCTGCAGTGACGAGGACTGCTTCAAGAACGCGACCGCCAGCCTGTGCGGTCCGGCCTTCACCGGAATCCGCACCTTCAGGTGGGCATCGACGCTCTCGCTGCTTTCCCCTGCACGAGGTGGCTTGATGGTGAACAGCGCCCGCCGCTCGCGGTCCAGCACCACTTCCAGGTCATGCGCTTCACTGAGCCCTTCGACCCCCTCGTTGCGGTCACGCATCAGGCGGACCTGAATTTCGTATTCGCCATCCTGCGGGAAATTGAAGGGGATCAGTGTGCCGCCGCGGGTGCCGATCGGCAGGCCCTCAATGTGGACATCCTGGGTGACGTCCGGACGAATCCGAAACGTGTCTCCCACCGGATGCGCTCCGCCTCCGACCGCCAAACGGCTGATCTTCCGGGCGGCGGAAACATAACGGCCGAGCAGAATGGGCGACAGGTCTGCCACCGTGACATTGTCAAAACCGTGGCTCAACTCCTCAGCCGGCAGCAGCGCGGTGACGTCGACCTCCAGCCCCAGCAGGTCACGGATGGCGTTCTGGTACTCCGTCCGGTTCAGCCTGCGAAATGTCTCGGTGCGTCCAGGTCTCGGAGTTTTTTCGGCCAGTCGGTCCAGCACGGATTCCAGCCGCGAAACCGCTGTGTCATACTCCTGCTCCGTGGGCCGCGGCGAGCCCTTCGGCGGCATCTGCCGGGCCGTCAGCCGGCGCAGAACGCTTTCCCAGGCCTTGGGGTTCTTCTCGAGATCGGCGGCAACAAGCTTGTCCAATGCCAGCCCGGAGCGGCTGGTCGTAGTGTCATGACAGGCGAGGCAATGTGTCTCGACAAATTTGGCGAGCGGCTCGGCAGACTGGACAGCCGGGCGGGCGCACACCGGCGCGCAGGTTGCGGCGACCGCCACCGCGAGCAACACCGGAAACCACGGTTGAATCATGTGCCAGTTCCCACCGCCGGATGCACGACTGTCCCGAGTATGAACCGCTGTCATGGCGAATGCAACGGCTTGGCAGCCTCTGCAGGGCGCGCCAGCCTTTCAATTTGGAGAACGACGGCAAGTCCATTGATCGCCCGGCTGATCTGCCAACAGGCGGCGACCGTCTGATCGGGCGCGGCTCTCGCGTCGACTTCGTCAAATGCCTTCCGTCAGGCACTGAGTGACTTACTGAAGGCCGAAGCAGACCAGGTGTCTCCGGCCTGAAGGGCCGTTTCTGTCAGCCCAGGCCAGCGGTGGCATCGCCGCCGATGGCCTGGGAAACGGTCCCGGTGATTGGAACGTTGAACGACCCCTTCAGGGTCGATGCCGGGCATCTCCCCCCAGACCCAGGGCGTCGCCGGCAAAGCCGGCTTTGCCCTGGGCTGGCAGAATGAGCCTTACAGGCTCAAGCCGATGCCACGTGGCTTTCGGCGGGTGTAGCACTGCAAAAAGGGCTGTCGGAGTGGTGTGCCACTGGTCAGCTTGGCTGCCAGTGGGAACGGGGACCGACTGGCCCCAGTCGTACGAAAACGTGAAGTTCACAATTTCGTTGCACATCACACCCGGCCGCTGGTCGCCGCATGGAAGAAGGCGGTCAGTTCCACGACTGCCGAGTGATCTTCATAGAGTGCCGGACTCGCCGCGGCCAGCCGTGAGCGCACATCCGCGTTGTGGTCGGCATCGGTCGCCAGGCGGACCGCGAGGTCGATGTACTGCGCGGCGCTGGCGGCAACAGTGTCCAGCACGCCCATCTTTTGATAGCAGCCGTACGTCACGCGGCCGCGCATGAACTCCCCGGGCAGGGTCACGATCGGCACGCCGGCAGCCACGCCCTGGTAGGTCGTGTTGCCGCCGCCAAAGTGCATGGGATCGAGCATCACCGCCGAGATCGCCATCAGATTCAAAAAGTCTTGATGCCCCTGCCGGGGCAAGAACTGAACCCGGCTGAACTCCGCGCCCAGCGTCCGCCGCAGCCGCTGCTGAAGCTTGTCGGTCCAGTGGCGATAGGGGGCTTCAATCACCGCGATCCGTGCCAATGGATCCCGTCGCAGAATGCCCAACAGCAGCGGATCGAAGTCGGGATGAAACTTGAACAGGCTCTGCGGACACAGATACAGATGCGCATCCGCCGGAATGCCGTACGCCTCCTGTGGCTTCAACTCCGGGCGCAGCTCTGGCCGGTAGTAGAAGGCCGGCAGGCTGGAGAGCCCGACCAGCTTTTCGGAGTAGTGCGTCCGCGACTGTGGTAGCTCAATCAGATCGCTCGACACGAAGTAGTCGATCGTTGGCAGCCCAGTCGTGACAGGGTGCCCCCACGTCACACACTGCACCGGGGCGAGCCGCGAATGGGCCAGCGTCCAGGTGATCGGATCCATCCCCAGGTCGGTGTAAAACAGCACGTCGAGCCCGAGCTGCGCCACCTGCTGGCGGGCCAAAGCAATCTGCTGGGGCAGGGCGATGTATTGGTCTGCCGCCTGGCGGATGGAATCCGCCAGCGCATCCTGGGGCGAGCCGACAGAAATCACGATCACTTCGAAATCACGGCGGGGCAATTTGGCGATCAGCCCCAGCGACAGATTGCCAATCGTGTGATTCTTAAAGTAGTGCGAAATCACGCCGACTCGCTTGCGCCCGCCGGGCAGCTTCGGACGGCGTCCCGTGGGCAATTCCAGCAGTTCCGGCCGCTGATACAGGGCTGCGGCGGCGGTTTGCAGTTCCCGGTCATTCTGCCCCTGATAAGGCAGATAGAAATTGACCGGCAGCGGATCCTGCCGGGCGTCCAGTGTCACGCGGTCCGCCGCCAGGCCGCCCAGATGTTCCGCGAACCGCGCCCGCCAGCCGTTCAGGTCTTCCAGGGAGTCGTAGATTGGCGGGAGAATGGTCCCGCGCTGAATGCGCATCCGCCCGTGTGCCGGGAGACGCTTGAGCCCCGCCTGATAAGCCTCACCGGCCTCATGAACCCGGCCGCACGTCTGCAAAGCCACGCCCAAGTTGGACCAAGTCTCGGCGTCGCCGGGGTTCAACCGGGTCGCTTCGCGAAACGCGACGATCGCTTCTTCCGCCAGTCCCCGCGCATTGAGCGCGCTGCCCAGATTGTTGTGAGCCACGGCGTTGGTGGGCTGAATTTTCAGGGCGGCGTGATAGCTCGCCTCCGCCTCCTCATAGCGGCTCAGCGACGCAAACGTCGTCCCGAGGTTGTTGTGGGCCTCGCTGAATTCCGGTTGAAACTGGATGGCCAGCCGGAAGCTGGCAATCGCCGGCTCATACTGTCCCAGTGAACGCAGGACCGTTCCCAGATTGTTGAGCGCGTCGGGAAACTGGGGACGAATGGCGAGCGCCGCGGAATACGCGGCCAGCGCCTCTTGCAGACGGCCGCCGGCGAGGCAGGCGTTGCCGTAGTTGTACTGCGTCTCGGCGTGTTGTGGATTGCGCTTCAGGGCTTCCTGATAGGCACTGATCGCGCGATCGTGCTGGTGCAGAGCTTCGCAGGCGTTGCCCAGGCTGTTCCAGGCTTCGGCCATGTCGGGCTGAATCTTCAGCGCCTGCTCAAACCGCCGCTGGGCCCCCAGGGCATTGCCCTGGCTCAGCAGAATCAGCCCCAGGTTGAAGTGCGCGCCGGCATACTTCGGGTCGAGCTGCAGCGCCTGCTGGCAGGTCTCCGCCGCATCGTCCAGGCGACCCAGGGCGCGGTAGGCCGCTCCGAGGTTGCCCAGATAGATCGGGTTGCGGGCATTGACCCTCAGGGCATCGCCGATCAGCTTGACGGCATTTTCGTGCCGGCCCTGCTGATGCGCGATCACACCCATCAGGTGCAGCGCGTCGGCATGATAGGGATCGATCCGCAGGATGCGGCGGTAAAGCTGTTCCGCCTGCGGCAGGTCGCCGGACTGATGACTCTGCAGTGCCTGCTGAAACGTCCGCCCCGTGCCGGGAACGCCATGCGAACCCGAACCCGCTGTGACCGGCATCCGACTTCCCCCGAAGAACATCGCGCACGGAGGGCGCGAAAGATCTCAGGTTGTATCGGCTTGGTGGACCCACTCACTTGAGCAAGATTTGAGGGCAGGGCGGATTGTCGGGTTGGCACTGCGTCGATTCTCCAGACCCCACCGAGTTCATCTCGGTGGTACCCGGGCCTTTGCACTACGATCGCGTTGTTCTTTCCGTAGTGCAAAGGCCCGAAACCACCCCGGCAAGCGAGGTGGGGGATTTGCCACGCCGTCGCTGAGAAACTCCCTTTTTGCAAGCACTTCTCAACAAAAAATGCGTGGGACGATGTAGCCATCATCCCACGCATTTGATTCTTACATCTGTCGCTTAACCGAGTTTCCCCATCTTCGCACAGATCGCTTCGGCCATTTGCAGGGTGCCGACGGCGGTGGGGTCGGAGCGGTTGGCTTTCATGTCGTAGGTCACGTCTTTGCCTTCTTCGATGATGGCGGCGACGGCCCGTTCGAGCTTGGCGGCGGCTTCTTTTTCGCCGAGGTGTTCGAGCATCAGCTTGCCGGAGAGGATCAGGGCGGTCGGGTTGACCTTGTTCTGACCCTTGTACTTGGGCGCACTGCCGTGCGTGGCTTCGAAGATCGCGCCGTCACTGCCGATGTTGGCACCCGGAGCCACGCCCAGGCCGCCGACGAGGCCGGCGCAGAGGTCGCTCAGGATGTCGCCATAAAGGTTGGGCAGCACGATCACGTCATACAGTTCGGGCTTCTGCACGAGCTGCATGCACATGTTGTCGATCAGCCGCTCGGTGTATTCCAGGCCGCTGTTGGGGTTGGCCTTGCCAGCGAGGGCGGGGTCGGCCTTCACGCCTTCGGCCAGGGCGGCTTCTTCGAACTTGGCACCGTAGGCCATGGCCACGGCGCGGCTTTCCTTGTACCACAGGCCGTCGGTGAACTTCATGATGTTCGCCTTGCTCACCGAGCAGACGGACTTGCGCTTGTTCTTGATCGAGTAGTCGAAGGCGTAGTCGACAATCTGCCGGGTGCCTTCGAACGACATCGGCTTGATGCTGATGCCGGTCGTCTTGTCGCCGGTGGTGATCTTCTTGCCGGTGGCGATACCGTTGATGAAGCTGATCAGGTCGGAGGTCGTCGGCTGGCCCGCTTCGAACTCGATGCCGGCGTACAGGTCTTCCGTGTTTTCACGCACGACGACGAGGTCGATATTGTTGTAGTGGCCGCGGACACCCTTGTAGCTCTTGCAGGGGCGGACGCAGGCGTAGAGGTTCAGGGCTTGGCGCAGGAAGACGTTGACGCTGCGGAACCCCTTGCCGATGGGGGTGGTGATCGGAGCCTTGAGGGCGACCTTGTTCTTGCGGATCGATTCCAGCACGCCTTCGGGCACCTTGCCCTCGCGCATGATGACTTCGATGCCGCACTCCTGCACGTCCCAGTCAATCTTGACGCCGGTCGCGTCGATGCATTTGCGCGTGGCTTCGGCGATTTCCGGCCCGACGCCATCGCCGGGAATCAAAGTGACCTTGTACATGCCTGCCTCGAAGGGGCGCCGTTCCAGTTGCCGGTGGACATGCTGGTTCAGCCAAGAAATTATTCGGGAGAGATCTTCCGGGCTTCAATGCGCAGCATCATCCGGAAAACACCGGGGAAATACCAATCCCACGGTGTTTTGGACGGTAGCATACCCCCGGAATCATGACAAGCAACCGCAGGGCTGGCACCCTTCCGCTGCAAATTTAGCGGTACGGCGCAAGCCGTCCGGTGAGTCAGGGACGGTGCAAGCCGTCCGGTGAGTCAGGGACGGTGCCAGCCGTCCGGTGAGTCAGGGACGGTGCCAGCCGTCTGGTGAGTCGCGTTGCCAAGTGGGTTTCAGACTCTTAAGCAGCGGGGGCGGCCGTTCCACACATCTGACAAGTTGCGAGCTGGGAATCCAGTGGCTCACCACAAGTCGGGCATATGGGACGCGGTTCATCCGCCGGCCAATAGTTTTTGAGATCGGCGGAACTTGCCCCGAACGGCCCAACGTGGATCCCCAACTCATTCAAGAAGTTCGTGACCCGAAAGTCCACACGCAGCATGGCGAACAGGCTCAGGCAGAAGAAAAATGCGGCAATTCCGTAGAGCATCCCGATCGCGTCATTCAACAATACGCAAAGTCGCAACACGATCATGGTCTGCAATAACCCCAGGAACATCGCTCCTATCAGGTAGGGGGCATCGAATTCTGCCTCTGCATCAGGAAAAAACGCGGTTGTCGCCAACTTGCTCATGACAAAAACTGCCTGGCCCATCAATGCCAACCTCAGGCACCTTTGCAGGGTGGCAATCTTGTGAAGTGTTTTGCGCGATGGCGACATGATCTGGCGATCTCACGACCGGCTGGCACGTCGTTGGGAATCTGGAACGATCGATGTCAGTTCGGCTGCCAAGTCCGAGCCATCGCAGCGAACTGGCATCCGCGTTCCTCATAATTCTTGAACCAATCGTAACTCGCACACCCCGGCGACAGAAGAATGATGTCCCCGTTGCGGCTGGAGGTTGCCGACCAGGCGAACGCTGAGGGAAAGTCGGGAGCCTCGAGGGTGGCGAATTCCGATACTGCAGCGGCGGGCAGGAGTTGTTTGATCTGTCGTTCCAGCGCACCTCCGGTCTGTCCCAAAAAAGCGACTGCTCGAATCTTTCCTACAGCAACCCGCCGGGCGATTTCGCTGGCGAGCCGCGACAGGTCGATCTCCTTGTCGTATCCGCCAACCAGCAGCACCACGGGGTCTTCAAACGACTTGAGGGCGAGGATCGCGGCTTCGGGGGTGGTCGACTTGGAATCGTTGAAGAATTTGCGTCCGGCGGTTTCAGCCACACATTCCAGCCGGTGTGGCAGAGCGACAAAGGTCTCCATTTGTTGCTGAATAACGGGTGGCGTGGTCTGCAAGGCGAGCGCCGCACAGGCGGCGGCGAGGACATTTTGCAGGTTGTGCGGACCGGGCAGCCGGAGCCACGCTGGGACGGGGAGCAGGGTTTCCTGACCGTCGTATCGCCAGAGTGCCGTTCGGCGGGGCAGGGTGGGGTCGACAAACAGGCCTTCGGCTCCCAAGTCGCGCGTGCCAAAAAACAGCTTCCGCGCGGCTGTCTCCCACTGGCTCACATCCGGGTCATCCTGGTTAAGCACGGCCAAATCGGTTTGTAACTGCCCCGCCAGCAGGACCTGCTTCGCCGCCCGGTAGGCCTGCACCGTGCCATGCCGGTCGAGATGGTTGGGCGTGAAATTTGTGACCAGTCCGAGTTGCACGCGGGGCTTGAGCGGGACGAGTGCTTCCAATTGAAAGCTGCTCAGCTCCAGCACCACCCAATCGCGTGGCTCAATCTCGCCGACAACCGGCAGCAGGCTGCGGCCGATGTTCCCGCCCAGCCAAGAGCGGCGGTTTTGTGCCTCGCACCCTCCCGAGAGGATCGCATGCAGCAGTGCTGTTGTGGTTGACTTCCCATTGCTGCCGGTGACCGCCGCCACCTGTCCACGGTTGCGCTCCCAAAACAGGTTCATCTCGGAGGTGACCGGCACACCCGCGTCGCGAGCCGCCTGGACAAAGCGGTTGTCGGCGGGGATTGCGGGACTGACCACCACCATGTCGGCTTCGCGAAAGTCTTCCACGCGATGCTCACCCAGCCGCAGCTTCAGTGGCAAGCCGGCAATTTGTCCGAGCGATTCCAGGAGTTCTTCGGCAGGAAACATGTCGGTGACTGTGACGTGTGCGCCCTGAGCCACCAGGAACCGCACCGCACCGACCCCGCCGCCGAACCGTCCCAACCCCATCACCGTCACGCGGCGGTCTTTGAACTCGGGCATGGGTGACTGTAGATCCGGCAGCGAACGGGCATCAGCGAGGTGCAACGGCCTTCCATGGCCGTTTCGATGAGCGACAATTACACAGACTTTTCGCGCACCACAAGACTGATGTCTGCGGATCTCAGAACTCGCCGACCACCTCGCCTCCATCGGGTGTGGCCAGCGCCCGCAGGACGCTTGGGCTGATGTTCTCACTGACGAAGCGGACGGAGCCATCGCAGAGCAGAAAATGGGCTCCTCCGGTGAAGTTGCTGCCGAAGTTGGTGGGCAGCTTGGCAATACCAAGTGACGGGTCGCGGGAGTTGGTCGGGTCTCCCCACGGCACGAACCCACGGGCCACTTCGCCGACCAAGAGAGTGTTGCTGGTTCCGTCCGAAATCAGCCGGATCTGAAAGGCCTTGTTGGGGCCGGCGAGCAGAATGTTGGAGGCATAATGCGACAGTGCCAGCCCGGTGGGGTCCGTGAGGTCGCTCGGATCGGTGAAGGCCGGGCTCAAATAGACCAGCACCTTGTTGCGGAAGGCCGGTTGATTCGACGGATTCGTCCAGGGGAGGTTCTGGTCAATCTGGCTGGCGAGTGGTGCCTGATCGACAAACGGCAGGATCATGGTTTGCCAGCTCTGATGGGGCGTTTTGTCCTCGGCAAAGGTGCCTCCCGGCGGAAAGGTGTTGAAGGTGTCATGGTAATTGTGCATCGCCAGGCCGATCTGCTTCAGGTTGTTCTTGGACTGCGAGCGGCGGGCCGCCTCACGGGCCTGCTGGATTGCCGGCAATAACAGGGCCACGAGAATCGCCAGCATGCAGGTGCCGGCCACGCAAACACCGACCACGGCGGCAATGAGCACCACAACCGTGCCATTGTCGGCCGCCTTTGCGGGTGCGCCGCCTGCAGGGGCAGCGGCCTCGGGTGCTGTATTGACCCGAATTCCGCAATGGGGGCAGACCGGAACGGTGTCGGGAAACTCTAGGCTGCACGCGACGCAACGGGGCATGGAACGGAACCTGAGCGCGGATTGACTGGGAAACAGCCCGATTCAATGGCATGGAGCGCCGATCGGACAGAATTTGTCTGATCAAGATTGGGGTTGGGGTGAGTTTCCCAGATTCCACGACGGGCACCGTAGAATTCAGCCGATCCTCGGCATCCCGGCAGCTTGCCAGCATTGACGCGCCCGATGGATTGAACGAACTGCCCCGGGGCGATTCCGCCAAACCATGTTAGGTCCGCATTTCGCGGGTTGAGGCCAGCATGCGGTCGATCGTGGCCGCAATGACGATCACCAGGCCAATGATGATCTGGCTGTATTTCTGGTCAAGATCGAGGATCACGATTCCCGTGGCGATCAGCCGCAGGATCAGCGCGCCCAGCACCGCGCCCAAGGCGGTGCCGCGTCCGCCGGTAAGGCTGGCTCCGCCGACGACAGCGGCGGCGATCACTTCAAGTTCGTAGCCCTCGCCATCACCTGACGCAGCCGACCCGTACACGCCGATGTTGATCATCGCGGCGATGCCCGCCATCAGGCCGGCGAGGACATAGGTCAGCACCTTCAGCCGGTTGACCGCCAGGCCCGCATAGCGGGCCGCCAGCTCATTGCCACCGAGCGCATGCAGCTTGCGCCCGGTGACGGAACGCGCCAGAAAAAACGTGCCCCATAGTCCAACCAGCACCAGAATGCACAGCGGCACCGGAGAAATGAACTCGCCGCCAAAGGCCATGCGGCGGTCGATAAAGCCGGTGGTGAAGGTCTCGTTGAATCCGCCGATCGACCGGCCCTTGGTGACGACAAACGCCAAGCCACGAAAGATGCTCATCGTCCCCAGCGTGATGATGAACGGATGCAGTTTGAGCCCGACCACGCCCAGCCCGTTGATCAACCCGCACAGCATGCCGCTGGCCGCGCACAACCCCACCGTCGCCGGGATGACCACCCAATACGGCGGGGCCGGTTTGCCCGGCCCCCAGTAGTTCAACAACGTGGCTCCGGCCAGGCTTGCCAGCACATATATCCCCGCCACGGACAAGTCGATGCCGCCGGCCACGATGATGATTGTCGCGCCGATCGCCATGATGGCGAAAAACGACGTGTTTTTCGCCAGACTCACCAACTGCTCGCCATTCAAGAATCGGTTCTTGATGACGACGTATTTTTCCCCCGTGACCGGATCCTTCCGTGGCTGGGACACTGAGCCACCGCACAATGTGAGTACCGCCACCAGAAGCGCGATCACCCCCAGGAGCCCGAGTTCCTGAATTCCGGAAAGCGACCACCAGCGGGGTGTGACAGACATGGGGGGTGTGTGGCTCCGGCAGACATGCAGCCTGCCCGCTCTCATGGCGGACAGTTGCAGGCAGTTTACACGCCCTGAGCCACACGCGGAACCCAAATCGGCAAGTTGATCCCCTCTGCCCACAAGCGGCCGGACCGCGTGTTGGGAACAATTTCAAATTTCAGTTGACGTGTCCGACAAAAGCCAATTTCAAATCTCAAATCTCCTGACCGTCACGGATTTTGGGGGCGGGCTCCGTCATGTGGATGGAGGTGGACAGGATGAAAAGGATGGTAAAGGATCTGGAAAGGATATGGTTGTGCTGGCGTTCGATGAAATCATCCGGGTGTAACCGGTCATCCGCTAGGCGGCGACGGGCCATTCGATGGTCTCGAGTGCGGTGGTGTGGGGATAGAGCCGCTTCGTTTCCTGGTCGATGCGGAAGGTCTGGAATTCGTCCCAGTGGTCGTT
>JAKFUF010000238.1 GCA_021732845.1 Planctomycetaceae bacterium | reverse complement strand
GATCGGGAATCAACAGCGTCCGGTCGTCGATAACGTGAATGAATCCCGGTGCATCGCCGCGAGGCGACGCGTCACAGCGTCCATCGGCCGAATGCGTGCTGACGATCACGAAGGGCGAATGAGCAATGAATCGTCGCATGTGCTCATCGAGCGCCTTGAGCTCTTTCTTGAGCGAGAATTCTGACGGCGTGCCAATGATGCTGGCGAGTTCTTCCGCCGAGTGAATCCGCTCTGAAAATTGATTGAATGACATGAGTCGTCTCCGACAGATCGCTTGGGCCTGCGGTTCCGCATGTGACCATAGATCGGATAAGCGTTACGCGGAAGTGTCGATGGCTCGCGAGTCGAACTCCTCAGGTCATCATAACAATTGTGCTGGCTAGTCGTCCCCGCACACCTGACCTCGATTCTCAGTGCCCGGTTCGTCGAGCAGTTCGACGGTTTCGAGATCAAATAGCAGTGGCGAGTTCGACAAGGAGGCGACGATCTTGTCGCCCTGATCCGGATTCAGTTCCGCCTTTTCGATCAGTGAAGCCGTGTCGCGACGACGGATGGTGGCGGCCAGGTCTCCCGGCCAGAACGCGTTGGCCAGTTTTTGGGCGACGATCAGATGCTTGATTCGGGCATTCTTCAGTCCGTCCTCGAGTAGCCGCTGGTAGCGTTCGGGATTGCCAAACTGGCGAACGCTCACCCGGATCGCCGGCGCGAGGTGGGAATTGATCCGCTCGGAAATTCCTTGTCGCACGGCAAACCGCTCGTCCCACAGTTCCGAGAGCCGCTGCAGCTGTGATCGGCGGGCGGTCTCCAGCCCAGCCAGTTGCTCCGATACCTGCTGGCGCTGGCGGGCCTTCGCCAGAAGGTCGTTACGCCGGCGTTCGAGTTGAGCGCGCTCGGCCGCATGAGGCCCGGGGGCATTTGCCACCGGGATGTGAATCTCCACCGACTCCGCAGGAGATAATCAAGCTAAAAGACATCGTCTGTGAGACGCGGCTCGCCGTTGACTGCCGCGCCAAAGGCTTCTTCGGCCTCGATCGTCATCAACTCAACGCCCGACTTGTGGAACATCCGCATGTCGGCGCAGAGCGATCTGACGTTGATTGACGGAGCGAACATGCCAGGCGGATATTGACTGAAAGTCCGCCAATAATCCCAGACGCCGAGCTTGCACTGCTTCTCTTGCCAACCGGCAAACAGCTTCATTGAAGGCGAGGCAGAAGCCTTATTCATTCCTGGCTGGGCTTTGGACTGCCGCAGCAAACCTTTGGCCGACGTAGTACAGGTGCGCGGCGGACTCGTCGAGTTTGATCTGGAGCGTGCCGTCCGGCTGGATGGCTCCGCGATTCTGCGACGTGTGCAAGTCCCAGACGGGCGTGCCGGGCGCGGCGGATGTGCGAATGGTTACAGGCGTGCCGAGCGGGACTCCTTGATAGTTCGAGACCAGCACGGCGAGTTCCATACTTGCTCTTGCGACGAGACCCATGCCGCAGACTTTGAGTTTGTCATGGTTGCACTTGAGGTCTGTCAGCGGCGTGCCGTCCATGAAGATGTCTTCGATCGGCGTGACGATGTTGATGGCCTCGGCGTGGGACAGGAAGTGTGCGGCGTCGAAGTGGCCATACCAGTAATAGGTCACGCCGCGTGAACCGTTCGCGAACGCTTCGAGGATCATGTCGCGAGTTCGCTGCGGGTCGTATTCTCCGTAACAGCCGGCTCGCACTCATAGCCCACGACGTCGGAGTGTTTTGGAAAATCGTCGATTGCGTAGCCAGCCATGTAGTACGGAGCAGACGGCGAAGGGTTCGCCAGGTAATTGATCAACACTCCGTCGGGATTCGCTTTCACGACCAGCGACTTGATTTTCGTCAGCGTCTCCGTGACTCGCTCCCTGCGCCAGGCCAACCACTTCGCATACGACGACTTGCCGGTGAAGTCGTACAGCCATCCGCCGAGCGATCCATTCGCGGGGATCACCAGTTCGGTGACGTCGCGAAACTTCCGCCGGCACGATTCACATCCGCAGGGCGTCGGGCCGAAGAACTGAATCTCGTCGGCCAGCAACCCATCGGCTCCCGCTTCAGACAATAGTTTCTCCAACCGCCGGAAATACTCGCTCATAAAGTCTTCGTTGTTCAGGCAGGTGTTGGCCGTGCCGTAACTGTTCTGATACGGCTTGCCCGTCGCCAGATCGACGGCCGACCATTCCGGATGCCGCGTGATCAAACTGGCATCCACCATCGTGCTGGTCTGATGCAGAAAGAACTTCAGCCCATGACGATGACACGCCTCGGACATCGTTTTCGCGTCACGCAGCAGTTGCTCGTAGGTTCCACCACACACGACGTTCGTCGCGAGCTTTTCGTTCGGCAGATCGCTAAACAGATACCGATGCCCGCCGCCGATGACCGCATTGAAGCCATGAGCACGCGCGGTCTTCGCCGCCTCATCGGCATGAGACGCGGGCATCCCGGCGTAAGCCACGCCCGTCATCCGCAACGCTTGCAGAACGGCCTTCGTGTCCGAGACTGCTGTCGTCGTGACGGGCGATGTGGAAGGAATCGGATATCCGACGATGTTGATTCGCTTCTCGTAATAGCCCTTCTCGGCAGGTGGAGGCTCTGCGGCGTCGGCCATCGAACCGCACAAAGCTCCGGCAACGATGAGCGGCGACAGGAACAATCGAAATGGAGCACGCATCAAGCTGTCTCTCCTTGGAATTCCTTCATATACCACTCGACGAAGTCATTCACCGACGACTCTGCCGTTGTGTACGGGCCGGGTTGATAGCGGCTCGACAGGATGCCGCGTTGGTTGTTTTCGCAGATCGTGCGGTCTTGCTCGGCGGTGGTTTTCCAGAGCCAGCAGACGTTGTCGGGATCGTAGTCGCGGTCGGCAACGGCGTCGTCGCGCACCAGCCACGTCAGTTCCAACTCCGTCTCCAGCGGCGAGACCGGCGTGAAGCGGGTCAGCAGGGCGTGGTCGTTGCTGACGACGTACCAGATCAGCGGGAAGTGCATGAAGCTGGTGATGCCGCCGTCGTACTGCGTGAGGTCTCCCAGCAACGGCGCGACGGGTCGGCCGTCACGACTTTGAGTGACGAAGCCCGGGCGAATGGCGACGCGGCCCCCTTGATGCAGTCCGCGATCAGACCACTCGACGCGACCGACCTTGTGGCCGAGTTGCCGCGTGGCAACTTCCCAATCGCGCTCGAAGGCTCGGCGTTCTTCGGCCAATCGTTCGTTGTTCTGAGCATGCGCGTACGACATCACCGAGCAGAACTCTGGATGCGTCGGAGCACAGTGATAGCACTCCCAAAAGTTTTCGGCGACGACCTTCCAATTGGCTCGAATGACTTCAACCTCGCGCCGGCAAATCTGCGTGCGATCCAATCGATACGGTGCGAGGAACTCGGAAACATCAGCCTCGGTCTGATCGAACGGCGGCGGAGCATCCGCGAGGCAGACGAAGATCAACCCGTCGATAACTCGCACGGCGACCGGATGCAGGCCGAGCGTTGTCTGATCGACCTCCTCTGGCAGATGGCGAGCGGCACACAACGCCCCATTCAAATCGTAGGCCCAGTTGTGATACGGACAGACCAGCCGCCTCGCATGACCTTGCTCATCAAGAGCAATCCGCGAACCTCGATGCCGGCAAACATTGTGATGCGCGCGAATTGTTCCCGACTCGTTACGCAGGACCACGATCGAATCGTTGGCGATCTGATAGGTGAAGTAATCGCCCGGCTGCGGCACTCGACATGTCGGCCCGGCGAGCAACCAATGCCGCCGATAAATGCGGTCCATGTCCGCGTTGAAGATGTGCGGCTCAACATAGAACGCCTGCGGCAACGAGTAGCCACGCTGATGTTGCTCAATCAACTCCATGAACGATTCCGCAGAGTTTCGTTTTACAAGTCATCCTTCGTCTTCGATCAGCCCTGCTCCCCATCCGAGCATGTTATTGTTGCCGCGATCCTGTGGTCAGGTTGGCGGATGATACGTACGAACTGTTTAGGGTGAATCCCACTCACCCCTCTTTGCGGCGACACGAACTCAAAGACAACAAAAAGGGCCAGCACCGACCCAGCAGTTTTTCAGTGAGTTTGAGCATGCAGTATCGGGCGATCTACTTCGTGGATCAGGGTGTGCGGGTCTGGTATTGGATCGGTTCTCATTCAGCGTATAACTCGTTTACCGGCGGCTAGAAATGAGTGCTCCGAATGCCGGTTGAGACCATGCGCTTTCACTTGCCGGCCAACTGCACGACCAGCCGCTCCAGGATGATTCGCTCCGGCAGGTCCGTGGCTCCCTTGAGATCCATGTCCGCCTGAAACAGATGTCGCGACAGTCGTTCCGCCCGCGCGAAGCCGATGCGTTTCAAATAGGCTTCAAAATCGCGAACACGCTGCGGGCGGGCTCCGGCGGCAATAATCGCATCGCCCAGTTGCCCCCCTTGGCGGACGATCTCAGTCGCCTGGGCCAGAGGCCGGAACATCCAGTTGATGGCCCCCAGCAGCATCATCGCCGCTTCGCCCGCCACCAGCAGTTTGTCGAGCATTTGCAGGGCGAGCCCGGTTTTTCCCGCCAGCACGGCATCGAGCATGACCCAGGTTGTTTCGGCCTTCCAGCCCCCGACCAGACGGGTCACGGCGTCAGCGTCGATGGCCGGCTGCTTGCCCATATAGAGCGCCAACTTCCCCAATTCCTGGCTCAGCAGGCCCAGTTCAGTGCCCGCCAATTCAATCAACAATTGAGCGGCGGCGGGCTCCAACTGCTTGCCGAATTTCCGTTTGGCCTGATCAGCCAGCCAGCGGGGCAGGGCTGCGGCAGAGAGTGGCGAACATTCCAGCGACAAGCCGAGTTCCACCGTCTTCTTTGCCAACCGCGTGGTCGCTGTCCAGCTTTTGACGTCCAACACGAGGACGCCTTTTTTCGCGGGTCGGTCGAGGTATTTCTCCAGCGGGCCACGGTATTCGCTGACGAAGTCGTCGGCATCCTCCACCACCACGACCTGCAACGGAGCCCACATGGACGTTTGCCGGAGGGCATCGGTCACGGTCCGCAGGTCGGTGCCTTTGCCGGGAAGGCGTGTGGGCGCGCTGTCGGGGTCGTCACCCAGCAGGGCGTGGCATGCCTCACGGAGCGCTTCATGGCGCAGCCACACGTCCGCACCGTAAGCCACGACAATCGGGCCGAACTTTGCGGCCGTCGGATTCTTCAGAAACTCGACCGCATGCATGGGATTGACCGGAACGGCAAAAGTGACATACAAAACCGCATCAGATGGCCCATTTTGAGGTCCGGCACGGATGCCCGCAAGTCCCCTCTACCGATGCCCCGGAGAAGAGTACACGATCTCCCGGTCGGTGCATCTGGCGCGAATGGCCGCGTTTTATCCCAAATGCCGGGAATGTCCGCACCGCTTGGAAACAGCCACGGTCAGCCTCCCGGTGTCATCGCGAGATTCCCGCGCGTCGATCGTCGAGGCGGCGACGCGCAGATTGCCGTTGGCACCGAACCGGTCCTTGGTGACCGCAAGGGGATTTCGTGGCGTCTATCTGAATGCCATCAGCCGGCAAACCGCCGCCGAGATTGCCGGAGCACTGGCCAGTCTGCTGTGGGAGGCTGCGCCCCACCTGGCCGTGGCTCAACCCCACGAGATTGCCGGTCGATCTCCGTCTCGCGCAGTGACTTCGGTGCGCGGCCCGGCCATCGTTGTCGGTCATGACGAACGCCCCGCGTCGCGCGACCTCGTGGTGGGGGTCGCCGCCGGCCTGCGGCGCATGAGTTGTGAAGTCATCGACATTGGCTTGGCCACGCGTCCGTCGTTCTGGCATGTGGCTCAGCACCTCTCCGCAAGCGGCGGCATCCTGGCGACGGGCTCCGGCTGCGATCCAGCCTGGACCGGATTGGACATCTGCGGTGCCGGGGGGCTTCCCCTCTCGCAATCCGGCACCGAAATGGATCTCGATTTGACGGCCATCGATGCCCGCTGGAAGGCCGGTTACAACCGCTCGACCCGTCATTCCGGTTCGCAACGGAGCTTTCAGGGCTGGGTCCCGTACGAAACCGGACTTTGGAAATACTTCCATGCCCTGCGGCCCTTGCAGGTCGTGGTGGCTTGTTCCAGCCACGTGATCCGGGAACTGATCACCCGCCTATTCCAAAAACTGCCGTGCCGCTTGATTGAGGTGGAAACCCCACAACGAGAGGCCGACATGCAAAACGCGCATGACCCTGATGTCGTCCGCGTCTCGAACGCCGTCTTGGACAACGATGCCCATTTTGGCGTGTTGATAGGGGACGATGGGCAGCGCGTGTCCGTGGTGGACGAACGAGGAATCCATTTGCCGCCTGAGACCGTCGGCCAGTGGCTGGCAGACTTCATGCAGTCGGAAACTCCCGGACCAATCGTGTGGAGCGGGGCGGAAAGCACGTTGGAAGCGAACCATCCCGACGGGATCCAGTCGGCCGCCGTTCACTTCACAGCAGCCAGCCAGTCGGCCATCGCCCATGCCATGCAATCGACCGGGGCGGTGTATGGTGGCGGACACGGTGGCGAGCACTGGTTCCGCACACCCTACCCGACGTGCGACGCCGTCATCACGCTCGCCTGGATGCTGCAGGCGCTCAGCCGTAGCGATGCGGAACTTTCCCATCTGACACGCTGAGGCGGGTGGCCCGACAGGGGGCGGTGGGTGCGGTCCACCAAGGTCGTCAGCGGAAATCGGACGAGTTCAGGAAGCGGACTGCCCGGGCGACATCACCAGCGCGGTCGTCCCCCTGGGTGCGAACGGCGGTGACAGACCCGCGGTAGTCGGCTTCATGCAGCAGGGGCAGCAACTCGATCCATTCCACTTGTCCCTTGCCGACCGCCATCTCCACCCCGCTGCCATCGACATCGCGAATGGCGTCACGGGCGGTGAAGTGCAAAACATGGGAATGCAACTGGCGAAAAGCCTTATGCGGCGCATGGCCTGCTGTCACAAACGCCGCCGGATCGAAATCCAACCCCAGTGGTCCAGCCTTGATGGCATCGAACAGCGTTTCGAGCGCCTCGGGCGATTCATTCGTCGGAGTCAGGGCGATGGTCACACCGACGTGATTGCTCAATTTGGCCAGGTCGTTCAGAATTTCCACATAGGTTGAGAATTCTTTCGATTCGGCTTCGGGGATCCGCCCCGGCCGCAGGGTGAGAACCGTGGCTCCCAACTGCCAGCCAAACTGCATCGCCGTTTTGATGGCCTGCAGCCGGTCCTCCAAGTGTTGCGGATCGTACAGCGTCCGCCGCAGGGGAAAGGTGACCGACGCCAGATGCAGCCGCTGTTCGGCGAGCCGCTGCTTGAACTGCCGGCAGGCGCTCTCGCCAAAGTCGACCGCCCGAATCTCGTCGCGGACGTCAAACTGCACCGCCGTGGCTCCACAGTCGACGGCCAACTGCAGCGAGTCCAGCAGTGAAGCACCAAAACACCGTGTTGCCACGGCCACGCGCAGGGCGGCCATATCGGCCTTTTCAATCTGAGGGTCAAGCGGATGCCAAACCGTGATGATATCCGGCACCTCACGGCTGCGGGAGGCTGGCAATTGGGATTGCAGCAGCCTCGGAGTTGAGTCGGAAATTATCCGAGTTCAACAAACCTCAATTAACACATCATGAATCGTAAACCATTGATGAGTAATTGATTAAGTGCGCCGAATTCGTCGGCGCCGACGCTGTTTCGCCGGTTCTGAAGCGATCGGCGCGACAGGTTAATTGAGGTTTGTTGAACTAGTGTTAAAAGGGGAACCACGAACAACACAATTTTACGAATAAAAAACGGATATTCCCCAACTCTCAACAGTGTTGGCAATCTGAACTTTATTCGTGTTATTCGTGCGAATGGTGGTTCCCTCACTTCCTTTCAAACTACAGGCAACTGCCCTTCGCAATGGAATAGAACTAGCCACGGAACAAACTCAGATAAAACACGGATTTGACAACTCGTGGCCAGCGTTGCTGTTTGTCGCTGAAAGAAATCTGTGTTCCATCCGTGGCTCAATTCCTCCCGCGTCAGCGAGGAGCTGAGTTCCGCAAATCTCAAACAATCGATCTTGGAGCGGCTGGGTCGCCAACTTTGCGTCGGCTGCCTGGTTTGGGATGTCGATGCGGGGGGACGAACTGGGCGCGGCGGAACTAGTTCAACAAACCTCAATTAACACATCATGAATCGTAAACCATTGATGAGTAATTGATTAAGTGCGCCGAATTCGTCGGCGCCGACGCTGTTTCGCCGGTTCTGAAGCGATCGGCGCGACAGGTTAATTGAGGTTTGTTGAACTAGAGCGCGTCAAAGTCGTCGATTGACAAACACGCCATGGATGCCAGCAGCCCCTGTGTCTCGCAGTGGGCGGTGTAGGCCGGGGACATACGATCCTGTGTTTCGCCGTCCCATTCAATGATGTACTTGGGGCTGGCTTTCGGCCCACTGAGTTCTGCAACGACTCCGGTCCAGCCTTCAATCATGACATCGGGGAGTTCGGGCGCGGAGATTCCGGGTTTGACCCGAATTCGCGTTCCCGGTGAGATCTTTCCCGTGGTCTTCTTGGCCATTGTCTCCGCCCATGAAAACGCTGTGGAAGCCGTGAAGCTTCCGGAAGTCATCCGACAACAGACCGAGATGAGTGATCCTGAGTCCAGCCTCTCCTGCGAAAATGCCTGAGGATCGTGCGACATCCGTGGAAATCGCGCTGGAATCAGCCAACTCCCCATCGGACAGCAGCATAAGCAAACTGCCCCGAATTTGCAAAACGCTGCAGACCTCCGGTCAAAAGGCACCCGCACCACCACCGGCGGTCTCGCCACTGAATGCGCCGGAATCGATTTGCAGCGTTTCCAAGCCGAGTTCCAGGAACTTCGTGGCCGTCCCGGCAGTGTCCGCCGGCTCCACAACCAAAATGACAACTTGGACATTTTCGTTGGTGGGATCGGTGTAGCAGTACATCGAGAACAGCCGGGTGTAGTTGTTGTCCGCCGTCGTGTAGCGCTGGATGGCCTGGGTGTAAGCCACGGGTGCCACGAACGGGATGGAATTGGAAGGAAACGTCGCGTTTTCAAACATTGCCGGAGAGAAGTCGACCGACAGGGTGCCGCCAATGCCCGTCCTAAGATCGGAAATCAGTTTCTTCGGATCGGTGCCCGGCTCTTCGACCAGCACATCCTTGACCTCCCCCTTTGGCTTCAAACCGTGGCTGCTCATCACGAAGATGAACGCCCCGTCCTCCTCGGCCTTGAATGCTCCGCGCAAACCCGGCAAGGGAATGGGCAACTGCATCGAGTTTTCGGGCAACCGCAAGTCAGGGGGGGGCACCACCACTTCCGGCTCCACACCCGCTTCAGCCACGACCGGTTCTGGTGCCGGGGGAGCTTCGATTTCCTTGAACTGTTTGGGAAAGCGGATCCGAATTCCTGCCGCATCGCTCCATGCCGGGGCCAGTACGGCGTTCCGTTCCTCATACCGCTTGTACAGCAGAATGGTGTTGTTCAGCCGTTTTTCGTACAAGTCGCCGCCGCAACCTGCAAAAAACAGGGAGACAACGCCCAGAAGAAACGTCTGGCGGCTAAACGCACAACGCCCGAAGAATTGCATGGGGAACCCCAGAAACAAAACCCAATTTCGCCAGCGTATGCCTGCCAGAGGCTTGCGTCAATCCCATCTCCCGAGCCACAGCGACACGGGGCGGATTGTTAATCTTCCCTCAGGCTGATGTTGACTTGTGGTAGGTTCTTTGGCCTGTGGCCGCGGCTTCCCGGCCGCCCACGCACAATCGAAAATCGAAAATGCCTTCCGCTCACTCGCTGCTCTGGAAATACCGCCGCAGGCGTTCTTCATAGGCCTTTGGTGGCCGACGCTGGGATTTGGCGCGGATCGCCTGGCGCAAGTCGGGCGGGAGTTTGGCGAACCAAGCGTCTTCCTTGAACTGTTGGGAGGCCGCGTCGGTGTCGCGGTTGGCAAGGCCGCCGGCGCTCTCGCCTTCGTTCGGATCGGACGGTTTTTCGTCGTCGGACTGGTTCTTGGAATTGGGCTTCTTGGACTGCTGCCCCTTCTGGGCAGACTGCGCCAGGGCTGTCGGCGACTTGGCGGTCGGGTTTTCGCCGCGGTCGTCCTCGGGTGGCGCGTCGGGGAAGTTGCTGTCGGAGGGTTCGTCGGTTGGTTTACCGGCTTTGCCGGGGCGTTTGGCTTTCGCCGCGTTCTTGGCCAAAAATGGCGGCGGTGCCTTGGGACCGGCCATCCGCTGAGCGGTGACTTCCGGGGATTCCGGCACGAAGCCCGTGCCCAGTTCCGCGGGCGGGGCGTTCTCGCCGGTGGCTTGAGCCCCCTCCTGGCTGCCCATCGGCGAATCTCCCGCCTTCTGGTCTCCTGGCTTTTGTCCGCCTGGTTGCTCGCCGGGCTTCTGGCCGTTTGGCTGATCGCCTGGCTTGCCAGAGTTGGCATCGATTTCGGGCTTGCCCTTCTCGCCGGGAACTTCCACACCTTTGGGTTTGCCGAGCAGCGGTTCCAGCGGCACCTGCCCAAGCTGAGAGGCAAGCTGCAGCGCCTCGCGGATCGGCTGATTGGCAACCTCATGCTGGCCCGAGATCTCTTCCGCGCCCTGGCCAGTGGCCCGCTGGGCGTTGGCAAACTCCTCCTGCGCCTGAGCCAGTTCCCGCGCGGCCGCCGCCTTGGCGGGCGTCATCGGTTCGGCAGGATCCGCCGGGGTTTTCTGCGGTGCCTGGGCGAATTCTTCGCGTTTCTTTCCGATCTCGTCGACCGCCTTTTGCTGTTGCTGGGCCATGCGGGCGATGGCTTCCGCCACCAACTGATCGCGCTGCAGCCGTTGCTCGCGGGCGGCCAGATTCGCCGCCGCCCGTTCCAGCGACTGTTCCACGGCCTTGGCCTGCGCCAGTGGCGGCTCATTCAGCGGCTGCGAGGGTTCGGCGGCACCCAACTCCTCGGCACCGCGTTCGGCGGCATTCTCCGCATCCTGCACGGCAGCGTTTGCTCCGGCGTCGACCGCAGCGGTCTGCATGGCCACCTTGTCGGTCTTGTCGGCTTGTTTAGACAGTTCTTTGCCCTCTTCCTTGCCAAGATTCGCCATCGCCTGTTGAAGCTGCTGCCGGGCCTGTTCCAACCCCTTCGCCGTCTGTTCCTGTGCCGGCTGTGGCTTGCCGGTCTCGCCCTTCTCGGCTTCTGCCGTGGCGGCTTCCGCCGTCTGCGTGGCTTGTTCCAGAGAGCGGCTGGCTTCGGGAGCATCGCCCTGAGCCAGCTTTTTGGCGGCCGCAGCTTCCTGAGCCACGGCTCGCTGGGCCGCGGCATCGGGCTTGCCGGCGGGGCTCACTTTCGCCGCTTGAGCTTCGGCCTTGGCCAGTTCCTGAGCCTGCGCGAGCGCGGCCTGCGCCTCGGCGCGGGCTGCCGTGGCTTCGGGGGCGTTGCGGTCCAGCGTGGCTTTCGCCGCCTTGGCGGCCGCTTCCTGCGCCTGCTGCAACTTCTGTCCCAACGGGTCAGGTTGATTGGCGGCCTTGGCCTGCACCGCCTTGTCGCGCTGGGCCGCGGCCTTGGCGAGATCCTGGGCCTGATCCGCCACGTTCTGCTGCGCCCGCGCCGCGTCCAGGGGATTGTCCGAGGTTCCGGAGTTCAGCTCCTGGGCGGCACTCGCGGCCTCGGCCTGCTGGGCCTGGGCGGCGGCAATCTGATCCTGCAACTGCATCGCCTGCGCGGCCTCCGGCCGGCCCGAGGCTTTCTGCTGTGTCTTCTCGGCGGTTCGCACCTGCTGGGACGCGGCGGCGAGTTTCTCCATCCGCGCGGCGAGATCCTTGTTGGACTCGCGCAGGGTGTTCTCGACCGCCTCACGGGCGGCGGCAACCGGCTTCTGCTGGGAGGCCGCCTCCTGAGCCAACTGCTGCGCCGTCGCCGCAATCTGCTTGCGCAGCTCACCCGCCGCCTGCGACAGCTTTTGAGCCGCCTTCCCGGCGTTGTCCTGTGTGGCCTGGGCCTGGGGCTTGGACGCCTCGCCCGGCTGAGCGGCAGCCGCCTGCAACTGCTGCTCGGCCGTCTGTCCTTCAGCTTGAACTTCGGACAGCAGCTTCGCCGCTTCGGGCGCGGTGGCCTGCACGCCGTCCGCCACCTTCTTGGCGACGGCATTGATGTCGGCCTGGTTCTGCTTGAGAGCCTTCGCCTGTTCGACGGTCAGCCCCTTGTCCTGCGCAGCCTCGCGGGCCTTGTCGGCCACCTGGCGTTCGGCAGCGGCGGCACGTTCCAGAGACTCGGACGCGCGGGCCAGTTCGCCAATCTTGACCGCCAGCTCCTGCCGTTTCGTGTCGGCCAGAGCGGCTTCAATCTCAGCCCGTGCCTGCTGCAGTGCCTCGCTGGCATTCTCGACCGCTTCAGCCTGCCTCGCGGCCGCCTTCTCCGGAGTCGCGGCGGCGGGAGGGGTCTGCAAAACGTCGCCCGCCTTCTGCAACGTCTTCTCCGCTTCGGCCAGGGCATTCTTGACCGCATCGGGAAGAGCCCGGTTGTCGTCGACTTTGGCCGTCTCGGCGGCGATCTGCTTTTCCTGTGCGGCGGCTTCCGCAGCCGGCTGCTTTTCGGCGGCGGCCTGCTGCTCCTGCAGCTTGGCGACATCAGCCTTGGCCTGCTCCAGATCGGCAACCAGTTTGGCGAACTGTTCCGCGCTCTTGTCGGCATTGGTGGCCACGTCGGCCTGCAACTGCGCCTGAAGTTCCGCCAGGTTGCCCAAGACCTTTCCCTGCTCGGCTTCGGCCTTTTCCGGCTGAGCATTGAACAGTTCTTCGGTGGCTTCCTTGGCTGCCAGCTTCGCCTGGTCCAGCAGGGCCTGGGCGGCGGGCGCGGTCACCTGAGCCGTCAGTTTTTCCAGCTCCTTCTTGATGGTCGCCTGCTGCTCGACCAGTTTTTCGGCATCCTTGGGATCGGCCTTGCGGGTGGCTTCGCGCAGAGCTTCCTGCTTCTTGGCCAGGTCATGCACGGCATCAATCGCCTGTTGACGCTCGGTGTTCAACAGCCCCTGCACCGCTTCGACTTTTTCCAACAGCTTGCGCAGCCCGGCGATCGCCGCCTGCTGGTGCTGTGTCGCGTCCGTGAACTTCGTCTCCTCCAGGTTCTTGCCGGCAGTCTCCAGTTCGGTGCCGACCTTGCCTTCCTGCAGCAACCGCTGGCCCTCCGCGGCGCCTTCGCCCACGCTTCCGCCCCAGCGGCTCACGTCGCGCAGCACCTGTTCAAGCTGGAGAAAGAGCTGCTGCACGTCCCGCTGGTCTTCAATGGTGACCAGCGTCTTTTGCTCGCGCTGCGCCGCGGGGAGTTCGGACAGTGAACCCGTGGTTTTCATCGCCGTGGTTTCCAGGCTGATGAGCCGGCGGACGTGAGCCACGATCTCGGCGGTCTTCAGGCGGCGGAGCAAATTCTGCCGTTCGATGGACAGCTTCATCACCACTTCGCGGATGGTGACGCGGGCATCCTTGAACGCCTGCTCGCGCTGGGGCTTGTCGCCCTGCTGCGCCTTCGCCAAGAGGTCCACGACCTTTTGCATTTCGGCGTCGACAAGCTGGTTGATGTTCTTCCGCATCATCTGGATTTCGCCGTAGATCGGCAGTTCCTCCAGACCGTTCTCCTTCAACTGCTGAAGCTGCACGTCGAGGATGCTGGAGACGAGTTCGCGGGTGAGCAGCCGGGCCTTTTGCTGGGCGTCCTGTTTGCGGCGGAGCGTGGCCGCTTCGCTTTCGTTGCCGGGCGCGGCGAACAGCGCGCTGGAGTGGAGACTCAGAACGACGAGTGTGGCGCAGACGACCAGTGCCTGCACGGCACGCGATGATGTGGGGAACAACCAGCTCATGGAGCCTCTCCAATTCCGAGTTGACGCTGCAAGATCACGTCCAACTGTTTCGCGGATTTCTGATCCGATTCCGTCAGACCTTCGAGGATTCCGCCAATGTCCGTCACCTGAAAGACCACCGGTTCGCTCGACGCTGATTTTCCCGGCGCGGCTCCCCGATAGTCAACTGCTTCCACCGTGACCCGCACCGTGTCGCCCTTTGCCAGCTTCAGCGGAGCCAATGGCACCTTCAGCCCCACGGGTTCCAGCGGCAACAATGTCACGGGTTGCTCCGCCGCCTGCACCTTGATCGACTCGCCAGCCTTCTGTTCCGTCGTGCCATCCGCCCGCAGGATTTCGAAGTGCAGCTTGACCTCGGCCAGGCCGAAGTCATCGGTCGCCTTGTAGGCGATGGTTGGCAGGGCATTCGGCTGCACCCGCTCCGTGACGACCGCCGCCGTGACCCGTGGCTCTCGGTCGGCATGCAGCCGCACATGGCCGACGAGTGGCCTCTCCAACGCGAGCCCATCTTCATCTTCGACCTGCACACTGAACGAAAACGGCTCCGTCACCGAGCGAAACGCCGCCACATTCTCAGGCAACGAAAATGTCCGAGGATCGCTGCCAGCAACAAGTGCGATCTGCTCGCCCCCTGCCGTCAGCGTCGCCTTGGTCAAGTTCTTGTTGGTGCATGACAGCTTCAACTGCACCTGGGAACCATCGATCACTGACACCACCTGCGACCCCGCCAACTGCTTCGGCGCGAGGTTCGAGCGGCGGGCGTATTCGGGCATGACCGCCGTCAGTTCCAGCGTGACGACTGGCAGCGGCGTGACCTCCAGTGTCTGCGGATCCGTCCAGGCATCGCCGATGAAGAACTGCACACTCACCGCGTCACTCAATGGCGGCGTGACGCCGGCGAACTGAGTGTTCTCGGTGGCGACCTTGCCGCCCGTCGCCATCCGCGGACGCAGGTCGATCGTGGCAGAAGCAGGATCTGGATAGGGGGCGGAACCGGCAAACGACCAGTCCGAAATGGTTCTCAACAGCCTGGAGAATGCACTGCCGTGGGCCGAGCGGGGAGTCAGCCGCAACTCGCCAAGTTGTGGTGTCTCGCCCGCAATTTCGACGCTAAAGGTCACCGGTTTGCCATAGGGCCGGCGGATGGGCTTGGAGAGGTTGACGGCAATGTCGTTGGCGGTCACCCCGACAATCTGCGTCCGTGTCGGGTAGTGCGTCGAACTCAACACCAGCCGCCGCAGAAAGGCCGGGATGTGCCTGGGGAAGCGAACCGCAAAGGGAGTCGCCAGGACCACCAGCAGAATCAGCGCCGTCATCCGCCGCCGCAGCGAACGCACCGGCAGCCCCTGCAGCACATTCACGCTGTTGCCGAACTCCGCCACATAGTCCACGACCGCGTCACGGAGTTGTCCCGACCCCCATCGCTGAGCCTCGGCCTCTTCGAACTGCAATGCAGCGACCAGATCGCTGTCAAGCTTCAACTGGCCCTCGACCAGGAGCGCCATGTCGAGGTCCGTCTCGCGATGCCCCAGATACGGCCTTAAGAGATACTTCCACGCGGCAGCCGCCGTGGCGAGACAAACCGCCAGCGACAGGCAGCGCTCCAGCCGCCCCATTTCAAGCGTGATGTCAATCAGGAACACCACGAGCAGCACCGCCAGCATCGCCGCCGCCCACCCCGCCCAGCCCGTCGCCCAGCGCAGCGTCTGCCGCTTCCGCCGCAGTTCGGCAAGACGTGTGCGGAGGCCGGAGAGTTTGGTTTGAGCAAGCATGGGAGGGGGAATGACTCAATGACCAATGTGGTGGAAGTTTAGTTCCAACACAAAAGCGATTTAGGGAGCGGGCGTCGCTCGTGGCGTCGGCGACAGAAAATTTGGAACCACGAATCTCACGAATAACACGAATTAAAAAACTGTTTATCGCACGATTCTTTCATGTTCGAGCTGACCTCGCGACCCAAAGTTGACAAGGAGCCCCAATCGAAAGCCTGTGCCTTTGAGATAGTTGTGAAGCTGTGCCCGATGTTCATTGACCAGGTCTGTGACCGCTTTCAATTCAATGATGATTTTTTCAAAACACACCAAATCAGGTTCGTATTTACTCTCAAGGATGTGACCCTTGTAACTCAGTTCAAGCTGTGGCTTGGAAATAAAGGGAATGCCTCGGAGTCCGAGTTCAATCTTCAGACAGTCATGATAGACGGGCTCCAGAAAGCCGCTGCCCTTGTCGTTAAACACTTCGAAGCACGCACCAATGATTTCGAACGACTCTTGTTTGAACAAAATCTCTGCCATCAGATTGCTCCACTCTTTGATCACCGCCGATTAAGGACCGGAGAAAGAATAAGTGTGCGTTTTAAGGATCGCGGCAATAATAACATGGTGAAGTTGATTGGGATGGACGCTGATTGAGGGCAGATTCATCAGTCCGGTTCGTGGCGCTGGCGTCTTCCGATTATTCTCAACCCGGGGCTAAGGCCCTCCGGCTCATTGGCTGTACGGCTTGTCAAAAGTCGACAGTTATTCTTGCCGCGGTCCTAAGAGGTTGTCGATTCGTGCTATTCGTGAGATTCGTGGTTCCCTTTCTTCGTTGATCTACAAGTGGCATTGTCCTTCAAACTTCATTGCTCGTTGCGACTTTTACTCACGCCAGATTGATCGACTTCCTCACCAGCCATTCCACCAGCAGTAATCCCACCACCAATCCAAACGCCACCCACGTGATCCAGTAGGGTTTCCAGAGTGAGTAGACTTGGATCGAAGTCTCCAGTTGTGTAGCCGGCTGGAAGTCTTGCAGGATCCGGTCGGCGGTGCCCAGGTCGTAGGATTGGCCGCCGGTGGCGACGGCCAGCTCTTGTTGCAGCGCGACGTTGCGGACGGCGCTGCGACGTTCCACCGAGACGCTGTTCACCTGGTAGATCACCTCCGACAACTCGTGGCTCACGGGATCCATCACCGAGATGCGATGCTCCCCCGTCTGCAGCGCCGGCACACGGGTTTCAAACACACCGCTCCGCAGTTGCGGAATCGCCAGCGTCCGCGTCGCTGGCTGGCCAACCTCGGAGGGCGTGGAAAGCGTGGCCGCCAGGACCCGCTGCGGCAGGTCATCCTCGGTCAGTGGCTCAAAGTTGGCGTTGTAGGCCTCCACCGTCAGCACCACCTGTTCGTCCGGCTGATACGCCGCGCGATCCGTCCGAGCCACGAACCGCTTCTGGCTCCCCAACGCGTGGCTCAGCCCCAGGCGATAAATCATCTGTCCCCAAAACTGGCGGTAATACTGCTCGCCGTACTTTCTCCGCATCCGCCAGGTCTCATTGAACCCGATGTAGATGACCTCGCCGTTGCCGTAGCGCCGCACGGCGATCAGCGGCTGCGGTGTCAGCCCATCCGCACAACGATCGGATGGGTGGACTGCCAGGGCCGTCCCCAGGGGATGCAGACGGCTGACCGGCTGATACCAGGGCAGCTCGCCCAGGTTGTCCCAAGCCCGCGCGTTTTCGGCAGGTGTCGACCCGAGCTGCATGAACGGGAACTCTGCCGCTGCGGATGTGAGCCTCGGGCGGAACTCCTGGGCATCGCGAAAGCGGGTGCCGGGGTCGACGATGACTGGCAGCATGTCGGCCAACGGTGTGTTGGCGAGTTGCGCCGGACCGAACCGCGGACCGGAAAGCACGACCAGCCCGCCGCCAAACTTCTCCACGAATTCTCGCGTCATCTCGCAGAAGCGCGAGCTGAGGGCGCCGGTCGGCATGTCGCCCAGGAAGATCACGTCGTTGGCGAAGAAATCGCTGCGCTTGGGGGTGATCGTCGGCAGGAACAGTTCGTTGCTCTTGCGGACGGTTGGATCCGCGGAGCGCAGGAACGTGCGGAAGCCACGCATCCCCACGAGCTTGTCGCGATGGAAAACCTCCTTGATGAACCGCCATTCCCACGTCGGCTCGTATTCCACGAACATCAGCCGCAGGAAGTCGTCGCGGATGTCAACCGTCCGCAGGGCGACATTGTTCTGGTCGACCAGTTCGCCGACCTGGGGCTCAACCGACGCCTGCAGTTCAAAACGACCGGTCTCGTCCGGAGTGTAGTCAAACTCGGTGGGGACATCCGGGCCGGACAAGGTCACCGTCTTCTCACCGATGATGCGCGGCGTGAGGTCGGTTCCAGAGAGCGGCTTGGCCACAAGCCGAACCGTCACCTGCCGGTCATCGAGCCCCGTCTGCCGCAATGTGACCGAGAACGCCGTCCGTTCGGCCTTTTTCAGCAACAGCGGTGCCTGTAGTTCCACCGAGATGTCGACCGCCGCGTCAGCACCGATTCCCAGGGCATAGACGGGCACCCCCAGCTTGCGGGCGGCCGTGGCTGCCGGCGGGCCGGCGTTCTGGTCGAAATCGCTGGCGATGAGGATGCCGCCCAGATGCCCCGAGGCATGCCGCAGGGCGAGGTCTTCCAGCGATTTTCCCAAGGCCGTCACCTGGCCGGTCGTCGTCAATTGGCTGGTCCAGGCGTCGAGGTCTTTTTGAATCTCACCGGCATCGAGCGGAGGCAGTTCGCGGACGACATCCGGGCGGTCGAAGACAAACCCTTTCAGACGGTATTTCTCGGCCAGCTTCGCGACCACGTTCTGGTCCTGGCGTTTGAGCCACGCCTGGAGGTAGCTGATGCGCGACGGGGTGGGTGGGCGTTCTGAGGCCGGGCTCACT
>JAKFUF010000239.1 GCA_021732845.1 Planctomycetaceae bacterium | reverse complement strand
GGGCGGGACAGTAGCAAATCCAGTTTTGGGACTCCAGATCAATGCCGAGCGTCCAGAAAATCGCTCCGACAGGACGGTTCGTAGGAAAAGTTGGCGTTGCCAGGCCGGTATCTCAAATCTCCGACTTGACGCGATCGTCAAAAGTCCAATCGCCAGGTTCAACGCAATTTCAAATTTCAGATCTCAAATTTCACAGTAAAACGCTTTGTCGCAGCATCCACGCTGCGGGGCAACAGTTACGTTCGCACCCTTGAAGCTCAGTCAACAGATCGGTGTGGCTGCACAGACTGTGAAATTTGAGATATTTGAGATTTGAAATTCCACTTTTGTCGGACACGTCAAATTTGAGATCTGAGATTGCCTGAGAAGGCAAATGAGGCCCATATCGCCGCACTCACGGCGGAGATGCCCTGCCGAACGCGGTAACCTCGTTCCGGTTGGAGTGCAGTTGTCGCAGGCTATATTCTGAGCCACGGGCGGAGAGCATCGCCTTGAAGGTCTCCAGGAGCGGATAGTCGTCCGCGCCGCGAAACTTGATCGTCACGCAGAACCACCGGCACCAGCCGTGGTCCAGCCAGCGCTCCAACAGCTCCAGGGTGCGCTGCGGGAAGGCGATGACATCACAGAGCAGCCAATCGACCGGCGTGTCGGGGGCAAAGGCGAACGCATCCTGTTTCAGGAAGGTCAGCTTCGGGTCGGACATCAAATCCTCGCGCAGCGGGCTGCGATCAATGGCGACAACCGACGCCCCCTGTCGCAGCGCCACGTGGCTCCATCCACCCGGCGACCCACCCAAGTCCACGCACGTTTCGCCCGGCAGAATCTCCCGGTTCAAATGCCATTGGACTTCGCGCAGTTTGGCATGGGCCTGTGACGGAGCCGACGGATCATTCGCAATTTCGATGATGCCTGCCGGAAAGCGCGACAGGCAGCGCCGCAGTTTTTTCCGCTCCTCCCCGTGGCTCAGACTCAGCCAGCCGGTCTCTGGCGTCGCCAGCGCCAACTGCACGAGCGACTCGCCCCCGCTGCCGGCAGTCCCGTCGCCAGCCGCATCGTTCCAAGGTGCCAGCGGGTCCGCCACCAGCAGTTTCCACAATCGCCGCCGCCGCTCCTTCACCACCTGTCGCAGTGCCTGGTCAATCAGCCGCAGCCGGCCGGTGGGAACGCAGTCTTGAGTGTCACCCGCGCTCAACACATGCAGCCGCCAGGGCCGCAGAGTGGTGCCATCGTCCAGTTGCGGCAGCAGCCACTGGAATGCCGCGTTGGCCCAGGCGCTGACGGACGCGGCAGACACGGGAACGGCATTCGGCAGGCATTGCGCCGAAAACGCCACGGAAGGCACTTGAGCCGCTTCCGCGGGAGTGAGGCGGCTTTCGATCCACGGCGGAGACCGAACCAGGTGCTGTGAGCCGGGGAAGACCCGCGCCAGCTCGTCCTTGAGCCACGGGACGAAGCCCTCGCGGGCGAGGTGCAGACGCAGTTCGGTGTCAGGGAGGATTTGAGAACCGTTCATGGGCTGGCAGTTTATCGACTGCCTGGCTGCCGCTGACAGGCATGACGCACGGAACACCGCGGATCCTCAATTTCGACAGTCGACGCACGTTCGGATATCCTCACCACACTGTCGGTTGGACTTCCTGGCGGGCACGTCCGGCGTGCATTCCAAAACCGGGTTGTGGCATTGTTTGGAGCAACACATGACGCGTTACCCGAGCTGCATCCTGGCAACCTGTGTGGTTCCCTGGGGAACGCAGCACGAATTCCAGGAGGATCTGTTCCGGCATCAGGTGCGCACGCTGCTGCGCGATGGCACCCGGCATTTGTACATCTTTGGCACGGCGGGCGAAGGCTACGCGGTCACCAACCGGCAGTTTCAGGAAATTGTCCAGGTCTTCTGTGCGGAGATGCGATCCGGCAGTGCCGAACCGATGGTCGGGGTCATCAGCACCTCGCTTCCCAGCGTGATTGAGCGTCTGGAAATGGCGCACGATCTTGGCGTCCGGCAGTTCCAAATTTCCCTGCCGTGCTGGGGAGCCCTCGCCGATGCGGAGGTGGCCACATTTTTCAGAGAGACCTGCGGCCGGTTTTCCGACAGCCAGTTTCTCCACTACAACCTGCTCCGAACCAAGCGGATCCTCACGGCGAAGGAATATGTGCGTCTGGCCGGCGAGCACGAGAATCTGGTCGCCACCAAGAACAGCACAGACTCGATGGAGCGGATCCATGCTCTGCTGACCCAGGTCCCGCAACTGCGGCATTTTCTGACGGAAACCGGCTTCGTTTACGGGAGCCTGCTGGGAACGTGCGGGCTGCTGATCTCGCTCGCGTCGACCAACTGGCAGTCGGCCCGCGAGTTCTTTGACGCGGGCCAACGACAGGATGCAGCCACGCTGATCGCGAACCAGCGGGAGCTGAACGCGATGCTGCACGAAGTGATTGCGACCGTGGGCGGCGGCGTCGAACACATCGACGGGACGTTCGACAAGGTGCTGTGGCGACTGCACGACTCGCGTTTCCCGCTGCGCCTGCTGCCACCCTATGAGGGAGCCACCGAAGTGAGATTTCAAAACTATCAGGCGTTTCTGCGGGAACGATACCCGCGGTGGCTGCCGCCGGAGTGAGTTGATTTTCGATTTTTGATTTTCAATTGGGTGCATGAACCCATGAGTCTGTTGAAATGTTTAGGATTTCGGGGTGAATGACGCTGGCCGTGAAAAACATAACAGTCGAATGCGCGGGGGCTTCATTTCTGGCCCTGTTTGTTGTTCAATCGGTGGAGGTAATTCCGCCAGGGCCGGCCAGTTTTTGAAAATGGCGAAGACCCAATCAGCCAGAGGCCGTTAGGCCCCGGTTCTGACTCGCTGAAAAGCGGCGATCGCGTAAGCTCGGGAACCGGACGCTAACGCGCGCTAACGCGTTCCGGCTGATTTTTTGAAAAACTGGCCCGCCGTGGCAATTCCGCAACCTGAGTCCCATGACCCATTCGCCTGAAGATTTTCCAGCGCACGACGACTTGGTGAATCGCGTTCTCAAGCGGGACCGGGAGGCGCTCGCGGAGTTGTTTGAGCAGGCGCGCGACCGGCTGCGGAAGATTGCCAGTTTCCGCCTCGATCCGCGGCTGGCCTCCCGCGTGGATGTGGAGGACATTCTTCAAGAAGCGTATTTAAACGCCGAACAGCGGCTGAGCCACGTGATGCGCGAGGCCACCGGCGGGATTTTTGTGTGGCTGCGGCTGATCCTGAACCAGACCTTGGCCGACGTTCACCGCCGGCATTTGGGTGCGCAGGCCCGCGATGCCTCGCGGGATCGCTCCAGCTCCCAGGTCATTGGTGCCGGCCTCTCATCAAACATGGGAGATTCGAACGCCTTCTCGTTTTCGTCCATGCTGTTGGGGCATCTCACCTCCCCCAGCCAGGCGTTGCTGCGCAAGGAGCTGACTGAACAACTCGACACAGCCATTCAGTCGATGAACGAGCTGGACCGCGAGATCTTGATCCTGCGGCACTTCGAGGAGCTGACCAACCTGGAGACGGCCCGCCTGTTGGGGATCTCCGAACAGGGGGCGAGTGTTCGGTATGTGCGAGCGTTGGTCCGGCTGCAGCACATTCTGGAAGCGATTCCGGAGTGAATGACGCAATGACCAATGTGAAGAATGTCGCGGTGACCAATGACTCAAGGACCAATGCTTTGAATCAAGCCTTCCAAGACTGGAAGATTTCCGCCGCGCAGGCATTGGTCATTATTTCATTGGTCATTGGGTCATTCCCTAAGGCACATCCAGATCCTTCGCCTTGATCATCGGCGGAATCGTCTTTCCCTCGGGATAGAACTTCATCGACACCGAGTTCACGCAGTGGCGGGTGTTCTTTTCGGTGAACCGTTCGCCTTCAAAGACGTGGCCCAGGTGGCCGCCGCAGTTCTTGCAGACGATTTCCGTGCGGGACCCATCGCGGTCCGGGACGTGGCGGACGGCACCGGGAACTTCGTCGTCGAAGCTGGGCCAGCCACATTCGCTTTCGAACTTGTCTTCGGCGCGATACAGGACCGCGTTGCAGCGCCGGCAGACATAGGTCCCCGGATCCTTGGTGGTGGTGTATTCACCGGCGAAGGGCCGTTCGGTCCCCTTGTGCAGGATGACGCGCTCTTCGGCGGCGGTCAGCTTGTTGAACTCTTGACCCTCGGCCGGGGCAGCTTCAAACATGGGATGCTCCTCTGCGGACGCCGATGGCGGGATTTCCGCGGCGGCGACGGGTGTTTCTTTGGAAGTCGCGCTGCCCACCTGCGAACAGCCGGCACACCCCAACAGGAGCGCAAATCCAGCGAGCATCCAGCTCCCGCGCACGTTCGACAAACACGTCATTCATAGTCTCCCTGGCGAAATTCTGACGCCACTCGTTCTCCATATTCTATACCTGGAGGCAATTCCGACCCAGACCGATTTTGCACGACAGGCATTTTTGGTGCTGCCCTTGTGAGGGTGTGCGCCCTCGCCCTCAACTCAAGCCATGCCTGCCAACAACGGGTGCCAGCCACTCGGCGCGGTGCTATCATGCCGCCGTTCCGTATCTCCACCAGTTTCCACATGGCATCCATGATCCGTTCAAGCGTCACGATCAGTCTGGTTCCCGAAGTCCGCGGCGGGCCGTTCATTTTCTGGGATGACCTGGCGGAGGGCTGTCGCAAGGCGGCCGAACTTGGCTTCGATGCGGTCGAGGTTTTTCCGCCCGGTCCGCAGGGTGTCGACGCAGTGCTGCTGCGGAAGCTGGTCGCGGACCACAAACTCAGCGTGGCGGCGATGGGCACGGGGGCTGGCTGGGTCAAGCACCGGCTCTCGCTGACTTCGACCGATGCGGCTGTCCGCGGCAAGGCGCGGGATTTCATCCAGGCAATGATCGATCTGGCCGGTTCCTTTGGTGCTCCGGCGATCATCGGGTCCATGCAGGGCCGGTACGATGGCATCGACCGCGAGGCGGCGCTGGAGTATCTGCGCGAGGCACTTGAGCATCTGGGAGAGCACGCAAAGCAATACAACGTGCCGCTGCTCTATGAGCCACTGAACCGCTACGAAACCAACCTGATCACCACGCTCGACGCGGGGGTGCAGTACCTCAAGTCCCTCTCGACGCAGAACGTCAAGCTGCTGGCGGATCTGTTTCACATGAACATTGAAGAGACCAACCTGGCCGCGGCCTTGCGCGGGGCCGCAGGCTTTGTCGGACACCTGCACTTCGTCGATTCCAACCGCCGACCCGCGGGGCTGGGGCATCTGGACTACACCCCGATTGCCCACGCCCTGAAAGAGTCAGGCTACAACGGCTTTGCCTCGGCCGAGGCCTTCCCCTGGCCCGACCCCGATGCGGCCGCGCTGCAAACGATTCGGGCCTTCTGGATGTATTTCCGTTCGGCGTGACGGTGTCGCGCCCCCTCATCATCAAGGAACAGATCCGGCGGCAGGCACTGATGGCGTTGCCTGCGGATGGATCGCAGCAACATTTAGTAGCGCACGACTTGGAAGCCCACGACTCCGGAGACGGTCACGGCGCTGGCAACGAGCTGTGCCGCCAGCACCAGCAATCCATGTTGGAGTGTGGCTCGATCCACCGATCCGTCACCGCCTGCCGCCGATCGAAGCGGCAGTGCGCCCGCCCCGATCCAGATCATCCATGGGAGTGAAAAGCACCAGAGACGCGCCGCCTCGCCCGAGTTCTTGCCTGTGAGCCACAGGACGGCCCAGGTGACCAGGCAGGCGATGAGCATGGCCTTCCGCTGTTCAGAAGCAGCGGGAGGCCTCCGGCGACAGCCAGCGGCTTGCTGAACGACTTCGATGAGCGCCAGCAGGGTCAAGGGCAGTCCGCACGCAATCACGAGTTCGGATGGGTTCACCAGCAGCCATTTCCAGTAGGTGCGGTGAAATTTCGCATAAAATCCGGCATGGTTCTGATAATTGCGCCACCAGACGGCGGGCAGGTTGAGCGCCGCCAGCCACCAGACCAGGCCGCAGGCGACCACGAATGCAAGGATCGTCCACAGGGCCAGCAGGCAGATGCGGCGGGAGACCACAGTGCGGCTTGCGCCGGACTGTGCGATGTGGCACACGGTCCACACTCCGGCAAGAAACACGGCGGGCAGCAGCGCCAGACTGATGGTCAACCCCGCAAACAGCCAGAGACCGGCAACGCTGGCCCGCAACCAGCGAAGTCTCTGTACGAGAACGCTGCTGATCCACAGCCACAGCCCGACTGTCGCCCAGAAGGCCAACAGGACATCGGACTTGGGGACGAACACGGCAATCGCGGGAACCGTCGGCCACAGTGATGCGGCCAGCCAGCATGTCGCGGGTGAATATTCCAGACGCAGCAGGCCGTAAAGCGGCAGGACCGTCAGGGCGGCGGCGAACATGACGGCCAGCAAGGCGAGCCACAACACCGCACGGTCGGCAGGTGACAATGGACCATGTCGGCCAATTTCATCAAAGGTCTCGCGGACCGAAGCGGGCTGCGAGGCCAGCGCGAAGTCGCGGACCGACCCGACAGAGGCCAAGTCACTCAATGCCCAAAACCCGATGACCAGTCCAGGTGGATGTGTGCCGAAATGCAGGACGTCACCCTTGGCCACCTCATCCTCGTAGCCCGCCAGGAACTCCGCCCGGCGGTGCGATGACGCTTGCGCGTCGGTGAAGTAGCCCGAGGGACCGCGAAAGTAGAGGACCCAGCCCGCCTTTGAAAGTTGGAAGCCCGCCGGTGCCTGTTCCTGAACCACCCACAGCCAGGCGAATGCCGCCAACACCAGTCCGGCGAGCCACAGCCCGCGTCCCCAGGTTGTGGCTGATTCCAGTCGAATAGCTCCTGCCCGGACAAACGCGACATAGCCGGCCCCGAAGAGCGCGAACACCCCCAGCGACCAGGGCCAAGATTCGGACAGGAGCCGTTCCCAGACCCATTCTCCCGGCACACCCAGCGGGATTGCCGAGAAGACGAGCCACACCTGTCCCAGCGTCGCGAGAAGCAAGCCAACTCCAAGGCCGATCCGCAAGCTCAAACAGGTCAAGACATTGGGAGGCTTATCGTCCATTATCTCGCCGGCTGCTCCGTAGAAATCTGGCCGCCGAATAATTCATACAGTTCCCATATTGTGCATTTTACGCACAATTCCTATAATCCGAATATTCGGCACGATCGTCACAATCAAATCGTCCAGCGATCTTAACAGCACCACGATTGAGGAACACAGCATGAATCTTCTGGCGAGCTTTTGGAGCGACGAGTCGGGAGCGGTGTCTGCCGAACTCGTCGCGGTCGGAGTGGTGGCGGTTTCCGGCGCGGGCCTTGGGCTGGCTGAGATGACTTCTTCGATGAACAAGGAGTTGACCTCGGCCGCCCAGTCCATCAAATCGCTTGACCAATCCATGGTGGTCCGCGGGCGGGTCGGGCGGCATGCCTGGTCGGGGGCCACGACGTATATTCAGCCTGAGGACGAACAAAAACCGTCGAAGGGCTCGGAGCCTGGCAGAGATGCCATTCCAGCGATCGCCCTGTCCGGAATGCACGCCGTTGAGATCCCAGGTGCCGTCGACGTGCCAGACTCGAATGAGACTCGTGACGCTGGCTTCACCGAAGAAGACTTGCCGCCATTGGTGTTTGCGGAAGACGCTCCCGAAGGGGACGCGGAAGAGCCCGTGATCGTTCCCGCATCCGTCAAACGCTGACTGTTGCCAACGCGGCGTTATTCCTTCAGCCCCTTCCCGTCGGTCCGCGGCGCATAGAGGATGACCAACATCCCGAGGGCGTAAATCGTCCCGGTATACAGGCCAATTTTGGCATAATTGCTGCCGAGCAACGTGGCAAGTCCCCCCGTGCCCAGAGCGACGAAGCCGGCAAACACGCGACCGGTGTTGAACGAGATGCCGGTGCCGGTGGCTCGCACACGAGTCGGAAACAGCTCCGGCAGGTATAAGGGCAGCCATCCGAAGTAGATCGTCCCGACAAATCCCAGGCCGAAGACGGCATAGTCATAGTACGGGTGCAGCGGATTGAGGACCCCGAAGATGTAGGTGCTGACGAGCAGCGACAGCAGGCTGACGACGAAGTACGTCATGCGGCGGGCGAACATCGCCAGCACACCGCCGAGCAGGCTCCCGAACACCGCTCCACTGGACCGGGAGACCATCGTTTTGGCTTTGGCCTTGGGGTCTGGCTTCGCCTTCTTCGTCGACTTCTGCGGGCTGGCTTCCGTGGACTTCTGCATTGCCGCCTGCGCGGTCACATGCGCCTTCCATTGAACGACCCATTGGGCGTTCGCCGCGGTGCCGATCACGGGAATGGCGGCCAGCAGGGTCCCAATCATCACCCGGCCGCGAAACGCCGGGCCGAACAGCTCACGCAGGGGGCCGCTGTTGTCGGCATTGGGTTTGGCGCGGGCCGTGAGCCACCGCACCGATTCAGGGACTCCCCCCAGACACCACAGCCCGACGAACACAGGGGCTGCTCCGACCAGCAGGGTCCACCGCCACGAGTCCGCCGTCACGTCGAAATTGAGACCGATGACGCCCATCAGCACCTGTCCGATGTTGGCCGCGGTCCCCAAGAGACCCGCCAGAAACGGGCGGGAGGCATCCGGCCAGGCCTCGGCGACCAGAGCCACGGTGTTGGGCCACGCCCCTCCAATTCCGTGGCACGCCAGGAATCGCAGCACCAGCAGTTCTAAGGGGGTGTTGGCGAAGTAGCACGCACCGGTCAACAGCGAGTAGCACAGCACGCTGAGGGCCAAAGATTGCGTCCGTCCGAGGCGATCGCCCAGCCAGCCAAACACCCAGCCGCCGCTGGCGGCCCCGAACAAGAATGCCGCCTGATACCAGGCAAACCACTGTGGAACATGTTCCGCATTCATGTTCAGGCTGGCCATGGCCGAGTCGTGAATCAGCGGGAACAGGGCAATTTCCAACCCCGCAAACAGCCACCCCAAAATTGCCGCCGTCAGCACCACATAACGCTGTGGCAGCGACAGTTCACGGAGGACGGCGGGGGAATCGGGCATCGACAGGATCTCGCAGTTTGGGAGAGAGGCCAGCCACGGTCGATCAAGGCTCGCGCGATTCTCTCGACTTAGACCCGCTGACGCCAGCGAATGCGGCAATCCTCGAAGCGCCTGTGTCGCCGTCCGGCGGCCTGCCGTGGTAGAATCCCGGCACTGCAGGAACCATCCATCTCCCGAATGTCGGAAGCCAGCATGCACAGTGTTTCTCGTCGTGAATTCATGGTGACGGCCGGCCTCGCTGGTGCTGTGGTTCTGGCCGACTGGTCACAGGCTCCCGCAGAGGAACCCGCCGAGAAACCCGCCGAACCGATCATCGACATTCACCAGCACACCTCCTACCACGGGCGGACCATCGATCAGCTCCTGATGCATCAGCGGGCAATGGGGGTGACGCAGACGATCCTGCTGCCGGCCGGAAGCGCGGTCAAACGGCCTTCGACCGGCGATGGAAAGCACAATGGCCTCGGCGGTGTGCGTGCCGGCGGCAACGACACCGTTTTGGCACTGGCCCGGCAATACCCGAAGGAGTATCTGTTTGGTGCCAACGATGTCACCGACCTTCCAGAGGCCATCGCGGAGATTTCCCGCTACATCGACATGGGGGCGATCGTCATTGGCGAGCAGAAATTCACCGTCGAGTGCGATTCCGAGGCGGCCCAGAGTCTGTACAAGCTGGCCGGTGACCGCAATGTGCCAATTCTGATGCACTTTCAGCATGGCACCTACAACCTCGGTTACGAGCGGCTGCCAAAGATGCTGGAGAAATTTCCCAAGACGGTATTTATCGGCCATGCCCAAACCGTGTGGGCCAACATCGACAAGAACCACACCAACCAGAACGACCTGTACCCCAAGGGCAAAGTCACTCCCGGCGGATTGACCGACCGCTATCTCGCCGACTACCCCAACTTCTTCGCTGACATGTCCGCCGGTTCGGGGCTCAACTCGCTGCTCCGCGACGAAGACCACACCCGTGGCTTCCTCGACAGGCACCAAAACAAGATCCTCTACGGCAGCGACTGCGCCGACCCCGTCGGCACCGGCACCGCATGCCAGGGCGCGCAAACCATCGCCGCCCTCCGCAAACTCTCGCCCAGCAAAGCGGCCGAGCGAAAGATGCTCTACGAAAACGCCAGGAAACTGTTCCAGCTCAGCTAATGGCCGGAGAAAGAATAACTGTCGCATTCTTGGAACGAATGACTCTCGCGGGCAACGATGCAAAGATCATTCCGGAGGGATGAAAGCTCTTAACCGGGGGGTGAGGGAAGCGACACCCCCGGTTCAGTGCCAGGAAAAGATCCGATCCCGGAGGGATCGCAGCAAGCCTTGCGTGATTCCGGGACACCGGTGTCCCGGAATCACGCAGTTTGTTGGTGTAGTCGACGGGCCTGGCAAGACTTTCCGGAAGTCGTACTGTCATCAATTAACCACGAATCAGACGAATTTCACGAATCCTCAACCGGCGTGGCTTCGCGGGCGGCGGAATCCTGCTCGTTGCGATTCGTGACATTCGTCTGATTCGTGAAAATTCGTGGTTCCCCCACTCGTTGACTAAGACCGGCCTTCGGTCAGCATCTGAAGCGTGCTTTGTTCTTTGTCCGGTCCTTGACCCGAACAGAGCCACGGGCCGTCACACCATTGCCTCCACCGCAGCCATGGCGCATTCACTCTTGACGTTTTACGACGACCGTCGTAAAACGGGCTAATTACGACGTGAGTCGTAGAATTCGCGGGCGGACAACATGGAGGGCTTCATGAGCGACGAGGCGCGTGACCCAGAGGCGCGGCTGGGTGCGGGAGAGCTGGAGTTGTTGGAGGTCCTCTGGCGCGAGGGCTCCGTCACAATTGCCGAGGCACAGGCGGGGCTAGGACGGCAGCAGGGATACACGACCCTCCAGACCCGTTTGGAGCGGCTGGTCACCAAAGGCGTGGCTGCCAAGTCAAAGACGCGGCCGGCCAAGTACAGCGCGGTTGTCACGGAGGAGGATGTTTCGCGCGACGATCTGAAGGTCCTCGTGCGTCGGGTGACGCGGGGGCGTGTCGTCCCGCTCATTGCTCATCTGGTGAACGACCGCCCGTTGACGACTGACGAAGTCGATCAGATTCGTGCGCTCATTGCGCAGGCCGAGGCCCGCAACCGGAGGAAGCCCAATGCCAAATGACACGGAGGTGCTGGTTACGTTGCTGTTGCGGGCAACGGTCATGCTGACGCTGGGCTGGGTGGTTGTTTGGATTCTGCTGAAGCAGTTCAAGCTGCGCTCGGTCCGTCTGCAGGCCATCGCCTGGTTCGCGGTGCTGATTCAAGGCGTGCTGCTGATTCCGATTCCCGTCGAAATTCCCATCATCGCGGGATTCGCGGCGGCTCCAGATGACGCAGAGATTTCGATTCCCGCCGCGCAGCACCTGTTCGATTCGTCTGACGGGGACTTCCGGCCCGCCCAGTGGTCCCCTGATCAAGGGCCTCCAACGGAACCTGCGAGATCCTTCCCCAAGTTCACCGACATCATCGCCGTCTGTTGGCTATGTGGCGTACTCGGAAGTGTTGGCTGGATGATTGCCTCCTACATCAGGTTTGCCGCCCGCCTGCCGAAGACACTGCTGGTGCCGGCAGAGTGGGAGGCGGAATGGAATGGCCTCCCGGGCAGTTCCACCCTGCGGGAACATGTCGCACTGCATGTGACGACCGACATTGGTCCCGCGATCTGCTGGACTCTCTCCGGCTATCGGTTGCTGATTCCTTGTCACGCCTGGGGCGGGCTTTCGACCCAGCAGCGCGAGCTGGTCATGCGACATGAACTGGCCCATTTGGAGCGTGGCGATCTTTGGAAGGCGGTGTTCTACCGCTTGCTCGCTGCCGTCCAATGGTTCAATCCCCTGGCATGGCAGACCGTGAGGCAGCTCGCGGAATGTGCGGAATGGGACTGCGACGACCGCGCTAGCCACGCCGCTTCCACGGAATATGTTCGAGCCTTGCTGGAGTTCTCCCTGCCCCCGCAGGGAACACCAGTCCTGATGCCGCACGCCATCGGACACAGTCTTGTCCGTCGTGCCCAACGCCTTCTCTCCCCCACTTTCACGGAGGACTCTGGAATGAAGAAGCTGACACTCACCCTGGCCGTGGCTGCACTCGTCGCTGCCGGCTTCGTGGACTTTCACCTAGTCGCCCAAGACGCGCCGCCGCAGGAGCAGCCGAAGACAAACACGGGCAAGACTACGCTCGTCACACTGCCCGACGGCGGGACAGTTCTGGTCGTTCCGGCAATAGAGCAAGGTGACGCGGTCCGGTTGGGTGAGCCACTGGAGCAAGTTGCGCCCAAGCGTCAGTTCGCCACCAAGGAAGCGGTCATCGACATCCAGCATCTCTTTGCGCAGCTCCCTGAATTTCAGAAAAGTCGCGAGGCGATCCAGAAGTTTCTGGCTGAGAAGCAAGCGGCCGTCAAGGCGGATATCGACGTGATCAGGGCGATGGACGCCAAGCTGGCCCTGTCCACCGGCAGTGATGCGACAACGCTGCAATCGGAAGCCACCGCTCTGAAGGCGAAGCTGGAGGTCGATCTAAAGGCGGCCCAGGCGAAGGCGATGAAGCTGGAGTCCGAGGCGTACCTCGCGACCCTTAAGAAAATCCGCAAATCGGTGGCGGCCTATGCCAAGGAACACGACATTCACATTGTTCGCCGCACGAGCGGAGAACGCGAACAGGAGAAGCAGCTCGACTCGGGCGATCCTCAAGCCATCATCAAGGCCCTGAACGCCCAGGTAGTCTACATCTCGGACGAAAGCATCGACATCACGGAAGCGATTCTGCAGCGTCTAAAAGCAGAGCCGAAGGCGGCTGGAGCGAAGCCAGCCGAGTAGTCAGCATTCGACATGGTGTTCGCCCCATGAGTCCGGTTACGGCGCATGTTAAACCGGACTCATGGAACTTCCCCCAGCGAGTGACCACAGCACCATCGTGTGCTTGTGACCGATGTCCTTGACTACGGCTTTTCCTGGCCCAGAACCGAGACGTCATACAGCGGCAGCAGGACGTGGGACGGATGAGCTTTGGAGAGCTGCAGCGTGTTGCTTGCGATGCGGGATTTGCCCACCGTGAAATGCGGTTCGCCGGTGTTGGGATTGGGCTCGAATCGCGGTGCATTGGATGACGAGACCGCGATGCGGATCCGGTGGCCTTTGTTGAAGATCAACGAGGTGCTCCACAGGTCGACTTCCAGTTCGTACACTTCCCCCGCTGTGAGCGGTTCTGACTTCTCATAGCTTTTGCGCAGCGAGGCGCGGCGGATGCCGTCGGTCACCAGCAGCGATCGGCCGTCAGGGTGCACGTCGCTGAGCTTCACGCAGAAGTCGGTATCGGGACAATCGGACGAAACGAACAGCTTGGCAGTGATCCGCCCGGTTACTTCGACCGAGTTCGCCAGTGGCTCAGTCGAAAACACGAGCACATCCTCCCGCGATTCGACCGGCCGCTGATCCATCGGCCCCTTGGTGATGATCAGGTTTTGTCCGCCGCGGGTCGGCACCGGCTTTTCGGGATCGTATTTGTAGGTCAGCGATTCGTCGCCGGTCGGAGCCACGTTGCTGATGGTCTTGTCATGGTGCAGGTAGTAGGCGGTGGACCGCGCCGGCGGCGGCCAGGAGTCGGCTGATCGCCAAATGTTGCCCGGGGCACCCGGAGTCTTGCAGTCGCCCATGACGTAGTAATGGACCGGCTTCAGCCCCTTCAGATCTTTGGCGGGGTTGAGCCAGTGTTCCATGATGTTCATTGGTGCCACGGCATTGATCGGCATCCTGCCCACATCGGGATAGGTTACCGACTCACTGAACGCTCCATGAGCGGTGGGAGCGATGAGCAGGAAGCACTTCCCGCGGGCATTTGGCCCGCCACGTTGATTGATCTCGACAAATGAATTGATCGTTCCCTGGATGAAGATGTCGTACCACCCGCCCACGAACACGCCCGGAGCATCCACCTTGTCGGCCTGAGCCTCGGCGTTCAGTTTCTTCCAGAAATCGTCGTAGGTCGGGTGGCTCAAAAAAGTGGGCAGGTTCACGTCGTCCATCTTGGTCTGCTTGAGCCACCCTTCGAGCAGTTCCTTGCGCCAGACGCCGCCCTGATAGGCCGCCTGATGGTAGTAGTCCGAGAAGGCGACGCTGACCACCTGCCCCTTGAGCGCCTTGGGCGCTCCGGGAGCCCCCATGTTCTGGGAGATACCGAGGGCTGAGCCACCATATGTGATGACGTTGCCGTTGGACCACTTCTGCTCGGCGATCCACTTGAGGGTGTCGTGACCATCCTGGTGCTCGCCACCGATCCCCTCGTTGCCAAAGATGATGGCATGATGCCCTTCGGAGGCGAACCGGCCACGCATGTCCTGCACGACCAGGGCGTAGCCGAGTGGCTTCACCGCGGCGGCCGTTCCCTGATTCCCCTTCTTGTTGTATGGCGTACGGATGAGAATCGTGGGGAACTGCCCTTCCGCCTTCGGCAGATAGACATCGGTCGCCAGCTTGATGCCGTCGCCCATGACGACCATCTCCGTCTGGGCCGCGGACTGCGCCCGACAGACGCTGGGCACAAACTGCAGCGACAGCAGCGCCAACGCTGGCAGTAGGAGGGTCCGGATGCGGGATCGAGGCGCGTTCAAGGGAGATCTCCGAGTGGCTTAAGCTCAGCGCCGCCGACGGCGTGGCACAAAGGACAACCCCTTGAGTACGTCAACGGACGCGAAGTTTCAATCAGCGGCAGTGGAAACGCTTGATGCACGAATGGATTCCACGTCGCCAAACCACGTTGCCAATGGTCGCCGAAACAGACTGATCCAGTATGATTCTCAAGGTCCCGAAAGCCGCTTCCACGTGTTCGCAGTTCTGGTGTGATGTTGAATTCGAATCCTGAGCGACTAGTTCCGCAGCTCACGCTGGCGAGCCAGTCACGTGCCCGCCGACAGTTGCTGCAGGACGCCGGCATTGACGTGTCGATCCGGCCCACCGGGATCGACGAACCAGACCTGAGCCAGTTTTCCGACCTGGAGGCGGGGCTTGCCCATGTGGCTGAACTGAAGGCCCGTGCCGCCTGGCGCAGCGGCGTGACCGGCTGGATTCTCGCGGCCGACACCGTCACCCGCGTCGATGGAGAACTGCTGGGGAAGCCAGAGGACCGGGCCGACGCCGAGCGGATGCTGCGGCTGTTGTCCGGCTCGACGCATGATGTGCTCACCGGCTGGCGGCTGTTGGACACCGTCACGGGCATCACAACCGGCAGCGTCGAATGCACCAAGCTCACGATGCGACCGTGGACCGAAGCCGAAATTCTGGCCTATCTCGATGGCGGCGAGTGGGAGGGCCGCTGCGGAGCCTATGGCCTGGAAGACCCCGACCCGTTTGTGATTCGCACGGAAGGCAGCCACAGCAACGTGGTGGGCCTGCCGATGGAGCGGTTTGGCGTGGCTTGGGATCTGGCATGCCGCGCCTTGAATACCTGATGCGGCGAAGAAGGGCGATCACCTGAAGTCGTACATCCCATCCGGCCGCGGAGGGGGAACGCCCGCCCCGGCATATCTGCCTGGATAGTGGAATGAAACCTTCAGATCTGGTCTTGTCAGTGCGAAGTTCGCTTGTATTTGCGAATCCATTTTGGGGTTTTCAAGTTCAAATGGAACTACTCGGATGATCCAGAGTTCCTTGAGGGTCGAGAGTCCTTCCAGGGCTTTCAGCCGCGCATGATCATGCGGGTCAAGGGTCAACGAAAGCCACTTGAGGTTTGGATGGCGACTGATGCGTTCAAATTCGTCATCAGACGAAATCTCAAGGTGGAAATTTTCGAGTGTGGGATGTTGAGTCAGCAAGGCATCCAGGGTGCTTGGAGAGAGCGGTTCATAGAATAACAATGACCGCAGCCTCTGCAATTTTGACAAAGCTGCTGGCAGTGCGCCGTTGGCTCCGCCATCAGAAGCGATCACCAAATGCTCCAACTGGTGGTGCTTGGAGATCTCCTGTAACACGGCATCATTCAACGTTACCCGCAACTCCAAGACCTGCAATTGACGCGGCAGAAGGCACCAAGCTTCGTCGGTCCATTTTCCGCCTAGGACCAGCTCCTTCAAGCCGCGCAGATTCCGAAGGTGCAACATTTCCTGGGCGGTACAATCTCCCCAGATCAAATGGGCGGATGGGACAGTCCCGAACAGCTTGCTATACCATTCTTGATTGACCCACTTATTAAATGGCGGTGCCTCAACTTTCAAATCGGCAGCCAAATCCCAACCTTGACTTTCAAAAGCTGAGACCGCCATCCAGTGGCAATGCAACACTTTTCCGGGAATCGCGGCCGCGGCAATGAGAAGCAGGAACGCAGTAACAAGCACGAGACGCCGGTAAGTGATCATGTCGACCTGTTGGTCGGAATTCCCGGTTTGCAGCAAGATCGCACTTGGGAAATTTTTCAGGGGCTTCATTGGGGTTGGAAAGCTTCATGGGGCGAGGCGGCGATGCGTCAGACTCATCTGAAGGGCTCTAGCACCGCGGGCAGAGGGAAATAATATTCGCGCCTCCCATCTGGCGGATGAAACGACACCTTCAAATCAGGACGTGCCAGTGCAAACTTTGCCAGTATTTGCTTGTCCCTGGCCGAATATTCGGGGGAACGATTGATATAGAGTTCCTTAAGGGAAGTCAGCCCTTCCAACAACTTCAGCCGCTCGTAATCCGGAAGACCCACAGTCACCGAAAGCCACTTCAAGTTCGGATGGCGGCTGATGTGATCAAATCCGTCCTTCCCCGACCATTCGAGGTGCAAGTTCTCGAGCGTCGGGTGTTGCGTGAGCAATGTTTCCAGAGTCGCTGGCGACAGTGAATCAAAAATCAGCAATGATCGAAGTCGCTGCATCTTTGCCCCGGCCTGCACAAATCCGCTGTCGACTCCACCTCTCGAATAGAGTTGCAAATGTTCCAAACGACCGAGTTTGGCGATTGCGTTCCAAGCAGCCGCGCTTGAATTTGACCGCACACTCAAATGGGTGAGTTGCTGCGGCAAAAGTCGCCATGCGTCATCCGTCACCACCCCAGTGGGGGCCAATCCCAGATGTGACAAACCTCTCAGATTTCGCAGATGCGACATGTCCTCCGCGGTGCAGCTCTCCGCAAAGAACTGGGCGGATGAAACTGTCCCGAACAACTGGCTGTACCACGGTTGATTGACCCACTTGCCGTATGGTGGCTCGTGAAATTTGAATTCGACCGTGCCGTAGAAGACTCGGTCCTCAAATGCCGAGACCGCTGCCCAGTGGCAATACAACGTTCTCCCAGGAATGGCGACCACAGCCGCAACGACGAGAAGTGCAGTGAGGAAGACGAGCCGGCGATGGGTGAACATCCTGCCCTCCGTTCGCACCGTCCACTGGGTTAGGGATTCACTTGACCCCATGTCACGGTTCTCTGCTCCCGATTGTAGCAAAATCACACTCTTCGCGACCCACACGGCCTGGCAGGGTTGTAAAGCTCTAAGGTGGAATGACTTACCGAAACGGTTAAGCGGAGAGAGGGGCTGCCGGCGTGATCGTCGCACTCGCCGAAACATCCATTGCCGCAAATGGTTCCGCCGATTATCATGCCGCGCGGACCGAGGATCGGTCCGTGTGGCCCGTGTCACGAGGGAAATTCCCTCTGGGGATCAGGGATGATCCAGTTGCGCATCCCGTCGCTGAAGCACCTGCTTTATGCGGTGTTGGCGTTGGCGCTGATCTGCGCTTTCGCCGAGGTGGCGCTGCGCATGTACGATTCCACCACCGGACAGGTCACCCGCAAGAAGCTCTACGACCGCGGCCTGATCGCCAAGTCGTGGTTCATACACCACCACCTCAAGCCCTCCCAGGCGTTCTCGGTCCAAAACCCCGACACGGCGCGGAAGAACCGCGTGGTGCTCAACAGCTTCGGCTTGCGTGGCGCAGAGCCCGCCGTTCCCAAACCGCCGGGCATCTATCGCATCCTCTGCCTGGGTGACGAAACGACGCTGGGGCTGGAAGTGGCCGAAGCGGAAACCTCATGCGCAGTGCTGCAGCAACTCTTGCAGCAGCAGACGCGGATTCGGGCCAAGATCGAAGTCCTCAATGGCGGTGTCCCCGACTACTGTCCACTGCTGTCCTACCTGCAGTTGAAACACCAATTGCTGAGCCTCCAGCCAGACCTGGTCGTGCTGAACTTTCATTTTTCAGATGTCGCCGACGACTACCACGTGCGGCGGCACACCACGGTCGACGATGCCGGCCAGCCACTGAGCTGCCTGCATCCAGACCTGGAACTCCCGAAGTCGATGTCCGCCCGAACCTGGCAGGAGGCCTTCCTGCTGCCGGAGTTCGTAAAGAGCCACGGGCGCGCGTGGTATTCCCAGCAGGCGTTTCCCGAACCCGGCCACGAAATCTCCAGCCCTGCCGGCCGCTACCTGTGGCTCAGCGACCGCCCCCCCGACTGGTCCGTCTACATCAACCAAACGCTCTCCCCCGTCCGCGAAATTGCCAACCTTTCACACGGATGGCACGCCGAGTTCGTGATGGCCGTCACCCCGGTCCCCTGGCAGGTTTCCGCCGATGCCAGCAACGGCGCCGGTGTCCGCGAACGGGTGGGAATTCCGTCCGGTCAGTTGCTTAAATCCCGCATCCCTTACGAAACGCTCGCCGCCTTCTGCCAAAAACACCAAGTCGCCTTCTCCGACACCTCACACGCCTTTGCCGCCAGCTCCCAGAGCGGCCAGCTCTTCCTCAAGAATTCTTCGGGACTCTCTGCACAAGGTCATGCCTTGCAGGCCGAAGCCCTGGCTCGGTTCATCATTGAACAGCAACTGGGGCTGTGGGGCGGAGACGGAAACCCTGGCTATGAGGGT
>JAKFUF010000016.1 GCA_021732845.1 Planctomycetaceae bacterium | reverse complement strand
ACATCACGGGTCACGCCCCGATTGGGGCTCCGTCGTTCGTCGTCATTGCACCCAGGGCTCCGTTGGCGTTGCCAACTTCGCCCTGGGCTATCGAATTCTGCCCCCTTGGGGCTGACGATGCGACACTCCGGGGTGTTGGGTTTCGGGCAAGTCCGCGCCATGAGATTCGTGGTTCAGTTCACCAAATGAACGAAATCTCGACCATCATTCCGTGAAGGAATAACCACGAAAGGCACGAAGAACACGAAACCGCGCGAGGACGACCGATACGACTCTAACTCAAGCAACGTCGGAGCCGCATCGGGAACTCCGCAGTGCCGTTCTGATCGCTCGCACGTGAAGTGAGTAAATTTCAGGCCGAGGTAATAAGAACCTGGAAACCGATCAGCATGGACAGACCTATCCCCCGCATCGCAGGACGACCTGCGGCGGAAGTGCTGTTCCGCAGATTTTCGTCCGATGATTTCACGGCGGTGTCCAAATGATTGCGTTGGCGAGAGAGACTCACTCAGAGGATGACATCCACCACAGATGCTGAGCAACAGCGGGAGCCGCCGTGGCTACTTCCCATCCGCCCCCGGCCGCGCATCCCAGCGTTCAAAAATCAACGGGTGATCGGACTGGGGGTCGTTGACGCGCAGGGCGATGCGGCCGCTGAGGACATCGGTCAGCAGGTTGCCGCAGACTTCGCTCCGCCAGCCTTCTGTGAGTCGTGGCGGCGAATCGCTTTTCTCACCATAGACGTGGCTGCGCACCAGGTGCTTGAGGTCGGTGCTGGTGCCCACGAGCGAAATGGCCACTTCGGCCTGGGCGCAGCGGTTCGCCAAGGCGATCGCCAACAGTTGGGCCAGGATCTGCTCGTCCTGGTCCTTGTCGTAGCGCTTGATGGTGGGGCACTGGTCCTGCGGGAGAGCCACGCCGCGCTGGATGCTGGCCAGCAATTCCGGAGCGACGCGGCGGTAGTCCGACCGGTTCATGTCGCGGGTCGCCAGCAAATCGTTGACGTCGGTGGGCTGGCGGTGGGCCAGTTCCACCAGCAGGTCGTCCCGCAGGACGCGGCGGGCCGGCTTGTCGCGCTCCTTGGCTTCCTTCTCCCGCCAGTCATACAGCTCGCGGATCACCGCCAACTGCCGCGGGCGGAGCGATTGGATGCCTGGCAGCCGCCGCCAGTTCTCGCGCGTCCGTTCCTGGTCGACCTCGCTCACCATCCGCTCGAATTCGGCCTCCGCCCACGCGAGCCGCCCCCGCTTCGCCAGCGAAGCCCGCTGCTTGTCCCAGACTTCCAACAGGTGCTGGACATCCTCAATGGCGTAGAGAATCTGGCTTTCGGTGAGTGGTCGCCGTCGCCAGTCGGTGCGGGTTTCACGGCCTTCGGTCCGCAATCCGAGGACGCGGCCCACCAGGGCGGTGTAGTTGAGCGGAAAGCTGCGGCTGTGCAGTCCTTCAGCCACCTGCACATCGACCAGTTTCTCCGGTCGCTTGTCGCTGAAACGGACACAAAACCGCACTTCCTCCCGGCCGCCATGCACCACGATGACCGTCTTCGTGTCGGTCATGACGTTCCACCACGCGCTCAGGTCGTGGACAGCGTAGGGATCGACGGCGACCGCCTGTTCGCGGGTCGCCAACTGCAGCAGGCACAGCTCGGGCTGATACGTCGATTCCGAGATGAACTCGGTATCGAAGGCGACCTCGCCCATCGCCAGCGCATGGGCGCAGAATTCGTCAAAACGGGCTTGGTCTGTGATCAGCCGATGTGGCATTGGTCAGCCGGAACCTGGTCGTTATCCCAACACAAAAACTTCATCAAGCGACAATTGTACACACCTTATTGTCTGTGAACCAACTCGAAATCGACAATCTCCGCATTTTCGCGTTTTTTTCGTGGGAACAGTCGATCCCTGCGCGGGAAGTTGAATCGGGAGTGGCAGTCGCAGCGTGGCTTCCGGTTTTCAGGAACCTGAAATTTGACGTGTCCGACAACAGTCGGGCGTCTCAGTTTCATGGAATTTCAAATTTCAGATTTCACAGTAAAATGCTTTTTCGCAGCATCCACACTGCGGGGTAAAAGTTACGTTCGCCCCTTGAAGCTCGGTCGACAGATCCGTGTGGCACAGACTGTGGAAATTTGAAATTTGAGATTGGCTTTTGACGGAGACCTCAAATTTGAAATTATTTGGTCCACAACCACCGACCACGTTCTTATGGCATCGTCCGCGGGGGACGCAGCTCCCAGCCTTCGCCAAAGAAATCTGCCGCCACGACTTTTCCTGGCCAGCGGGAGTTTGCCGGTGTGTTCAGGTCGATGACGGCCCAGTCGGGAAGTTTGGAGACCTGGCGGGCATTGTTCAGATAATCGTAGTCGCGGAAGGTGAAGCTGCTGTTGAGCACCACGTACCGTTTGGGGTTGAGCGGGTTGGGATAGATGGCAATCAGCGCGTGTTCGGCGGCGGGGAAGGACAGCTTTCCGGCAGCGATTTTTTCGGCGGTCCATTCAATCGGCAGCTTGTCGACGATCGCCTTCAACTGCTGATTGCTGGTGGGGTCGCCCCACAGCACGAGGTTTGAACTGGCGATGTCCTCTGGTGTGATCTGCGTGTCGTCCTTGACCCGCGCCTGACCGTGGAACTGCCGCCGCCAGTGTTCAATCGCGCGATCGAGTTCAGCGGTCGTCCAGGCCTGCACCTTCTCATGCGGGCTCTTGCCGGTTGGCCGGACGAAGATGAAGGAATCCATGAAGGCGTCATCAATCGGGCCTTGAAGGTCGTGGACCTTGTGCAGCCCGCCAGTCGTCGGGCGCGGTCCGGCGTGCCACGCGCCGTCGGCAGTGCGATGCAGTTTGACCTCCCACGAGCGGTCCGACTGCGGTGCGGGGGCCTGCCCAATCTGATCGTCGACGGTGATCCGCACCGGCCGGGAGGGGTCGAACGGGCACCAGCCGGCCGGCATGCTGAGTGTGAGATCCGTGACACCCTTCGTGACGATCCGCACGCGGTTGTCGATGTTGAATTCGGCCTCCACATGCCCCTCGGCCCAGTGTTCGGCCAGTCCATCCACCGTCACCCACGCCATGCGGTTGTATTTCAGCGTATAGGTGGTGAACTTGACGTATTGCGGCAACCGTTCGCGGCCTTTGGCGACGATCGATGCCAGCCGGCGTTCAATCTCCGCGGCCGAATCAGGGTGATAGCTGTGACCCATCTTGGGGCCGATGAGGTGGACCAGGTTCATCTTCTGTTTTTTCATGGCGGCTTCCATCACATCCGCCGCCTGCTTCTGAGAGTCGTTCTCGCCGCTGTAGGCGATGGTCGGGCAGTGCTGCAGGTTGACCACCCAGTCGGTGCAGTCATACATGTGCCACAGCTTTTGCTCGTACCACGTGGGGGTCAGCGTTTCCTTCTGGAAGACCTTCAAAAAGTCGGGAGTTTCGGAAAAACCGGCCCCCGGAGTCGCTGCCGCCCAGCGGTCGGCATAGTGCACGGCGAACTGCCAGCAGGCGGCACCGCCCATCGAAAACCCGCGGACGGTCGTGCGGTCGGGGTCGACGCGGTAGTTGCGTTCGACCGATTCAATGGCCTCCAGCGTGTCGATCTCACCGGCGAACTTGTTGGCGTTGCAGTACCGGCCATACGGATGCAAAACGATGGTGTCAGGGGGATTGATCGGTCCGATCCCGTGCAGCCGCTGATGAATGAAATTGACCTCGCTCAGCGTTTCGCCACGGCCATGAAACCAGACATCCAGCCGCACGGGAACTGATTTGGGAACAGCCACGGCGGGGACAATAAGTCCGTAGGGCTGGACGGAATTGTCGATTTTGGAGCGGTAGCCCCGGACGACCAGGCCCGTGGCGGTTGTCCAGGGAGCGGCTCCCATCAACAGGGCGGCGGCCCGTTCCTGGCCGAGTTTCACCAACTCCGTGGCCGCGCCCACCTCTTTGGGATCAAAGAATTCTTGATAGGTCAGGGTGTCATGGACCGCTTTGTGAAAAATCTCCACATCAGGCAGATACTGCTGCTGGACCGACCCTGGCTTCGCCTGCCGGAGTTCAGCCAGAGATTTCTCCAGGGTGGCCAATTCCGCCTTCAACGCTTCGGCCTCGGCTGCCGGGACCTCGATCCCCAGTTTGGGCACCCGCCGCACATTGTCGGCCGAGTTGTCGGCCGGACCGTCTGCTCGGGCTGCCGGGAGCCCGCATGCCATCCCCACCACGGTCAGTAGCAGGACGCGCTGGATCACTGATCGGGTTTGCGTGAACGGAAAACTTGCGACCATGACGGCTCCGGCTCTGGTGAATTCATCGCATCAACGCGAGGCGATGGGCAGGATAGCCACAGGCTGTGTCAATTGCCACGGAGACACCCCTACCTTGCGGTCAACGCTTGCGTCATAATCGGCGTATTGAGCAACACAAACAGTCCACAAGCGCGAAAACGCCGTTCGGAGTTCGAATTGATCGCCGGTCCCATTTTTCAGCGGGAAGTCCTGACCCTCCCCCGCCAGCCTGCACACTTCGTGATGCGGTCGGGCTATATCGCGGCCCTCCTCGTGCTGATGTACACCGCCGGGCAGGCCACATTTGGGTGGCAAACAGCGACGGGTATCGGCGAACTGTCGCGCTTCGGCACACAGCTTTTTCAACTGTTTTCCGTGGTGCAACTCGTGCTGGTGATGTTCTTTGCCCCATTGCTCGCCGCCGGGCGCGTGGCTCAGGAAAAGGACCGCCAAACCCTGATTCTGCTGCTGATGACCGACCTCCGCGACCGCGAACTCGTGTTCGGAAAACTCCTCGCCAGCCTGCTGCCTGTCGGAGTGCTGGTGCTGGTTTCAGCACCGGTGTTTGCCGCGGTCTATTTGCTGGGCGGTGTCTCGCTGGCGCAAATCGTCTGGTCGCTCGCCTTGGCGGCGGCGACAGGTTTTGCCACGGGAAGCTGGGGAGCGCTGGTCGCCTTCTGGCGTGAGAAGACTTTCCAAACCCTGGCGATCAGCGTGTTGGGAATCGTGCTGTTCCTGGGAGTGGTCGAAGCGGGCATTGCTTTCGCCGGGGCCGGATCTCCTGCAGCCACCGCCTTGTCGATTCTCAACCCATTCCGTGGCTTGGGGCTGATTCTCGACCCGTTGGGAGCACAGCCCGATGTGCGGTTTGAAAGCGTTCCCGCCTGGCCCTTCGTTTTGAGCCTGGTCTCCATCGCGGTGGTCCTGAACGGGGTGAGCATTCTGCGGCTCCGCGTCTGGAACCCATCGCGGCAGATGTTTGTCCAGGCGGCATCGAAGGAAGAAGCTCAAGCCGTGGCCGAGAAGGCCACCCGGCAGATCTGGAACAACCCGATCATCTGGCGCGAGGTCTGCACGCGGGCTTACGGCCGTAAGATGATCTTCATCAAGCTGGCCTACCTCACGTTGTTCCTGTTCGCGGGATCGTATGCGTGGAGTTCGCTGCAGGGCGAAGCCGCACCGGTGCTGGGGATGGTCGCCCCGTTTGGGGCGGCGTTCATTGCCATGTCGTTCATCACGCTGCTGCTGGTGAACGCGCAGGCGGTGACGTCGATCTCCACGGAGCGCGATGCCAAGACGCTGGAACTGCTGCTGGTCACTGAGATTTCGGCCCGCGAATTCATCTGGGGCAAGCTTGGCGGCATCGTGTACAACGCCAAGGAAACGATCATTCTGCCGCTGCTGGGCCTGTTGTTCTTCCGCTACAACGGCCAGCTCGACACCGAGCAAACGATCTACCTCGGGCTGGGGTTGCTCGCCCTCGTGGGCTTTGCCTCCATGCTGGGGGTGCATTTCGGCCTGGCGTTCGACAATTCACGACATGCCATCGCGAACAGCCTGGGAACGATCTTCTTCCTGTTCCTCGGGATCTTCGTGTGCATGGTGCTGATCGTCGAGGCCCGCTCCAGCTTCCTCGTGCAACTGCCCAGCTTCCTGGTGTTCATCCTCGGCGGCAGTGTGGGTCTGTGGGCGGCGCTCACGCACAAGAACCCCTCTGGTGCATTGACTCTTGCCGCGGGCCTCCTGCCGTTCTTCACCTTCTGGGCCATCACCGACTTCCTGATGAACGGCTCGCTCGGCCCGTGGCTCGCCATCACCGGAGCCTACGGCTTTACCACCATCGCCATGCTGATCCCCGCCGTCAGCGAATTCGACGTGGCCCTGGGTAGGAGCACCATGGACCGGGGGTGAGGAAGCAATCCCCAAAATCTCAGATTTCCAGGCCGTCACGGATTTTGCGGGGACTGCCGGCTGATTTGAGCGAGGATTTTGGGACAGGATTGAGAGGATGAGACACGATAAGAAAAAACGTTTTCACTGATGGCTGGCACAAACAGATCCTTCCCTGATCCTTTTTCATCCTGTCCAACATCACTGACCACCTCGGTTGCGGTCCCTCCAAAATCCGTGACGGTCGGCAGATTTCAAATTTCACAGTAAAATGTCTTCTGGCAACGATCCATGAGTTGGGCAGGCGTTGCCTGCGGCAAGAAGCCTTCGCCGAGAGTTCGAAGGCCCTGTGCCGACTGTGAGATTTGAGATTCCAGAGGCGGTTGCGAACACTCAGGTCACACTGCCGGGCCTCTGGGCAGTCATTCCGCGGGCAGTCATTCTGGATCCACCGGCTGGTCCAGCAGGTCATTGAGGTTGGGCAGGCGGGTGGCGCGAGTTGGCAGCTTCTGCCGCACCACGGCAGGCTGGTCAATCTCCACGTTGTTCATCTTGTCAAACAGGGCATGGCTGTATGGGTTGAAAGCAGGCGCTCCCCAGATCGAGGCGAGGTGCTGGTGCTGAGCGATGTGGGTGTAGTTGTACGGCCGGAAGTAGTAGTAGCCGCCGGCTTCAGGCAGGTAGGGATAATGCGGGTAGAGGTCGCCCGTGCTGAGCAGGCACGACTGGCGGCAGGGGCGGCAGAACAGCGGACATACATAGTCTTCCGGGCCACAGCCAGCACCGGCACCCCAGCGCGACCGGTAGCACCCGGCTTCGTCGAGTGTGTTGGTGTAGCCGGCACACGAGGGCGTCCCGCCGCCACAAACCGGTTCCGCCAGCGCGGCACAGGCTGGATCGACAACCGGATCGGCACAGGCAGCGCATGGCTCCAGCTCCGTGCCGTCCTGCTGCAATTCCACAATCGCCATTCCCGCAGGGTTTGAGGCTGCGGGCACTTGTCCAGCGGCGAGCCCCAAGGTCACCAAGAGCAGTCCGAGGTTCATGTGTCACCCCTGTTTGAGCCGCCAATGCTTGCCATTGGACGATTTTCCGGCAATGCTCATTGTATCGGTTGCAGCAGTGTGAATTTGCCGCAGTTCCAAACCCTCGGGTGAGGATGCGTAGGGATTTACCGAAGGTCCCGCTATATCCGGAACACGCGTTACAACCGGACGGCAGCGGCAACGAACTTCGGGATAATTCCGACCGTGAGGGTTCGGCAGACTTTTCCGAATAGGCTTTCAGGCGCGGCGGTAGAGAGGTGAGCCACGGCTGACGTGAACGCGCGACTCGGCTCACGTGATTGTGGTACACTCCAACCTCATGGCCCAAGGCGCGATTTCCGGGACACCGCCCACGGATCTGGAGAGCGCCAGCGAGCGGATCCGCGACAGGTGTCCCGGAATCACGCAAAGTTACACAGTTAGATCCCAGCGAGCCGCGAATCCAGACCCATGAGCAAGGACGCCTCCCAGGATTTCTGTGACATCGCCGTACAGTACGGCATGCTGTCGACCGAAGCTGCCAAGAAGGTCACGCTGGACGCGGAGACCCGCAAGCTGCCGGCTTCGCAGTGCGCCCACCGCGCGGGGCTGCTCACCGAAGTGCAGATCGACGTGGTCGAGATGTTGTGCCACCCCTTGGAGGCGGTGCCCGGGTACGAGCTGCTGTCGCTGATTGGCCAGGGCGGCATGGGGGTGGTGTTTCGCGCCCGGCAGATCTCGCTGAACCGGCAGGTGGCACTCAAAACAGTGCTCGTCGGCGGCCAGGAGATTGGCCGCTTCGAGCAAGAAGCCCAGACGGTGGGACGGCTGCTGCATCCGCACATCGTTGCCGCGCATGATTTCGGCCGCGTGGGCGGGCGGCTGTTCTTTGCGATGGAATTGGTCGAAGGCGAAGACGCCGAACAGTATGTCCGCCGCGTCGGGCCGTTGTCCGATATCAATGCCTGGGGCCTGATCCGGCAGGCGGCCACCGGCCTGATGCACGCCGCCGAATTCCACATCGTGCATCGCGACATCAAACCGGCCAACCTGCTGCTGGTCACACCCCCTCGTGGCTACCCGCTGCTGCCGGGACTGCCGATGGTCAAGATTGCCGATTTCGGCCTGGCCTTCCTCACGGAGCAGTCCACCGATAAGACGCGGCTCACCTCCGACCAGACGACCGTGGGCAGCCCGCACTACATGGCACCAGAACAACTGGCGAATTCCGTCGTCGACAGCCGGGCCGACATCTACGCCCTGGGAGCCACGGCTTACCATCTGTTGGCCGGACGGCCGCCCTTCGACGGGAAGACGGTGGCCCAGGTCGTGTTTCAAAAGCTGCAGGGAAAGCCGATTCCACTGTCCCAACTGCGACCGGATCTGAAATCGGACACGCTGACGCTGATCGACAACATGCTCCAGGCCGATCCAGAGCAGCGGATCGGCAGCTATCCCCAACTGCTGGACCGCCTCGACCTGCTCGACTTGGGTACCCCATCGGTCTCGACCGTCGTCTTGCCGATGGAGGCGATCGTCGATGAGGGCCACAACCAAAGGCGTCCGCGCGAAATCCCCAGACTCAGGCTGGCCGACCACGAAGCTCCCACGTTGGTGACAATGCCCACCGTGGCTCAACCCGTCAAACCGCCGAAAAGCGCCGCAAAGCCGCGCCGTGCGCTGCTGGTGGCGGGGCTCGCGCTGCTGGGCGTGCTGACGGTGGCCGGGGCGGCTTTCGGACTCAGAGGTTCGCTCTGGCCCACGCCTCCGGAACTCACCGCGACTGGCAACAGTGTAGAACTCTTTAACGGTCGCTCACTCGACGGCTGGATGATTGCCGAAGGAAGCTGGCACGTGGAGGCCGACGAGGAAGGGTCTCCAGTCGTCAGCGGGTCGGGGGTGCTGCGGCGACGGCTGCCAGAGGCAAAAGACGCGGCCGGAAGCGCCGTTCCCCTGCGCTGGTTTCGGCTGGAATTTGCCGCCACGCTCAACACAATGGCTGGCGTCGAGACGCATTTTGCCATCCAACCCGGCCCCGACGGCCGCCGAGCCGTGGTGCGGGTGACCGCCAACGACATTGTTTTGGGAGAGCGACAGGGGGATCGGGGGCCGCTGACCGCGCTGCGTCCCGCAATCCCCCACGCGCGCCCCACCGAGACGCGCCGGGTCATCCGCATTGAACGGCAGGTTCGTGAATGGCGCGTCCATGTCGATGAAGAACTTCTCGGCACGATCCCCGCAAGTTCGGAAACGCTGCCGGAGTTCCGCCTGGTGACCGACCGCCCGGCCAGTCCCACGAAGTCCAAAGCGTGGTTCTCGGACCTCGTGATTGATGCCCTGGGCGTGCCTCCCGCGACCACACCGAAGAAATGACTGTCAAAGCAGGGCGGGATCCCGTGATGGGCCACTTGATGCTCCACATGCCATGCAGCTTTGACACCCGCGCCGGCCTCTGATGTAATTTGTGAGCCGCGGGTGCGTGGTCTGGAGTGGCTCCAACACGAGGCACGGAGGCATTGTCGAGGAACCTTTGATGGCCAAAACCTGGCGTTTTCTGCCGTTTGACGAAGCCTGCGTGCGGCATTTGACCAGCCAGTTGAGGATCTCCCCCGTCCTGGCCCAGGTCCTGTCGGCCCGCGGTCTGCAGTCAGCAGAAGCCGCCAGCGCGTTCCTTACGTCCAAACTCAATGAACTTCACGATCCCGAACTGCTATCCGGCGTTCCCGAGGCGGCCGACCGGATTGTCGCGGCGGTCAAAAACGGGCGGCGAATCACCATCTATGGCGACTACGATGTCGATGGTGTGACCTCCACCAGCCTGTTGTGGCACTGCCTCAAGGTCGCCGGGGCAAAGGTCGACTACTACATCCCCAGCCGGTTGGAAGAGGGTTACGGCCTCAACTGCGAAGCCCTGCAAAAGCTGCATGAAGAGGATCCCACGCGGATCGTGATCACGGTCGACTGTGGCATCACCAGTGTGCGGGAAGCTGAACTCGCCCGCGACCTGGGGTTGGAACTGATCATCACCGACCACCATACGCTGGCCGACAAGTTGCCGCCCGCTGCCGGGCTCGTTCATCCGCGGATGCCGGGCGGCAGCTATCCGTTTGGGGATCTGTGCGGAGTGGGTGTGGCGTTCAAACTCGCCTGGGCCATCTGCAGCCGCCTGGGAGATGGCAAGAAGGCCTCGCCGCGGATGCGCGAGTTCTTGTTGTCGGCCATCTCGCTGACCGCGATTGGCACCGTCGCCGACGTTGTCCCCCTGCGCGGCGAGAACCGTGTCCTGGTGAAGTACGGGCTGCAAAACCTGCGTGAGCGGGCCTCCATCGGGCTGCGGGCATTGATGCAGGTGGCGGGGATGGACGAGAAGCCCTCGTTCAACTCGGAAGACATTGGCTTTTCCCTCGCCCCGCGGATCAATGCCGTCGGTCGCCTCGGCCAGGCGCGGCTCGCGGTGGAACTGCTGACCACCGAGAACCCCGCACGAGCGCTGGAGCTTGCCAAGTATCTCGACGAATTGAACAAGCAGCGGCAGTCGGTCGAGCGCAAGATCCTGAAGCAGGCGCGGGAGATGGTCGAAGCCCATCCCGAATGGCAGGATCATGGGTCGCTCGTGCTGTGTGATGCGGAATGGCATGTGGGCGTGGTGGGAATCGTCGCCAGTCGCGTGGCGGAGCATTTTTCGAAGCCCACGGTGATGATCTCGCTGAATCCGGCCGAGGGGTTTGGCCAGGGCTCCTGCCGCTCGTTTGCGTCGTTCGACCTGCATGCGGGGCTCACCGCGTGCAGCCACCACCTGCTGAAGTTTGGCGGCCACCAGTACGCCGCCGGCCTGAAGATTGAAACGACGAGGATCGACGCGTTTCGCGAAGAGTTCGCCGCGTATGTGGCGGAAAATCACGAAGTCACCGCCGGCGACTTGGAAATCCAGGTCGACGCCGAGGTGCGGCTGGGAGACCTGACCTATCAGGCGGTGCAGGACCTGGACCGACTCGGTCCGTTCGGCAGTTGCAACCGGCGGCCGGTGCTGGCCGCGACGAATGTCGAACTGGCCGCTCCGCCACAAAAGATGGGCGAAGGCGAGCGGCACCTGTCGCTCAAGATCAAGCAGTACAACCGCACCCTGCGGGCGATCGCCTTCGGCCGCGGCGAGTGGGCGGACGAAATGGCCGCCGTTGACGGCCCGCTCAACATCACCTTCGCCCCCACCCTCAATAACTTTCGTGGGTATGAAACCGTGGAACTCCAACTGATCGACTGGCAGCCGGCGGCAGTGACGGTGTGAGGAGTGCCATCTCCGCATTGCGATTGAACTCAACCCCCGCGTGGCGGATAATCTCCGCCGGTAGTCATGGCACTTTCATCACGCAGGGCGAGCATGCAACGTCTGGGTTCGGTCACAATCGCGCTGGCACTTCTGTCATGGTGCGCCGGCACGCTGCATGCCGCCGAGCCGACCCACGCCGAAGTGGCCGCGCGGTTCAACGACCAGGTGCAGCCGTTTCTCAAGACGTACTGTGTGTCCTGTCACAGCGGACCAAAACCCAAAAGCGATCTCGACCTCAGCCCGTTCACAACGCTGGAGGCGGTCACCAAAGATCATGCCCGCTGGGCACTGGTGCTGGACCGCCTGAAGGCGGGAGACATGCCTCCGGAAGAGGCTGAGCCACAGCCTGAAGCGGGGCTGCGTCATAAGATCGTGGGGTGGATCGAGAATGTGCGGATGCTCGAAGCGCGGCGCACGGCTGGCGACCCCGGCGTGGTTTTGCCAAGGCGGTTGAGCAATGCCGAATACGATTACACCATTCGCGACCTGACCGGTTTTGATCTGCGTCCCACCAAGGAATTTCCTGTCGACCCCGCCAACGAAGCGGGGTTTGACAACAGCGGCGAGTCGCTGGCGATGTCGCCTTCGCTGGTCAAAAAATATTTGGAGGCCGCGCGGCTGGTGGCCGACCATCTGGTGCTGCGGCCCTCGGGACTGGCGTTCGCCCCGCATCCGGTGATGACGGATACGGATCGCGACAAGTACTGCGTGAATCGCATCCTGGCGTTCTATCGCCGCCAACCACTGGGCTACAAGGACTATTTCCGCGCCGCCTGGCACTACAAGCACCGTGCCGCGAACGGTCAGTCCGAGAGAACGCTCGCCGAGTTCGCCACGGAGGCGAAAGTCAGCCCCAAATATCTGGCGACGATCTGGAAGCTGCTTGAGGAATCGCCCAACGAGAAGATCGGCCCCAACGCCGGTTTGCAGGCCCTGTGGCTCGAATTGCCGCCACCTGCAACCGACGGAAAACTAGATGCAATTGAGCCGGCCTTCGAAAAGCTCCGCGACTATGTGGTTAAGCTGCGCGGCAAGGTGAAGTCCGACTTCGCCAACCTCACGGTTCCGGGCGTCAACGATGGCTCGCAGCCACTGGTGCTGTGGAAGAACCGGCAATATGCCACGCGCCGCCGCACCAACAACGGCAAGGCACTGCAGTTGACAGCCGACGAACTCGCGCCGGACACGGCTGCGGCACCGCTGCTGCAGATTCCCGCTGACGACGCTGCCAAACAGGAATACGAAGCGGCCTTCGCACGGTTTTGCGATGTGTTCCCGGACGCCTTCCTGGTGTCGGAGCGGGCACGGGTCTTCATCAAGAACGAAGACAAGAACAATGTGGGCCGGTTTCTCAGTGCTGGCTTCCACAACCAAATGGGCTACTTCCGCGACGACGCACCGCTGTATGACCTGATTCTTGATGAAGGTCAGCAGCGTGAGCTGGACGCCTTGTGGCAGGAACTCGACGTGGTGGCTCAGGCCGCACTCCGCCAGTACCTGAGCTTCATCTGGTTTGAACGCGCCGAGTCGAGCTTTCTCCGCGATGCGGTCTTCGACTTCGCCCGCGCGGAAGACAAAGGCGCGGCATCGCCGGAGAAACTGAAGAAGCTCGGCGAGGTCTATCTGGACAAGATCCGGCGCTCGAACGGCAACGACACGGCGATTCAGGCCGTGAAAGACTACTTTCACGAGATGGATGCCCGCGTTCGCCGTGTCGAGAAGGACAAACAGGAGGCAGAACCAAAGCACCTGCTGGGGCTCGTGGACTTCGCCGAACGCGCCTACCGCCGTCCGCTTACGGCCGAAGAACGCGAGGGTGTCACGAAGTTCTACCAGTGGCTGCGCCACGAAGGCGAACTCGACCATGAAGAAGCGGTGCGCGATACGGTGGTGGCAATTTTGATGTCGCCGAACTTTTGCTACCGGGTCGATGTGCCGCCGCCGGGCGAAGGGGTCTTCCCCTTGTCTGACGAGGCGCTGGCCAGCCGCCTGAGCTATTTTCTCTGGTCGAGCATGCCCGACGCGGAGCTGTTGGCACAGGCCAGAGCTGGCAATCTCCACAAGCCCGAGGTGCTGGTGCAGCAGGCGCGGCGGATGCTGCGCGACGCGCGGGTGCGTGGTCTGGCGACGGAGTTTGCCGGCAACTGGCTGGACTTCCGCCGCTTCGAAGAGCACAACGCCGTCGACCGCGAACGCTTTCCCAGCTTCACCAGCGAACTGCGGCAGGCGATGTTCGAAGAGCCAATTCACTACCTGGTCGATGTCGCTCAGAACGACCGCTCCGTCCTCGATTTTTTGTACGGCAAGCACACGTTTGTGAACACTCTCCTCGCCAAACATTACGAAATGCCGGTTTGGGACACGCCAGGCGCGGACACGCCGGGCGATGAATGGCGGCGGATCGAGAATGCCGATCAGTATGGCCGCGGCGGCCTGCTGCCGATGGCAGTGTTTATGACCAAGCATGCCCCCGGCCTGCGGACCAGTCCAGTCAAGCGCGGGTATTGGGTTGTCCGCCGCTTCCTGGGCGAGCATATCCCCGCGCCGCCGCCGAACGTGGCGGAACTTCCGGCCGACGAAGCGAAGCTCGGTGATCTGACGCTGCCGCAGATGCTCGCCAGGCACCGCGACAACAAGAACTGCGCCGTGTGTCACGTGCGTTTCGATGCCGTGGGGCTCTCCTTCGAGGGCTATGGTGCAATCGGTGAGCGGCGCAAGGTCGACTTTGGTGGCAAGCCTGTTCAAACCGTGGCTGTGTTTCCCAACGGCAGCCAGGGCGACGGCTTGGCGGGCTTGAAGACCTATCTGCAGGATGTCCGCCAGAACGATTTTCTGGACAATCTCTGCCGCAAACTGCTGTCCAATGCGCTGGGAAGATCGCTGATCTTGTCGGACGAGATCACGGTCAAGGAAATGCGCGGCCGGTTGGACGCCAGCGATCACCGCTTCGGCAGCCTGATTGAAACCATCGTCACCTCTCCGCAGTTCCTCAATCAACGGGGTCGCGGCGCGGTTGCAGTCAACTCTGAGAAAGGCCCGTGATGAGCGCGACCAACAAACTGCGAGATTATCACCTCTCCCGCCGCACGCTCCTGCGCGGGGCCGGCGTGGCAATGGCGCTCCCGTGGCTCGAATCGATCAACGTGTGGGGGGGCGAACCTGCCACCCCCGAATTGACCGCGGCAGGGAACCCCAAGCGGTTCGCGGTCCTGTTCATGGCCAACGGGATCAACTCCGATCATTGGTGGGCCAAGGGAGCCGGGGCCGAGATGGAACTCGGCAAAAGCCTCGAGCCGATGGCGAGGCTCAAAACGAAGATGAACTTCATCACGGGGCTGTTCAACAAGGCAGCCACGGGTGTGGGCATTCATCCGGGACAGACGGGCAACCTGCTGTCCGGCGTGTCGCTGAAGAAGGGGGCCGAACTGCGCGGCGGCATCAGCATGGACCAGGTGCTTGCCAACCACCTCGGCGAGCAAACCGTGCAGCCGAGCATGGTGCTGGGGTGCGAGCAACCCAGCACGGGTTATCACGAAACCAATTTCTCGCTGGCCTACAGTTCCCACATTTCCTGGCAGAACGCGACCTCGCCGGTGCCGATGGAGCAATACCCCGCCCTCGCCTTCGACAGCCTGTTCGACAACCGCGGCGCGCGGCGCAACAAAAGCATCCTCGACCGTGTCCAAGAAGAGGCAACAAGCCTGCGGCAGAAGGTGAGTGCGGGCGACAAGGCGAAACTCGACGAGTATCTGACCAGCGTGCGGGAGGTCGAGAAGCGAGTTGTCGCCGCCCGAGGCGATCAGCAGAAGGCGGAAGAGAACGCGCGGCATCGCGGCAAGACCGTGGAGATGATGCCACGGCCAGACAACGGGATGCCGGAAGACATTCGGGAACACATGCGGCTGATGTGCGACATCCTCGCGCTCGGCTTTCAAACCGACAAGACGCGCGTCGCCACGCTGCTGCTCAACCGCGACATCTCCGGGCTGATCTATCCCTTCCTGGATGTCCGTACGGGTCATCATCTGGCGAGCCACAGTGATCGGTCGGACGCTTATGAGCGGATCAGCCGCTACTACTGCAGCCAGTTGGCCTATCTGGCCACGAAGCTCGATGCCATGCCCGAGGGCGAAGGCACGGTGCTCGACAACTGCTGCCTGATGTACCTGTCGAACATGTGGTCGGGCAGCCAGCACGACTCCAACCGTGTCCCCCTGCTGACCGTCGGCGGACTGGGCGGCACGCTGGAGACGGGGCGTGTCCTCGACTACATGCAAAAAGGCAACGACAACCGCAAGCTCTGCAGCCTGTATCTGTCGCTGATGGATCGGATGGGGGTCACACTCGATCGCTTTGGTGATGCCGACACGCGCCTGGCGGGGTTGTAACAGCCGCCAAGCCGTGATCTGCAGTTTAGGGCACGAGGTTGTCCGCCAACTCATTCAGGTAGAACTCGAGCCACGGATAGCCCGCGTGCCGCTCTCCGGCAGATTTCCCGCGCGGGACAATCGCATTGGCGTCCTTGGGGTTGTGGGCATTCAGGCCGTGCCGCTTCTCCCAGGCATCCGGCATCCCGTCGTTGTCGGTGTCAGTCGGCGGCTTTGTCGGCGTGAGGCCCTCGAGAAACCATTCGTCGGTGGGTTCGAGCGGCGCGTTGCGGCCCCACGCGCCGGTCCTGTTGACGACCTCAAGTATGGTCCGGGTGGTGACGCGATCGTGGGGCCAGCAACCGGCCTTTGCCAGGACGAGCACGCTGGCCACGCGGGCGTCGACCAAGTCGATGGCCGGGGTCTTGGCGGGGCCATCCAATTCCCTTCCATTGTTGTTGAACTGGATCCACCCCGGCACTTTGCGCTGCGTCCAATGCCGGGGGTGATGCTGATAGCCCCAGCCTTCGAAATAGTTGTCACGCACGTAGTAGGACATGTCGGGCGAGAGCGCGTAGGGATAGATCCGAGTGTCGGTCTGAGGCCCGCGGCGGTAGAAATTCTTGTGGAGATTGACCGCGCTTTTCGCCCGGCTGCCATGACCATCGTCCGCGTAGCCGCCGCGGCAGTTGTAGATGACGTTGTTGCAGAAATCGCTGGCGGCATTTTCCCGGTAGGGAGCCATGGAGGGAACGCGGCGGGCGTGATGAGCCCACAGATTGTGATGGACCGACACGGCACCGTTGTCCTCGGCGGCGGAAATCATGCCGAAGTTGTGCGCTCCCTTGTCGTGGCCCTGGTCGTCGGACTCTTCGACCGTACACCATTGCACCGTCACGTCGTGCGCATGGTAAAGATCGATCACCTCGTCGTTGCCCCAGCTCAGCGACAGGTGGTCCAGCATGATGTTGTAGGTGCCCGTCCGTGCCGGTCCCAGCCCGCCAAGCTGCAGGCAGTCGCCGCCCGACCCGGTGTCCCGCCGGCGACGGACGCGGAGGTGGCGGATGATGATGTCATGCACCCCATGGTCATAACTGGAAATGCATCCCTCGACCGTCACTCCGGCCCCCGGTGCCGTCTGGCCGGCAATCGTGATGTGCGGTTTGGTGATGCGGACGTCGCCGCGGATGACACCACTCACGTCAAACACAACGGTCCGTGGCCCGTCGGCCGCGCAGGCTTCCGCCAGACTGCCAGGCCCCGAGGCCTTGAGATTGGTCACGTGGAGGACCTTGCCGCCCCGCCCACCCTTGCTGGCCGCGCCCCAGCCCTCGGCGCCGGGAAAGGCCTTGAGCGAATCTGAGTCACCCTCTGCCACGGCACCGCTTGCCGCCACCGCCAGCAGCCAACCCCAGACGACGATTCCCATCAAGCGACCCTGCATGCGACACCCCTGTGTGATGCCATTTTCTCGTCGAGCTTCTTCCGTTGCTGTGGCCATGCAGGGCCAGTGCCCCGATGTCCGCCGGTCTCGTCCATCGTCTTTTGGAAACGAACTGTTCGCAACAGTCAACCCTGCCGCGTGCCGCACGACCCACAGTGCATTTCGCCCGACCGATGCGGTATGCTGCACCGAATTCAATCCCCGGTGCCAATGTTGGAGTGTCGCATGCGACGGAATCGACTGGTTCTCTGTCTCGGTGTTCTGGCCCTGTCCCTGGCCTCGGCTGAGGCTGTTCGTGCGGCGGACGCCTTTGATCGGCAGACATCGGGCCAGTTGCAGGAATTGGCGGAGAAGCAGAAGCCACTGATGGAACTGACGATGCCGCAGGCCGCGCGGCTCAAACCGCTGCCCGGTTTGGAGACAGCGGGGCTGGTGATCAAGACCGAGAGCGGCAACTGGGCAAAGGCCCTGGTCAGTTGGGGGTTCCGCAAAAGTGCGGGGAAACCCGTCCCGGTGGTGGTGCTCGAACGCCATGTGACGTTTGGTCCCAACGGCGACATTACGCTGGCCTCCGGGAAAAACGTCATGCTGTTCCCGGGGTTTTCCTTCGATTTCGACATCGGCCAGGTGGTGCCCGAGGGGATGGGAGCCGACCTGCAGATCAGCCCCACCGGCGCGGTGCGGGCCGTCGACTCCGCCACCATCTTTGCCCTGGATGGCTCAACCATCGAGCCGGAGGTTAAAGGCCAGAAGCCCAATCCGGCCGACCACGACGGCGTGCTGCCCCGCGACTTCACCGGCACGTGGCTCATCAACGCCGACGGCCGCTGGCAGGGGACCTGGACACTGACCATCGACGAGGAAGGCAACGCCCGCGGCGAATTCCTTTCGGACGAAACCAAGAGCCTGTACCAGATCTCTGGCAAAGTCGCCCAGGGCCATCGCATCAAACTGAACATCGAACTGGCCAATGCCGCCCAGAGCTTCGATGCCTTCCTCTGGACCAAGGACAAGTCCGCCATGGCCGGTACCCTGACCATGGCCGGCAAGACCTTCGGGTTTTACGCGGTGCGCGACGGAAAGTAGTCGATGAACAGTCTCCAACGCGAAATGATACGAGAGGATTGGCATAAGTCCAGCAAAGAATAACCACGAATGTCGCTAATTGTCACGAATAATAAGATGTGGTCGACGTGAAGGCAGACCTTCGAATCCCGTCTTTTATTCGTGCTATTACCCCGGCACGAAAGAAATGCACGACGGAATCAACTTGGGAACCATCCTGCTGCGTCGAGAATCGTGTGACTCGTGGTGCGACTTTTCGTGAGGACGACTCCGACGACAGGCTGCTTTCGTGGCGTCGGCTTGAGCCGACGCGGCCAGGAGGAGCTGACAGGTGGCGCGGTTTCGCTGGTCGGGACCGATGCGACCGTTCTCGTGACAGGGGGCGCAAGACCGCTGATCGAAGGTTGCTCCATCGCCCGCAGAGAGGCGGCGCTTCCCTGGAACCGACCGATTCCCAATCCACCTTCGAGCGGACTCTGTCGTTCGAACTGGCCGTCACAGACAGGGGGCGCGAGACAGGCTGCTTCCGTAGCGTCGGCTTGAGCCGACGCGGCCATGACGAGCCGGCAACTTGGTTGTGGACTGAAGTCGAATGGCACTTAATCGGACCGATCTTATGGGGGGTTAATGCTTTGGCACGACGCGCTGACGTGTAAGGCGTTGTCGGGCCTTGGTGC
>JAKFUF010000145.1 GCA_021732845.1 Planctomycetaceae bacterium | reverse complement strand
TTCTGCCGATATCCAGCCGCGAACGCCATCAGGGACAACGAATAAAGGTGTTGGTCAGGTCGGAAGGTCCAGCAAAGCGGCGCGTGGATCGTAGGGTCAGAAATTGAACCACGAATTTTCACGAATCCTACGAATTTTGCGAATCGTTCACCGGCATTGCTCCGCGAGCGATGGAATCCTTCTCGTTGTCATTCGTGACATTCGTCGTATTCGTACTACTAACCGTCAGGTTGTTGGCGTGCCGCGACGAATTCGCCAGCGCGTGCTGGAAATCAGTGATCAATAGCGGGTTCTGCATCTGGTCAGACTCTGGCCAACCGCCCCAACGGGGCAGGATTCGACAGCCCAGGGCGCAGCCGACGAATGTCGGCGGAGCCCTGGGTCGGAGTCGGTGCGAGAAAGGGAACCCCAACGGGGTGAGATTCATTGAACATCCGACAAACATCACGGTCACGCCCCGATTGGGGCTCCGTCGTTCGTCGTCATGGCACCCAGGGCTCCGTTGGCGTTGCCAACTTCGCCCTGGGCTATCGAATTCTGCCCCCTTGGGGCTGACGATGCGACACTCCGGGGTGTTGGGTTTCGGGCAAGCCCGCGCCATGAAGATTCGTGGTTCCCTTTCTCGTTATCCAAGATCGGCCTTCTGTCAGCATCTTGAAACGCAGATTTATTTCTTGTCCGGTCCCCAAGAGCTGTCATCCTTCCGGCATTGACCGTTTCGACGTTGCGCTTGCCATTGTTCCGCTCTTCTGTCGATCCTATCTCGTCACGGTGCCAGATCCTTCGAGCGCTGCCGTTCGGCGGAAGTGAAGACGCTTTCATACACCACCGGATCGGTGGCCAGCAGCGTCATGAGACGGTCGAGTTCCTGCTGCGGATAAGTCGTCACTGGCCGGGGGGGAGTGGGCTCGGTGTTTGCTGTCGGCCGCGCTGGCCGAGACTGCGTGTTCCTGACAGGATGGGCAGCGGTCTTCCGTGGCGAGTTGTTCCGCAACGGTCGCGGAGAAGCCACAGGCACCGCAGTGGACTTCGCCGCGACCAGCGCCTTTTTGGCTGTCGATTTTGGCCCAACTTTGTTCAACAAAGCCTGGCCGGCGTTGGTCATTGGGCTGGTGGCAGGCTCGGCCTTGAGCGATTCACCCGCGTCCCGGCTGGCATCAGCCGCCTGGGCTTTCTGAATGGCCCGCAGCACACCCAGGCCGACCTTGAACAGTTGCTTGGGCGTCGAGTCGGACAATTGCACGTACTTCCGCAGGAGCGGCGTGACGAAGCTGGTTGCGGACGCGACCGCAGAATCGGACAGGCGCACACCCACCAGGTCGCTGACGGAGCGGATGGTCGCGGTCGCGGCTTCGACGAGGACCGCCGAATACAGTTCTTCGGCATTCACATTGGACTGCACGATTTCCCGCAGGTTGGCAAACAGCGAGGAACCGCTGCCGCCGAAGTCCAGAAATTCTGCCGCCAGATTGAACTGTCCATCACCACGGGTCACTGCCGACAACTGCCCGAGTCCGAGCTGCGCCAGCAGCGAAGTGATGCTCAGGGCGAAGGCATTGCTGATGACTCCTGCCAACAGTGACTGCCTCAATTGGGCCGCCGTGGAGGTGCTGTTGCTGGCCGTGGTTGTCGTGCTGTTTCCGCCATCGGTGGACGAGCCGGAATCGTTGCTTCCCGGTCCGCCATCCCCGTTGCCTCCATTGTTGACGCCAGGAATGGGCACCCCGCCTTCGGCCAGCAGCTTGCGGAGATCAAAGACCGTGACCACCTCTTCGCCTTCGTCCGTGCAGTACAGGTCCAGTCCGTCGGCAGACAGCACCAGGGAATTGGGGTTTTGCAGCGTATCGCTGCGGAGTTCACGGAACAGGTCGAAACCGATGTTCGTTCCGGCAAGCAGCGTGACTGACCCACTGCCACTGTTGGCGATGATGAGATCGAACCGACCGTCGCGGTTGAAGTCTGTCACGGCCAGTCCGATCGGGGCAAGGCCGCCGGTGTCGAATCGTTGGATGAACTGGTTGGGATTGTCCGAGAAGAAGGCCTGCTGCAGGTTGGAGACCATCACCACCTGGCCCGTCTGCGGGTTGGTGGCCACGAGCGACATCGCGCCGCTTCCCGATCCACCGGTCGGATCAGATGCGGGAACGATCACCGCACCCTGACCGCCGGTGTTGCCGATGGACAGGAACGCCGGGTTGACGTCGTTAAAGAAGCCGCCGCCGACTCCAGTCAGCAGTGAGACGGTTCCGCTTTGGGCATTGGTCACGATCAGATCCTGAACCCCGTCGCCCGTGAGGTCCATGACCGTGGTGGAGACCGGTCCCGAGCCGACTCCCGTGTTGAGCCGCGGGCCGGGGGTGAACGTCGACATTGCGGCAGCAGTTGCCGCCGGTTGATTGAGCAGGATGGAAACGTCATTCGAACCCTGGTTGGCGATGACGATGTCCGGGCGGCCGTCGGCGTTGACATCGGCAAGGGTGAGCCCCGCCGGACTGCTGCCAGCGAAGTACGTCACGGGAGCGGAGAACTGTCCCTGGCCGAGGCCCTGATAGACGAGGATCGTGTTGCCGCCACTGTTGGCGACGACCAGATCGGCGATGTCGCCAGCGTTGATGGCACCGTCGCCGTTGTCGTCGTTGAGGTTCACGAGCTTGACGGCACCGGGGCCAAAGATTCCCTGGGTTTGCGTCTGCGTCTGTCCCGCGGCGACGGAGGCACCGCTGGCGGCATTCGCCCCGGTCAGTTCGACATTGGTGACCAGCGACACCCGGTCCAGGGCGCGGTTCGCCACGATAATGTCTTCTTTTCCGTCACCATCCAGGTCGGCCACCACCAGCGGCACATCGCGGTCAGCGCGGACCAGCGGGGCGAAGCTGCCATCGCCGCGGCCGGCCAGCACCAGCACATCGCCGAAGGCATTTCCCACCAGCAGGTCGAGGATGCCATCGGGGGTATTCAGTGAACCGGTGACATCCTGAGCCACGAGGCTGACGGTGCCGGGACCGACGGCGAGTGGCTGGCCGCCATTGGCCGAACGGGAGAAGTTGCCCTGCCCGACTCCCAGGAAGACGGCGATCGTTTGGGCATCGGCCAGCAGGACGGCGATATCCCGATGACCATCGCGGTTGAAGTCTCCGGAGACGAGAGATTTGGGCGTGGCTCCCAGCGTCAGAGTTGTACCGAGTGCCGCAGAGACCAGGCCTCCCGTGGAGGCACCAAACAGAATGACGGCCGTCCGCGCGTCCACGTTGAGCGTGGCCACATCGGTCCGACCGTCTTCATTGAAGTCTCCCGTGACGACGCCCGAGACATGATCAAAGGCAATGACCACGGACTCGACGAAGCCCGCTTGCTGGCCGTAGGGCAGTTGGACCGCCTGGTGCCGCGAGACATCAAATTGGAAGCCGCCCAGATTCAGCAGCAGGCTGACGCTGCTGCTTTCCACCTCTGTCAGCACGACATCCATGCCGCCAATTTGATCAATGTCGGCCACCGCGACGGAAAACGCACCAAAGCCGACTTCGGTCTCGGAACGCACCGTGTACTCACCCGTGGAACCGAGACTGAACACCTGCAGGGTATGCGACTGCGCGAGCAGCAGTTCATCGAGACCGTCGGCGTTGAGATCGCCGGCAACCAACCGGGCATCACTCGTCGAAAAACTGAGAGAAAGCGCGGGGTTCAACCGCAGCATGCCGCTGGAATCGCCGCTGTAGAAATCGATGCCGCCCGCGCGGTGCAACGCGGCCAGGTGGCTGGTTGGCAGTCCTGCGACCGTCCCTCGAACCAGCGCCAGGTCGACGAACGGCTGCCCGGAGTTGGGCAGGACCACGGCTGGAGCCAGTTCGCCGCCACCGCGACCCATGCGAACCAGCAGGTCGCCCTGCCGGTTGAGCATCACGTAGTCCAACTGACCATCGCCGTTGAGGTCGGCCACGATCGGGCGCGGGCCAAGGCTTTCGAGTGCGGGCCGGGGCGCGAAAGTGCCCTCCCCGTCCCCCAGCATGATGGTCAGATCATTGGTGCTGTAGTTCGAGGTGACAAAGTCCTGAAAGCCGTCGCCGTTGAAGTCGGCCACGAGGATCCGGTTGGGAAAGAACCCCACCGGGTAGAGCGCCTCTGCCGCAAAGCGGCCATCTCCAGAGCCAAAGAGGATCGAGACATTGCGTGAGACGGCGTTGGCCACGAGCAGGTCAACGGCCCCGTCGCCATCAACATCGGCAATCTGGATGTCACGCGAGAGTTGCCCGCTTCCGAAAAATCCAGTGACGAAGAATGAACCATCCCCATCACTGAGACCCACGGACACGCCGCTGCTGAGGACGGCCACGATGTCCGGCAGTTGGTCCCCATCGACATCTTGGAGCCGCAGCATCCGTGGCTGCGATCCGATCAACTTGTCTCCCGTGTTGAGAAATGACCCGTCCCCGTTTCCCAGCAGAATTGTCGCATCATTGGACGTGTAGTTGACCGCCACGATGTCCAGATTCCCGTCGCCGTTGACATCGGCCACCTGCACATCGCGCGGCCGGGTGCCGGCCTCGTAACGGATTTGGGGCGCAAATGTGCCATCGCCCCGGCTGAGCAGCACGGAGAGATCATTCGACAAATCATTCGCCGTGATCAGGTCAAGCCACCCGTCACGGTTCAGATCAACCACCTGCAGCGCGATGGGGCCTGTGCCCACCGCGCGGCTGATTTCAGAGTCAAAAATGCCATCGATCCGGCCCAGAAATACTGAAACAGAATTGGACGAAGTCACTATCAGATCGGAGAGCCCATCCTTGTTGATGTCAGTGAGTACAACTGAAGATCCCGTGGCGACAGGTGGCCCCTCGACGAAGTTGCCGTCACCGCGTCCGAACAGGATCGTTCCGCCAGCCACCAAATCTGGCCTCCCGTCGCGATTTAGATCGCCAACCTGCACTGAGACCGGCGGCAATCGGACTGGAATTCGAATTTCAGCGGAAAAAGTCCCATCACCGCGGCCGAGAAGCACGGAAATATCAAATTGCTCGGAAATAATGGCCGAGTTGCCATTCGCGACGACCAGATCGAGAATACCGTCACCATTCAGATCGACAGCGAGTGGATCGCGGGGGTTGATGCCCACACTGTCGCGACTGGCAGCGGCGAAGGTGCCATCTCCGCGCCCGAAGAGAATTGTGGCGAGGCTGTCGCGATCGACGGCGACGAGGTCCAGATGACCGTCCGCATTGACATCCAGAAGTTGGGGGGCATTTTCCGTGATCCCCACCGGATACCTGACAGCGGTGTTAAATGTCCCATCGCCGCGTCCCATTAAGATCGAAACATCGGCGGAACCTGGAGTACCCACGATCAAATCGGCCACGCCGTCGCGGTTCAGGTCCCTGGCTTCCAGCGAGACGGCGAATGAGCCAGTGGCATAGTGCTGCTCGAACGCGAAGGTTCCGTCACCGCGTCCGAGCAGGACCGACACATCGGACGAGAAAAAATTGGCCGTCGCCAGATCCAGGACCCCATCGCCGTTCAAATCGACGACCTGCAGGTAGCGGGGAAAGTTTCCCGCCTCATATAAAACTTGCTCGTTGAACGTGCCATCGCCGCGCCCGAGCAGGACGCCCAGTCCGTCATAGCGGTTGGCCACGACAATGTCGGGAATGCCGTCGCCATTCAGGTCTGCGGCCACAAACTGTCGCGGGTTCCTGCTAACTTCGAAGCGTGCATCATTTTCAAATGTGCCATCACCGCGGCCAAGCAGTACTGAGACATCCCGACTGCCCTCATTCGTCGTGACGATGTCCAAGTTGCCGTCATCGTCCAGGTCGATGAGTTGCAGCGCGGAAGGAACTTGCCCAACCAAAAACCGGCGTTCGATGGCGAACCGGCCGCTGCCTGTCCCCAACAGCACGGACACACTGCCAGTGACGCCGACATAGCTCGAGGTGACGATGTCCAGCAGCCCGTCGCCATTCAGGTCGCCGACCTGAATCGCTCGCGGTCCGCTGTCGACCGGATAGTCTTCCGCCAGCATGAACGCCCCGTCGCCCACTCCCTGCAGGACCGAGACACTGTCCGAGTCGGCATTGGCGCTGAGAATGTCGAGCCTTCCATCGCCGTTGATGTCGACCAGCTTGAGGGTGGGACCATAGCCAACGACGTAGAGTTCCGGCATGCCGAAGCTGCCGTTCCCCAACCCCTTCAACACCGTGACCAGCCCGTCCTGGCTGGCGCCAATCAAATCCGGAAAGCCATCGCCATTGAGGTCGGCCGAGAGGAGGCCGCGGCGCGATCCGCCGAGGAACGCCAGCCGGTCCACGGGAGACGAGGCGACCTCATACGACACCCGCAATTCCCAGTCGGCAGGCAGCCCGTCCAGGCGGACGTGGTACACATTGGACGCCAGGTTGGCGCGGAGCGTCGCCTGCTGCCCGTCCAGCGATTTTCCCGCGGTCAGCAACAGGTTGCCGTCACGATCTCGCAAGGACGCACTCGACGTCGACGAGCCCTCGGTGGTGAGCGACAGGCGGAAGTCGGTCGCAGTGTCGTTGAGGACGAAGAAGAACCAGCGGCTGCCAGGTGTGCCGGTCCCACCGACCAGCAAGGTTTCTTCCGTCAATGCAACCGCCGTGTCCAGTGTGTTGGGACCGGGGTCGACGATGGCTTTGACCGAGGCTCGCGTGACTTCGTCAATTCCCTCACCCTGATTGTCATTGTCGGTGTCATCAAACTCATCCACCTCATTGAAGGGATCCACCCGCATCAGGAACCGCACCGGCCTTCCCAGGGAGAACCGGGCCGGGGGAGAAAATGGCGTCCCCGGCAGGGTGAATTCGACGGTTCCCGATTGGGCGCTGTTGGCGGCCAGGCCAGTGATCCGCACCGTGGCCAATAGCAGTTCCGCTCCCGAGAACTCGGCAGGCTGAACGACAAACTGCACATCAAACGGGCCGGCATCCTCGTCGCCAACATTCTGGACCGTGTATCGCAGGCGCGTCGTGTCACCCCAGACCACGGGCCCGGTCTCCAGAGTCAGTGCGAACGGCCGCAAATTCACACCAGACAGTCCATCATCGGCCATCTCACGGGTGAGGACCAATTGATAGTCACCCGTCGAATCTCCGTCCACGCCCGCTCCGGTCCGCGGGTTGTACCCCGTGTTACCGGCCGCCGAGATGCCGATGTAGAACACCGCCGTGATCAGGGCCTCGAATTCCAGAAAGGGATCGAAATCCGGACTGCCCGCCAGTTCGGTTCCTGACAGGTCGAACACCCGCACGGCCCCGTTGAGTGTGCCGCCCGATGTCCGCAGGTCGATTGTCAGCCGGTCGCCGGCGGCCAGCAACACGCTGTAAAAATCGATGTCACTGGCTGGATCAATCGTTCCCACGACCTGGGCAATGGCGTCGTAACCGACGGTCAAAAAAGTGTCGTCGAGCAGCGTGTTTGCGTCATCGACGGGAGCAGCAGCCTCTTCGCGCGTCAGGCGGAGAGTGTACTCACCGGTCACGCCATTGCCGAGACCGGTCCCGGACACCGCCTCGTAAGTGGAATTCCCAAAGCCAGACACACCCAGGTAGTACTGCCCGGCTGTCGTAGCGACGAAGACCAACCTGGAATCCAGCGTGCCTCCGTCGTCGTCATCGTTAAAGGCGACTTCGTCGCCATTGCTGTCGAACAGCCGCAACACGCTGTCCAGCGGACTGCCATCCACTTCCGCATCAATGTCCGCCGTGAACACATCGCCGGCCGCCAGCGTGACGACGAACATGTCGACATCGGACGGTCTGTCGATCAGGCTGTTGATCGTCTCACTCGTGCCGGCGGTCAGCACGGGAGAGGCTGTCGCCAGTGTTCCGCCCAAGCTGTCTGGATCCGCGGCGATCCGTTCGAAGAACAGTGTGTAGTCCCCCGTCGTGGAGCCGCTGCGCAATGTGTCGCCGCTTACCGGGTCGTAGTCGAAATTGTCGGAACTGGACACGCCGACAAAAAAGACCCCGCTGAAGGGAGCCACGAACGTCAGATAGGAATCGAAATTTCCGCGGACCTGATCATCGTTGACCGCCAGTTCCAATCCGTCGTCGCCGAATATGCGCAGGAGGCTGTTGAGGTTGCTCCCAAGACTCGAGGCGTCGACATCGATCGTCAACGACTCCCCGGCCTCCAGTTCGACCGCGAACAGATCCACATCGGTGTCGTCCTCAATGTCACCATCGAAGGACTCCATGTTGCCGAAATTCAACACGGTGGTGGCCGTGTCCAGCGTGCCATCGCCATCGGCCGCCAACAGGCAGCGGGTCTCCAGGCTCTCGAACCGCGGCGGGGTTCTCCGCGGGCGGGCGGGGCGCACCGTCAACCGGTTTCGCAAACCGGCCTGCAGCGTTCGAAGCCAAGGCAGCAGCAACATGGCAGTCTTTGGCGAATGTGTGAGGTGATGAGAGGATCGCTTGGGAACCGCGCTGGCCCGCCGCGTCCCGCGTTCAGCGTATCAAGCGCGCCGATGGGTGTCTGCATGACTTTGTGCAAAATTGCACACCAGTGTCTGCCTGATCACCTGCATGGCTTTGCGCGATTCAGGGGCTGCCGACTCGCACCTGGCGGTGTGCCGTGCGGGGCCTCAATCTCCGTCGTCTTCCGCCACAGGGTCGAAGTCGCGCCACTTCATCGCGCGGCCCATCGGTTCGATTCGCAGCACCACTTTGCCGTCCTGAAAAATCCGCACGGTACCGGTGGATTCGGAAACCGCCACGGCGATGGCATTGGTGCATTTTGAAATCGCGGCGGCCGCCCAGTGCCGCGAACCCAGGCCGCGCGACACCGTGATCCCGGTGGCGGGGGCGTCTAGATTGCGGCCGGCGGACATGACCGTTCCATCGGCGGCTATGATGAACGCACCGTCAAGCTGGGCAATCTCCTTGATGCTCTCGCGGACGCGGGGGTCGCGGATCTGCCGTTCCCGGTTGCTGTAGCCACGGAATGGGTCGTGGACCTGCTCGTGCGACATCTGCAGCACTTTGCGATGGTTCCCCACCACGAACAGCGTGCCCACCCGCTTCCCTTCGCGTCCATCGCGACCGATTTCCACGGCCACGTTGACCACCAGCCGAAGGGTTTCCAGCGGGACGGTGGTTTCAATCTTCTGCAGGTCGCGCGAGGTGAGCCGCTCGAGGTGCTCGCCGAGGTTGATCACGGTCAGCGTGTCGATCTCGCGCAGCTCGACGCCGGGATACATGGCGACGACCTTGTCGCCCGGCATCAGCAGATCATCGGCGATGGCTTCGAGCAGGGCCTGGCTGAGCTGAAGCCGGCGGGCTTCGGGTTCCTCCGTCAATGGCACCAGGTCGACACCGTCTTCGCGGGCCGCCCCCTGAATGGCGGGATCGTCGGCCGCGACCACCAGCCGAATATCCTCCAACCGCGTTTTGATCTCTTTGAACGAGTACGGCAGGTCCGCCAGAATGACGACCGCATTCGCACCCAGCCCACGGACAATCTCTTTGGCGCTGTTCAGCAGGGACAGGAAGGGCTCGGCGAGGTCGACACGTTTCATGGAGTGGGGCCGAGCTTTTTCTCTGTCTTTGGTACGCGGCCGCCCGACAGTCGTGCCAGGCGGGATTGCTCATTTTGCTGCGGTTTCAGTGGATTTGCCAGCCACTTTGGCGGGAATCAAGCGTTCTTCATAGGTGCTTTCGGCGCTCATCGAACTCTTGGCTCCAAACGGCTCGATGATCGAGTCGCGGGGGACCGCCACAATGCGGGCGATCACCATGCCCTGGGCGATGTCAAACTGCAATTGGCCCTTCGTTTTCCGCTGAATGAGCTGCGCTTCAATCGCCGGGTCGTTGACTGGCGTGATCACATACGTGGAAAAATTGATCAGAGCCACGCCGTCCTTCACGTCCGCCAATGTGTAGTGCCGGGTCATTCGGATCTTCACCGACAGTCTCTCCTGCGTGACGCGCAACTCAAACTCTTCCTTCCACCCTGTCCCAATGGCAACCGGTTGCTCTGGCAATGGAGAAAGATACGTCTCGTGGGCATCGTCGTCCGCTTTGGCAGGCTGAGCCACCGCCCCCTGGTTGGCTTTGACGTTGGTCACCCGCCCTGTGGGACTGAAGGTGACAATTGCCTGCGGTTTTCCCACGCTCGCCAGCACTTGCTTGAATTTCGGATGATGAAACTTGGGGTCGTCGCTCTTGAAGATTTCTTCCGCGCCGTCATTAAACCGGGCGGACATATGTACCCGGTCAATCGACAGCTCCAAATCGCCGTTGCCGCCAGGTGTGACGGCCATCACTTTGAAATGCCTGTCCGTCTCCGACGAGTTTTCGACGATCTCCTCGACTCCACTGCGCTGGATGTGAATCTTTGAGGCATTCTTGACCTTGAAATGCACTTCCTGGCCCGGCACAAAGAGATAGGCCAGCTTGTACTTCTGCGCATCAGGTTTCGGCGTGTCGGGTTTGGCCGCATCCGCTTTCGCGGCGTCCACAGCCACCCCCGCAGGCGGAGCATCCTCGGCGTGGCTCAAAGGACCAAAAATCAACGCGGCCAACATCGCCCCGCAGAGGGCGATTGACCCAACGGGGCTCTTGGGAACGGCCCCAAATTTCACAGACTGGCGATCCATCACACAGGCTCCTTCCTGAAAGAACCGGCAGGTGGCTGCCGACCTGGGACTCCCTCCACGGCGCGATCCTAACAGACACCTCTTTTCGGTTGGAGAGCAATTTGGTTACGAAAAATCTTATCTTTGCCGTGACCGACAAAGTCCCGTCTCTGATTTCGATGCAATGTCAAATTTGACGTGTCCGTCAAAAGTCCACTTGTTGGTTTCAACGCAATTTCAAATTTCAGATTTCAAATTTCACAGTAAAATACTTTTTCGCGACATCTGGCCTTCCGGGCGAGAGTTACGTACTTCGCTGTGGAGGCGTGGCCGATCGTTCGAAGTGGTCGCACAGACTGTGAAATTTGCAGCCCATGATTTCACGGAACGCCGACACAACAGATCCTTTCCTGATCCTCGACCATCCTTTTCATCCTGTCCACCTCCATCCATGGTGGCGAAGCCAGCTCCGCGCGGTCGGATCACGGCAGGCCGTTCAGTTTCCGAATCACCCATTCCGCCGTCAGCAGGGTGAAAAACAGCACCAGGATCAGCCAGTGGTCCCACAGGCTGACTTCCAGCCGCGTTTCCGTCGACTGTTCGGGTGGCTTGAGAAGCTTGGTGATGCGAGCCGTCTGGTCGGCGTAAATCACTTCGCCGCCGCTGGCCGTGGCAATTTGCCGCAAAAGGTCGAGGTTGGCGGAAACATCGGCCAGTTCGGCGCTGTTGGGCCGGTGGACAAACACCGAGGCCTCGACCTGCTTGTCGCCCAGGTCGGCTCCCTGGACCTTGAGTTTCAGCTTGTAGTCGCCGGCCGGCAGAGCCACGGCGCGGGCTTCCTGAATGAGGCCGCGGTCAGCCAGTGGCTTGAGGGGCAGCGATGACAGCGGCGGCTCGTCCGCCTTGCCAGTGGCCGGAATGATGTCCACCGTGGCCTGCATGTTGGGAAAGCGGCGTAAAAACTGCTGGATCCAGCGGGCGCGGATCACCACATCGTCACCGGCGGTCACGTCGGTCTTGTCCGGTCCAAACTTGACGAACTCATTGCCGACCGTTGCCTTGTTGGACGCCGCCCAGCGGGCGAGCTGCGCCCAAAAGCGATGGTGATACTTGTCGCCCGCGCGGTGCCGCCAGCGCCAGGTGCTGTCGATCCCGATCCACAGCACCTGTCCCAGCCCATAATGCTGATGCACAAAAATGCCGAAATTTCGCTCGGCCGCCAGGGGATCGGCCTGCCCGGGCAGGCTGGCCGCCGCAAACACCGTGGCTCCCGGCTTTGCCTGCCCAAACATCGCCCAGGTGTGACCCGGCAACTCACTCCAGAGCCGGCGGTTCTGGACTTCGTCCAGGTCAAACTGAAACATCGCCTCTCGCGCGCCTTCGCTGGTCAGCCGCAAATGGAAGCCACGCCCGGTCGGGGAGCCGAACGGATCCGCCCCTTGAACCGCACTGGGTCTGGGGTTGACGACCGGCAGGAGTTGTTGCAGCACGGGCGAGGCGTGCCCCAGCGGCATGTCATTTTTGCCCGCACAGAGCACGAGCGTGCCACCCGATTCGGCGACAAACCGGTCGAGCAGCTCCCACGCTTGCGGCGGGAAATCGCGCGAGGCCACATCGCCGATCACGATCATGTCCGCCTGCGCCAGCGGTGAGGTGTCCAGGTCTTCCACCTTTGCCGGCAGGTTGAGTTCCCTGGGAAAGAACCCTTCCGGCATCAGGCCCAGGTACGGCTGCTGATAGACCACCGCCGCCAGGTCGACCCGCTTGTCGCGGTGCAGCGCCGCCTCGATGAAACGAAATTCCCAGCGGGCTTCGCCCTCCACCACCAGCACATGCACCTTGTCGTCGACGACCGTCATGGCGAACGTGGCAAGGTTGTTGTCCTTGCGGGTTTCGCCCGGCTGGACCGCGGTGCGCAGCGTGTATTCCTTGCGTCCCAATTCGTTGGCATCGAGTTCAAACTCGATCGGCGTTTCGTCTCCCGTGGCAAACAGTTTTTTGGTCAGGGGCTCCTTGTCGGCCCGCTCCAGCACCACCTCCAGTTCCTGTCCATTGAAACCGGCCGTACTCAGAATCGCCTTCAGCACCGCCTTGTCGTTCTTGAACACCGTTTCGGGGAAATTGAGGTTGCGGAACGCCAGATCCTTGGGGTGGACGGTCGAACCGACCAGCACCGGGAAGACGGGCACCTTCATGGCCCCATACCGCTTGGCGGCGGCCACGTCCCGTGTCACCGTGTCGCGGCCGTCGGTGAACAGCACCACGCCGATCAACCGGCTGTTGGTGTCACCCGAGGGAGCCTGCATGCCGACATTCAAATCGGAAAATCCCGGCTGGAGGTTCGGTGAAACCTGCTTGATCTGCTTGCCCAGCAGGTCGTTGTCGACGGTCTCCTGCTTGCCGGCAAACGCCGTGAGCTGCACGGTCGCCACCTTGTCCAGGGCGGGGAGCAGCGGAGCCGAAGTGGCGGTCAACAGTCGCTGGGCAATCTCTTTGCGGGAAAGTTTGGAGAGGGTCTCAAACACATGCTCCAGGTTCTCGCGGCGGGTGCGCTGCAGGGCGGCGCGGCGATCCGGATCGACGGTTTCATTCGCATCAACCCATTCGGGCTCCTTGCCGGCCTCCATCGCGGCCTGCCAGCGGTCGAGCCGAGGGTTGATGGCCGAATTGCCGATCAGTTCCAAAGCCCGCGCCCAGCGCAGTTTTTCCGCTTCCGAGGCGTGGTTGTCGACCGTCGACATGCTCTCGGACAGGTCGACGCCCACCAGAATCCGCGCGGAGGCGTTCTTTTTCTGGGTCTGAGTCAGCACCGGTTCGAGCAGTGTCAGGAAAACCAGCACCACCACCGAAAGGCGAAACAACAGCAGGATCAGCCCCACACCGGCGGACACCAGTTTCCGTTCCGTTTGATACAGCAGCAGAATCAACACCGCCGCCAGCGCCGCACTCCCGCCCCACAGGAGAGTCTGCGAACCGCCATTCAGAGAAAAGTTGGACCACCCCATGCCGGCATTCCGCTATTTAACGACGCAACATTCGCCAAAATCGTGGTTGTCTCACTGTTCCAAGGCGGGAACTTCCAGCACAAGACGAAAAGTGACATCGTCGCGCGGGTCATCCACCAGGACCACCATCGCCTTGCCTCCGCCGCGCAGCGTCACGGTCGCCTCGTGGGTGGTCGTGGGTGGAACTGGCTGCTGCAGCGGGTCGTCGCCCAAAAACTCACGGGTGAATTCGACCCCGCTGCCCTCCATCTCGCGCACGTCGGGTTCGTTGGCCGCCCGGTCCCATTGCGATGGCGTCGGCAGTTCACCGCCGAGCCACTGGGCACACCGATGCGCCTCAACGGCCGTGAGATTGCTGACTGCGGTTCCGGATGGCTGGTCGGATTTCTCAAACCGCTGCCGAGTCTCGGCATCGAGCTGTGGCTTCGCGTCCAGAAACGCCTTGAACATCGCCCGTTTGACCTTGGACTCCAGGATGTAGAACGTGGCCAGTTCCGCGTCCTCGGGAATCAGCACGAAACGAGCCACGGTCTTGTCGGCTAGGACCCGTTCAATGTGGGAATGGAATTGACGCTTGCCGATCGTGGTCAACTCGGCATTTGCGGCCTGCACGTAACCATCCGGCAGGTGTGGGGGCGCGAGGGACGGCGGCAGATACAGGATCGTCGCCACGATGACCACCAGCGCGACAAGGCCCGAGATGGCCGCGGCGGGAACCCAGTCCCACTTCGAGGGCTTTCGCACCTTGGGCCGCACAATGTCCAGAAAGCGGTCGCTGACCTCCTGCATCGTTTCCGGCCGGCCGGTCAGGTCTTTGGCCAGGCACTGCATGACCAGCGCTTCCAGCTTGGCGGGGACTTTGATCTGCGGGGCGACTTCGGAGAATTTTCGCGGCGATTCGTTCAGCACCTGGTGATAGTGCGCGTGGATCGAAGGCTTCCGCTGCCACGGAAAGGTGCCGGTGATCAGTTCGTAGAGGATCACGCCAAAGGTATAGATATCCGAGCGACAGCTCAGTTCCTCGCCGCGCATGATTTCGGGCGCGACGTAGTACGGCGTAAACGACTGCCGCGCGTCGTGGTTGGCGAGCGTGTTTTCCGAGTCAATTTTGGCGGAGATGCCAAAGTCGAGAAGTTTAAAGATTTCCGTGGGCTTGCCGGCATCCAGCACCATGATGTTGTGCGGCTTCAAGTCGTGGTGGACCAGGTTACGGTTGTGTGCCGACTGCAGGGCGCTGGCCGTCTGTTCCACAAAGCGAATCAGCCTGTCCACCGGAACCGGGCCATCGAACTGCTTCCGCCAATGGTCCACGGTTTCGCCCGGCAGGTACTCCATCACCATCCACGGCAGTCCATCCTCCTCCACGCCGTAGTCGTAGACTTCGGCCACATGCGGATGCTTGAACTGCCGCATGAGCAGCGCTTCCTTGCGAATTTCGCGGTCGTTGGCCATGCCGGAGTCCATCAGTTTGATGGCCACTTTGGCGGCCCCGTCATGCGCGGCGAACCGCAGATCCTGGGCCAGAAACACCTGCCCGAACCCGCCACCGCCCAGATGTTCCAGCAGCACATACCGCCCGCCGACCGTCTGCCCCTTCATCTGTACGCGGTTGCTGGGCTGGCGCGGTGAGGGAATCGCCGTGTTCTTGCCCGACATCAAGATCGGCGGGGGAAGGTCCAGCGTTGCCTGCGCGGGCGTTTGGGTCGGCAGCGACCCGTGGCTCGGCAGAGCCACGTCCAGCGTGCCGGTCTTGCCGAGATCCAAGCCTTTGCGCCGCGGCGGATCCGCCGTCTGCTGCAGTTCGATCATCCGCTTCAGAACGAGTTCAGCCCGTTCCGGAAACCGCTTGGCGATCTCCGACTCCGAGATCGTTTCCCCCAACTGCGAGCGAAAATAGAACTCCGCGGCGATCAACTCGATCTGCGTCGTCTCATCGCCCTGCAGTTCCGGCCAGGCCTCGAGATATTTCTCGGCCGTCACGGGGCGGCGGGTCTTCCACCGCAGCCGAAAGTCCGCCAGGATCACTTCCCGCCGCTCGGCATGATCCGCCTGCGGATGCCGCTCGAGAAAATCCTTCAATTCCGGTGGCTGCAGTCCGGGTTCCCAGAGCTGATGGTAATGCTTCGACAGGGAGTCGGAAGGATTGGGCATGTCTCAAACGCCAGACCGCGATTACCTGGACACAGCCGCCCAAAGTGTAACATCCCGCAACCCCAATTATGCCGATGTGCAGTCTGGTGACAACTGGCCAGAGACTTTCAAAGCAGCTTGAGCCGCTTCCGCAACAGCCATTCCGCAGTCAGGACGCCGCCGAAGAGCACGATCCAACCCCAGTGATTCCATAGCGGGATTGGTTCGTCGGCATTGAGCGACACGGGAAAGCCAGGGGGGATGTCATCCGCCAACGCGCTGACGGTCGCGGGGGTGTATGTCTTCCCGCGGGTGAGCGCCGCAGAGCGGTTCATCTCGGCCAGGTCCGCCCTTGGGTTTCTCCGCTCGCGCTGCTGGGACTTCACGGTGAAGTCGTAGGAAGGCGGGGCTTCGGTGAAGGCCGGGGTGGAAACCCAAGCATGATACGAGCCCTCGGCCAGTTGCGACAGCGCGCCCTCAAATACATTCGGGGCTTCGGCCACCCGGGCGAGTGAGAGCTTCTGCTCGCGTCCGTCGGCCAGGCTGCGCACAATCACCTCCGCTCCGTCGTTGGCGGGCGGAGTGAGTTTTTCGTTGATGAATCTGAGCCTCAGGCTGATTTCATCGCCCACCTTGTATTCTCGCCGGTCGGCTGTCAGTTCTGCCGAACGGTCCTGCCCCAGTTGCTTCGAGCGGCTCAAATAGCGGATCGCCTGCACCCAGTAGCGGCCGAAGTACAGATCTCCCACGCGGAACCGCCACCGCCAGGTTTCATCCGTGGCATGAAACAGCACCTTCCCCGCTCCGAACCGCTGCATCGAGATCAGCGGCAACTTGCCCCGCGTCCCTGTTTTCGTCGGGTGCGTCGCCAGCACCGTGGCTCCCGGCTTTACGTCCGGAGTCTCGACAAACCACAAAAAGCCCGGCAAGTCATCCCAAATCTGCCGGCTTTCCGGTTCGCTCTCACCCAGGCGAAAGAACGGCGTCCCCTTGCGTCCCTCGGCGGTCAGATCCGGATGAAAACTGTCGACAATCGGTTCTTCAGCCGCGGGGACTTTGATCCCGGTCATGTCGAACGGCAGCAACCCCTCCAGCGGGGTTCCCTGCAAAGCCCGCGGAATATACTGCGGTCCGGAGATCACCAGCAGCCCGCCGCCCCGCTCGCGGACAAAGTCACGGAGATTTTCCAGGGCTTTCTGGCCCAGCAGTTCGGGGTTGGCATCGCCCAGCAGCACCACATCGTACGCGAACAGGTCTTCGCGTTTGACAGGGAAGTTGGGTTCGACAAACTTGTCCTCGTCGGCAAAGCCGGGATCGGCATCCTGTAGGACGACCTTCAGCTCGACTGTTTTTTCCCGCTCCAGCAGCATTTTGAGTTCGCGGAATTCCCACCGGGGCTGGTTCTCAACGAGCAGCACCCGCGTACGTTCTTTACGGACGCTGACCTTGCGCGATTTGCGGTTGTTGGTGACATCGGCCTCGTTGGGGAGCGGTTGCACCTCCAGCACATATTCAAACTCGCCGACTTCCGTGGGGGTGTAGGTCAGCTCCAGCTTCTCGGGCTTGCCCTCCGGCCCCAGCGTGACGTCGCGGGTAAGGAGTGGCTGTTCCTTGCCCGCCACCTTGAGCGAGACTTTTGCCGTGCGTCCGCTGGCACCATTCGCCGTGAGGCGGTAGACGAAAATCAATGGGTCGTCGACGAAGGCGACCTCGTCGACCAGCAGGTCGTGCAATTCCAAATCGCGGATCGGCGAGGAGTTCCCCACGCCAAAAATATAGAGGGGGATCGCCTTCTGCCGCGCATACCGCGCCGCGGAAGCGAGTGATTCCCCATCCGTGGTCACACCATCGGTGATCAGAATCACCGCTGTGGGCGGCGTGCCGCGCAGGTCATTCATCACCCGCCGCAGCGCCTCCCCCAGCCGCGTCTGGTCGCCCTGCACATCCAGCGACCGCAGTTCTGGCAACAGCGCGTCGATCTCCGCTGGCTCCAGGAATTCACCCGTGCCGAGCCGCACTTCACTTTCGGCAATTGTGTAGATGCGGAGCTTGTGCTGCCCGAGCCAGCTCTTGAGCAGCTTGCCTTCGTCGGCGAGCAGCAGCGACTTCCCCAGGTTCAGCCGGGTGGGTTCGCTCAATCCACCGGCTTTGAGCAGGTCGCGGACCGCCTCTTGATCCTTCGGTGCCGGGTATTGGTCCTGGCGCTCCATGCTTCCCGAACGGTCCAGCATCACGACCAGGAAGGGCAGGCCCGTGCGTTCGATCGTCAGGCCAAACTCGGCCAGAACAATCAGAACGATGGCGATCGCCATCGACCGGAGCAGCACGAGCAGCACTTGAGCCCGGGCCTTGACCCGCATCGCATCCAGGCCCGTGATGACGATCACATAGGCCAGCGCGCACAAACAAAACAGCACCAGAGCCCAGCCGGGCCAGGGAAATTCGGAATTCCAGATCCACGCCTTGCCCTGCCCCGGGTCAGACGGCGGGATTCCCAGGAATCGTTCGAGAAGCTGCTGCATGGAGGAGTGTCAATGACCTGGGCGCTGAATCAACTCGCTTATTGGAAGCAGATTGTGGTCAGACTTAAGTCTGAAATGTTCGACAAAGGTGAATTTCAGATTTCACGGTTTTTGCGACCGCATCGAACTGTCGGCCGCGATCAAGCAGCGCAGGACGTAACGCTCTCGCCGTAGATTAAATTTTATAAAGGCCTTTTACTGAGAAATCTGAAATTCTGCGGGAATGGCCGCACTGCGGAACGATCATTGATCCTTGGCTGCAGGCTTCTCGGTCTTCTCCGCTTCAAACACCGGCATCAGTTCAATCGTCACTGGAGTGCCTTTGGGCGGAATCCGCTCGGTCCAGCTTTCAAACGACAGCCCTTCGTCATTCTGGGCGGAACTGCGGATGGCCACGTCGATCGTGGCGGTCGAAAAGTTAGCCACGGAGATCAGGTCGCCGTCTTCGGCCAGATAGTGGTTTTTGCCATCGTCATCCTTGTAGATGCCGCTGCCGGTGAAGACCCATTGGGCTTCCATTTCGTGGTTCTGGCTCTGCTCGTGAAAAGCGGCGATGGCGGCCTGATACGGCTTGTCGGCGTTGAGCTTTTGAAACTCGGCCTTCTGGGCTTCGGTCATCGGCCCGTACCAGCTCAATTCCTTGTGCTTGGTGTCGTACCGCAGATTGGACTGATCGGGAATGACCAGGCCGGCGGGCAGTTTCTCCAGCTTCTGCGCGAACCAGCGGTGCGTGTTGTGCCGCACCCAGGTCTGCGCCGCGACGCGGTGCGCCTTGCCGTCGTCGTCAACCCAGCTCAGGTAGACCTTCAACTGGTGACCGGTCGGGGGCTCAAATTTCGGCTCAAACCGCGCGGGCTTCCCCGTCTTGGCCTTCAACGCCACCAGCCCCGTATGAACCACGTAGGCCTTGCTGTCCAGCGCGAGAATCGACTCGTGTTCCTTGGTTTGCTTCAGGCAGCACAACAGTTCCAGTTGCCCTTCGCGGAGCGCGACTTTGGTCTTGAGCAGCAACCGCTTGCCCTCCAGATCGAGCAGCACCGTGCCCTCCGGATTGAGCGGCTTCAGTTTGGCATCCGGTTCAGCAGCCTTGGCCGGCTGTTCAGCGACGACTTTTTTCGCCGCGTCCGCCGCGGGCATGACCTGCGATTTCAGGCCAACCAACAACACCAGCGCGAGCATCACGCCGCAAAATTTGAACAACGGCTCGCGCATGCTGTGCTCCTGGCAGAGGCGAAATGTCTTTGGGGGACATTGAGGGAACAAATCTCTACAAGTTCTTGTAACAACTGGTGAATCCGACTGTCCATCGCGGACCTCTGGGCGACGTGGCGGGAGGGCTCCAGCTCCTGCTGAGCCGCGATGAACGGTGAGCGCCGATTTCACGCATCCTCTTTTTCACAAATGGCTCCCAATTCCTGCCAAAAAGCTGGGTCGCCTGTAGCCCACGGCTCTGGAGGACCAGAGCCCTCGTGCGCTTGCACGTTTGTTGAATCGGCGGGTGAAAGTCCCAGCCAGGAGGTTTAAGTTTGATCCTGTAGTCGACCGCAACTGCGTCGCCGTGAGGCGGGGT
>JAKFUF010000151.1 GCA_021732845.1 Planctomycetaceae bacterium | reverse complement strand
GGGTGTGGCCAAACATTCTGGCAGCCCTAACCTGCAAGCTCGGTGCGGAGTTGCCAGTATTGTTGCCACTGTCCGCTGTCTTGAAGGGTTGTGAGGGCGGCGATGGCGCGGGCGTTGCCGATGTTCCAGCGGCAGCCGGGGCCTTTGAGGCGGTAGGTGGTGGTTTTGCAGCGGGCTTCTGTCGGGCCGCTGCCGATCTGCCAGCCCCACTTTCGGAACTCGGGAAAGTTGAGCATGTGCCGCCGGTCGGAGATGTAGTTGATGAGCCGGGTGGCCAGCTTTTTCTTTCCGCGCGTCAGCGTGTTCTGCCAGGCCAGGAGTTTTTCAAAGCCCGCCTCAAACCCCTGCTCCAGGAAGCAATCGCCCAGTTCGTCGGCCCAGACAGTTCCGGCCTCCGCCTCGGGGCCGAACACCAGCCGCCGGCATTTGTGGACGTTCTCGGCGAAGTGATAGAAGTCGAGTCCCAAGCCGTCGAGCTTCAACTGCGCGGCGCTCTCCTCCAGTTGGGTTTGGATCCAGGTGGCACCGTCGACAATGCTGATCCGTTCGTCCGCCTTCAGGAAGTTGAGCCTCAGGGCCTCCCGGCGAATGCGGATCCCCACGCTGTTGCGGAGGTCTGCGGAGAGGGTTTGATGGGTGTGCTTGCGCCCTTCGTCATGGAACTCGACCACCTTGAATTCGCGGTAGGGTCCCTTGGATCCCTTCGCCAGACGCGGCAGCGGCCGGCATTTTTTCCCGCATTTGCGGCGCTTTTCCAGGGTCTTCTTCCGCCTGAGGAGCTTCTCCGCTTCGGTGATCACCGGAACCATCACGCCATCCACACCAACATAAATGCGTGTGATCGGCTTATGACCCAGGATTCCCGCCACGCTTCGCGGGGGAGCGTCTGCCTGGGCCATGGCGTCCGCGGGAATCTTGCAGTCCGTGGCCTGAAAAGACGGCAGCAGTTCTCCGCTGTCCTGCCTGCGGGCCACATCCTGGCCATTTTCCGTGATCAGCAGCCGCAGTTGCTCGGGGCTGACCCTCAACTGGGCCGTCCGTTCCAACTGCTGGGCGATGGAATCAAAACTCCGGTGCTTGCAGTTCAGGCCCGCCGCCATCTCGCGCACACCCACGGTGTAGGTCTGATGCTGCGCATCGACCAGGTCGTCCACCGGGGCGAAGCTGACGGACGCCACACTCCACCAGCGTCGCAGCAGGGTGACCGCCCCATTGACCGTCACCACCGTGCGTCGCTGCTGGCCGTGATTCTTTCCACGCTTACCGGTCTTGGGGTCCACTGGAGGGGAAAAAGCGGCTTCCGCCGCATTGATCCTTCGCTGAAGTGCCGCCTGAAAGGCGGCCTCGGAAAACTTGTGCAGCGCTGTCCGCGTGATCTCCTCACTGTCGGAGATCATCCGCCCCGGTGCCGCCTGGTTGACGCTCGCGGCAATCCGGCTGAGGCACTCATCCAGAGCCACTTCCAGATCCTGCTTCAACATCTCGACCTTCACCACCGGCTGAACATCCATGCGATTCGCTCCCATTCAAAGGCTTGAAACACCCCAAACAGCAGCTTACCCATCTCCCCCAAAACGCGCCAGTCAAAATAGGCACACCCTAGGTCGTTAGGACCGCGGCAAGATTTTTGACGAGCCGCACAGTCAATGAGCCGGAGGGCCTTAGCCGGCCTTAGCCCCCGGTTGGAGGATGATCGGAGACGCCAACGCCACGAACCGGACGCTAACGCGTGCCGGCTGATGAATCTGCCCTCAGTCGGCGTCCATCCCAAGCAACTTCACCATGTTATTGTTGCCGCGATCCTTAGGTCGTTGAAATTCAGTGCCGTCTTCGTCCACCGTTGCCCGCGACATTCGAGGACCAGAGCCCACCCGCCACTACAACCGGAAATGGAACGTTCTCCGCAAGTAGCGCCACGTCCAGTCGGTGACCGAGCGTTCGGCCACGATGAATTTGGCGCGGCCGCGGAGGCCGGAGGTGAGGAGGTCGGTGTCCTGGTCGAGGATGACCGTGGCTTGATAAGCGACCGATTCCAGTTTCTCGCGGCCTTGGGAATCCGTCGTGGTCGGGAGGTCGCCGCCGGATTTGTTGGAGAGGGCGCGGGGGGCGAATTCCACGGGGCGTTCGGAGATTTCGGCCACTTTGCCGAGATAGGTCACCTCGGGCACGTGGTCCAGCTTGAGGCGGATCTCGGTGCCGGCCTGGATGTCGTTGCGGTCGCCCTGGTCGACGAGCAGGATCGCCTGGAACTGGTCGTCGGGGGCGATGCTCAGCAGGTGGGTCCGGGCCTGGAGGAAGGCGAAGCGGTTGCGGGGGTCGAAGGGGGTGCCGTGCCAGGTGGCGAGCTTCACGCGGGTCTGGTTGAGCTTGGACTCTTCGACGCGCGGAGGAGCCACGACGACGCCGTCGCACGGGGCACGAACGGTCAGTTTTTCAATCTGCTCCCGCAGGTCTTTCAGTTGCTTGGTCAGCGAATCCCGCTTCTCTTCGGCCAGACGCTGGCGGGCGAAGGCGTCTTCGCGTTTGAGCCTCGGATCCTGCAGAGCCCGCTGCAGGCGGATTTCGACGACTTGCACGCCGAGGTCCATCTCCACCTTGCGGATCTCTTCTTCCTTTTCCAAGTTGGACTGCACCGCCAGGATGTCGCCCGTCTTCACGCGGTCGCCGGGCTTGACCTTCACCTCTTCCAGCCGGCCGGGCGTAAACGTGTAGACGTGCTGCACCTCATGTGGCTCAATCACCAGTGCCGATTCGATGCTCCACGGGAAGGGGACGAGCAGGGCACAAGCCACGGCTGACGTGAGCACCAGCAGCGTGATGGTCACCTTCACCTTGCTGAGCTTGTCCCGCCGCGGTGCCGTCACGATTTTGTACACAGTCATTCCGATCGAGATGATGATTGAGACCAGTGACCCCACGGCGATGGCGACACCGATGCTTTGCAGTTCGTAGGGCTTCAAGAACGTGTAAAAGAAAAACAGAATCGCGAACATCACCACCCATTTGTAAATGTTGGAGGCGATGGCGAACAGCACGAACCAGAAGTGCCCGCGCTGCGGCATGAACGGGTCGGGCCGCGAGTCGATTCCCAGGCACCACCACGCGAAATTGTCGCGGAGCAGCTTGTCGGCCTTGGGCCGCAGATTTGGGATCTCGAGGAAGTCGGCCAGCATGTAGTAGCCGTCGTACCGCATCAACGGGTTGATGTTGAAGATCACCGTGGTGACGGTCGAGACGAAGAACAGGTTCAGGCAAAGGTAATTGAACAGCCCCGGTTCGCTGAACCACCAGCCGAAGATGGCGAACGCCGACAGCAGCACCTCAATGTACATGCCGGCAGCCCCGATCATGATGCGGTGCCACTTGTTGTGCATGAGCCACGAGTCGGTGACGTCGCAGTACAGGCAGGGGCTGAAGACCAGGAGCATCGCCCCCATCTCGTGGCACTCGCCGCCGAACCGCTTGCACGATAGCCCATGGCCGAACTCATGGATGATCTTGGCACCGCCCAGGACGATCCACAGATACATCAGGTTGGGCCACCCGAAAAACTGGTGGAACGCCGGGAGCTTCTGGCGGAACTCTTCAAACTGCACCGCCAGCAGCGTCCAGCTCGACACCACCATGATCGCCCAGAACGCCACACCCAGCGGCGTGAACATCCACTTGAACAGCGGATCCAGAAACCGCAGCGTCGGCTCGGGATCCCAGCCCGGCAGCCGCAGGTAGAGGATGTTCTTGAGGGTGCTGATGATCTGCTTTTTGCGCTCTTCGCGCTTGCGTTCGACGAGAGCCACGCCCTGATTGAAACGCTCGCTGATCACGAGGCCCGACCGATGGAAATCGGTCGTCAGCGACTGGATCTCTTCCAGGCTGAGCAGGTTGGTGGGAAATGACTTGCGGTATTCATCGCGGATCTGCTCGAGGCTCCGCTTGCCGTCCAGCAGTTCCAGAATGCGGTACTGCTCGGGTTGCAACCGAAAATACTTGAGCGTCACGGGATCCTTGATGACCCACGACCCGTTCTGCTGATACGACACCCACTCGCGGACGAGGTCGGGACGGATCCGCAGGGGGATCGTCCGCTTGGCGGACGAGGCCATCGCGGACATGGGGTTGGCGGCGGCTGTGGACACGAGGGTTGACCCGACCGGGGATGCGAGCCCGACGCGGGAAAGCGGCGGGCCGTCGTGACTTAGGAGTTTTGAATGGAGCGGAGCCTCACAGGGGGAATTTCAGATTTCAAATTTCAAATTTCACAGTGGGTGGGGCCAGGCCGAACTGCTGGGACATTGACGTGTCTCAGCCAAAGAGGCGGCATCGTCTCGGGGACGACGCGACGGTTGACAGCTTTTTGACTGTGAAATTTGAAATCTGAAATTTGAAATCCTGTTTGTGCGACACTTCCAGACGTTCTATAGGATGTTCTATCGTTCACGATACCGCAACGTCATCAATTGACGATTCCGGTTGCCAACCAGACCCGCGTCGGGCAAATGTCCTTCTTCCCGTCCAATTCCCGTTGAATTGATCAGAAAACTTCAGCATGCCTGCGACCGCCGTGGCCGAAGATCAGACTTTTGAACAGCTTCAGGCCGAAATCCCTGCGATTCGGCAGAAGCTGAACCTGTTTCGGTCGTCGCTCAGCCGGTTCTTCGTGCAGAAAGGCGAATTGATTGACCTGATGGTCGTGGCTGCCATCGCCCAGGAGCCACTGCTGTTGGTCGGCCCGCCGGGCACCGCCAAGTCGGACCTCATTCTGAAATTCAAAGACGCCTTGGGGATCGCCGACGACGAGTACTTCGAATACATGCTGACGCGGTTCACCGAGCCGTCGGAGATCATCGGACCGATCGACATCAACCAGCTCCGCGACGGCCGCTACATCCGCCGCGAACAGGGCAAGCTGCCCACCGCCAAGCTGGCCTTTCTCGACGAAATCTTCAAATCGAACTCGGCGATCCTCAACATCCTGCTGACGATCATCAACGAGAAGAAGTTCTATCAAGACGGAGCCCCGCAGCCGGTCAACCTCCGCGTGCTGTTCGCCGCCACCAACGAGATCCCAGAACATGGCGAACTGTCAGCGCTCAAAGATCGCTTCGTCCTCAAGGCCGAGAGCCGGTCAGTGCAGGACGAACACTTTGAGGAACTGATCGACTTCGGATTACGTGGCGAGGTCTACAAGAATCTCAACCAGAAGCCCTGGAAGGAGGGCCATTGCACGCTCGCAGACTTCCTCAAGGTCAGCCAATACCTGACGATGCTGTTCGGCCGCACCGAACAGTCGGCCAACGGCGATGAACTCAACGACCGGCAGGTGTTCTTCCCCAAAGAAGTGTTCACCGAATTCCAGCGGCTGGTGAAAACCCTCGTCCGTGAGGACCGAATCTTCATCAGCGACCGTAAACTGGTTAAACTGTACAAACTATTCCGCGTCCGCGCGTGGCTCTTCTCCGGTGGAACCGTCAACCGCGACGACCTCAAGCTGCTCGCCTACCTCGGCGAGACGCACCAGGAAATGGCGCTGCTGCGGGAGAAGATCCCGACGTTGCTGGGAGCGTGATCGTTCGTTGGGCACGAAGAACGGAACCACGAATAACACGAATTAAAGGCTGTATTTTCGATCGTCTGCAGTCGGGCAAGACTTTTTTTTATTCGTGTTATTCGCAAGATTCGTGGTTCTTTAAATCGTATTTCTTTGGGTTTGATTTGGTTGGACAGTTCTCGAACAGGTGCAGCGTGGAGTTTTCGTGGCTCTGATCGAAATTCGCGATTGCTGGAAGGTGTACGACTTGGGCGAGGTCCAGGTCGAGGCGCTGCGGAACGCGAACTTGACGATCGAAAAGGGCGAATATGTCGCGCTGATTGGCCCCTCCGGCTCCGGCAAAAGCACGCTGATGAACACGCTGGGTTGTTTGGACCGGCCGACGCGGGGGAGCTACAAGCTGGCTGGCGAAGAGGTGGCCACGATGTCCCGCGATGAGCGGGCGCGGATCCGGAATCAGCGGATTGGCTTTGTGTTCCAGAATTTTAATTTGCTGGCCCGCACGTCAGCGCTCGAAAACGTCGAGTTGCCGCTGCTGTACACGAAGGGAATCTCCGCCAGCGAACGCCATCGCCGCGCGAAGGAAAAACTGGACTTGGTGGGGCTCGGCAACCGGCTGGACCATCACACCAGCCAGTTGTCCGGCGGCCAGCAGCAGCGGGTGGCCATCGCCCGAGCCCTCGTGAATGAGCCGGCCATCCTGATGGGCGACGAACCGACAGGCAACCTGGACTCCAAGACCAGCCGTGAAGTGATCGCCATGTTCCGCGACTTGAATGAATCCAGCGGAATCACGGTGATTCTTGTGACCCACGACCAGAACGTGGCTCGGAACGCCAAACGGACCGTCGTCCTCCGCGACGGCGGGATCGTCTGCGACACCACCGACTTTAGCCAGGCGTTACAAGCGTTACAGTCGGGCCTGGAAGAATGATTGCAGGCCGGATAACCCGCAAGCGTGGCACAACCGCTAGACGATCTAAGGTCTGAACATCCGCAACAGACCGTGTTGGTCCGTCTGGCGGAATTTCAAATTTCAAATTTCAAATTTCACAGTCGATTCAATTGGTTCGCTCTGCGGCCGTGCTTAGAACCTGAGCGATCAAGCGCCGATTTGCGAAGGCGACACAGCGATCTGGCACCGCGACTGTGAAATTTGAAATTTGAATTTTGAAATTCCCCTGTTGAACGAGTTCCTGCGCGGATGAATCCACGCAGCTTCGCGCACCAGGTCTTAAATCCCTGCATGCCTCGCCGGGTACTACTGACTGTGCTGTTTTGCTGCTTTGCCTTCTCGGCAAGGTCTGCCAGCGCGCAGCGGTACTTGCCGACGATCTTTCCCGAGCAGCGGACGATTGAGGTTCGCGATCCGTCGGAACTTCCCAAATACCGGCTGCGGGAGTCGCCGCCGCCGTCGATGGTGTCCAAGCCACAGGATGAGTTGGAACCGGTCCTGCTGCCGTTGGATGATGCCATTCGGATGGCGCTCACCAATGCGGATGTCATTCGCGTGCTGGTCGGCACGGCAGCCACGAGCAGCGGCAGAACGGTGTACGACACCTCGGTGACGAACACGTTCATTGACGAACGAAACGCGCGGTTCGACCCGACGGTGTCGTCCAACAATTCCTTCAACCGGACGGAGACGCCTGTTGGTGTCTTCAATCCATTTGATCCCACGCAGTCACTGATCAGCGGGACGCGGACCGACGGGTTCAACACGACCAGCGGTTTGAGCAAGCTGAACGCCTACGGTGGCACACTGGGCCTGAGTCTGGACGCGAACCCATCGCGTTCGCAGCCGGGGTTCTTCCCGCTCAATCCGCAGACGCGGTCGGCGACGACGCTCAACTACACGCAGCCACTGCTGCAGGGCGGAGGGTTGCGTCCGAACCTGGCCCCGATCGTGCTGGCGCGGATCGACACGGAACGCTCGTACTTTCAGTTCAAAGACTCCGTGCAGGAGTTGGTGCGGGGCGTGATTGAAGCCTACTGGTCGCTGGTGGCGGCCCGCACGGATTTGTGGTCACGGCGGCAGCAGGTGCTGCAACTGCAGACGGCCGTGGAACGAATTGTCGCCCGCGTCGATGTGGAAATTGACAACCGGGCGGATCTGGCCCAGGCGCAACTGCAACTGGCCAACTTCCGCGTCAACCTGGTGACTTCGCAGGCGAACGTCATTCAGCGGGAAGCGGCCTTGCGGAACATTATTGGCCTGCCACCGGTCGACGGCACGCGGCTCATTCCCAGCACGCCTCCCATCAACGACCGGTTTGAAGCCAATTGGGACGAGATTCTGGACCTCGCCGCCGATCGCCGACCGGACCTGATCGAATTGAAGCTGATCATCGAAGCCGATCTGCAGACGCTGCAGATTGCCAAGAACAGCGCGCTGCCGCGGCTGGATGCGGTGAGCCTCTATCGCTGGAACGGCCTGGAAGGCACGATGCCCAACGGCGACACGATCCGCTCGGCCTCTGGTTCGTTCACGGATTGGACGCTGGGGGTGAACTTCTCCGTGCCTTTGGGCCTGCGGCAGTCGCGGGCCGCGCTCAGGCGACAGGAGTTGTTGATCTCCCGCGACCGCGCCAACCTCCAGCAGGGGTTGCACAACGCGGTGCACCTGCTGGCCACGAACGTCCGCGCACTGGATCAGTTGTACGAGCAGTATCTGGCCTTCCGCGATGCCCGGCGGGCCGCGCGGATCAACCTGGATGCCCAGCTTTTGCGGTATCAGACGCAGCAGACGATCCTGCTCAACGTGCTGCAGGCGATTGCCGACTGGGGCAACGCCACGTCGTTCGAGGCCAGCGCGCTCACGCAATACAACACCCAGTTGGCCACCCTCGAGCGCCAGACCGGAACCATTCTGGAGACACACAACGTCGTGTTCTATGAGGAGCGGTTTGGCGCGATTGGACCGCTGGGCCGCTTCTTCGCCGACGAATGCTATCCCGAGAGCCAGCGTCCCACGCCGAACTCCGACAAGTATGCTCCCGGCCATGGGCCGGCCGAAGACTCCTTCGACCTGTCGCCGCCCTCCAATCTGCGCGACATCCTGGATGTTCCCTATGAGAAGATCCAGCTCCCCGATTTTGACGACAACCTGCCGGACGTGCCGCCACGCAAGCCGCCGCCGAAGCGGCTGCCGTAAGCGAACACGCGTCCGTGCTCGCCGCGAAATTGGCGACTGTCGAGTGCACCTTCGCCGAAGATTTTGGGGCTACTAGGGATCGTGTGAAGCGCGCAGGGAACTGACCAGGTTTAGTCTGGTGCCAGCCCCATTGCGACGAATCACGCCCTGTCGCCCGCGAAGTAGGAGCGGATGGCGATGTCGAGCGCGTCCTTGGTGATCACCGCGGGCTGGCCGCGGAACGCGCAATAGTCTTTCACCTGGCGGAGCAGGTCGCGGGGGTGGCAGCAGCGGAACGCGCGGGCGGGCGCGCCGCCTTTGGCGCGGTAGACTGTTTGGACCAGGTATTCGGCCGCCTCGTCGCCGTTGCGCAGTTCGAGTTGCTGGGCATTGCGGCGGACCAGTTCGCGAAAGTCGGCCTCGGAGGGGTCAGCCACGAACACCTTGTAGGGGATGCGGCGCATGAAGGCCTCGTCCACCAGGTCGCCCGGCTTCAGATTTGTCGAAAACACGGTCAACTGGTCAAACGGGACTCTTACCTTTTTTCCGCTCGGAAAATTGAGAAAGTCGTACTGCCGTTCCAGCGGCACGATCCAGCGGTTCAACAACTGCTTGGGGCTCACTTGCTGTCGCCCGAAGTCGTCCACAACCAAGGTGCCACAGTTGCTTTTGAGCTGCAGCGGAGCTTCCAGGATGCCGACGCCGGGGACGGGCGTCAGTTCCAGGTTCTCCAGGGTCAATTCGCCGCCGCAAATGATCGTCGGGCGGCGGATGCGGACCCAACGCTGGTCAACCAATCGCTGCTCCGGCTGTCCGGGGGCCAGCGGCAGTTCTTCGTGCATCGTCGGGTCGAACACGCGTACGAGGTCCCCATCGATCTGCACGGCGCGGGGGATCCAGATATGGGTGCCGAAGGTGGCGCAAACCCGCTCGGCGATGCTGGTTTTGCCGTTGCCCGGCTCCCCGAACACAAGCATCGCCCGCCCGGAGCAGACGGCCTGGCCCAGTTGCGACAGCACCTCCGGCCGCAGGATCAGGTCCTGCAGGGCCGAGAAGAACGCTGCCGCCGTTGGCCGCTGCCGCTTGAGGGACTGGGCTTCGATGCTGGCCAGATAGTCACTGAAGGCGACCGGGGCGGCTCCGTGGTAGGAGCTTTGTTCGTAGCACCTCTGAGCCCGCTCCTGGCCGGTTCCGGTCAGTTCGCAGACATAGTCGTTGAGAGCCGTGGCTTTGTAAGCCACGAGGTTCTCCTGCTTGAGCCGCCGCAACATTTCGCTGATGATCGGGAACGGCAGCCGCACCTGATCGGCGACGTCGCGGCCGGTGGCCTGGCCGCGGACCATCAGAAACTTCAGCACCAGCATTTCCACCAGTGCTTCCGACACCCTTGCATCGGCGAAGGCTTTTGGACAGGCCGGAGTGAATTCGGCGCGCGGCCGGACGGCGGCTGTGCCAGAACGAAACGGTTCGACCTCGGTCGCATCAATGGACGGCATCGTGTCGTGCCTTATCGCCTGCGTTGTTCGACCAAATGGACTGGCGTGATTCCGGGACACCGCCAGAGGATCCGCGGCAGGCGTCCCGAAATCACGCAATGTTTTCGATTCAGACAGCGCGATCGCCGGCCCAAAATGATCGACTGCAACAGCTCATGAGAGTCTGTAGGCCGGAAATTTGCTGATGGCAAATTTATTTTCGATTTTCGATTGGTTTTGGGATGGAGTCGTCCCGCTGAGGTGGCGATTTCCGCCAATCGAAAATCATCCATCGAAAATCGAAATTCACCTCCGTGCCGTTTCACGTTCAATTTGCATACAATGGCGGTTCGCCCCGCCGACGACTGTTGGTCATCGGGGCCTTCTTCATTCCCCCGGTGTTCGATGTCTGTTCCGAAGGTTGTGATTGTTGGCCGCCCGAATGTGGGGAAGAGTTCGCTGCTGAACTGGCTGGCGGGCAAGCGGATTTCCGTGGTTGAACCGACCGCCGGCGTCACGCGCGACCGCGTCACGTACCTGATGCAGGAAGAGGGCCGGTACTTTGAAATGGTCGACACTGGCGGCATTGGCATCGTCGATTCCGACGATCTGTCCGAAGACATCGAGCGGCAGATTGAGACGGGCATCAACGAAGCCACGCTGATCCTGTTTGTGGTGGATGGCCGCGCCGGCCGGGTCGCGCTGGATGTCGAAGTCGCCCGCCGCCTGCGGGGGACTGGCAAGCCGGTCCTGCTGGTGGTCAACAAGTGCGATTCCACGCGGGTCGACGATGAGATCGCCGAATTCCATCAACTGGCCACCGCCGAAGTGATCTGCACCAGCGTGCTGGCCCACCGCAACAAGGCCGAATTGCTGCAGGCGATTCTCGATCACCTGCCCGAGTCGACCGAGGCCGAACAGGTTGAAGGTGCGGACCAGGCCGCGGAGCCGGAGCTGAAGCTGGCGATTGTCGGGCGGCGGAATGTCGGCAAGAGCACGTTCATCAACGCGCTGGCACAGACCGAACGGATGATCGTGAGCGAGATTGCCGGCACGACCCGCGACAGCGTCGACGTGCGGTTCGAGCTGGACGGCAAGGCGTTTGTCGCCATCGACACGCCGGGCGTCCGTAAAAAGAAGAGCCTCGCCAACGACATCGAGTACTACGGCCTGACCCGGGCACTCCGCAGCGTTCGCCGGGCGGACGTGGTGCTGATGATGTTTGACGCCAAGGAGATGATCTCCCAGGTCGACAAGCAGTTGGTCTCGGAGATTTCCGAGAACTTCAAGCCGTGCGTCTTCGTGGTCAACAAGTGGGATCTGGCCACGGACATGTCGATCGAGGGCTGGGAAAAGTACCTCGTCGACGAGTTCCCGATGATGCGGCATGTGCCGGTGGCGTTCATCACCGCCAAGAGCAGCCGCAACATCAAGCAGTTGATCAACCTGTCCCAGTCAATTGCCAAGCAGGCCAAGATTCGCGTTCCGACCTCCTTGATCAACGCGGTCGTGCGGGCCGCGGTCATCAACAACCGCCCGCCCATGCGGGCCAATCGGCAGCCCAAGATCTTCTTCGGCACGCAGGTCTCCACCTGCCCGCCCACGATCGTCCTGAAGTGCAACTTCCCGCAGCACGTCGACCGCAGTTGGGAACGCTACCTGCTCGGCGTCCTGCGCGAAGAGCTGCCGTTCAAGGAAGTCCCGATCAAGCTCTACCTGCGTTCCCGCACCAAGGCCGCAGACTCCGCCCCCCTTGATGAACTGGGCGAAGAAGAACTCGCCCTGCTCAACGACGACGGTGGCTCAGACGAGTTCGGAGATGACGAGTTCGACGGGGAATAAACTTAGGAACGGTCGGCAGGCCGCGCTGGCACTCTCTCCACGAAGTTAAAATTAGAAACCACGAATCGCACGAATAACACGAATAAAAGCCGTGATCCTGGCCGATTTCGGCTGGGACCACCACAGATTATTCGTGAGATTCGTTTTATTCGTGGTTCAAAATTCTAACCGCTCGATCCCCATCACGCACCCAGCCGCGCGGGTGGTCCGCCGATCAAAACTCTCCGGTCAAATCGCCAGCCATGCGGGTGGCGAGGGACTGGTAGACGCTCAGGCTGACGTTGCTGCTGATGAACCGCACACCGCCATCGCCCAGCAGGAAGTGGGCTCCGCCCGTATGTTGACTGCTGAAGTCGTCGATGTGCTGGTCGGGATGATTCGGCGTGTGGTCGGTCGTTCCCAGGACGCGGACCGCCGCCTCTTCGCCGCCGGGGACGACGCCGGTCCACGTCGAATTCCAGCCCAGTTGCGGACTGGTTTTGCGTTCACCGGAGAGGATGGTGGTACTGACACCGTCCAGGAGGTCCGCGAAGCGGGTGTGGCTATTGTGATACAGCGCCCCGTCGCCGCGGCACTGAAAGCCTGGTGGCTGGCCCTCGCAGGAGTCGATCTCCAGCGTTCCAAAGCAACCCACATAGTTGGCGGATGACAGCTCTGCCAGCGGAGTGTTCGAATCGTCGTTCAGCGTCCAGCGGGCGGCGCCGCTGTCCGACGGGCAGCGCCAGGCGGCCAGCGGGGTGACACGCTGCGTGCTGTTCACGGCATTCTCCACGCCCACATTGAAGTTGATCTGGTTGTAGAGCGGCGCCTGATCAAGCTGGGGCAGGAGCTTGGCCCCCCAGCCCCACCCATTGATTCCATCCACATGCTGCGACCTGGTCGCCGGGTCAACACCGATCCAGCCGGGTGGCAGCACGCTGAACGACTCATGATAGTTGTGCAGGGCGAGCCCGATCTGCTTGAGATTGTTTTTGCACTGGGCGCGGCGGGCGGCCTCGCGGGCCTGCTGCACGGCGGGCAGCAGCAGTCCCACAAGAATGGCGATGATGGCGATCACCACCAACAGTTCGATGAGGGTGAAGCCACGAGAACGTGGTCGATGAGGCATGGAGGGCTCCCGTCCGCAAATGCAGATGAATGAATCAATTGACGCAGACTTGGCGTCGCGCGAGCCACGCAGGGAGCACGCACGACTGTCCATTGACGGCCAGTCTCCGCCCAGAAAACCGGGTGGAGTGACTCTGGCACAAGACAGTCGCAAGTGCGCCGGGGCTTCAACGCGGCGACAACATCACAGGCGAATGGCGGTGGCGATTGAACGTCGTCCGTTCAAGATTCACGCGTGGCTCAGTGCGCAGCGCGGCGGTCAAATTTTGCTCGCTCTGGAACCCCTGGCGCGGATGGGCGGCTTGCGCCGCCTGCTTCATCCGCTATCGGGGTTCCGCGCTCAATGCCGCTCCACACGGAGAACACGCACATCTACGCGGTGGGAGGGCCGCGGGCCGGATGCTGGCTGCAAACCGGTGGCTCAACGGCCGAGGGAATCGGCTGGATGGCCAGCGGAAGAAGGGTGAGCTGCCCCGAAAGCTGGGGCGGCTCGGTGATCAGCGGCGACAGCGCCAGAAACTGGCAAACGAGGCAATGATTCGCGTGGACGGCACGAAGCTTGACTCCGTCCGTACCTTGATCATCCGCGTCGTGGCTGTGCTTATGGCTGTGCCCAGCATGGGGAGCAGACGCACCGTGATGGTGCGCATGCTTGTGGCTGTGTGGGTGCTTGCGGGCGTGAACATGTGTGTGCGGATGGCCAGTCTCGCCCGCGTCTTCGGCAACGCATGCACCACCAGTGCATTCGGCACCGACGCATGCCCCCGCACAATCACCCGAGGTGCAGCCCCGGTGGTCATGCCAGCCAGCCGCCACCGTCGTTGCCATCAGATAGGCAACGAGCACGATGCGTGCTGTCAGGTGCTGAAGGGCTGGGGGAATCATGACGACCAGATGTTATTGCAACTCAGTTGATAATGGACTGTATCGGGTTCGAAATCGTCCTTCAAGGGGACTCGGGGGAAATCCGTGCCACCCCCGATTCATCGGAATCCGCGGTGGCCAATTCATGTGCCGGCAGCCCTTCTACGATCGATTTCCTGAAACTGCGCAAAAAATACCGTAGATTGGTGACCGCGCGAGGCGTGAGACTCGGGCGGCGCGGAAGCGTCGCGGCAATTTTCCGTACAATGCCTGACCGCTCCTTTCGTTGCGTTTCCCCGCAGTGATTTTTCATGTACAGTCGCATCCATACGCCGTAAGCCCATCCGCCCATCCCCCTGGCGAACTGTTTGTGACAAATCCGTCTGACACTCCCCACGATCCAGGAGTTGTGCCCGCAGGCGTGGCTCACGCATCTGACGGTCCCGTTGATACGGTCCCTGCCGATTTGACGGCCGGATCGTCTGTTGGGCCGTCTGCCCCGGCGGCCGACGGCGCAAACGGACTGGACAACCTTGAACAGGTCGCAGCGGAACCAGTCGCGCATGACACCAGCACTGCCGAGGTGCCGGTTGTGGCGCTGCCGCTTGAAGCGAGCGAAACCAGTCCCGCCAAACCATTCTTGGAGCCGGTCGCCGAACTGCGGCCTGTGGAGCCGGAACGATTCGACCCTGTGCCGGTTCAGTCCGAACCGGTCGTGGTCGACACGCCGATGACCGCCGACCCAGCGGCAGCATTGCCAGTGCAAACTCCGGTCGCTCAGACCATCGTCCAACCCGCTGATGTGATCGTTGCTGAAGACTCTCCATACACGGTCGAAACTGCTGCAGTCGAGACCGTTCCAAATTCTCTGGCCTTTAAAGAGGTCGTTGCCGAACGTGTGGACGAGACGGTGGCAGCCGCAGTCATCTCCGAACCAGTCCCGGTGGCCGCCGTCGCATTGGCCTACGAGCCTCCGCCCCGTTCAACGCGGGTCGGCGGTGAGATCGACTACGAAAAGTTCCTCGATTGCGTCCATTGCGGCCTGTGTACCGCTGCCTGTCCCACCTACCTGGAGACCGGCAACGAAAACAACAGTCCCCGCGGGCGGATCTACCTGATGCGGTCGGTGGTTGATGGCCGCCTGGATCTGACCCCCAAGGTGCAGCAACATCTCGACCTGTGCCTCGACTGCCGGGCCTGCGAAACCGCCTGCCCGTCGGGCGTGCAGTATGGCCGGCTGATCGAGCCGTTCCGCGCGAGCCAGCGGCAGGCGGAGGCCCGCGACAAAAAGGCCAAAAATACCGACCTGTTCCATCGCGTGATTCTGTATGGAATGTTTCCGTATGCCTCGCGGTTGCGGCTGGCCCTGGTGCCCGCGCAGCTCACCCAGTGGCTCGGCCTCGATTGGCTGATGGAAAAGACCGGTCTCAACTACCTGCTGCCGCAACGGCTGCGGCGGATGCAGCAACTGCTGCCAAAGCTCAAGCCGGGCGGAGCCCGCCTTCCCGAACTGCTGCCAGCCATCGGTCCCAAACGCGCCCGCGTGGCTCTCTTCACCGGTTGTGTGGCTGACGCGGTCTTCCGGCATGCGCACTGGGCCACCGCCCGCGTCCTGCAACAAAACGGCTGCGAAGTGGTGATCCCCCGAGCACAGGCCTGCTGCGGTGCGATTCACTACCACAGCGGTGCCGACCGTCCCGCGCTCGACCTCGCGCGGACCAACGCCCGCGTGTTCGATGCCGCCGACGTGGATGCCGTCATTGTGAACGTCGCCGGGTGTGGCTCAATGCTCAAGGACTACGGGCACATCGCCCATGAACTTGAGCCACAGAATCATGAGCAGGCCGCGGCACTTTCCAAATGTGCCGGCAAGATGAAGGATGTTTCCGAATTCCTGGCCGGCCTGGGTGTGATCGCCCCCAAGGGCGAAATGAAACTCCGCGCCGTCTACCAGGACGCCTGCCACCTGGCCCATGCCCAGCAGATCCGCGAACAGCCCCGCGACTTGCTGTCGAGCATTCCCGGCCTGGAACTCGTGCCGATGAACGAGCCGGAAATCTGCTGCGGTGCCGCCGGCAGCTACAACCTCACCGAACCCGACATGGCCGATCGCCTGCAGACGCGCAAAATCGAAAACCTGCTGGCCACCAAACCCGATGTCATCGTCTCCCCCAATGTCGGCTGCTCGATGCAGATCCAATGGGGCCTGAAAAAAGCCGGCCGCGACATCCCCGTCGTGCATCCGATGGAACTGCTGGATTTGAGCTACCGCGGGGAGCCGTTGAAGAAGTAGCGAGATTGCGAACCGCGCCATGTATGCCAAGACGCCCATCGGTCGATTCACAGTGGCCGCCACGGCCTTGGTGATTGCCTTCGCAGTCGTGACGCTTGTGGTTGTTCATGCCAATGCACATTGGCGACGCAACCAACTGGTCGCCCGGGTTCATTCGCTCGGAGGTGAAGTTGAATTTCAAGGCACTGGCACGGCGTGGGATTATTTCCAAATTGAAGTGCCCGTGGAAGTGATCCTGTCCAACTGCCAGATCGCAGATGCGGACATGGAGTTTTTGACTCATTTTGATGTCGTAAGGCTTCACCTCGAAGAAACATCGCTGAGCGAAGAGGCCTTTGAAAGGCTCTCCACATTCTCTCATCTGGAAGAGCTGTATCTGTACAAAGTCCCCGTCTCAAAGAGTGGCATGGCCATCCCGAACGTTAAGTCTCTTCAGCGTCTCTGGCTTGAGGGGCAGAAAATTACTGATGAAGTTGCAACATCAATGTCTCGCCTCAGGAATCTACGCCGCCTAGACATCCAACGAGCTGTCATCTCGGATCGCGCTGCGGGGGAGATCGCGAAACTTGGAAACTTGGAATTGATCAATGCGGCAGAGAGTCAGATCTCAGACACTGGCTTCCGAGAATTCGCCAGCCTTCCCTCACTCAAAGTGATTCGGCTGATTCACCCTTTCAACGGGGAGTCATTAATGCCGAGCTATCCGACGGGGAAGTTGGGAAATCCGCAGCACGACCGGATGTATGTCTCGGAAGAGGCAATCAACGACGTGCTGAGGTTACGGCCGGACATCATCATCATCAGGTGAATGGTTTCTGGGACCGCACTCGGATCGCGTTGTGGCTCTGTAAAAGCCACTTTCGGTTGGGCAGATCATGGATTCGTCCACAGCATCACTTGGTCCCATGGAAGATGGAACTCCCTCGTTATCCATTGATCCACAACTTCGTCACCTTCGTTACCTTCTGTTCAAAAATCGCAAAGAAAGCATCGTCGCTCGACAGTCCCTGTGATGTTCCGCGGCCACCACTCACGACGAGAGAATTTGGAATTGAAGCAACCGAAGGGAACGAAGGAGCTGTTCCGCAGGCCTCGTCCTGACGTTGTGTGGTCGCTACTCGGACTATCCGGCAACGGTTGTCGCATCGGCCTTCGAAATCACCCCAGCCATGCCGCGGAGCACGGCTTCGGGCGTGGCTTTCTTGCGGGGGAACTCGGCTTCCAGCTTCCCCTCGCGGACCACGAGCACCCGGTGTGACAGTGACAGCAACTCGGGCAGGTCGGACGAGATGACCAGAATCGCCTTGCCCTGGGTGGCCAGTTGCGCCAGTTGTTCGTGAATTTCCCGCTTCGCCCCGACATCCACGCCACGGGTCGGTTCGTCCACAATCAGCACGCGGGCGTTGGCCGCAATCCCCTTGGCCAGGACAATCTTCTGCTGGTTTCCCCCCGACAGGGATTGGATTGACGCTTCGATCGTGGGCGTCCGCACGTGCATTTCATCACAGATCGACTGGGCGAGACGCCGTTCCGCCGTGCGGTCGGCCCAGCCGAGCCAACGGCGGAAGCGGTGCAGAATCGGCAGTGTCAGGTTCTCGCGCAGCGACATCGACAGGACCAGTCCCTGCCGCTTGCGGTCTTCCGGGATGAGTGCCAGACCGGCCCGCAACGCGGCCCGCGGACAGTCCAGCCGGATGACGCGCCCGTCGATCTCCACGCTGCCGCGCGCCTGCGGGTCGAGCCCATTCAGGGCCATGGCGATCTCGGACCGCCCCGCCCCCACGAGGCCCGCCAGTCCCACGATTTCGCCGGCATTCACATCGAAGGAGACATCGGACAATTTGCCGGGTGAAGTCAAGTGCCGCACGCGCAGCCGGATGGCCTCGGCTTTCGCCGGCAGTGGAGAGACGAACTGCTCGACGGCACGTCCCACCATCAGTTGCACGAGGTCGTCGCGGGTGACCTCGCCGATGGGCTTCGTCGCCACATGTTTTCCATCACGCAGCACGCTGACCCGCTGGCACAGGGCAAAAATCTCATCCAGCCGGTGTGAGACATAGATGATTGTCGTGCCGGCCGCCTGAAGCTGGCGGATCATCAGGAACAACCGTTCGGTCTCGGCCTGGCCGAGCGAGCTGGTTGGTTCGTCGAACACCAGCACCTTCGCGCCCAACCCCACCGCGGCGGCAATCTGGATCAACTGTTCCTGGGCGATCGACATCCGCGACATCGGCAGATCGACATCGATTTCCAAGCCGGTCCGACCCAGAAGCATCCGGGCACGGCGGCGCAGCTCACGGCGGTCGAGCATGCCCCACCGCCGCGGCAGATCATGCAGGCAGAGGTTCTCGGCGACGCTCAGATTCGGACAGAAGACAAGTTCCTGATGAACGATCCCCACACCCGCCGCCAACGCCTCGCGCGGCGAGGCGAACGCGACCGGCTGGCCGTTCAACAAAACCCGCCCGCCGTCCGCCGGGTAAATTCCAGCCAGGACTTTGCCAAGCGTGCTTTTGCCCGCGCCGTTCTCTCCCAGCAATGCGTGGCACTCGCCCTGTTCGACGGAAAAACTCACATCGTCCAGGGCGGTGACGCCGGGAAACTGCTTGCGGACGTGTTCAAACGTAATCAACGTCACTTCCGCATCTGGGTGAGCAGGTTGGAGCCCTTCTTGTTGGACAGCACGATGTCCAGCAGCTTGTCGCCGTTGACATCACCCACAAAAAACTGGGTGCCGATCCCGGTGCCGGTGCCTTCCTCGATCTTGTGCGGAATGAACTCCGGCGCAGCACCCTTTTTCTTGTGAATCTCGTACCAGAACATCACCACTTCACCCATCGGATCCGGATCGCCCTTGGGGCCGTGCGCCCAGAACCGCTTGCCGGTGATCAGATCCTTTTCACCGTCGCCGTTCACATCCTGATAGTGCAGGGCGTGCGTCTGCGAAAACTTCTCGTCGATCAGGTGGTAGGTGAACTTCGGCTCGTCGTTCCCGCCCACATTTTCGAACCACCAGACGCCGTGGGCGTGGGCGGAACTCATCATGATGTCATTGTCGCCGTCCAGGTCCAGGTCATCGACATGGATGTCGGCCGCTGGCAGTGGATCCTTGTCTTTGCCAAGCATCAGCGGATGAAACTCCCACGGCCCCTGCCCCAGCTTCTCGGGGGCTTCCCACCAGCCGTGAGGGATCACCAGATCCTTGCGGCCGTCATGGTTGATGTCACCCACGCCGATGCCGTGGTAGTAGCGGTGCGAACCAACGGGAATCTTCTCGGTGCTGACCGCGGTGAAGGTCCACTTGGGGGCGTCCAGCTTGTCGCCCGCCGGGATTTCCAGGTAGCCGTACATCCCTTCGGTTTCGGAAGCCATCACAAGTTCCGGCTTGCCGTCACCGGTCAAATCGGTGAATTGCGGAGATTCGTTGGCGGCGCTGTGCCAGATTTCGCGTTGTTTCCAGGCACCTGCCTTGTTCTGCGGGTTTTCGAACCAGTGGCACGGCACACCAGGAAAGCCGATCACGATCAGGTCGTTCCAGCCATCCGCGTTGATGTCATGATTGAAGCAGGCAAAGCTGTTGCTGTACCCCGCTTCGCCGTTGTACTTGCCAGGCGGACGAATCTCGTGGGCGATGAAATTCGGAGCTTCGTACCAGAACTCCCCATTGACCACGTCGACCTGGCCATCCTTGTTGACATCGAAGGCGGTCACACCCTCCGACCGGAAGATCGGATCGATCTCGGTCCGCTTCCAGGTGACCTCGGCGGAGTGAGCCACGCTGATGGCCACAAGACTGCACGCCATGAACCAAACTGCCCGAACGCTGCCCATGTCCTCTCCCTGTTGTGGAATCTGGCGCGAACTTTTCGACGCAGGGACATGGTACGGCGGCCGGGGGAGAACGTAAAGCAGGGGCGGAGCGGGGG
>JAKFUF010000006.1 GCA_021732845.1 Planctomycetaceae bacterium | reverse complement strand
TGAGCAGATCTTCGACGGTGAGAATGTTCACCTTGTCGAGCGCGTTGGTGGCCCGCGTTCCCAGTCCCAATTCCGCCAGGTGGGTCTCCCACGTCGCGTCCTTCAGCAGTTCGGCCAGCTCCGTGTCGTCGTCCTGATCGGACAGCGCGCCCGGTTCTTCGATCCCCTCGAAGCACAGCCGCCAGACACGCAGCATCTCTTCGGCGTGCGGAAATCGTTCGTCGGGATTACGGCGAAACGCGCGTGTGAAAAATGCCACCAACCGGTCCCGCAACGCGGCGGCGAACAGCTCCGGTTCGAGGGTGATTTCACAGGTCAGATGTGAGGGGTCACTGTTTCCGTCGCCCCAAACCGGCAGCTTGGTGGTCGCCAGTTCGTACAGCGTGACTGCGGCCGCATACCGTTCGGCGTGCAGGTCCCAGCGGACCGAATGCCGCAGCGGCAGGAGCGGATCGAGGTAGCCCGTTGTGCCGGCACGAATGTTCTCACCCGACGCCCGTGACAGGGAGAAATCGAACAACACCAGATGCAGATGATGACCCGACCCGACCTGGCCGACGGCGATGTTGTCGGGCTTGATGTCGCGGTGGGGGATGCCCTGTTCTTCAAGAAAGCGCACCACATCCAGCAGGTCTTCGCCGAACCGCTGCAGCATGTCGACATGCAGACTGCCGTCGCTACGGACGCGCTGCCCCAGCGTCTCGATCTTCTTCTCCGGCCGGACGGAAAATACCGGCCGCAGCAACAGACCGGTGCGGTCGCTGATCTCCACCACACGGCAAAGTTCGACGATGTGCGCATGTCGCAGCTTGTCCAGCACCTCGCCCTCGCCCTGCAGCCGGGAGTTGTTCTCCAGGCTGTTGGCGATTTTGAGGATGTAGTCCTGCCCCTCCCGTTCGACGAGAAATGCCGCCGAACTGGCTCCTGTCCCGAGCCGCCTCAAGATCTTGTAGCCACCGGGCAGGACGTGACCGGTTTGGGCCTGGGTGGGGTCGTCGGGAGAATCGTGCTCAGGGGTGGTCAGCTCTTCTTCGACCCTGTCCAGTTCCTCCAGAAAGTCGATCGCCGAATCCATCCGGTCGGTGACATTCGGATTCGTGCTGAACTGGATCAGGTACTGCAGCCGCTCGCCTGCCCCATTCATCGCGTCGCTGATCTTGAGCCCATTGCCGGACCGTAGCCGCTGGCTGAGGTCCATGGCGTTTTGGGCCGGCGGCTGTCCCGAGAAGATGTGATACGCCAACGTCCCGAGCGAAAACACGTCGAGATGGTCGCCGGTGCTCTCTTCGCGGATCAGGGCTTCGGGCGCAAGATAGGCCGTGCTGACATCTTCGACCAACCGCTCCACATGCGAGGTGGGTGCAATCTCCCTTGAGACGCTGGTGGTGGTGCCCAACCGATACCCGACCTGCCAATTGAAGATCTTGATCCTGGGCCGTGTGGCCGTGGCATCAGTAATGAGGATGCTTTGCGGACACAGGGCGCGGTGGACGACGCGTTTCTCATGGGCGAACCGCACCACTTCGGCGACCTGCCGCACCAGATCGAGCCGGCTGTCCACACTGAGCCGCGTCTGGTTCTGGGTCAGATAGTGGTCCAGCCGGATCGCCAGCGGGTCATGTTCGTAGATGACCGCCGGGCCGATTTCATGCTCGCTGTAACCCAGCGTGCGGAGGATGCCCGGATGCTGCAGCGACTCCAGGATCTGGAATTCGCGGAGCGCCGCCCGCTCGATCGTCCTGCGGTCTTCCTTCGTGATTCCCGCTCCCACCTGGTACAGCCGAACCCGCCGCAGGCTGGATTCGACCTGCACGTGCCGCGCCATCCAGTCCTGGAAACCGGGCCCCTCGCCAATCATCCGCTGCAGTAGGAAATCGCTGACTTTGCGTGGCTTCGGCCGGATGCCGGCTTGCTCCATCGCCTGTGTCAATGCCTTGGCGAGCGGCCGGTCGTGAGCCACGCGTGGCTCGGGTTCCAACCCGGCACATTGCCGCTTCAGAATGGCGGCCATGATCCCCGGACGCTCGGCCCGATCGCCCTCGGCAGGCCGATCCCGCAGGCAGACACGGTACGCCGCGACGCCCTGCAGGCTGAAGTCCAGGTCGGCCGCTGCGCAAAAGACCAGGGCCTCAATGAACGGAGGCGCGACCTTGCCCTTGAATGCCGACTGCTGCTGCAGCAGCGACTTCAGTTTGCGGGCCTTGCCGTTGGCCAGATAGAGCGGATTGTCCACCGAATGCAGCCGTCCGCCGCTGTCCCACGTCCAAGTTCCCGCGTCGCCAAACAACCGCCCCGGCCGGCTCTTAATCTCGATCAGGAACAGGCCCATCGACGTGAAGACCAGCAGGTCCACTTCGTTTATGCTGCCATCCCCTGCGATGAATTCAAAGTTCGACCACGCACGATGCGGCTCAACGTCGGGAAACTGTAGGCGGATGAACTCCAGCGCATCCCGCTCCCAGGGATACTTCGACTCGGAAATGACTTTCCAGGCCGTGGACGTGGACATCGCTGGCGGGGACTTTCCGGTCTGTGTGGATTGAGCGCGGGCGTGAAGCGGCGAATCTGGAGTTTGAGTTCACCACGGTACATTTTTGCCGCGCGGAAGTCGAACCGGAGGGCGTCATTCGGTCACTTGTGGCACCAGATCCTCCCAATGCGGAAGCAGATCTGCCAGCAGGGTGTAACGCAAGCAGGAATGGCAAACGAATGCATAGTTGCCCAAGCTCTTCCTGTTTCCAATCATCCGAGGAAGCTTTTTGGGATCCATCTGACGACGGCAAAAGGGGCAGCTTACCCATAGTCCGAGGAACTCGGCCTCACTGAGTGAATGAACTTTTCCGCAGGTCGAACAATTCGCGGTGACAAACCCGCCAGCCATGCTGACGACAAGCAGCGTGGGCATTTCGTGACATTTCGACAAACGCGGGCTGGGAATCCGTACAGGGTACGATTTCCATCCAGCAAGCACTTCCTCTGGGTATCGATGAACGAAGATTTCTGGATCGACTTCAGCCAAGACGGACATCTCCGGGTAAGCGGCGAATCGGTGATGCAACCAAACAGATGCTGCCTGCCACACGGATGGATTTCAACTGACCCAGAACGGGTCTCGCGACGGTATTGCCGGCATGGACATGACTGGAATTTCGTCACAACTGTTCCGACTCCCGGCATGAGATCTTGGCATCCGGAAATGCGGCGATCAGATCGTCGATGGCTTTGGGCGTTTGCTGGCCCCACTGGTTGGTGAAAGCGTACGTTTTTCCGGCAAACTGAATCAATTCGCCCTCGACACAGAAGAAGCGGTTCGCGTCGAAACTGCGGCCCGCGATTGCCGCGGCCGCCTGCTGGCTCGCCACAAAATCGATGGCCGCCAAATTGCCGTCGGATGCGAGAAACATGGACGGTCGCCATGGAACAGCAGCACTGATGGAATCGGGCGAGTGGCCCATTTTTGCCAAGTGTTTTCATGTGATCGAAAACGCACTCGGTCGTCGCGTCTCATGTTGCTTGGGCGAAGGAAGACTGCAGGCGATGGTTCGGTCGCAGCTCCATACACTTCAAGGCAGTATTCGACGGGGCGTTGGTCGGCGGCGGTGACCAACTGGAAGCACCAGCCCGACTGGCCGAATCGACACAAGCTGACTTGAGAATGTGAACTCCCAGAAATAAACACAAGCAACCCCGTTCTTCCCGCCGTCACTCAAATGCGAGACAGCCTCTGGCAACTGAGGCGAACGAAGCTGCGCGGCTCATTCTTTCGATGAGGCAATGCTTACATCAACGAAGGCAGAAATCGCTCTGTCTTCGAAATGCTGGGTGCGGCGGAGTAATGCTGCCCACGCGGTCTGCGGCATCACTGGATTTAAGGACGTCATTTAAGAAAGGGATGGGGTTCCACTGGGTGGGCGATCAGACAAAACTACAGCGGCGTTTTAACTTGTCCAGCAGCACCCTGGCCTGCTGAGCCGCAGCCCGAGCGTGACCGCAATCACCGCAGGGACTTTAGGACCGTTCGCATCACATCCAGGCGGCTGAAGCCGGGTTCAATGAACAGCCCAAAATAATTGACCACCGCCAAAGTCAGGGGATTGGCAGGAACGGGAAAGCGGTTCCAGCACATCCAGCGTTTGTCGGAGCCCATCAGGAAACACCCTCCGGCCTGATGATACTCCGGGAACAGCATCCCCTCCGCCCGCCCTTTTTCCCGCATTCGGCGCCAGGACCGTTCAAATTGTTCGGCAGAAAGGAGCCGTTGTCGCAGACGAACAAACTGGAGAAGACACCACCCAAGCGTCAGGCTGCCGACCCCCAGAAACAGGCCGTCTGTCGTTTCCGCCACGAGGCTCTTGTCAGCCGCCGCCACGATGATGAGTCCCAGGAAACTCAGGCCTGTCATCAGCGGCATGCGGATGAGCACGGAGAGAACCCGCCAGATGGTTCGCATCAACTGATTGGGTGGCATCCCGCGCGGCATGATCCAGACTGTCTTCGACCGGAAAGCCGGATCCAGCACGGTTCGCATCTCCCACTGCGTTCCCTCGGTTTCGCCCGGAACCATGAAGATCAGGCTGGCGCGGGTTGCCAGTTGCATTACGCGCTCCTGCCAGAGGGCGTCGGAGACACTGGTCCGGCCGGCGCCGAAATGCTCGCCGGGCCTTCCGATGGCAATCAGTGGAGCATTTTGGTCCCAGGCTTTCGCCAGAAACGATTCCATGTCTTCCAGGCGGATGATGGCCACAGCCTCCGCGATCTCGATGAGCTGATGGCAGACAAACTGCGTGAGCGCATTGCAGGGCGCATAGTCTTCAATCTCAACCGGGAGGCGGTTCGTCGACGAAAATGGCCGCAGGTAGAGCGCAAACCGGCTGTCCGCCTGGTGGGACAATCGCAGCGCCCGCAAGTCCCGATGTGCCTGGTCGAGGCCGGAAATAAGCCATGAATGCAGCCGGATCAGCAGGATGGCCGCCACCGGCGCCGCGATGCCGAGGAAGTAGCCTGCCATCGGCTCACCCTCCCCCGCGAAATGGCCGGCCAGGGCCCCGCCCAGGATGAAACTGAAGGCGAGTCCCGCAGTGTAGTAGATCGTCGCCTTTCCCGCCGAAAAAGTCTCGCCAGGTTCAGTCGAGTTGTTGCCGTTCCCCAGCTTCAGCAGCGCGAGACTCACCGCCATGCCGGCCATGGCGAACGGGAAGGCGATCCATCGCGCGTGGTACAAACTCCAGAGCAGGCCGACGGACGCCCCCAGAAAACCGCTCATGCCGGCAGCCTCGCAGCCCATTGTCCGCAGCATCCGCCAGGGAGCGGCGGCGCGCCGCCGCTGTATCTCGAGAACCGCCCTGGTCGCTTCAGAAACAGGCATGACGACTCCGCTGGCGATGACGCGTGCTGCCACCGGCCCGAAAGGTTCCGGCGTCCTGGAGCAAATCAGACACAATTCACGCAGCGATTTGCAAGCGGTCGATCAATTCAGACGGGGGGTGGATGGGTTAGATTGCGGTAATACAGGGGCAGTTGGCGGCATCGGCGGAACGGGTGGTGGACCGTGAGCGCCAATGTGATCTGATTCTCGACCAAATACGTCAATCACGCCTCGCCACTTGATGACGGGCTGGATGCATGCCGCAGCATGCTAGGGCGTGTTGACAATCATCCTCTATGCGAAGTTGGGGGGAGATGGTAGATCGAGGATGTTAAAACAACCTCATTGAGGAGGGATGTGATGCGGCGGTTCGAATTGACTGACGAGCAGTGGCAGCGGACCAAACGCCGCCGCAAACCCGGATGATTCACGCCCAATCCCCAGCGTCACCCTCAAGCCAACCGCAGCCCCCAACCAACCCCATTCCCAGGCTCATCGGGAGCCAAACCGACTTTGGCAGCTGAGCGAACGAGAGCTGGCGTGCTCCGTGCGGCGTCTTCGCGAAGATCGCGGTTCGGTCGCCATGGACGCCACGCTCGAGCGGACGCCGCGAGTTGCATCCCACTCCCTCCTTGCCCACAATCGTCGTCTGACAGGGCGATGTCGCTGATTCTTCAGTCGGCGCACAGTGGTCGAATCACATGCTGCAGGAATGCCGATACAGGTGCGCTCTTATGGGTCGACCTTCCAATTCGCCAGTCAGTTCGCCGGGGATCCCGCCTGGCCGGACAGTCGCGCGGTTTCAGGCGGCCTATCTCGTCGCGCATTGCCTGGGCGGACTGGCGTGGTGGTTCACGCTGTACGCCTGGCCGCGGTTCCGGCCGGCATTCATGGCGGCGGGCGCCCCGGAATCGACACTGATGGCCTTTGCCGTCCCCGACCTGATGCTGTATGCGGGCGGATCGCTGGTCGCCGGACACGCACTGTGGACCGGGCGGCCCTGGAGCTTTCCCGCCGCCTGCGTCCATGCCGGCGCGGCCGCGTATGCGGCTCTGTACTGCCTGGGACTGTGGTGGCTCGATCCGCAGGCGTGGCTGCCCGCACTGCTGATGTTCCCTTCGCTGTTCATCCCCCCGTGGATCGCCTGGAGTTCCCGCCCGTGAGGATTTGCCATGCTTGACCTGCGCGGCCGCCAGGCCGCTCCGGCGTCCAGACTCTGGAACGTCGCCAAGACCCTTCTGCAGACGCTCGTCTTCTGGTCGGTCTTTCTGCTGGCGATTCCCGCGCTCATCTGGCTGGCCGAGACCGCCGTCGGCCTGTCTGCCTGGCGCTTTGACGACCCGTGGCTTCGCCAGTTCGGCATCGTCCTGGTCGTTCTCGGCGGGTCGCTCGGCCTTTTCAGCGGAGCCGTGATGGCGTTTCACGGGCTGGGCACGCCGCTGCCGGTTGACGCTCCGCGGGAGATCGTGGTGCGCGGCCCCTACCGCTTTGTCCGAAACCCGATGGCCATCGCCGGCCTGTCGCAGGGGGTGGCCGTGGGCCTGATGATCGGCTCGCCGGCCGTCATCCTCTACGCCGTCAGCGGCGGGCCGCTGTGGAACATCCTTGTCCGCCCCTGGGAGGAGCGCGACCTGGAAAACTGGTTTGGCGAGGCCTTTCGCCTATACCGGCAGGAGGTGCATTGCTGGATTCCGCGGCTGTCGCCCTACGATCCCCCGCCGGCAAACTCAGCCTCAGCGGTTGACCAGGCGGTCGTCAACGCGGACGCGCCGCACACCAAAGGCGAACACGCGTGAGGGCAGGTCCTTGACGACCGGCAGGCTCATCAGGGTTCGCAGCCACAGCGGCAGGCGGTAGGCGCCCGTGCTCCGCAGGGCGCGCTCGATCAAGAACCGCTGGTCGAACGCCTGCAGGGCCTGGACGAGGCGCGTGGGCCACTCGCGCCGCCGCTGCACGGCCTGCAGGTCGCGCGGCGTCAGGGTTTTGTACAGGAGCGGCCGGGACAGCAGGTTGGCCGCCTCGACCGCATCCTGGATCGCGTAGTTGATCCCCACGCCTCCAACCGGGGACATCACATGCGCCGCATCGCCCAGGAACAGGATCCCCGGGCGGTGCCATTTCCGCAGGCGGTCCGCCTGAACGGACAGCAGCCAGATGTCGCGCCATTCCAGGAGGGCGAGGCTCGGCGCGAGGGCGGGCGCCAGTCGCGCCACGGACTCCCGCAGGGCGTCGATTCCCGCCTCCCGCAGCGCCTGGTGCCGGCCCTTCAAGATGACATGGCCCACCTGCCACTGGTCTTCGCGGTTGAGGACGATCATGTAACCGCCGGGTCCCAGGTACCCTCCGCCCTCCTGGCCAGCCAGGCGCGGGATGCGAAACCAGAGCACGTCGATTTCCGGAGAGGCGCGGACCGCCTCGACGCCTGCCAGACGCCGAAGTTTTGAAGCCCGGCCGTCGGTGGCGACAACGAGGTCCGCCCGCACCTCGTGCATCTGCCGGCCGATGTCGCGAAAGCGGACCCCGCGGATCACTCCGTTCTCCTCCACCAGTTCCTGCACGTCGGCTCCCGGCACGATCTGAAACGCGGGGAACCGCCGCGCATCGGCGACAAGAAACTCCAGAAATCGCGCCTGCGACAGCATCGCCACGAAGGGGAATCGAGTTTTCAGGCGGCTGAGGTCGGCGATCTTCAGCGACCCCGCCGCCGTGTGGAACGACAGCGTCGACATCCGCGCGTGCGGCAGGGCCAGAACCTGCCCGGCGAGCCCCATCTGGTCCAGGATCTCCAGCAAGCCCGGGTGCAGCGTGTCGCCGCGAAAATCCCGGTCGAAATTGTCATGGCGCTCCAGCAGCGTCACCGCGATCCCAGCGCTCGCCAGCAGCCACGCCAGGGTGACCCCGGCGGGCCCGGCGCCCACAATGCAGCAGGCGGTCGACTGCCGCGTGGCGCGTGCCTCCCCCGGCGGGCTGTCTTCGGGGTCGCGCGGCTCCATGTCATTGACCTGCGGCGGAGGGGGATGCTGGACGGGACCGGCTGCACCCTTCATCCGACACCGAACATCTCCCTGTAGTGCCGGTACCATTCGCTTTGGAACCGCTCTCCGGGATCGTGTTTCTTCTTCAGCTTCAGAAAATCGACGAACTGCGGATAGGCGCGCTGCACCTGGTCGCGGGTGGCCCAGCGGTGGTAGGTCAGGTAGTAGCGTCCCCCAAATTCAATCGCCCGGCCGATCAGGCGGCGCAGGTCGGCGGCGGCTTTGGCTTTGCCGGCCTCCGTGTGAACGACGTGGAGGTTGCACAGGATGCAGACGGACTGCTCCTTCGCCCACGCCAGGAAGCTTTCGTCGTCCTTCTCGATGAAGCGGATTGTCCCGTAGGTCAGGTCAATCTGGTGGTCGAGGATGTCCCTGCGGGCGGCCTGGAGAAACGGCACGAGATTCCCGCGGCTGACATAGACCTCGGTGATCATTTCGGTGCCCCTCTGCGTCTGGCCGGGGTGCCGCGCCAGCGCCTCCTGCAGGGTCCGGATGTCAAACCGGCCCGCCACCTGATTCAGGTCGGACCAGAAGATCTGGCCATTGGACTTCTGGTAATAGTCGACGTACGTGGCGAACGCCTTTTTCTTGTCCGTCCTGGCGAGGATGTACAGCTTCGCCCAGTCCTCCTCCGGAATCTTCGGCCCCGCTGCCATCGGCGTGTCATCCGCAACGGGGCGGTAGCAGCAAAAGATGCCGGGATGGTCGGGCGATTCGGCGTCGATGTCGGTGGAGTACTGGCAGTCGCCGAAAATAAAGCCGTCCGCGATCCGCTGCTCCACGCCGGCGATCAGGTCGCGGACGGGAATCACCTGGACGACGCGCTGCACCTTCTGCCGCGTCACCAGGCGCAGTGTCACCTGAGCGATCACACCGAACAGTCCGTAGCCACCGATGGCGAGACGAAACAGTTCCGCATTCTCTGCACGGCTGCAGGTGCGCGCCTTGCCAGCGGTGTCGACGAGAACGAAGGACTCGACATCGTCAATGAGCGGCTTGAACTTCAACCCTCGGGCATGCGCGTTGGCGGACAGCGAACCCGCCAGAGACACACGGTCAACACCGGTCTGCTTCTGGCGGATCGTCCAAATGGAGGACTGCCCCGCCTGCTCCTTGTGGAGATGGGCCAGCAGTTCCAGCCACTGAATTCCCGCCTCGACCTCGATCCGGCCGTTCTCGCGGTCGAACTTCAAGACCCTGGTCAGGCCGTCGAGGTCCAGGTGCAGCGCCCCAGAGGCGAACTGCTGGCCGCCCATGGCATGCCGTCCGCCGGCGACGCTCACCGCGCGGGACTCCCGGGCGGCGACGGAGACGGCCTCGGCTACCTGGTCGAGGCTTGTCGGTCTGACGATCCTCTGCACTCGCGTGGCATTGAGCTGCGACTGCATGTCGTTCAGTTCAATGCCTGTCTGGTGATCTTCGCCGCGCAGGCGCGACCCCACCGCTAAGGCCGCGGCCGCACCCGCGCTGGTCTTGAGAAACTGCCGCCGGGAGTTCATGAGCCGCCTCCATGGAGTTGAAAGACATTCAGCCTTCCAGAGCTGTAACGCTACAGGCTGGTGGAGTGCGGTACAAGCGCAGCGAAAAGCGTCGGGCGGCGCAAGGTGAAGGACGCGCAGATTGCCGAGGAACTGAGGGGTCAAGTCGATCTTCGCTGGGAGCCGGATCCGTTGCCAATTTTTCAACGGCACTCGGAGGCTTTGAGACGAAGGCGGTGATCCTGCAGCGGCTGATGCGACTCCAGCAGTACGCGAGCATCCAAGCCCTCAGCCCGAGGCGTCAGTGATACTTGCCTGGTCTTCCAGTTCCCGGCCGTCAGTCGACTTCGTCGGGCAGGTTCAGTCCGCGATAGGCGATTGCCCTGCGGACGGCCGGGGGAAGTGGCGCGTCGGCACCCTTGATGGCCCGCCACAGAATCTCGTTCAACTCGAAGTCATCGATCTTGTCGTACTCGCTGAAGTCCATCCTGCCCGACCGAGCCGCGCCGTAGGCGAGCTTCGAGTTGACGGCATCCAGGTCGACCCGCGCCGGCACATGCGTGTAAGGGGCGAGGTCGGGGGTGTCGGTGAACGACTCGAACATCGGCGTGGCCGCGGCGTCGAACTGGCTCAGCGGCGGCAGGCCGAGGATCAGTTCCATCGTCCGCAGCATGCTGACCGTGCTGTACTGTGTGCTGTCCAGATGTTTGCGGCGCACGTACGGGCTGATCAACAGGCCGACGGTTCGGTGTGCGTCGACATGGTCCGCTCCGTTCTGCGCGTCGTCCTCAATCACGAAGACCGCCAGTTCCGGCCAGAATCTGCTGCGGCTCAAGGCGTCAACCAGCCGGCCCAGGGCCAGGTCATTGCTGGCCGTCGGACCTCCCGCGCGGGTGCCTTCGGTGTGGTCCTCGCCCAGGCTCATCACCATGAACTGTGGCAGGTTGCCGTTCTTTTCATAGTCGCGCAGCTCTTCCAGGAACACCTCGACCCGGTCGGTGTCGCGGACCTTGGCCCCGGGCTTGACCGGGAGACCAAACTTTGGCGACATGTGCCCCAGCAGACCGGGCACGCGGCCCTCCATGCGGAACGAGCCGTCCGGCTGGCTGACCCGGCCGCCGTATTCCCCATAGCCGCGGTAAGTCAGGTTTTGCCGCTTGCACGAATCCCAGATGTAGCCGCTGGGAGAGTTGGTCAGGTCGCCGTCATCGTCGTCGTCGATTCCCTGCCGGCCGGAATAGGTCAGGGCCCAGTTGCGGGCGATGTAGTCGGTGTTGTACTCCATCGTGGACCACGGGTGTCCGTCGGCGGAGACGTGCCCGTTTCAGTACAGGTTGTCCAGCAGCACAAACTCGTTCGCCAGCTTGTGGTGGTTGGGCGTGATTTCCTCCCCGAACATCAGCAGGCTGGGGTCGCCATTGCCGCGGGGAATGTCGCTGAACACCTGGTCGTAGGTGCGGTTCTCCTTGATAATGTACAGGACATGTTTGATCGGCGACGACTCCCCGACCTTCGTTGGAACCGCCGTTTTGCGGGACGAGGGGGCGCAGGGGTTTCGCACCGGACTGTGCCTCGACCCCGCCGACGGATCGCTGTACTCCCGAGGTTGTGGTTTCAGTGCGGCACGCCGTGCGCGGGACCGACCTGGGACAGTTGCAGAGGGCGGTCGATCGCGAGTTTCTGAGCCTCAATGAACAGGAGCAGAGCCTGCGCGCCGTAATGGCCAAGATGGAACATGGGTTCATCCGCAGGATGGCGGAGCTTCACCGTGGCTGAGAACCAGCAGGGCCGGGATGACGAAATTCGGGACTCTGCCGGCCAGCAGGCCTTCCGGCGGAAAGTCAGGGCCAGTGCGGCGCGGAACCATGGAGAATCATGGCGGCATGACGAGCATCTTGAATTCAGGAAGGCTACTCAAACTCCGAAAATCCTGGTCGTTTTGCAGCGCCGCCAGATCGGTCCAACCGGTGCGAAGGGTTTCGTGAAGCGCTTCCAAAGCGGACTTCAGGTACTTCGCCCGCGCCAATTGAGCCTCGGGTGAATGTCCGCTGGCGGGCGTTCCCGCGGCCGCCTCGCGGGCTTTCGCATCATCAAGTTGCTGGACCGAGAGCGCATACCCTCGCATAGCAGCATGCCATTTGGACGCGTTGGGCGGCACTAATCCTCCCAATGCGGCAGCTGTCTTGGCAACCTCTTCGAGGGATTTCAACAACCGATCCGGTTGTCGCTTCGCTTCAGCTAATTTGACGTTGATCCGCAATTCGAGCCAACTGGAAATCTCGCTGGGTGGTTGTTTCAAGGCGTCTTCGAGCCGAGCCACGACGTTTTCGGCGGTTTCCACGTACCGGAGATTTTCGTCGAGCGATTTCAGATCCGCATCGAACGGGTTGCGGCCATTGGCCGTCACGAATCGCTGCAAGACTTCACGGGCACTCGCAAAACTTGCCTTCGCCGCCTGGAACCGATACGCCATGCGGTCGGCAGTAGCCAGGCGACTCAGGCTTGTCATCCAGTCGCTCTGCGCTCGTGCATCATTTGGAGCGGCGACCGCGAGCCGGGAGGTGATTTGCAGCGCGGCTCCAAAACTGGCCCAAGCCTCATCAGCCACACCGGCTTGCTGCCGGGCGTCACCCAGACTCTGATGCGCGATCGCCAAGTCCCGTTGGGCCTCAGTGTCCTCCGGTGCCCCAGCCGCGATTTTGTCGAAAGTTGCCAGGCTGGACTCATAGGCCGCGATGGCGGCTGGTAATGCTGCCGCTCGTTGCTCGATATAGCCCAGCTTGAGGTAGGCAACCGCCAAGTCCCGTTGCGCCTGAATGTCCGCGGGTGCCGCCGACGCCTGCGCTTTGAATACCGCTAGACCTTTGGCAAACGCATCACGAGCTGCAGACAGGTTCTGGCTGTCGAGATGGACATCACCAATGCTGAGAAATGAGGCCGCCAGATCACGCTGCGTCTGTACATCGTTGGGAGCGGCCACGGCCAGGGTCTGAAAGAGATCAATGCTCTTCTGATACAGCTCCAGTGCTGCCGGAAGGGCCTGTCGTTCCAGTTGCACTTCTGCAAGCTTGTTGTAGGAAATCGCGAGTTCGCGCTGTGAGCGCTCATCTTCCGGGGCAGCGCCGGCGAGGCGTTGGGTGATCTCCAAACCTCGCTGATATTGGTCGCGAGCGGCATCCAGGTCTTCCAACTGAAGTTCCAAGTTGCCGAGCTTATTATGAAGGGCGGCCAAGTCGCGCTGGGCTTCGAGGTCGGAGGGCGATGCCGCGGCCAGGTTCTTGAACCGTTCTAGGCTCTGTTGAAACAGTTGCCGCGCTGGCTCGACCGCGCCGGTCTGCAACAGGATATTTCCCAGCTTGTTCTCCGCCGTGGCGAGATCGCGCTGGGCGCGTAGGTCCGTCGGCGCGGCGGCGGCGAGATCCTTGAAGTGCTTGAAACTCTGTTCAAGGCTTTCACCGGCCATTTTGACTGAGCCCCTCTGCCGCTCGATTTCTCCCCTGCGGCCCCAGGAGACTGCCAGGTCACGCCGCGCCTCGACATCTGCCAGGGGACGGTCCGCCAGTTTTTGCAACAGCAGATGGCTCTGTTGATACGCCTCCCGCGCCGGTTCCAGATACCCCAGTCGGAGTTGCAGCGTTCCCTGCTTGTGCCACGCCACCGCCAGGTCGCGCTGTGCCTGCAGGTCGGTGGCATCGACGGCCAATGCCTTAAACAGTTCGAGCCCTTTTTCAAAAGCCAGACGTGCCGACTCTGGCTGATTAAACTCGAGGAACAGATTCCCGAGTTCGTTGTGAGCCGCCGCGAGGTCGCGACGGGCCTGTGCATCGGTGGCATCCGCAGTCACCTGCCGCTGAAATAGATCGCGGGCCTGCTCGTAGGCCCGCAGTGCCTCGTCGAACTTTCCTTCATGGGACGCGATGTCTCCCAGACGCAGATGCGATACCGCCAGATCGCGCCGCGCCTGGGGGTCGTCCAGAGCCGCGGCAGCGAGTTGCAGACGGATCTCAAAGGCGGCCTCGTACATTCGGCGGGCAAGTCTCAGGGCGGAGTGATTCTCCTCGTCCCGCGGGCGTGCCGTCGGCAATTCTTCATCTGGTCGAGGTCCACGCCCAAACCGCAGCACCACATCTCCCATGTCCGCCAGCGCGGCTGCGGTGGTTCTGTCGCGAACGGCCGCGGCGACATACTGCGTGGCGACCTTGTCCAGTTTCTCCAGTGCGGTCGACAACACCTGCCGCCGCAGTTCGCCGCCACCGGCGACATTTTCCAGGCTGCGACTCAGATCAAAGACCAGACTGTTCAATGTCTCCAGCAGCAGCGCGCTTTGTCTCTCGGCGACGATCGCGGCTTGCACGGCTTTGGCGGTCTGCTGATTGGCCACGATCGCCGATTGCTTCGCCAACGCCTCCTGCTGTTTGGCCACGACGGTATTCTTCTCCGCGATCACTCGCAGCGCTTGGGCTTCCGTGGCTTTCAACACCGCGATTTTTCGTTGTTCGTCGGCGATCAAACGCTGCTCATTGGCAATCGTCCGTTGGTTGTTGGCCGCATCTCGCGCCGCGATGACAACCTGGTTCTGCAGGTAAAACCCAACGCCACTGAGCGAGCTAATCAGCACCACCGCCATCGCTCCGGTCACCGTCCCCGCGATCAGCGCGGGGTGCTTCCTCGACCAGCGGGCAAGCCGGGCGGTGAACGGCTCGCGGCAGATGGACACCGGTTCGTCGGCCAGCCAGTGCTTCACATCGGCTGCCAGATCCAGGGGCGACGGGTAACGCTGGCCGGTATTCGATGCCATCGCTTTCAGGCAGATCGCTTCCAGAGCCAGCGGCACGCCGCTCGCGACCTTGCGCGGGGGCGCGAATCGACCATGTTGAATATCGTCCAGCCGCTCGCGAATGCCGGTCGTTTTGCTCCACGTCACGAACGGAGTCTTGCCAGTCAACAATTCGTAAAGCGTGGCCCCCAGACTGTACACATCTGTCGCCGGCCCCAGTTCAGAGATCCGTCCGGCCGCCTGCTCCGGACTCATGTATTGCGGTGTCCCCATCGCCGCGCCAACCTGCGTGACATCGGGAGTTGTTCCTGATCCACCGAGTCCAATTCCGCTGCCGCCGCGGGCTGACAACGGATCTTCCACATTTCCGCCGGGCACTTCGCGGCCGCAGGCTTTCGCCAGACCCCAGTCGACCACCAGCGTTTCGCCATATTTGCCCAGCATGATGTTGCCCGGCTTGAGATCGCGATGCAGCACGCCGCGACTGTGCGCATACGCGATTGCCTGGCAGACATCAATGAATCGACCCAGCAGTTCCCGCAGCTGGAGGTTGCGGCTCGACAGGGTTTGGGACATGCCTTCGGTGGCATGAAACTGCTGAATGGCGTCTTGGAGACTCTCCCCTTGGATGAACTGCATGGCGTAATAGGGCCGGCCATCGTCATACGATCCCAGCCCGTAAACCGGAACCACCCCTGGATGCTCCAACCCTCCGGTGATCTCCGCTTCCAGCACAAACCGGCGACGGCTGTCGGAGTCGTCAGCGAATCGGGCCTTGATCTCCTTGAGCGCCACTTGGCGGCCAAGTTCGACGTCGCGGGCTATGAACACGCGCCCCAGTCCGCCCTCCGCATGCGGACGCACAATATGAAATCTTCCGGCGGGAGGATATTCGCCCGCCGCGGCGGGCTCCGCGGTGCTTCCCCGCGAAAGCACCAACGTGGCCTGCATGTCGACCGATCCGATCGCGGTCGCCGGGGAAACTGTCGCATCGCCACTGAGAACGGACCTCTCAGGAATCTGCGAGGTCTCGACCCGCGGAACCTTCAGAGTTTGCTCAATGTCCGACAATTCGACATGATCGGTGTTTTGCCGCACGACCGCACACAACGCTCGTGGCACCGGTCCCGCCTGCTCAAGCGCCGCCAGACTGAGGAGTGGATCGTCGCCGTGCCGCTGAAGGTGATCCTCCACCAGTGGCTCAAGCATTCGCAGCGCGGCGGCGGAAATCTGCCCATGCCGCACGAGATACGCGCCGAGCGACGAATTCTCATTCGCGCACCCCCGGAGTCCCTCGGCAACCCGTGCCTCATCGAGAAAATTCAGACGCCACACCATGACTCCGAACAGCAGCTCGCGCCTGGCCGTGTCCATCGTGACTCTCCGCCCGTCGGTATTGTAAAGGCCAACCGCTCGGCGCGATTGAGCCATGTGAATTGATACCATAATGCAGCCGCAAGGGAAGCACCCATGAATGGGACATATTTGACTTCGAGCCGGTTTCATGCAGCGGGTCGCGGCACTTGAGGAGCAACCTACCACGTCGTGAACTTGTGAATCATGATGACGCGGCTTATTTCGCGAGCTCCAGCGCGGACGGTGCACTGATTGTCACGGCCAGCAGTGACATTGTGCGGGTCTGGGACGCGGCGAGCGACAAGCTATTGGGGAAACCATTGCACCATGAAAGTAAAGTTCACATCGCGAGTTTCAGCCAGGACGGTGTTCGCATCGTCACCGCCAGCGGGGACACGGCGCGAGTCTACCACGTGCTCAACGCCCTGGGGCGGTCAACGAAACTTCACGCAGTGAACGGTTGCCGCTTGAGAAAGGAGGGCGATCAGGCACAAGCCTTGGATGAGCAGGAACCGTTTGAAAGTTTGACCGAAGTATGTCATCTGGCACCTTGAAGAGAATTGTGAGTCGGAACAGTCGGATCACATTGGATTCCCCACGCGCCAGTTCGTCTGCTGCGAGGCGCCGGGCTGTTGATGAGCAGGGTGAGTCACGTCAAGGACAGGTCCCGGGCCGGCTATTTCGTCGGTTTGATCTTCGCCGTCCGGGTCACCCGCAGGACATCCTGGGCCTCTCCGCAGAAGTTGTCGCGGTTCCGCAACGCAGTTGTCAGGGCGTTGGCTGCGCGGTGTCATGCCGGGCGACCAAGGCAAAAGAAGGCGACATCCTGCGGTACTGCTTCTACCTGAACTGATGCCTGAATTCGAACTGCTGCCGCGCCCCATGCCTCCTGACCGGCCCTCGACCAGTGGCGTGCAGTTCCCCAGGGGCCGCCCCGCGATCCGCATCTCGGTCGGGCTGCCCTTTTATTGTTTTGCAGCTTGAGGCCGTCAGCTGCGCCAATTGCTCGCTGGCCCGTGAAAGGCGCTGCTGTGGTTTGCGCTCCACTTCGGTCCTCCTGTCGAATCTGGCGAGCCCGAAATTCCCATCACTTCTCGGCTGTGTCGCGGCAAGCCGTGCGGGACTCGAGGACGGAGAATGACTCCCCGTGCGTGCCTGTGCCGGGCAGGCACTCACTTCGATGGCACCCAGCGGTACGGACCGGTAGCCACGGCGTCCGCTGGGATTGCCGGCGCACCGGTGGCGGAGTCCAAGGCTGCACGGCAGGCATGGCCCGCGTTGCGACTAACGCACTTCCCATGGGCTCGGCGCAGCTTCGCCGTCTCCACGGCCAATGCCAATGGATGGAGCGCGGGAGGCTTCACGCGCGTGCCCGGCTGCGCAACCGCGCTGGGGAGGCGCGCCGCAAGGTGATTTTCCGTGTCCGCCTGGGGACTGCCCCATCACGCTGCCAAATGGCTTCGTGACTGACAGACCCAGCGGGTTCAACTGCAACCACCGACAAACTCAGCTCTCTCACCCTGCTTGAGGGTGAGTGTGGCGACCGGTGAAACCTTGACGCCACGTGGTAGGTGCGGAGCACCGGGGACCTCTACTGGGAAATCATCCTGTGTCCCTGCGTCCTCGCTGCCAATCCACCATGCCTCCGGGCACCCCGCTGATGGTTCCCCTGGCTGAGCCGTTGGAGCCATTCGTTGTGTGCGCGAGTCATGCTGCTGATCAGACAGTGTTCCTGGACTTCCGGGAACCTTGTCCTTCTCAGGATGGATATGAACTGACGGCAATAGTGCTGCCGTCCCGCTGCCCGAAAGACAGGTCCGTGAGCCTGAATCCATCCCTGCAGGACTTGCTGCGCCCTCAGGGTGGAGTATGGCTCGTTGTGACACTCATCCAGCGTCTCCTGCAGTTCTCTCCAGGCCCCTTCCTCCAGGTTGCAGTGCAGCTCGCCCTGGCGGAGGCGGACTTGGAACCCCAGCAGGTTCGCTGGCGTTTTGGCCAGGTCCACTGGAGTGCCGTACCGCCCCTCGTTGTTCTGGGTGCTCTTGAGCCTCAGGCTGCAGCTTTCGAGGAGAAGTTCCTGGATCCGCTGGTGTGTGTCTCTGCCCTCGGTGATGGTCTTTGTGAGCCAGGCGACATTGTCGGCGTAGCGCACATAGACCGGGTTGGCTCCTCCATGGAGAAGGAGCGTGTCGAGTCGGTGGTGCAGGTGAATGTTCAGTGCATCTGGGCTGAGTGCGCCTCCTTGGTCGATGCCGACAGTTTGGGTTGGGTTGTCGCCATGCAGGATAGCTCGGATGAGCTGCCTGAGGCGCTGGTCCTGCACGTGCTGTTGCAGGTCCGCTGTGACGAGGTCTGTGTGGACGGAGTCAAAGGCGGTGGTGACGTCGTCCTGGGTGAGCACAGTGCGGCCGGTGCGGCGGATTTCGGCGGCCAGGTGTGCCAGCAGGTCCAGCCGGCTGAGCTGCCGCCGGAACCCAAAGGAGCACGGGAGATAGACCCGCTCCAGCGAGTCCTGCAGGGCCGCCTGGACGGCCTTGGCGACGACGCGGTCAAAGACCGACCGCAGTGACAGGGTCCGGAACCCGCCGCTGCCTTTCGGGATCCTGACGAGGCGGGCCACACCAGGCAGGTACTGGCTCGGGTCAGACCGCAGGACGCACGACAGCTGGCGCAGGATCTGGCAGACCTCGCTCAGGCCCAGGTCGCTGTAATGGATCCCGTCTGGCCCTGGTGCCTGGCCTCCTTCCTGGCTGAGCAGGCGCCAAACAGCGAGCAGGTTGTCAGCCGCAATGATCTGGCCGAAGTCCTGCGTGCCGCGAGCCACTGTGTGGCCGCGGGGAGCCTGGCGCGGGCGAAAGTTGGTGGCGTAGGGCATGGGTGGCTGCGGGGGTGAAGGCCGTCGGTCAAAAGCCAATCCTAGCGGATTGACTTTCAAGGCTGGAGTTGGTGAGTGCGGCACGACCGCTTCGGCGCTGAATGAAGGCGTGCAAGGGCATTGATTGCGCTGCTGCCCTTTGGTAGTCCCAGCGGCGTTCGGCGGTCCACTGGCGAAGCCGAGAGTGATGGCGTTCTGTCCTGGACGGGAGTGGTGATACACCCCATTCTGCGGCAGAACGCCTGCTTTTCACAGAGATTCTCGGATCACCCTTGATCCAACCCCAACTCAGACTCCGCTCGACAGCTTTTGGCTGCGGCCCCCGGCCGCTTTAAGTTTGGAACCAATTAATTGAATCGGCTCCTGATCTCATGTAGCATCATGCAACGGCTGTCTTATCCCGCGCCACTGGTGAGTTGATGTCCCCACCTGATCGCTCTGCCGCGTCGCCGGATCTCGCTCCTGCAACCGAAACGCCCACGAAATCGTGGACCGCCAGCGACTTGACAGGGTCGCAGTCGCATTCGGGCATCTCGCAGAGGCTCACCGAAGCCGCGCCGCTGGAAGTTGGCATGGTGTTTGGGAACTACCGGCTGGATCAGCTGCTCGGCGAAGGCGGAATGGGCACCGTTTACAAGGTGCTGCATCTCAAGCTCGAAAAGGTAATGGCGCTCAAGGTTCTGCGGAAGGATCTTCTGATGGGTGACGCCGTGGCTCGTTTCGAGCGAGAAATGAAAGCTGTCGGCAAGGTGGTCGACCCCCACGTCGTGCAGGCCTTCGACGCGGGGGACATCGACGGCCAGCATTACCTGGCGATGGAATATGTAGAGGGGACCGATCTGCAGAAGCTGGTCCGGACCAAAGGCCCGCTCTCCGTGACCAGTGCCTGCCGCGCCATGCGGCAGGCCGCGCTGGCTTTGGAAGCCGCGCACGCCGTGGGTCTGGTGCACCGGGACGTCAAGCCGTCCAACCTGATGGCCGACCGGAAGGGAAAAATCCGCCTGCTGGATCTGGGGCTGGCGCTGCTGAGCAGCGCGCCGCGAAATCCGGACGGGAGCCTGACCGCCGCCGGCGACTGCTTCGGCACACCGGACTATATGGCACCCGAACAATGGAAGGATTCGCACACCGCCGACGCCCGCACCGATCTGTACGCCCTGGGCTGCACCCTGTACTTTCTGCTCACCGGCCGCGCGCCATTTGAAACGGTCGAACCGCAGTCGACCTTCCGCAAGATGCAGGCGCATCTCGCGGGAGCCCTCCCCGATCTGCAGGCGGCGAACCCCTCGGTTCCCACCGGCGTGGCCGCGATTTTCACCCGCCTGATCGCCAAGCCGCCAGCTGAGCGGTTCCAGATGGCCGGCGCCGTGGTGGAAGCCCTGGAACCGTTTACGCGCAAGGGGGCGGTTGACATGGCCGCGCCGGCACCGCCGCGCCAACAGGCGCCGCTCTACGCGCCCGGCGAGGAGACGGTGGACACCGTCGTCGTGCCCCGGCACACAATCGAACCCGAATCGCCCGGCGAACAGACCACGACGCTGGACGAGGACTCGGTAATCCCCCGGCCGCAGCGGCTGCCGGCCACAGTCCCGGCCGAACCGTTTCCAACCGTTTCTCCCCAGCCCGCTCCGCGCCACGGCCCACATGGCAAAGAGCCCGGCGGCCCCTTTGACAAAGTCCAGAAACCGTGGCTCATCGCCGCTAGCCCGACTTCCCCAACTGTTGACGTAAGTGCTTGAGGTGTAACAGTCGGCCGGTTCCAGTTTCCACTACATCTGTTGCGGAATGATTTTTTGTGGGAGTGAGAGGCCGAGCTTGTCGAGCAGGATTTG
>JAKFUF010000177.1 GCA_021732845.1 Planctomycetaceae bacterium | reverse complement strand
GGTTTACACCCGCAAACGACTACTCTGGCAGCGACCAGAACTATGGGGGCGGGGGTGGTGGCGGAGCCGCCGATGGCGGTTCCGATGATGTTCCCTTCTAAACGGAATTCGGTTTCGATATAACTCGCGCTCGATTTGAGCACGCGGAAAATACGGCAAAAAAGTTGACTGCAAAGGTTGTCATGGTTGAGAACGCAAATCGGGCGCGGGGTGTGGAACTGCTGCTGGCGGAAGACGTCGAGTTCCTCGGCAAACAGGGGGACATCGTGCGGGTGAAGCCGGGATTCGCCCGTAACTACCTGCTGCCACAGGGCTTGGCGACCGTCGCCACCGAACACAACAAGCGGATGGTGGAAACCCACCGCGTGCGGCTGGCCGAAATCGCCAAGAAGAAGGTCGCTGAAATCAAGAAGATGGCCGAAACGGTCAGCAAGTACAGCGTTACCCTCGAAGCCAACGCCAATTCCGAAGGCCACCTGTACGGCTCGATCGTCGGTACCGACATCAGCCGCGCTCTGAAGGCTGCCGGCTACCCCGTCGAACCCGAGCACGTCAAGCTCGATGGTCCGATCAAGGAACTGGCCATGTACACCGTCAAGATCCAACTGCACCCGGAAATCACCACCGAAGTCAAAGTCTGGGTTGTGCCCGCCGCGAGCGAATAAGCGGAACTGGTCGTCGTGAAGTTTCCAAAAACCCGGCAGTCATGCCGGGTTTTTCGTTTTTTGGGGACAGGGTTGTTGCCAATTAATTTTAATGGACTGTAGTACAAATATCCTTGCATCCCCTTCAGGCAGTGTATAAAAGTACCGTATACACCGGAGGCGTGATTTTGACCTGATCCGCATTGAAATGTCCAGTAAGCGACGAACCCCCATTCACGCCAGGGGTTCCGCAGCGAGCAAAACTTGCCAGCGACATGATGTCATGCCTGAGCCACCCTTCCCCCCGAAGATGCGCCGCCCGGTCCTCGCGGCGTTGGAGGGAACATGCCACTCCGCGGCTCTCGATGGTCTCCCGGCTCCTGCTTCACCCGGCACAGGCCATGTCGAACTTCACTGCCGGACGAACTACTCCTTTCTGGAAGGGGCATCCCATCCGGACGAGTTGGTTGAACGGGCGGCCGAGCTGAATTATGCCGCGCTGGCGATCACGGATCGCAACAGTGTGGCGGGGGTGGTACGGGCGCATGTGGCGGCCAGGGCGACCGGCCTGAAGCTGATCATTGGAGCGGAAATTCATTTGGAGGATGCCACGCCAATCTTGGTGTGGGCGCAGCATCGGGAGGGGTATGGACGGCTGTGCCGGCTGCTGACGCGTGGCCGCCGGCAGGCCCCCAAAGGCGAATGCCGCCTGACCGTGGCCGATGTCACCGAGCATGCCGCCGGTTTGCTGGCCGGGGTGCTGCTGGCCCCCGATCCGCTGGCTGTGGAAACCCAACTGCCCCGCTGGCGGGAGGTGTTCGGCGACCGGTGTTACGCCGTGGCTGAGCTGCATCATGGTCCTGCCGACGAGTGGCTTCTGGCGCAGATGCAAGCGGTCGCCCATTGGGCGGGTGTGCCCCTGGCGGCGGCGAACAATGTCCAATATCACGTTCCGCAGCGTCGCTTTTTGCAGGATGTGCTGACGGCCATCCGCTGCGGCCGGCCCGTCAGCGAACTGGGCACCGAGCAGTTCGCCAACGGCGAGCGGAGCCTGAAGCCGCTCGAGCATTTGAAGGCGCAATTCGCCCACGCATCGGGTGCGCTCGACCGGGCACGGGAGGTGGCCGACCGCTGCCAGTTCTCGCTCGACGAACTGCGCTACGACTACCCGGAAGAACTCTGTCCGCCTGGCGAAACGCCGCTCACGTATCTCACCCGGCTGACCTGGCAGGGGGCGGCTGGCCATTATCCAGACGGCGTCTCTGAGAAGGTGCGAAAACAGGTGGAGCATGAACTGCAGCTCATCGCCCTGTTGAAATACGAGGCTTACTTTCTCACGGTGTGGGATCTGGTGCGGTTCGCCCGCAGCCGGCAGATTCTCTGCCAGGGGCGTGGCTCAGCCGCCAATTCTGCCGTCTGCTTCTGCCTGGGGGTGACCTCCGTCGATCCCGCCCGTAGCGACATGCTGTTTGAACGGTTCATCAGCCAGGAGCGGGCGGAGGCTCCCGACATCGACATCGACTTTGAGCACCAGCGCCGCGAAGAGGTCATTCAATATGTTTACGAAAAGTACGGCCGGGACCGGGCCGGGATGACGGCGGAGGTCATCACCTACCGCCCGCGTTCGGCCGTGCGCGACGTGGGAAAGGCCCTGGGCCTGTCGCTGGACCGGATCGACACGCTCGCCAAGGCGGTCGACCACGTGGATACCAGCGCGCAATTGGCCGCCCGCTTTCGCGAGGCCGGGTTCGAAGCAGACTCAAGACTGGGGCGGCAACTGGTGCATCTCGTCCGGGAAATCCTGGGGTTCCCGCGGCATCTCTCGCAGCATGTGGGCGGGATGGTGCTCACGCACCGGCCGTTGTGCGAACTGGTGCCAATTGAAAATGCGAGCATGCCTGGCCGTACCGTCCTGCAGTGGGACAAGGACGATCTCGACGCGTTGGGAATTTTGAAGGTCGACTGCCTCGCCCTGGGGATGCTGTCCGCCATCCGCCGTGGGCTGGATTTATTGCGCGAGACCAATGGCCCGGCACATACCTTGGCTTCGATTCCTGCCGAGGATCCGCAGGTCTATGCGATGATCCAGAAAGCCGACACGATCGGCGTGTTCCAGATCGAGAGCCGCGCGCAGATGAGCATGCTCCCGCGGCTCAAACCGGCAACTTTTTATGATCTGGTGATCGAGGTCGCGATTGTCCGACCCGGCCCCATTCAGGGGGACATGGTTCATCCCTACCTCCGCCGGCGGGAGGGGAAGGAGCCGGTCGAGTATCCCAGCGAGGATGTCCGCGGCGTGCTGGAGAAGACGCTGGGCGTGCCGTTGTTTCAGGAACAGGCGATGAAGCTGGCGATGGTGGCCGCTGGCTTCACCGCAGGCGAGGCCGACCAGCTTCGCCGGGCCATGGCCGCCTGGAAACGCAAAGGCGGCCTGATCAAGTTCCGTCCCAAGCTGATCGACGGCATGCTCAAGCGCGGCTACACCGCCGATTTCGCCGAACGGCTGTACAACCAGATCTGTGGCTTCGGCGATTATGGCTTTCCCGAGTCGCATGCCGCGTCGTTCGCCCTGCTGGTCTACGCCAGCGCGTGGCTCAAATGTTACCACCCGGCCATTTTTCTCACGTCCCTGCTCAACAGCCAGCCGATGGGCTTTTATGCTCCGGCTCAACTGGTGAGCGATGCCCGCAGGCATGGAGTCGAAGTCCGGCCGGCGGATGTGAACCACAGCAATTGGGAGTGTACGCTCGAACGGCTGCCCAATGGCCAGTTGGCCGTACGACTGGGCACGCGGATGATCGATTTGATGGGAGAGTCGGCTGGCAAACGGATCACCGCAGAGCGGGCTTCCGGTGCCTATCGGTGCCTCGCGGATTTCGTCGATCGAACGCGGCTGGGTTCGCGGTCGCTCAAGGCACTGGCCCGGGCCGATGCCTTCAAATCCCTGGGGCTGAGCCGGCGCGAAGCGCTCTGGCAGGCGATGGCGCTGGGTGAGGCTTCCGGCCTGTTTGCGGGTGTCGATGATGAGCCACGGGTTGAGTTGCCGGCCATGACGGTCCAGCAGGAGGTTACGGCCGACTATCAAACGACGGGCTTTTCACTCCGGCGGCACCCAATGCAGTTTCTGCGGCAGTCACTCGTGCGGAAAGGGGTGGTGACCGCCGCCGAACTGCTGATCGTCGAGCCTGACCGGCGGTACCGCGTGGCCGGACTGGTGCTCATCCGCCAGCGACCAGGAACCGCCAAGGGGATCACGTTCATGACGCTTGAGGATGAGACCGGCACGGCGAATCTGATCGTGCATCGCGACACGTGGGAACGCTTCCGCACCGTCGCCCGCCGCTCCCACGTCCTCGCCGCCCGCGGCATCCTGCAGCGCCAAGAGGGTGTGATCCACCTCGTTGTCGATCATCTGCAGGACTTGACCGAGACTCTCGCCACGCTCAACAATCAATCGCGGGATTTTCGGTGAAGTGAGTCCTTGAAACGCTCAAGCTCTGCTTGGCAATCCGAGTAGATGTGGAAGAGAATTTCAGATTTCAAATTTCACAGTAAAATGACTTTTCGCGAGACTCGATAGGGAGTCGCATGTCACGACGCGCGGTGCGCTGGTCATTGATGATGGTTGCGGTGCTCGCGCTGGCAGTGGTTGCCGGTGCGATCACTTGGAACAACCGCATGTCTCCGCCGGCGCTCGGAACGTATGCAGGCCAACAGTGGGGTGGAAATGGCCTGCGCATCCCCTTCCGCTGGTGCCCGCCGGGCACATTTCAAATGGGAAGTCCGGAGACGGAAGATCTCCGCAGGGAGGACGAAGACCAGGTCAGCGTGACATTGACGCGCGGCTTTTGGCTCGGGCAGACGGAGGTCACGCAGGGTCAGTGGCAAAGTGTGATGGGAACCACACCCTGGAAAGGGAAAGATTGGGTCAACGAAGGGGCGAACTCTCCCGCGGTGTATCTGAGCCACAGCGGTGAACAGGACAGTGCGGTGGCGTTTTGTGAGCGGCTCACTTCGCGCGAGCGGGCGGCGGGGCGGCTCCCCCCAGACTGGGAATACCGGTTGCCGACGGAGGCGGAATGGGAGTACGCGTGCCGAGCCGGAACGACGACCGCCTTCAGCTTTGGAGACGATCCCACACATTTGGACCGATACGCCTGGTCTGGCGGGAACAGCAAGGAGAGTTTGGACGGAACGGAATCGTGGCTCAACGACCGCACATTGTATACCCACCCTGTCGGCATGAAGTCGGCGAACCCTTGGAGCCTGCGGGACATGCATGGCAATGTCTGGGAGTGGTGTGCTGACGAGCATGAACAAAGTCTGCCGGGTGGTGCAGATCCAAGAGTCAAGACTGCAGACGGCTCGGACCTGGTCTACCGGGGAGGGAGTTGGAATGATCCCCCATGGGACTCCCGGTCGGCGTCCCGCGCCGGGGACTCACCGTCAGAACGCTCCTACTTCCTGGGCTTCCGCCTTTCCCTCAGTCCGTCTGGCCCGTGGAGTCGGCTTCAGCCGATCAGTGAGCAACCCGACATAGCCGATCCAGGATCAGAATCTCGGGAGGAGGCGGAGCCCTGACAATGGCAGTCGGCACTCAAATGCTCGCATCAAAACCTTCACCGCTGCTTCTTGGGATATGCACTGCTGATGAATCCGAATGCGAAGATGAACGAGATTCAGTCCCCACGTTGTTCGGCGGTTTTTCGAATCGCTTTCCTGTTCGGCGCGTTCCTCTTCAGCACGGCTCGGGCCGCTGAGGTCGACTATCTGAAGCACGTCAAGCCGATCCTCCGTGAGCGCTGCTTCTCCTGTCATGGTGCGCTCAAGCAAAAAGGCGGACTGCGGCTGGACACGGCCATGTCGATCCTGGAGGGCGGAGACACCGGGCCGGTGGTGACGCCCGGCGATGCGGCTGCGAGCCTGTTGCTGGAGCGCGTCACGGCCACCGACATCGCCGAGCGGATGCCGCCGGAGCATGAGGGTGAACCGCTTTCACCCGAGCAGGTCGGGCTGTTGCGGGCATGGATCAAGGCCGGTGCGACGGGGCCAGATCAGGAGCAGCCGGAAGCTGATCCCCGTGAGCACTGGGCGTTTCGCCCGGTTGTGCGCCCTGCGGTTCCCGCAGTGCAGAGGTCGGAGTGGATCAGAAACCCGATTGATGCGTTTGTCGCTCGGCAGTATGAGCAGCGGGGGCTGACGCCGCAGCCGGAGGCCACGCGGCTGTTGCTCCTGCGACGGTTGTCGCTGGATCTGATTGGGCTGCCGCCGACACCGGCCGAGGTAGCGGCGGTTCAAACCGCCGCTAATGAAGAATGGTACGAACAGACTGTCACGCAGCTGCTGGAGGATCCGCGGCACGGCGAGCGGTGGGCGCGGCACTGGATGGATGTCTGGCGGTACAGCGACTGGTGGGGGCTGGGGGACCAGCTTCGCAACAGCCAGCCACACATCTGGCACTGGCGGGACTGGATTGTCGAATCGCTCAACGCCGACACACCGTACGACGAAATGCTGCGGCTGATGCTCGCCGCCGACGAGCTGCATCCGAACGACCTCGGCAAGCTGCGAGCCACGGGTTACCTCGCCCGCAATTATTTTCTGTTCAACAGGAACCAGTGGATGGAGGAGACAGTCGAGCATGTGAGCAAGGGGTTTCTGGGCCTCACGCTGAACTGCGCCAAGTGCCACGACCACAAGTACGACCCGTTCACCCACGCCGATTTTTACCGGATGCGGGCCTTCTTTGAGCCGTACCACGCACGAGTCGACATCCTGCCGGGCGAGATGAACCTGGCCCGTGACGGCATCCCCCGCGTGTTCGACGGCCTGATGGACACCCCGACCTACCGCTTTATCCGTGGTCAGGAGAGCAACCCAGACAAGTCGACGCCGCTCGCGCCGGGCGTCCCCGCAGTGCTGGCGTTCAAACCCCTGGTTATTGAGCCAGTAGAATTGCCCGCCGACGCGTGGCAGCCGGAACGCCGTGCGTGGGTGCTTGAGGCCTACCGGACTGCAGCCACGCAGCAACTCGCCGTGGCTCAGAACAAGCTCGTTGCCGCACAAGAAAAACTGGCCGCCAAAACCGCGCAGCCCGGCGCGGCCGAAGAGATGGCCAGCGCCCTCGCCGTGGCACGCCAGGAACTGCAGGTGGCCGAACTGGCGAAAGTTGTGGCGCAGGCCGAACTGGACAGCTTGGAGCAGCGAATCACGGCGATGCGCGCCACTTGGGCACGCGCCGAAGCGGGAGACGCGAAGCCCGGCGAAGCGTTGACGGACGCCGAACAACAGGCCGCCCGCACCGCGGCACGATCGGAAGCTGAGACAGCGGTTGCTCAAGCACGTCTCGTCTTGGCGAATCTTGAACTACGGCTGCTGAAGGAGCCGGCCGACAAGAAGGATGCCGTCAACAAGGAGATCACCACCGCGCGTGAGGCTCTCGACAAGGCGATGAAAAAGACCGCGGAGCCGAGCGAACAGTTCACGAAGATCTTTGGCGCAAAGTGGACGGCGACGCGGTTTTTCAATTCCAGCACCGATGATCCGCAGGTCACCTTTCAATCTCGCAGTTCCGGACGTCGGCGGGCTCTGGCCGACTGGATCACCGACCGCCGCAACCCGCTCACCGCCCGTGTGGCCGTGAATCAGATTTGGATGCGGCACATGGGGGCCCCGCTCGTTCCCACGGTGTTTGATTTCGGGCGGAAGGGAACACCGCCGGCAAACCCGGAACTTCTCGACTGGCTGGCTGCGGAATTGATGGACAGCGGCTGGAGCATGAAGCATTTGCACCGGCTGATTGTGCAGTCCGCGACCTACCGGTTGTCGTCGTCAACGGCCGGGGCGGAGCAAAATCTTGCGGTGGACCAGGACAACCAGTTCTTATGGCGGCGCACGCCAGTGCGGCTGGAGTCGCAGTCGGTTCGGGACTCCATTCTGGCCTTGGCCGGAACGCTCGACCCGAGCCGCGGCGGTCCGCCTGTGCCACAGGCCAGTCAGGAAACGTCGACCCGCCGGAGCCTGTACTTCTTCCATTCGAACAACGAACGCAACCTGTTCTTGACGATGTTCGACGAAGCCCTCGTCAAGGACTGCTACCGCCGCGAGCAGAGCATCGTCCCTCAGCAGGCGCTCGCCCTGACCAACAGCAAGCTCGTGCTGGATTCGTCACGGCCAATCGCCGACCGGCTCACAGGAGCACTGCCAAAAGAAGCCGCCACGGATGAGGCAGCCTTTGTGCGGCTGGCCTTCGTCAACCTGCTGGGAGCCGAACCGAACGCGGAGGAACTTGCGGCCAGTGTCCAGGCTCTGGAGACTTGGAAGAAATTGCCAGAGGGCCAAGCCGCGGATATGGGGCGGGGTCTCCCTCGCGCGAACTTGGTCTGGGTACTGTTGAACCACAACGATTTTGTGATGGTGCGATGATTTCAGCCACGGATGGAACTCTGATGAAACACGGATGAAAATGAGATTTGGACCGCACAGCCTCCGTGTTTTTCCGTGTTTCATCGGTGGCCCTTTCCTTTCCAATCCAAACCTTTGGCCTGCCATGTCCCTCCTGCAACCTCGCCGATCGTTCCTCTCCGGCTTTGCCAGCCTGGCGCTGGGGGCCATGCTGCACCGGGATGGTTTTGGGGCGGAGGGTGGCACACACCCGGATGGGCGGCCGCACTTTGCGCCAAAAGTGAAGAGTGTGATCTGGCTGTTCATGAATGGCGGCATGAGCCACATGGAGAGCTTTGATCCCAAGCCGATGCTGACGAAGTATGCCGGCAAGACGATCGCCGAGACGCCGTTTGCCGACACGCAGAATCCGAAGCGGCTGGCGATCGAGCGGCTGGTGGTGCCGGACGGAAACGGCAACCAGCGGAATGTGCTCTATCCGCTGCAGGTCGGCTTTCAGAAACATGGTGAGAGCGGGATTGAAATCAGTGACTGGTTCCCGCACCTGGCGCGACAGGTCGACCGGCTGGCGATCGTCCGCTCGATGTGGACCACCGACAGCAACCATGGAGCCCAGACCCAGTTCCACTCCGGGCGGCATCAGAACGACGGTGACTTCCCCAACCTGGGGGCCTGGGTGCATTACGGGCTGGGTTCGCTGAACGACGACCTGCCGCAGTACATTTCGCTGGGGAACCGCGAGTACTGGAACAAAAAGGACGGCCACTATCTGGGGCCGGCGCACGATGCCGTGCCGCTCCGCGTGGACCCGGCCAATCCGCTGGATTTCGGGCGTCCCGAACGCCCCTTCTCACCACAGGCGCAGGCGGTGGGCATCGACCTGCTCAAGCAACTCAGTGCGGTGCGGACGGCGGAGTCACCACGCGATGCCGCGCTGGCGGCGCGGGTCGCCTCGTATGAGCTGGCGTTCCGCATGCAGCAGTCGATCCCGGAGGCGGTCGATTTCTCCAAGGAGACACCCGAAACGCAGGCGCTCTATGGGATTGATGTGCCGCACTGCCGCCCGTTCGCCACACAGATGCTGGCGGCACGCCGGCTGGTGGAGCGCGGCGTGCGGTTCATCCAGGTGCAACATGGGGCCGGAGGTGCGGGAAGCTGGGACGCGCATGGCGGGCTCAAGTCGAACCACGAAACCAACACCCGCGCCGTCGACCAGCCCGTGGCTGCACTGTTGGAGGATCTTTCCCGCCGCGGCCTCCTCGAAGAAACGCTCGTCGTGTTCGCCACGGAGTTCGGCCGCACCCCCGGCTCGCAGGGCTCCGACGGCCGTGACCACCACATTTTTGGCTTCAGTGTCTGGATGGCCGGCGGTGGGATCAAGGGCGGCATGGTGCATGGGGCGACGGACGAAATCGGGTTCCACGCGGTTGAGAACCGGCACTACGTGACCGACATCCACGCCACCATTCTCAAGCAGCTCGGACTCGACTCGCGGAAGCTGGAGATCCCCGGCCGCAAGCGGTTGGAGATTGACCACGGCGTGCCGATCGATGCGATTCTTGCATAGACAGGCTGCTACCTGTCAACCTACTCCAGCAGCCAGGCGATGGCCCAGGTCGGCGGCGACCCGTGGAACAACATCTTCCCCAGATCACCCGCGGCCTGCTGCTGGAACAGGCGAAAAACGGCTCATGGCCGGCCGTGGTCGCCCTCATCGAAAAGGGTGAGTCGATTCCGTTCGACATCCAGGATCTGCGGTGCGTCCGGTACGACCTCAGTCCGCGGCCCTTGTTCGACCGCGTGTATGTGAAGGAACTCGTCGCACATCTGGCGCGGCTCGGATCTGGCGGATGGCAGTCCTCCTCCATTTTCGGAAACCTGACGGCACTCCGCCTGGCGCGGACAGGAATGCCCACAGCGCTGGTCGCCGAGATGACCTGCAGTTGGGTGGCCAAACGCAACGCCCTGAGCGAACGCCAGCGGTCGTTGCTCAAGATCATGGAGCAGGCGGAGGGCCGGGGCGTCGGACAGGACGACATCGCCACGGCTTGGGGCTGTGATCCCGATGACGATGGGATCTACTACCGTCTGGAACATCTCCGCCTGCTCGGATTGCTGGAAAAATCCCAGGGCTTGATTGCCCGCAAGATGCATGCCACGTACTCGCTGTCGGCGGGATATCGGGCGGCCCTCGCCGCCGAGAAACAAGGTTGAGACCGCTCGCAAACCTCCTTCACACGACAATTCGTCCTGTCGCGTTCAAGCGACAATTCGTCCTGTCGCGGCGGCAAAAGGCGGTTCATGCCCTTTCGTCGGGTAGTCTTCTGATCCGTTCAACGGTTTCAAGTCCCGCCTCCTCGCCCAAGGCCGCCGGGGCTGATATAATCCATCGCGGATCAGCCGTGTTCACGGCGGCACTTTCAGGTCGCGGTTTCACTCATGTCCCGTCTCTTCTCCGCCGCCGAGGTTGTCTTCGATGCCGTGGTTTGGGTGGGGTTCGTGTGGCTCGGTTTCTATCTGCACCAGCATTTTCATGCGGCGCAGTGGGCGTTGCCCGCCTTTCTGACCCTGGCGACGCTGTACCTCTGGGTGCGCATCGGCTCGTCGATCGGCGAACTGGCGGCGATTGTCGTGTTTCTCCTCGGTGCCGGACTGTTCCTGTTCGTCTCGGACAAGATCTTCTCCCAGGGCCGTGAGTTCGCGGACTTTTATTCCTACATCGTGTGTGCGGTGGCGTCGCTGGCGGGCTTTCGCACCTGGCATCCCCACGGCTGGCTGGACCGGAACCGATCGTCCGAGATCCGGCCCACCGATTTCTCCTGACCCGTCTGACACAGCCGATGAGCGAAAACTGGATTGCCGACCGCATGCACAAGATCGACGCCTCCGGCATCCGGAAGGTGTTCGATCTGGCCGCCAAGCTGAAGGACCCCATCAACCTCAGCATTGGCCAGCCGCACTTTGACACGCCCGAGCCGATCAAGCAGGCGCTCCACAAGGCGGTCGAAGAGGGCAAAAATGCCTACAGCCAGACGCAGGGGATCGGCCCGCTGGTGTCGAAAATCCAGGCCGCGGTCAACGCCGAGTATCAGCATCCGGACCGGCAGGTGTTCATCACGAGCGGCACCAGCGGAGCGCTGACACTGGTGCTCTCGGCGCTGGTCAACCCCGGCGACGAAGTGATCATCTTCGACCCGTGGTTTGTGATGTACAAGCACCTTGTCACGCTGGCCGGAGGCCGCGTGGTCGAGGTCAACACCTACCCCGACTTCAAGATCGACCTGGACAAGGTCAAGGCGGCGATCACGCCGCGGACCAAGGTGATTCTGTTCAACAGCCCCGCCAATCCGACCGGAACGGTGGCCACCGCCGCCGAAGTCGAGGGTCTGGCCAAGCTCGCGGCAGAACGGGACATCGCTTTGGTCAGCGACGAGATCTATCGCGCGTTCTGCTACGACGCCCCTTTTGTAAGCCCGGCAAAATGGAACCCGCAGACAATTGTCATCGACGGGTTCTCCAAATCACACTCCATGACCGGCTGGCGGATCGGCTGGGCACACGGCCCCGAGCACGTCATTCAGCAGATGATCAAGCTGCAGCAGTTCACCTTTGTCTGCGCCCCCCACCCCGTCCAGCACGCGGCGCTTGTGGCGTGGGATACCGATGTCTCGGGCTTCGTGAAAGACTACAAGCAGAAGCGCGACTTCATGGTGGAGGAACTAAAGCACGACTTCGAGATTCACGGGGCGCAGGGAGCGTTCTATCTCTTCCCCCGCGCCCCGTGGGGCACCGGCTCCGAGTTCGCCACCGAAGGCATCCAGAACAACCTGCTGATCATTCCGGGCCGTGTCTTCAGCCCCCACGACACGCACTTCCGCATCTCATACGCTTCGGAATCACGAAACTTGGAGCGCGGATGCGAGTCGCTGAAAAAACTGGCCCGCAGCCGGAAGAACAACTGAGCCGACTGGTGTGCCCCGCAGCCGCAGGTGTATGACCCAAGGCGTGGGGGACTTCCCCTCGCTACCAGCGCACCACCGCCGCTCGGTCATCACGCCAATATTGATGAAATCGCCTTCGATTTCACATCCGTCAGCGGCACGGGACGCGCCCCCACGAAGTATTCCTTGTGGGGGTTGATCCCCAGGGCGGTGAAAATCGTGGCGAAGAAATCGCCAGCGTTGACTTCGCCATCCTTGACCGTGTTTCCATCCTCATCGGTCGCGCCGTAGACCGTTCCGCCCTTGATGCCACAGCCGGACAGACTGGCGCTCCAGGCGCTGGCGAAATGATCGCGGCCGAGGCTCGGATTGATTTGCGGTGTCCGTCCAAACTCGCCAACCGTAATCACCAAAGTTCGCTCCAGCAGCCCGCGATTCTGCAGATCATCCAGCAGGGCAGACATGACATTGTCCAGGTCCGTCACCAGTTCCAGATGCGTCTCGAAATTTTGCCCGTGGCTGTCCCACCAGGCGCGGGCCACCTTGACGAACGGAGTCCCGGCTTCGATCAGCCGACGGGCCACCAGTGTCTGTTCGCCAAACTGCGTCGGCCCATACAGGTCGCGCATTGCCTGTGGTTCTTGTCCAATGTCGAACAGCTTTTCGCTGGACATCAGGCCCCGCACCCGTTGGTACGCCCCGTTGTGGCTGCCCAGCGACGCATTGTCGCGGCCGCGGGAGAACCGCGCATTGAGAACATCCCGCAGGTCGCCGCGCTCTTTGTGGTCGAGATCGGTGATCGCTTCCAGGCGACGGATGTTGTCCGGCATCAATCCGTTGTCGAGGAACATCGGCGCATAGCGCGACCCCAGAAATCCCGGTCCCCCTTTGTGACGCCCCTCCGTCGAAGTGTACATCGACACGTAATCTGGGACGGGACTGTCGGGCCGGCCCAGTTCCCGGGCCAGCACGGCGCCGAGATCAGGGAAAATCAGCCCTGGTTCTGTTGACCGCCCGGTTTCCATCAACGTCGTCCCGCCGCCATGGTCTGCGTTCCGCGTGTTGAGCGAGCGCACGATGGCCGTGTGCTGCTGCCGCTGGGCGAGCTTGGGCATCAGTTCGGAAATGCGGATTCCCGGCACATTGGTGTCGATGGCCGCGAACGGTCCGCCGGTCGGGCGACCGGGCTTGGGATCCCACGTCTCCATTTGGCTGGCACCGCCGGCGAGCCACAGCAGGATGACCCGTTTCTCCTGCCGCTTGATTTCATCGGCAAAGACAGGCGACTGCAGGACATCCAGCACACGCATGTTGGCCGCGAATGCCGCGGCACCAAGCCCCGCGCCCGCCAAAAACCCACGGCGACCAACACCGTGTTCCTCTGAGCCACACCAATTGCCTTGGGTGTGACCGGCTTTTGATTCGCGATGGGCGTGCGGCATGTGTTTCCTCAATTCAGCGATCGCATCAACAGATATGAATACTATATCGGCATAAGGAAGGATTGGCCAGATTGAAGAATTCGAACCGAGCACCGCCAACCGACGACATGGTCGCCGGTTCCAAGGCAACTGTATGATGTTGAAGTCGGGATAAACGACGGTTGTTCGCTTTGGGAAGCCTGGCATCTGACATGGTCAACGAGGAATCGGACAAGCAGGCTTCGCGTTTGGGCTGGGCGTTGCTGACAGCGTATGTTGGTGTTCTGCTTTGGGTGGGAACGCAGGAATTTCAGCGATGCCGCGCCTTGTGGTCTGTCTCGCCATCGCCATTCTTGTGGATCTTTCACTGGAATCCAGATTCCACGCCCGCGATACCATTTCTGGTGTTGTTTCCGCTCGCCTTGCGCTGGCGAAGCGGTTTACCGAGGATCCCGCAACCGGCGGCTCCACAGGGGACCGTGCGGCCCCTTGGTGCCTGCCTCCTCGTCGGAAGTGTGGCTCTGGGAGCGGCGTGGCTTACCGGGAAGGCTTTTGGAGAGACGCCGCCGGCTTATCACGATGAGTACAGCTATCTGTTTCAAGCCCGGACTTTTTTGGCGGGGCGGCTGTGGTTTCCGAGTGCGGTTGAGCCACACTTGTTTGACCAGATGCATGTGTTGAACGAAGGGCATTTCGCGAGCCGTTATTTCCCCGGTGCCGGCCTGTGGCTCGCCCCCTTCGTTGCCAGCGGTGTTCCCCAATGGTCGATGTGGCTGGCTCTGGCCCTCTGTGCGATGCTGGTGGTGCTGGTGGCCAAGGAATTGGCGAGCCTGCGGGCTGGACTCATCGCCGGGTTGCTGACCGGTCTTTCGCCGGGAATCCTGCTGTTCGGCAACCTGCTGCTGGCCCATCTGCCGACGTTGGTGGGGTTGATGATCTTTCTGTTGGGCTTCTATCGGCTCAGGCGAACGGGCAGCCTCGTTTGGGCCTTCATCACGGGAACCGGGCTGGCGTTCGCGATGCTCTGCCGCCCCATGACCGCCGCCGGAGTGGCCCTGCCGTATGGGGCGTATCTCTTGTGGAGCGTCAGGCCTTGGTACCTGGAGAGACCTTCGCCAAACGCGACGTCGGAGAAGGCCGGTTGGGAACAGTTGTCGCTCCAGCACCGTCTTCTCGGCGGCCTGATTCTCTCCGTCCCATTGGTCGTTGGATTCGGGACGATGGCCTACATCAACCGGGAAATCACCGGCAATGCGCTGCTGAGCCCCTATCAGCAATACACTAACCTGCACACGCCGCGGCATGTGTACGGCTTCTACAACGTCACCCGTGGAGAGCGTCATCTGGGGCCGCGCGTGCTCAAGCACTACGACGAATGGGCAGAAGAGCTGACTCCTTCACTGGCTGCTCAAAACGTCCGCGACCGCTGGTTCGCCAGTTGGCGCTGGACGCTGGGGATGATTCCGCTGGGAGCGGTGTTTTGGCTGGTGCTGGCTGGCGGACCTGCCATGCGGTCGAATCTGCATTTGTTGCTGGCCTCGATCCTTTCGCTCCATGCCGCGCACGTTCCCTACTGGTACGCGGGGATCATGCACTGGCACTATGTGTTTGAAACCGCTCCGCTGTGGCTGCTCGTCTTTGGAATCACCACCGACCGACTGTTCCAAACTTGGAATGTTCAGCGGCGCGGCATGATGAAGTGGTGCTGGACCGCCTGGGTAGCCATGACCATTTTCGTCAACCTGTGGGCGATCGAAGACATATGGATCGGACCGCTGGCACGCGGCATCGAAGAATTGGGGTTCGCCCGCAACCGCTACGCCCAATTCGCGAACCTGGTTAAAGCGCGAGTCAGCACGCCAGCCATCGTTCTGGTGCAAGGCGACCCGTCCGACCGGCACCTGGACTACGTCACGAACCCGCCGAATCTTAGCGGCCCGGTGCTTTATGGCCGCTATTTGCCGAAACAGATCCCGCTCACACGTGTCAAAGAACTGTATCCCAATCGACATGTTTATCTGTTCGATGCCAAAACGAACCAACTCAGACACTTGTAGCGTTGTTGATTCCAGTCAGGGACCGAACCATGAAGCAACTCGCGTGGCTCACCGACATTCACCTCAATTTTCTGGAACTACCAGCGCTGAACGCGTTCATGGACGTGCTCGCCACGACCACGGCTGACGCCTTCGTCATCAGTGGCGACATTGCCGAGTCGCGTGATTTGGTTGGCCATCTGCAGGCCATCACAACCAAGGTCAATCGCCCGGTTTACTTCGTACTCGGCAATCACGACTTCTACCGTGAGTCGATCAGTGGCGTGCGGGCGAAAGTCCGAAAGCTGTGCGGGGTCACATCCAACCTCCATTGGCTGCCCGACGCACGCGTGGTCCCTTTGACCGAGGACACCTGTTTGGTTGGTCATGACGGCTGGAGCGACGGGCGATTTGGGGACTACGACGGCTCGGACGTGCTGCTCAATGACTTCGGGTTGATCGAGGAGTTTGGCGGGTTTGACGAAGACCCCAAAGTGCGGCTGGCCAAGCTGCATGCGCTCGGCGACGAGGCGGCCGACCATTTCCGTGCGGTTCTTCCGGAGGCACTGGCCCGGTTCAGGCACGTCGTCGTGGCGACACATATCCCACCCTTTCGCGAGTCCTGCTGGTTCGAGGGAGGAATTTCCGATGACAACTGGCTGCCGTTTTTCACGTGCAAGGCGGTGGGCGACGTGCTGGCCGAGGCGATGAGCGCTGCGCCGGAGCGAAGGATGACTGTGCTCTGCGGCCACACACATGGGGGCGGCGCGGCACAAATCCTGCCAAACCTGCTCGTGCTGACTGGCGCTGCCGAATACGGAGAGCCATCCGTCCAGAAAATTCTGGAGATTTGTTGAGCCCGTTCGTAGTGGCCGTGACGGACGAGCAGCCCCCGGAATCGACCGTCGTCCAAGAGATCGCGAAAATAGCCGAGAATGTCGTGAACTTTTTCGGGCGCTCACGCGTCTCTATGGCGATGGCGACGCATTCATCGCCGCCGATCAGCCACTGGGTCAAGCCACTTCACCGGCTTCGCGAATCATGATCTCACACCCGCTGTCCAGCGAAAAACAGAGCGGTACGAAGACGTTCGCCACGCCGGGGAAACCGGCGCGAACGCTCGGTCTCCCATGCCGGCTGCTGTTCGCTGGCAAATCGGAGAACACAGGTGGGCATGGCGGAGAAGTTCCGCATCCACTGCGCATGTGACAAATGGCCTCAGGCCTCCGCGAGCATTCAAGCCCGGTGTCACAAGACACTGGGCTTTTTTGTCGCCGCGGAAAATGAGCGATCAACACGGGCTGGTAGCTGAGACGGTTTAGCGCCCGGCTGAAGACCGGGAGAGAAGGATTCGAGCGCCTTCCAGCCCACCTGTATCAAACGATGAGACACCGCACGTCCCTCGACAAGGCCCGTTCGACTTCTGGTGAGGTCGCCAGTCTTTCAAGCTGTTCAGGTTGGGTTCGAATCCCACACGGGTCAGTAGGAATGAAACAATGACCAAAGTCCCAATGACCAATGCGGGAGGTTGGGGCGATCGGCATGAAATCAACGATTGTTTTATGAATGGTGCGAGATGGAATTGATATCCGACAGCAAACGCAGCCACGGCCTCACCTGGGGTTGTGGTGTAACGGCAGCACAGCGAGCTTTTACCTCGCCGGCGAGGGTTCGATTCCCTCCGGCCCCATTCTGAACAGCGCGGGATCAAGGTGTTAGCGGCAGCACACTCGGTTCTTACCCGAGTTGTGACGGTTCAAGTCCGTCTGGTCCCAATCCATGTGTCAGGCACTGGTCGTTTAGCGGCGAAGACTCCGCACCCGTAATGCGGCAACGTGGGTTCGAGTCCCACCCAGTGCTTTCCCGAAGCGTGCTATCGTTATGCACCTATGACGTAGCGGCAGCGTACCGTCTCGCCATGGCGGAAGTGCGGGTTCGACTCCCGCTGGGTGCAACTGAATTCACGTGTACCTTGAAGCGGCAGCCGTGAGTTCAAACTGAAACCGTGCCCTTGGCCGATCGGCAGAGGCATCAGCCTTCCAAGCTGGACAGGCGGGTTCGATTCCCGCAGGGCACTCTCGTAAATCTGCCGTGAGCATCGTCGCTTGTTTTAAGAATTTGTACAGAAGGTAACGAAGCTCAATGGTGCGCATTTCGTGAGGACGAGTCTTGTTGCGTAAGTTGTTAGGACCGCGGCAAGAATAACTGTCGACTTTTGACAAGCCGTACAGCCAATGAGCCGGAGGGCCTTAGCCGGCCTTAGCCCCCGGTTGGAGGATCATCGGAAGACGCCAGCGCCACGAACCGGACGCTAACGCGTGCCGGCTGATGAATCTGCCCTCAATCAGCATCCATCCCAATCCACTTCACCATGTTATTATTGCCGCGATCCTTAGTCCCCAAACTGCAGATCGAGCAACATTTGTTTCACATCGGTCATGGCGATTTGGTCGCGTTCAATGGCCCGTGATGATGAGACAAAGACGGGGGCTTCCGCAGACTCCTTCCCGGCGGTCGGCAGCCGGCCGTGGCTGCCTTTGACGATGTTGGCGTCGAGCCCGATCAGATCCATGTAGTAGCGAAATCCCAGCATTTTCTGGCCGAGCCGCCGCGCCATCCGGAGTTTCGGAAAACGGAGCTGTGGGTCGACAAACAGTTCCACCGGGTCGTATCCCGGCTTGCGGTGGATGTCGATGGTGCGGGCATAATCTGGAGCCACGCGGTCATCGAGCCAGAAATAATAGGTGAACCAGGCACCCGGTGCGGCGACGGCCACCAGGTCTCCTGAGCGCTCATGGTCCAATCCGATCTGCCGCTGACCGTCCCGGTCCAGCACCTGTTCAATCCCCGCGGTGTGTCTCAGCAACTCCTTGACGGAGGCCACATCCTCGGGACGCTGCACATAGACATGCGCCGCCTGATGGTCGGAGACGGCAAACGCCCGCGAGGCCCCATAGTCGAGGGTCTCCCACCCCAGTGGCTCGCGGCGCACCGTCAGATAGCCCGCCTCACGCAGCACCCGGTTGATATGCACCGGTTGATTGACGGCCGTGATGGCGTACTCGGAAAGTACGACAACATCGCTTCCGCCAGCGTCTGCCGCGTCGATGAGCTTGCCCGCCTCGGCATCCACCAACTGAATATCTGCGGCTATGCGCGGGTCGTCCGGCCCCAACCGCTGCAGGTTATAGTCAAGGTGCGGGAGGTACACGAGGGTGAGTGACGGGCGGTGTTTTTCAAAAACGCGTCGGCTCGCGTCGGCAATCCAGCGGGAACTCTCGATGCCGGCAATCGGACCCCAGAACCGGGGCAGGGGAAACACCCCCAGTTCGCCCTGCAACTCGTCACGCAGTTCCGGCGGCTGACTGTAGGAGTCGAACACCTTGCGGCCGTCAGCCGGATAACTGGGTCGTGGCGTCATCGACCAGTTCACGGCGGCATACATGTTGTACCACCAGAACATCTTCGCGACCGTATAATCGGGCTGGCGCCGGCGGGCAGCATCATAGATCCGTTCGCCCTGCACGAGCCGGTTTGACTGTCGCCACAGCCAGACTTCCGACAGGTCGCGAAAGTACCACCCGTTGGCGACGATGCCGTGCTCTCGCGGCATCGTTCCATTGAGCAGCGAGGCCTGGGCCGTGCAGGTGACGGCGGGAAACACAGTTCCCAAGGGGCGGGCGAAGCCTCGTTCGGCCAGGGCGCGAATTCGTGGCGCATGAGGCAGCATGTCGAGCGTCAGCCCGACAACATTGATCACAATCAGCGGTTTCAAGCGGAAATCCCTGGCAGCCGGCAGGCGGGATGATGGAACACATCTGGGTTGACCACGAACTCCGGGCGTTTGCCCGTCAGCACATCAGCGATCTGCCGAGCCACACGCGTCCGCAGTTCGATGAGTGACTCGACGGAGAGGAAGGCCGAATGCGGGGTGACCAGCACGCGTTCGTCGCGGAACAATGGTTTTGAAAGGTCCGCAGGTTCAGGGTTAAAGACATCAAGGGCGGCTCCGGCCAGTTGGTTGGCCTGCAGGGCGGTCCAGAGAGCCACGTCATCGACAAGGGCTCCTCGGGCGGTGTTGATGAGCCACGCCGTCGGCTTCATGTTCGAAAGGAAACCGGCATTGACCAGGTGCCGCGTGGCGTCCGTCAGAGGTGCGTGCAGCGAAACCCAGTCGCTGAGTTTCAACAGCTCTTCCAATGGAACACAACGGACATTGTGCGACGCCATTTCGGCAGGCAAGGTGCCGGTGCGAGTGTTGACCAGGACTTGCAGCCCGAGGGCGGTGGCCCGCTGAGCTACTTCCTGTCCGATGCGGCCATAACCGATCAGCCCCACGGTCCGTCCCCGCAGGCGGTGCATGTCCGGTCCGGTCTGCAGGTTGTACTCGCCAGACTTCGTCCGATGATGGAAAAACGGAAGCTTGCGGGCCGTGGCCAATATCACCGCCAAGGTGTGATCGGCCACTTCCTGCACGCAGTAATCCGGGGCGTTGGTCACCAGCATGCCCAGCCGCGTGGCAGCGGGCAGTGGCACATTGTCGAGCCCCGCCCCCAGGCGTGCCAGAATCCGGCAACGGGAGGCGGCGTCCAGCACCCGCGGCGAGATTTTGGACCAGCAGACCGCCAGGGCGTCGACTTTGGCCACCAGGTCGCAGAGCTGGTCCTCGTCCGCGGCTGGAATCTCCAAGACCTCCGCGCCGACCGGCTCCAGAATCGCGCGCTCAATCTCCAGACCGGGCCACGCCCGTTCCATGACCAGAACGCGAAACGTCATGAGCATTTCCCGAATTCAAAGGTTTGAAACTCTAACATGCCCCAGAGGATAGCGGGCGGAGATGGGGCGTGCGAGTTCAGCGCTGCTTGCTGACAGTCGTGGCGGACTGACGGATCTCAATGGCGTCGAGGTGACGATCGGTGGTAAATTCACATGACCCGTGAGCTAGGAACCCCGATAGCGGATGAAGCAGGGGGGCGCAGCCACCCATCCGCGCCAGGGGTTCCGCAGCGAGCAAGACCGACCCATTCCCGCACTGTCTTGCCAGGCCTGTCGACTCCACCAACAAATTCATTCGTTGTCCCTGATGGCGTTCGCTGCTGGAAAGGGACACAAATGTCACAGTCATTACCCCGGCACGAAAGACTCGCACGGCGAAATCGACCCGGGAGCCATTGACCTGAACTCGGCGTTTTCTCATTCGTGGAGGATTGTGTGACTCGTGGTTCGACCTTTCGTGTGCTTCGTACTACTAACCGTCAGGTTGTTGGCGTGCCGCGACGATTTCGCGAGCGCGTGCTGGAAATCAGTGATCAATCGCGGGTTCTGCTTCTGGTCAGACTCTGGCCAACCGCCCCAACGGGGCAGGATTCGACAGCCCAGGGCGGAGCCGACGAATGTCGGCGGAGCCCTGGGTCGGAGTCGGTGCGAGAAAGGGAGCCCCAACGGGGTGAGATTCATTGAACATCCGACAAACATCACGGGTCACGCCCCGATTGGGGCTCCGTCGTTCGTCGTC